>NZ_JBEPDN010000002.1:0-617722 GCF_040300365.1 Streptomyces sp. NPDC000404 | reverse complement strand
GGTTGATAGGCCAGATATGGAAGACCGGTAACGGTTGGAGTTGACTGGTACTAATAGGCCGAGGGCTTGTCCTCAGTTGCTCGCGTCCACTGTGTAGGTTCTGAAGTAACGACCTGTGATTGTGCCGGGTTGGTTAACTTCATAGTGTTTCGGTGGTCATTGCGTTAGGGAAACGCCCGGTTACATTCCGAACCCGGAAGCTAAGCCTTTCAGCGCCGATGGTACTGCAGAGGGGACTCTGTGGGAGAGTAGGACGCCGCCGAACAATTTTTCAGCTCCGGTCTCCGGGAATCAGTGATGGTTCCCGGGGACCGGAGCTTTTTTGCGTTTCAGGAGTGGCCTTCGGACCCAAGGCACGGCCCGATCGGGCCGGCAGGTAAGGTCAGGGGGCATTGTCGGCACATTTCCCACAGGAGGCCCCCGCGTGGAGGTCCAGGAGACGCGGGTCCAGACGGATCGCGTCCTCACCATCCCGAACATTCTGAGCATGGCGCGCCTGGTTGGCGTGCCGGTGTTCCTGTGGTTGATTCTGTGGCCGGAATTCGGCGGACCCAAGGCCGATGGCTGGGCACTGCTCGTCCTGGCCCTGAGCGGAGTCAGCGACTATCTCGACGGTAAGCTCGCCCGTCGCTGGAACCAGATCAGCAGCCTGGGGCGCATCCTCGACCCGGCCGCGGACCGGCTGTACATCCTTTCCACGCTCGTGGGGCTCACCTGGCGGGAGATCCTGCCACTGTGGCTCACCGCTGCGCTGGTGGCGCGGGAACTCATGCTGCTGGTCGCCGTCGGATTCCTGGGGCGGCACGGATACGGCCCGCCCCAGGTGAACTTCCTCGGTAAGGCCGCGACGTTCAACCTCATGTACGCCTTCCCGTTGCTCCTTCTCAGTGAGGGAAGTGGCTGGCTTCATACGCTCGCTGCTGTTTTCGGATGGGCTTTCGCCGGATGGGGTACGGCGCTGTACTGGTGGGCAGGAATCCTCTACGTGGTTCAGGTCCGCAGGATCATCAGGGCGGACGCCACAGCCGACTGAGCTCGCCGAACAGGCAATACCAGTGCCACTCTGGCGCCCGTACGTGAGAACAGTGGGCGATCCAGACGGGTGAAGTCGGCAAGACCGTCGTCTCTTAGAGGAGGACGCTTCCGACATGAAGGCCGTTGTGATGGCTGGTGGTGAAGGCACACGCCTTCGCCCCATGACGTCCAGCATGCCCAAACCCCTGCTCCCCGTGGCCAATAGGCCGATCATGGAGCACGTGCTGCGGCTGCTGAAGCGGCACGGTCTCACCGAGACCGTGGTAACCGTGCAATTCCTCGCCTCACTCGTCCGGAACTACTTCGGCGACGGCGAAGAGCTGGGCATGGAACTCACCTATGCCAATGAGGAAAAGCCCCTCGGTACCGCGGGCAGCGTGAAGAACGCGGAAGAGGCCCTGCGGGACGATGCCTTCCTGGTGATTTCCGGTGACGCGCTCACCGATTTCGACCTCACCGACCTCATCCGCTTCCACAAGGAGAAGGGTGCCCTCGTCACCGTCTGCCTGACGAGGGTCCCCAACCCCCTCGAATTCGGCATCACCATCGTCGACGAGGCCGGCAAGGTGGAGCGGTTCCTGGAGAAGCCCACCTGGGGCCAGGTCTTCTCGGACACCGTCAACACGGGCATCTACGTCATGGAGCCCGAGGTTTTCGACTACGTGCAGCCCGATGTCTCCGTCGACTGGTCGGGCGATGTCTTCCCCCAGCTGATGAAGGAAGGCAAGCCGATCTACGGCTATGTCGCGGAGGGCTACTGGGAAGATGTCGGCACCCACGAGAGCTATGTGAAGGCGCAGGCCGACGTCCTGGACGGCAAGGTCGACGTCGACATCGACGGCTTCGAGATCTCGCCGGGCGTCTGGGTGGCCGAAGGCGCCGATGTCCATCCCGACGCCGTACTGCGCGGCCCGCTGTACATCGGCGACTACGCCAAGGTCGAGGCGGATGTGGAGATCCGTGAACACACGGTCGTCGGCTCCAATGTCGTGGTGAAGAGCGGCGCGTTCCTGCACAAGGCCGTCGTGCACGACAACGTCTTCATCGGGCCCCGGACCAACCTCCGCGGGTGCGTCATCGGAAAGAACACCGACATCATGAGCGCCGCCCGGATCGAGGACGGCGCGGTCATCGGCGACGAATGTCTCGTCGGCGAGGAATCGATCGTGCAGGGCAATGTGCGGGTCTACCCGTTCAAGACGATCGAGGCCGGTGCCTTCGTCAACACGTCGGTGATCTGGGAGTCGAAGGGACAGGCGCATCTGTTCGGCGCCCGCGGGGTCTCCGGAATTCTCAACGTGGAGATCACTCCGGAGCTGGCCGTGCGGCTCGCCGGCGCCTATGCGACCACGCTCAAGAAGGGTGCGACGGTCACCACGGCACGCGACCATTCCCGGGGCGCCCGTGCGCTCAAACGCGCCGTGATCTCCGCGCTCCAGGCCAGCGCCATAGACGTACGGGACCTGGAGAATGTGCCGTTGCCGGTGGCCCGGCAGCAGACCGCGCGGGGCAGTGCCGGCGGCATCATGGTCCGTACGACGCCCGGTGTTCCCGACTCCGTCGACATCATGTTCTTCGACGCCCGCGGCGCCGACCTCTCCCAGGCCGGGCAGCGGAAACTCGACCGGGTCTACGCCCGCCAGGAATACCGCCGCGCCTTTCCCGGGGAAATCGGCGATCTGCGCTTCCCGTCCAGCGTTTTCGATTCGTACACCGGATCGCTGCTGCGGGCCGTCGACACCGAAGGGCTCGCGGAAGCCGGGCTGAAGGTCGTCGTCGACGCGTCCAACGGCAGCGCCGGACTGGTTCTGCCGAGCCTGCTGGGCCGTCTCGGGGTGGACGCCCTCACGATCAATCCCGGCCTGAACGAAGGGCGGCCGACGGAGACGGGCGAGGCCCGGCGCAAGGGGCTCGTGCGCCTCGGCGAGATCGTCGCCTCGGCGCGGGCGGCGTTCGGGGTCCGCTTCGACCCGGTCGGTGAGCGGCTGTCGCTGGTGGACGAGCGGGGCCGGATCATCGAGGACGACCGTGCGCTGCTGGTGATGCTCGACCTGATCGCCGCGGAGCGCCGCAGCGGCCGGGTGGCGCTGCCCGTGACCACGACCCGTATCGCCGAGCAGGTCGCCGCGTACCACGGCACGCAGGTCGAGTGGACGACGACGTCGCCGGATGATCTGACGCGGGTCGGGCGGGAGGACGGCACGGTCTTCGGCGGTGACGGCCGCGGCGGGTTCATCATTCCGGAGTTCAGCAGCGTCTTCGACGGCTCCGCCGCGTTCGTGCGTCTGCTCGGGCTGATCGCGCGGTCGCAGATCACGCTCAGCCAGATCGACGCGCGCATCCCGCGGGCGCACGTACGGCGCCGGGACGTGGCGACGCCCTGGGCGGTCAAGGGCCTGGTCATGCGGAACGTCGTCGAGGCCGCCGGGGACCGGTCCGTGGACACCACCGACGGCGTGCGGGTGGTGGAGACGGACGGCCGGTGGGTGCTCGTGCTGCCCGACCCCGCGGAGGCGGTCACGCATCTGTGGGCGGAGGGGCCCGATGAGGCCTCCGCGGACCGGCTGTTGGACGAATGGTCAACGGTGGTTGACGGCGCGGGCCGCTGACCTGCACCCCACCGGTGTGCCGCCATTCGGCGCGCCGGTGGGGCCATTGGGCGACCACACGGGTGACGTGCGACGATGTGCGGCATGTCGCAGCAGCGCCCCGAACGGAGCACCACCAGGAGACCGGCGGCGCGCCCCGACGCGTCCATGTCGCTGCTGACCAACGTGATGGACCACAGCCTCGACGACGGATACGCGGAGGCCGCCGCACGCAAGACCGCCGCGGGCGTCGGCGGCGGCCTGCCGCGCACGTTGCGGGCGAAGTTGGGGCTCGCCGCCGGACTCGTGCTGGCCGCGGTGGTGGTCACCGTGGGCGCCGCACAGGCACGGATATCCGCGCCGACGCTGGCGAAAGAGCGCGAAGAGCTGATCAACCGCATCCAGAAGGGCACCGACGAGGCCGACGCGCAGCAGCGCAGGGTCGATGCCCTGCGTCACTCCGTCGATGCCATGCAGCGTGAGGCGCTGCGCCGCCACGGCGGCGACAAGGCGGAGCTGCTGGCGCTGCTGGCCGGATCGACGCAGGTCACCGGCCCCGGCGTGAAACTCGTGATCGACGACGCCAAGGACGCGGAGTCCGGGAACGGCGGCGGCCCCCGGGAGAGCAATGGTTTCTCCGACACCGGGCGGGTACGCGACCGGGACATGCAGCGGGTGGTCAACGGCCTGTGGCAGTCCGGGGCGGAGGCGATCTCCGTGAACGGCCAGCGGCTGACGTCCCTCTCGGCGATCAGAGCCGCGGGAGACGCCATACTGGTCGACAACAAACCGCTGGTACCGCCGTACACGGTGCTGGCGGTGGGGGACGGGCAGCGGCTCGGCACCGCATTCCAGGACAGCGTCGACGGCCGCTATCTGCACGTGTTGCAGGAGAACTACGGCGTGCGCACCAGGATTTCCGTGGAGGGCGAGGTCACCCTGCCGCCCGCGCCCAGTTTGATCGTACGCACAGCACAGCCGCAGACCGGCGCCACGAAGGCGGACGGCGCCGACACAGGGAAGGGCACATCGTGATCGCCGTATTGGGGCTCATCGTGGGGGTCGTGGTCGGGCTCGTGGTCCGGCCCGTGGTGCCGACGGTGGTCGAGCCCTACTTGCCGATTGCTGTGGTGGCCGCGCTGGACGCCGTCTTCGGCGGTCTGCGCGCGATGCTGGACGGCATCTTCGACGACAAGGTCTTCGTCGTGTCGTTCCTGTCGAACGTCGTGGTCGCCGCTCTGATCGTGTTCCTCGGGGACAAGCTCGGCGTCGGCGCCCAGCTCTCCACGGGCGTGGTCGTGGTCCTCGGCATCCGGATCTTCTCCAACGCCGCCGCGATCCGCCGGCACATCTTCAGGGCGTGAGGCGGATGGCGAACGACGAGACACCCGAGCCGGAACGTTCGGCCACCGACGGGACGCCGCGTCCGGGCCGGGACGCGTCCCTTGAGCCCGGGCCGCGTCCGGAGCGGAAGCCCGGCGGGGAGGTCGAGCGCCGCCCCCGGACCGAGCCTCCCGTGAGACGCCCGCAGTCCGAGAAGCCGGCGCGTCGTGAGCTTCCGGAGGCCGATGAGGCCCCTGCGCGTCGTGAGCTTCCCGAGGCCGCAGGCGTGGTACGGGCGGGCGAAGGGCATGGGCGGCCGGCGGACCGGCGGCCGATGCCGCCCGAGAGCCGTGTGCGGCCGGAGGACGGTGCGGGACGTGCAGGTCAGGGCGGCGAGGCCGGGGCCGGTGAACCGGCGGACGGCAGCGCCGGTGCCGGGGGCGCCTCGGGTGGCGGAAGCGGCACCGGCGGGCGGCCCGGCGGGACGGCGCCGGATGGCGACGGCGGGGAGCCGCCGTTGACCGGCCGGCAGCGGCTGCGCGCCGGTCTGTGGCCGCCGCGGCTGACCCGCGCTCAACTGATCGTCGCGGTGCTGCTGTTCATTCTCGGCCTGGGCCTGGCGATTCAGGTACGTTCCACGAGTGACAGCAGTGCGCTGCGGGGCGCGCGCCAGGAGGATCTGGTGCGCATCCTGGATGAACTGGACAACCGTTCGCAGCGGTTGACGGACGAGCAGCGGCGCCTGGAAGGACAGAAGGCCGAGCTGGAGAACAGTTCGGACCAGGCCGAGGAGGCGCGTAAGCAGACCGTGGAGAAGGAACAGCAGCTGGGCGTGCTGGCCGGGACCGTCGTGGCCCAGGGGCCCGGCATCAACCTGACCATCAGCGATCCGACGCACTCCGTGGAGGCGGACAAGCTGCTCGACACGATCCAGGAGCTGCGCGCCGCGGGTGCCGAGGCGATTCAGGTGAACGACGTCCGTATCGTTGCGAACAGTTACCTCTCTGATGTCCGCGGCGGAGTGGAGATCGACGGCAAGAGGGTCACGGAGCCGTACCGTTTCAAGGTCATCGGGAAGCCGCAGGATCTGGAGCCGGCGCTCAACATCCCCGGTGGCGTGGTGCAGACTCTGGAAAAGGAGCAGGCCACGGTGGGTGTCGCGGGTGAACAGAAGATCATCGTGGACGCCTTGCGAGAGGCGAAGCGTCCTGACTACGCTCGGTCGTCATCGCAGTGAGAGAGACGCGTATGGGGATGGCCCGGGAAGGGCATGAGGTAGCGGGGGGTCGACGCACCGTGTATGGGGCGTGTGAGGGAAACTGTCTGGAGGCCGCGGACGTTCACATGACGTCCGGATCGGCCGGTGTGTGCATCGAGGGTTCGTCCTGCCCCACGGGCGGGTCTGTTTCGTACAAGGGGAATCGCCCGTGAAGTTGTTTGGAAAGCTGTTCGGCAAGAGCGCACGCCAGGAGGGCGACAGCGGCACGGCGCGGCACCGCGCACCGCGTCAGCCCGAGGAGAGCGGCGCCGGAGCGGATCGTCCGCTCTTCCGTGACGAGGTCGCCGGTGGTTCCGGGGCGGGTGCTGGTGACCCGTCCGGTGCCGGTCCCATAGGGGCGGCCTCGACCTGCCCGAGGTGTGGTCACCGCAACGCCGAGGCGGGCAAGTTCTGCTCGCAGTGCGGTGCGCCGCTGCGTGCGGGCGCGCAGCCCGAGCGCGCGTCCGAGACGACGTCGACGATCTCGATTTCGGGTATCGAGGCGTACGACGGGGAGTCCACGGGGCAGAACCTGAGCCCGTCGCTGTCGCCCGAGGCGCAGGCGGCGGTCGACGCCCTGCCGCTGGGCTCCGCCCTGCTGATCGTCCGCCGGGGGCCCAACTCCGGCAGCCGCTTCCTGCTGGACGGCGAGCTGACGACGGCGGGTCGGCATCCGCAGAGCGACATCTTCCTGGACGATGTGACGGTCTCCCGCAGCCATGTGGAGTTCCGCCGCGGTCAGGACGGCGTCTTCACGGTCGCCGATGTCGGCAGCCTCAACGGCACCTACGTCAACCGCGAGCGGATCGACTCCGTCGCTCTCGCCGGGGGCGACGAGGTCCAGATCGGCAAGTACCGCCTGGTCTTCTACCCGAGCCAGCGGGGCGCGGGGATCTGACCGGCCAGGGAAGGCATATGCGTCATACACCGACAGGTGGTGCCGGTCCGTCCGGCACCACCTCCTCGGACGGCAAGCCGGTGAGCATCGGTGCGGTGCTCGGCCTGCTGCGCGAGGAGTTCCCCGAGGTCACGATCTCCAAGATCCGTTTCCTGGAGGCCGAGGGACTCGTCGAGCCGACGCGTACGCCTTCCGGGTACCGCAAATTCACCACCGCGGATGTCCAGCGTCTCGCGAGCGTGCTGCGGATGCAGCGGGACCACTACCTCCCGCTGAAGGTCATCAGGGAGCACCTCGAAGCCCAGGAGCGCGGTGAGGAGCTGCCGCTGCCCGCACCGGCGCCCTCCAGGGACCTGGTGGAGGGCGTCCCCGAGCTGGGCGAGGAGCGGCCAGCATCGGCCCGCATCGGCCGCGCCGAGCTGCTCGCCGCCGCCGAGGTGGACGAGGCGGAGCTGGCCGAGTGGGAGTCGTACGGCCTGCTCGCCGCCGATGCGGGGGGCAGTTTCGGCGGCGAGGCCGTCGGGATCGCCCGGCTCGTCGCGGATCTCGGCCGTTTCGGGCTCGAACCGCGTCATCTGCGGGCCGTGAAGGCGGCTGCCGAGCGCGAGGCCGGCCTGGTGGAACAGGTCGTGGCGCCGCTGCGGCGGCACCGTAATCCGCAGACCAGGGCGCATGCGGAGGCCACGGCCAGGGAGCTGGCCACCCTCTCCGTGCGGCTGCACGCGGCGCTCGTCGAGAGCGCGCTGCGGGCCCATCTCCAGTGAGCAAATACCTGCCCGACTACCCAAACCTGCCGGGCACGTCCTAGGGTTGCTGTGTGAACGAGCTCGACGTCGTGGGTGTCCGGGTGGAAATGCCTTCCAGCCAACCGATCGTGCTCCTGCGGGAGGTGGGAGGCGATCGTTACCTGCCCATTTGGATCGGGCCGGGGGAGGCCACCGCCATCGCCTTTGCCCAGCAGGGCATGGTCCCTGCCAGGCCGCTGACGCATGACCTTTTCAAGGACGTGCTGGAAGCGGTGGGCCAGGAGCTGACGCAGGTCCGCATCACGGATCTGCGCGAGGGGGTGTTCTACGCCGAGCTGGTCTTCGCCAGCGGGGTGGAGGTCAGCGCACGGCCGTCCGATGCGATAGCGCTGGCGTTGCGCACCGGTACGCCGATCTTCGGCACCGACGGTGTGCTGGACGACGCGGGTATCGCCATTCCGGACGAGCAGGAGGACGAGGTGGAGAAGTTCCGCGAGTTCCTCGACCAGATCTCGCCCGAGGACTTCGGCACGAACAGTCAGTGACAGCGGCCGGTGGCGGTGCGCTCACGGGTTTCCGTGAGAACCGGCCACCGGCTGAATCTTTTCGGCCAACCGGCCAGACCTTCCCCGTCTCGGGTCACGAGAAACCACTCGTGGGGTGATTATCACTCGGCGTGGCGAGCGCGGCGATCGTTGACGCACCCCGAGTGACTGCATACCGTCGATATGGCAGGTCCCGTCCGGGACGTGGAGGACGGAGGGCGGCGTGGCAATCACCGGTGACGGTACGGCGGAGGGGGCGTTGCCGCTCCCTTCGAACGTGGTGGCGGACCGGACCCCGGTACAGCCCACCGCGGTGCCGGCGGAGCGCGCGGCGGCGGTCATCGGCTACCGCGGACCGACCGCGTGTGCCGCCGCGGGCATCACCTACCGGCAGCTCGACTACTGGGCCCGCACCGGCCTGGTGGAGCCGAGCGTCCGCCCGGCGTACGGCTCGGGCACGCAGCGGCTCTACAGCTTCCGGGATGTCGTCGTCCTGAAGATCGTCAAGCGGCTGCTGGACACCGGGGTGTCGCTCCAGAACATCCGCACCGCGGTGCAGCATCTGCGCTCCCGGGGGCTGGCCGATCTGACCCGGATGACGCTGATGAGCGACGGTGCGACGGTCTACGAGTGCACCTCGCCGGATCAGGTCGTCGATCTTCTGCAGGGCGGTCAGGGCGTCTTCGGGATCGCCATCGGCGTGGTCTGGCGGGACGTGGAGAGTGCGCTCTCCCAGCTGCACGGTGAGCGGGTGGACACCGGCGAGACCCTGGTCGGGCAGAACCCGCACGACGAGCTGGCCCGGCGGCGCAACCGCGCGGGCTGAGGGCCCGGCCGCCTGCGGGCAGCCTTCGCCGGGTGTTCCGGCCCTGCTCGGGGCCGATTGTCAGTGGTATGCGGCAGCATCGGTCGTGTGAGACGAGCGCCGACGATTCTGCATCTCGACATGGATGCGTTCTTCGCGGCCGCCGAGCAGGCGGCCAAGCCCAGCCTGCGCGGCAAGCCGGTGGTCGTGGGCGGGATCGGGCCGCGCGGCGTCGTCTCGACCGCGTCGTACGAGGCGCGGGTCTTCGGGGTGCGGTCGGCGATGCCCACCGCCCAGGCGCGCCGACTGTGCCCCAACGCCGCCTATCTCAGCCCCCGCTTCTCCGTCTACCGGCAGGTCAGCGACAGCGTCATGCAGCTGCTGCACGCGCTGTCGCCGCTGGTCGAGCCGTTGAGCCTGGACGAGGCGTTCGTCGATCTGGAGGCCGGGGGCGTCGCGGCCGACTCCGCCGCCGCCCGCGCGGTCGGTGAGCAGCTGCGGCGCGACATCAGGGCGGTCACGGGCCTGACGGGCTCGGTGGGGCTGGCCGGGGCCAAGATGCTGGCCAAGATCGCGTCGGAGGCGGCCAAACCGGACGGTCTGCGGATCATCGAGCCGGGCACCGAGCGGGAGCTGCTGGCCCCGATGACCGTCCGCACCCTGCCGGGCGTCGGACCGGCGACGGCCGAGGCGCTGCGCCGGGCGGGGATCACGACCGTCGCGGAGACCGCGGAGGCGGGGGAGGCGGAGCTGGTACGGCTGCTGGGGCGGGCGCACGGGGCGGGGCTGTACGCGATGGCGCTGGGCCGCGACGACCGGCCGGTCGTCGCCGAGCGGGACGCGAAGTCGGTGTCGGTGGAGGACACCTTCGAGGTCGATCTCACCGACCGCACCCGGGTGCGCAACGAACTGGTGCGGTTGGCCGAGCGGTGTGTGCAGCGGTTGCGGGCCGCCGGCCGCTCCGGCCGCACGGTCGTGATCAAGGTCAGGAACTACGACTTCTCGACCCTGACGCGCTCGGAGACGCTGCGCGGGCCCACCGACGACCCCGCGGTGGTGCGGGAGGCGGCGGTCCGGCTGCTGGATCTGGTCGACACCACGGGCGGGGTGCGGCTGCTGGGGGTCGGGGTGAGCGGGCTGGCCGACTTCACCCAGGAGGATCTCTTCGCCCAGTTGGCCACGGAGCAGGAGGCCGCCGAAGCGGCCCAGCAGGCCCGGGGAGCGGCCGTGGCGGGCGAGGAGCAGGGCGGGGCCGAGCCGGAGGAGGAACGGCCGCGCCGCTGGCATCCAGGGCTGGACGTCGTCCATGACGAGTACGGCGCCGGGTGGGTGCAGGGCAGCGGGGTGGGGCGGGTGACGGTGCGGTTCGAGCAGCCCTGGTCGGCGCCGGGGCGGGTGCGGACCTTCGCGGTCGACGATCCGGCGCTACGGCCCGGGGAGCCGCTGCCGCTGGTGGGCGGTGCGCCGGAGCCGGATCCCGTACGGGGCGGAGCGGGGCCGGCCACGGGCGGGGAGGGCGAGGCGAGCGCGATGGCTGGTGGCCCGATGTCCGGAGCCGGTGGTCCGGATCCGGATGCCCTGGAATCGGACGGGCCGGGTGCGGGCCGGGTGGAGCCGCGCCGGACGGAGGCGATATGCCGTGAGCCCGGAAGCCAGAAGGCGGAGCGTCCGGGGCCCGACCGCCCGGAGGCACATCGTCAGGACCTGGTGCGCCCGGAATCCGGCTGGGCAGGAGCGTCGGGCGAGGGCGAGCCCGTAGAGGGGAGGGGTTCGTCCGGCCCGTCGGAGATCTCTGCTCCGGGAGAGGCCTGTCGCGGTTCCTGACGCGTTGACCTGGGGTGGGGCTGCGGGTCGTCCGTCACAGGGGTTGCGGTCAGTCGTCCGGGCCCGCGATGGTGCCGAAGTTCTTGTCGGCGGGAGGCCGGTCGAGGTCCGCCGGGGAGGTGATGTCCAGCCGGTAGTGGTGGTAGAGCTGGAGTTCCTGCTCGGGGGAGAGGTGGCGGCCGACGCCGAAATCGGGGGCGTCCTTGATCAGCTTGCGGTCGTAGGGGATGTGCAGGGCGTCGTCGACCAGGCGGCTCGGCTCCAGGGGGACGAAGGCGTCGCGGCTGAAAAGTCCGGTGCGCACCGCCGCCCATTCGGGTTCGCCGGTCGCGTCGTCGAGGTAGACCTCGTCCACGGTGCCGATCTTGGCGCCCTGGCGGTCGTACGCCTTGCGGCCGATCAGGCTCCGCGGGTCGATATCGGTTTGCACGGCCCCTCCAACTGGTCGCAACTGCCTTGTGACACCTACCAAACGGCACATTTCTCATGTCGGCCACTCGAAGGATCCCCCAGATGACGCGCTGGTAGGCTGGCAAATGGCCGCTGACCCCGTGCGGGAGAGTCCACGTCGTTCGCGGCGCGGACGCCGAAGGAGCAAATCCTCCCCGGAAACTCTCAGGCACACGTACCGCTCGGACGAGGTCACTCTGGAAAGCAGGGCGGGCCACGGACGACGCAGCGCCGGAACCCCTCCTCACCGACGGTGAAAGCCGGGCCGCGGCTGCGGGCCGGTGAAGCTCTCAGGTTGAGATGACAGAGGGGGAGGCCGTCCGGGCACCAGCGCCGTGGTGCCCCTCGTAGGTCGTTGAGACCAGGAGGCCCCCGCAGATGACCACCCATCGCATCCCCTTGACCGAGCTGGAGCGCGGTACGCCATTCGAGCGCCGGCACATCGGCACGGACCACGAGGCGCAGGCGAAGATGCTCGCGCAGGTCGGATTCGGTTCGCTGGACGAGCTGACCGCGGCCGCCGTACCCGATGTGATCAAGAGCGCCGAGGCGCTCGGGCTGCCGCAGGGCCGCTCGGAGGCGGAGGTCCTCGCCGAGCTGCGCGCACTCGCCCAGCGCAACGAGGTCCTGTCGTCGATGATCGGCCTCGGCTACCACGGCACCTTCACGCCGCCGGTGATCCTGCGCAACGTCATGGAGAACCCCGCCTGGTACACGGCGTACACCCCCTACCAGCCGGAGATCTCGCAGGGCCGGCTGGAGGCGCTGCTGAACTTCCAGACGATGGTCGCCGACCTCACCGGCCTGCCCACCTCGGGCGCGTCGCTGCTCGACGAGGGCACCGCCGCCGCCGAGGCGATGGCGCTCTCCCGCCGGGTCGGCAAGGTCAAGCAGGGCGTCTTCCTCGTCGACGCCGACTGCCTGCCGCAGACCGTCGCCGTCATCCGGACGCGCGCCGAACCCACCGGTGTCGAGGTCGTCGTCGCCGATCTCACCGGCGGCATTCCGGCCGAGATCGCCGAGCGCGGCGTCTTCGGTGTGCTGCTGCAGTACCCGGGTGCGTCCGGTGCGGTCCGCGACCCCCGTGCGGTCATCGCGCAGGCCCAGGAGCTGGGCGCCGTCGTCACCGTCGCCGCCGACCTGCTGGCCCTGACCCTTCTCACCTCGCCGGGGGAGCTGGGCGCCGACATCGCGGTGGGCACCACCCAGCGCTTCGGTGTCCCGATGGGCTTCGGCGGCCCGCACGCCGGCTTCATGGCCGTCCGCGAGAAGTTCGCCCGCAGCCTGCCCGGCCGCCTGGTCGGCGTCTCCGTCGACGCCGACGGCACCAAGGCCTACCGCCTGGCCCTGCAGACCCGTGAGCAGCACATCCGCCGCGAGAAGGCCACCAGCAACATCTGCACCGCGCAGGTGCTGCTCGCCGTCATGGCCGGAATGTATGCGGTCTACCACGGCCCGGACGGGCTGGCCGCCATCGCTCGCCGCACTCACCGCTACGCCGCGGTCCTCGCCGAGGGCCTGACGGCCGGTGGCGTGGAGCTGCTGCACGGCGCGTACTTCGACACCGTGACCGCCCGGGTGCCGGGACGGGCCGCGGAGATCGTCGGCGCCGCCCGGGACGCCGGTGTCAACCTCCGCCAGGTCGATGCGGACCACGTCGGCATCGCCTGCGACGAGACCACCGGCCGGACGCAGCTCGCCGCCGTCTGGCGCGCCTTCGGTGTCTCCGGCGACGTCGAGCAGCTGGACGCGGCGGCCGCCGACGCGCTGCCCGAGGGCCTGCTGCGCACCAGCAGCTACCTCACCCACCCGGTCTTCCACCAGCACCGTTCCGAGACCGCCATGCTGCGCTACCTGCGCCGCCTGTCCGACAAGGACTACGCGCTCGACCGCGGCATGATCCCGCTCGGCTCCTGCACGATGAAGCTGAACGCGACGACGGAGATGGAGCCGGTCACCTGGCCGGAGTTCGGGCAGCTGCACCCCTTTGCCCCCGCCGAGCAGGCACAGGGCTACCTCACGCTGATCCAGGAGCTGGAGGAGCGGCTGGCCGCCGTCACCGGCTACGACAAGGTCTCCATCCAGCCGAACGCCGGCTCCCAGGGTGAGCTGGCCGGTCTGCTGGCGGTGCGCGCGTACCACCGCGCCAACGGCGACGAGCAGCGCACCGTCTGCCTCATCCCCTCCTCGGCGCACGGCACCAACGCCGCCAGCGCCGTGATGGCCGGGATGAAGGTCGTCGTCGTCAAGACCGGCGAGGACGGCGAGGTCGACACCGAGGACCTGCGCGCCAAGATCGACAAGCACCGCGACGAGCTGGCCGTCCTGATGGTCACCTACCCGTCGACCCACGGTGTCTTCGAGGAGCACATCACCGAGATCTGCGCCGCGGTGCACGACGCGGGCGGCCAGGTCTACGTGGACGGCGCCAACCTCAACGCGCTGGTCGGGCTCGCCGAGCCCGGCAAGTTCGGCGGCGACGTCTCACACCTGAACCTCCACAAGACCTTCTGCATCCCGCACGGCGGCGGTGGCCCCGGCGTCGGCCCGGTCGGCGTCCGCGCGCACCTCGCGCCGTACCTCCCCAACCACCCGCTGCAGCCCACCGCGGGCCCGGAGACCGGCGTCGGTCCGATCTCCGCCGCCCCCTGGGGCTCGGCCGGCATCCTGCCGATCTCCTGGGCGTACGTCCGCCTCATGGGCGGCGAGGGCCTCAAGCGCGCCACGCAGACCGCGGTGCTTTCGGCCAACTACATCGCCAAGCGTCTGGAGCCGCACTACCCGGTGCTCTACACCGGTCCCGGCGGGCTGGTCGCGCACGAGTGCATCATCGACGTCCGGCCGCTGACCAAGGCCACGGGCGTGAGCATCGACGACGTCGCCAAGCGGCTCATCGACTACGGCTTCCACGCCCCGACCATGTCGTTCCCGGTGGCCGGCACGCTGATGATCGAGCCGACCGAGAGCGAGGACCTCACCGAGCTGGACCGCTTCTGCGACGCGATGATCGCCATCCGCGCGGAGATCGAGAAGGTCGGCAGCGGCGAGTGGGACAAGGACGACAACCCGCTGCGCAACGCCCCGCACACCGCGGGTGCGCTCGGCGGGGAGTGGACCCACCCGTACACCCGCGAAGAGGCCGTCTTCCCGGCAGGTGTCGTGGCGGCGGAGAAGTACTGGCCGCCGGTCCGCCGCATCGACGGCGCCTTCGGCGACCGCAACCTCGTCTGCTCCTGCCCGCCCCTGGCGGAGTACGACGGCTGACGTCCGCGCAGCGATGAGGGCCCTCGGCGATCTCGCCGGGGGCCCTTTGACGTGCGACGGGTCAGACGGTGGTGGCGACCCGGGGCGTGCCGTCCGGACGGTGCGGGGCGATGACCTGACCGTCCGGCAGAAGCTCACCGGTGTCCTCGAAGAGGAGGACGCCGTTGCACAACAGGCTCCAGCCCTGCTCCGGGTGGTGTGCCACGGGATGTGCGGCTTCCCGGTCGCTGGAGTCGGCTGACGGGCAGGGCGGCTGGTGCTGACACATGGGCATTGTCTTTCGCTGCGGATGGGTGAACGTCGTCGTGCGGCTCGATGAGCGTGAAGTGGTCATGGCCGCTTCCCCCGTTTCCTTCGGTTGGACTCAGTGTTGCCCCGCGGACGGATTTCCGCAGGGATTTCGCCGCAGTGGTACGCACTCGATACGGACGTGTCACCCGTGCGGGCGGTTGCTCCCAAATGAGCAGCGTGCCAGGGGGGTTGGGGGAGCGGCGGCGGACGGTGGCACACGGGGTCGCACAGCCGGGCGCCCCGTGGCCTCGGGGGCTCACGGGGCGCTCGTCCGCACCGGCGCGTACGCCGTGCGGAGGTGCTGGTGCGGCCGGCCGGTACCCGTCCGCCGGGCGCCTGCGTACCTGGTCAGGCGGTGGAGCCGAGGAGCGGCGGCGGGGCGAGGCGGTCGCTGAGCCGGGGCAGCAGATCGGCCACCCGCTGCGGGAGGTGCGCGGCGATCCCGGGCGGCGCGGGGGCGAGCGGCACCAGGAGATCGCCCGCGGCCGGCAACCCCGAGGTGCCGTCGGAGGCGATGTCGTGATGCAGCCACAGCGTCAGCATGTACAGCTCCGGTACGGACAGCAGCCGCGGCTGGTACCCGGCGCTGAGCGATTCGGCCTGGTGCAGGGCCTGTTCGGTCGCCGTGACGTACGGGCCGCCGCAGAAGTGGGCGAACGCCCAGCCGTCCGCCGTCAGCCGCGCCTCGGCCGCCGCCACGGGCCGCTCGCCGCCGACCACCAGGAAGCGCCAGCCGGCCAGCCGAGTGCGGGGCGGGGCGCCGGTGCGGCCGATGCCGTCCAGGACGTGGACGGGGAGCGGGTGGTCGGCGCTGAGCGGGCCCTGATGCGCGCGGAGCGCGGCGGGGCGGGCCTCGCGGACGGCGGTGGGCGAGCCGAGGGCGGTGAGTACGCTGCGCAGGGCGGGCGCGGGGGCAGCGGGTACATGCAGCGGCATGGTGGTCGCCTCTCACTTGGGAGACACGGTGCGGCACGGCAGACGCGGACGGCGTTGTCAGCGTGCGGGGTCGGAGCCGGGCGCGTATCTCCGCGCAGGGGCGCGCAACGCGACACGGGGCCCAAGTCTCCGCCTCGTGAACGGAGTTTATACGACGTATGTTCCCACGGTGTTTCCGGTAATCGCTCCCGTGATTTCCGGCAAGGGGTAATCCGGACCCATTGTTGAGACGTTTCCTCCTTCTTTGCTCGGAGGGCGGGCAAACCGCCTCGATATTCTCTCGCCGGGCGGTAGGCCGAATCTTCCCGGTGGATTTCCGGGATAATTGTCGGCGGCGGTTGTCGCTGCAATATGCCACAGGTACGTGCCCGGCTCTCCGTCACTTCGAGCCTATCGGCAGCCGAACGCCCTTGAGGCGTTATAGATCAGATCACCGGGGCATCATCGACCGTGACGCGTGCCCCGGTGGTGCCGGGGAGGCCCCGGACGGCCCGTGGCTGCGGGCCGTCCACTGGAGGAAGGACCCTTCGATGGGGGAGAAGGTCGCCGCGGACGGCATCGGCCTGGCGGACCGGGAGCGTTATCGAAGAAAGCTTCAGGAGTGTCTTGAGGGGTTGGCGAGGCTGTTGGGGGAGAAACGGTTCGACCGGCCGAAGAATCTGGTCGGCCTGGAGATCGAACTCAATCTTGCCGGGGCCGACGGACTGCCCCGGATGATGAACTCCCAGGTGTTGGAGCGTATTGCGAGCCAAGATTTCCAGACCGAACTCGCCCGCTGCAATCTTGAAGTGAACATCACCCCGCACCGGCTGCACGGGCAGGTCTTCGAGCAGCTCGCCGAGGAACTCCGTACCGCACTCGCCTATGCCGACCGCAAAGCCCGTGAAGTGGCCGCCCGGATCGTGATGATCGGCATTCTTCCGACGCTGGACACCACCGATCTCACCGCCGCCAGCCTCTCCGAGAACGACCGCTATTTCCTGCTCAACGACGAAATGCGGGCGGCGCGCGGCGAGGACTTCGCGCTCGATATCCAGGGCGTCGAACGGCTCGTCGCCCGCTCACCGTCGATCGCCCCGGAGGCGGCCTGCACCTCCGTACAGCTGCATCTCCAGGTGACGCCCGGCCGGTTCGCCGCGGTGTGGAACGCGGCCCAGGCCCTCGCCGCCGTCCAGGTGGCCGTCGGTGCCAACTCGCCGTTCTTCTTCGGCCGTGAGCTGTGGCGCGAATCGAGGCCGCCGGTCTTCCAGCAGGCCACCGACACCCGGCCGCCGGAACTCCAGGCACAGGGCGTGCGTCCGCGCACGTGGTTCGGGGAGCGCTGGATCGATTCGGCATACGACCTCTTCGCCGAGAACGTGCGGTACTTCCCGCCCCTGCTGCCGCTCTGCGGACCGCAGCAGCCGCTGCGTGTCCTCGACGCGGGCGGCGTGCCCGACCTGGCCGAGCTGGTGCTGCACAACGGCACTGTCTACCGCTGGAACCGGCCGGTGTACGCGGTCGTCGACGGCGTACCGCATCTGCGGGTCGAGAACCGCGTCCTGCCGGCCGGTCCCACCGTCGCCGACGTCCTCGCCAACACCGCCTTCTACTACGGGCTGGTGCGCGCGCTGGCGGAGGAGCCGCGTCCGGTGTGGACCCGGCTGCCGTTCGCCGCCGCCGCGGAGAACTTCGCCGCCGCCTGCCGCCACGGCATCGACACCACGCTGCGCTGGCCGCGTCCGGGACGGGGCGGGGTCGCCGAGATTCCGGTGACGCGGCTGGTCCGGCAGGAGCTGCTGCCGCTGGCCGCCGCCGGTCTGGACGCCTGGGGTGTCGAACCCGCCGACCGGGACCGCTACCTCGGCATCATCGAGGAACGCTGCGCCCGCCGCGCCAACGGTGCCTCCTGGCAGACCGCCGCCTACCACCACGCGCGGGAGCAGGGTCTGGACCGCGGGGCCGCGCTGGCCGAGATGACCCGCCGCTACGGCGAACTCATGCGGTCCGGCGAGCCGGTGCACACCTGGCCCGTCGCCTGGTCCGCCGTCCGCCGGACCGTTCCGTCACCGCGCCGCGTGGAGACGAGCGGATGGGGGAGCGGGGAGGCGGCGGGCGAGGGCTGAGGCGGCGGGCGGCGTGTGCGCCGGCAGTCTCGCCCGGCATATCGAGGGCGGCCGGCGGGTCAGGCGTACGGGGTGCGGTGCGCCAGTGGCTGTCGTGCCACCTTGCCCGCGTCCGGCCCGACCGCGTGGATGTGGTGGTCGGGGCGGACGACGGCAGGGATGCCCCCATGCCGGAGAGCCAGCGCCGGTGCATCCGTCCGGGATGGCGATCACGATCGTGGTGGCGCAGGCGCAGGCGCCGAGGCTGATGGCCGTGACGTCCGGGTCCGGTAGGGGCGCCGGGTTCAGGTGGGGGAGAGCGTGTTCGGCGACGAGCAGATGCGCGATCGTGGCGGCGGCTCTTTGCCATCTGCGTCAACGAGGGCCTCGGCCCTGTGCTCGCAGGCCGCCTTACCCACCGGGTTGCCGCTGAGGTGCCGCTTGTCCGGCTGCGGTGCGTCGCCGCTCCTCCCTCCCTCGCATGGTCGCCCCCGTTCATTCCTTCGCCGTGGCCGCGTTGATGGTCTTGGAGGGGGACGTCGTCTGCTTCCGCTTCCGGGGCGTGGTGGACCACCTCGCTGAACGTCGGTTCCGTTGCGGTGGCACCAGGTGCCGCTGGAGCTGCCCGCGGCCGATCACGAACTGCGGTGGTGCCGCCGACTCGATGACGATCCCGCGTGCCGAGGGATCCGTCGCCGTGTCCGGGAAGCCGCCCGGCCGCTGGTCGACGCGCTGAAACAGGCGCGAAGAGGGGCGAGCCGGCGGAGCTCGGGAACCGGATGCGGATCGGTCGACCGCGTTACCTCGGCTTCGTGCTGCCCGCCGCGACGATGGCCTGCCGGATCACCTCGTCGATCTGCGACGGGTCCCGGACCTCATGGGCGGAACCGCCGGTCGGGGCAACCATGCGATCCAGTGCCGGCCTGTCCGCCTCCGGGCCGAGTGCGAGGGCGATCAGGGGTATCGGCCGCCCCGAGTCCGTCAGCTTCTTCAACTGCTGCACCAGGCCTTCCAACCCGATGCTGTCGGCGTCGTCGTCCGCGCCGTCGGTGACCACCACGACCGCATTGAACTTTCCCTCCGCATACGACGACCGTGCCTCGCGGTACGCGGCGAGCGTGGTGTCGTACAGTCCCGTGCCACCGCCGGGGACGGGAGCGAGCGTCTGCAAGGCGGAGGCGAGGCTGTCACGATGGGTGGCGCCGGAGTCCCGGCCGCCGAGCCGGGCGGTGGGTGACAGCGCCAGGTAGTCGCGGTCGCCGTCGAGCAGTGTGGCGAACTTCCACAGCCCTATCTCGTCGTCGGGCGTGAACGTCGTCAGCGCCCGGAGCAGTGAATCCCTGGCCAGCGCCATCCGGGACCGACCACCACTGCCCGGCACGGCGACCGCCATGGACGACGAGGCGTCGACCACCGTGGTGAGCCGAGCGTTCTGGACGGTGACCGTCCACACGCCGAGTAGCGCCTGGATCTCCTTGACGGAGGGGAGCGGGGCGGTGTCCTGGGTGTACGGCTGGGGTGCGCGTCCACCCGCTGCGCGGGTCACCTTCTCATCGGCTCTGCCGTGGCCCGCCCGGAATCCGTGGGAGCGCAGCACCCGCTGGCCCTCGGGCGTGGCCAGCAACGTCATGAAGCGGCTGGCGGCGCGCGACTGATCGGCGCCGAGTTGGTTCTCGTCCACGAGGGTGTACGGGTAGTCGAGCTGCGCGGTGCCGTCCTGGGGGTAGAAGAGCTCCAGCCCTGGCCCGGACGCGGCGCGGTTGTGCGCGAACGCGGCCTGTTCCGAGAGGAGCACCGCCTGATTGCGGTGCGGATCGGCCTTCTCGGCTTCGGCGGCGTCACGCGGCAGCGTCGCGATGAGCTTCTCGTCGCTGTCGGCGAGGCGTCGATGGAGCACCTTCGCGGCGGCGGCCGTCCGGCTCTGCGCGGCGTCGGTGTCCTCGCCCGCCGCCTCCTTCCGGTAGGCGGCATCGATGCGCGAGAGGGCGAGGAGCCCCGTGGCGCTGCGCGCGGGATCGGCCACCCCGAGCGGCAACGTGCCACCATCGGCGGCCTTCTCCAACGCGGCCCAGCTGCACGTCTTCTTCGGCCAGCCCAGCTTCTCCGCGACGGTGGGCACGGCGCCCAGCGCGAGAGGGGAGGCCGCGATCGTTCCGCTGGTGGTCAACGGCGTGCCGCTGGCCGCGTCCACGCGGTCCGCCCAGAGGGTGGAGTCCGGTATCCACACCTGGAATTCGGAGTGCGCCGGCCGCTGGGCGAGCGAATCGGCGACCTCCGCCCCGGAGCGCGCCGTCACCTTGACGTCCAGGCACTTCCCGTCGGTACGCACCTCATTGCGTTGCGCCTGGACCGCCACGTCGTCGAGAGCGGGAGCGATGTCGGGCGAGGCGACGACATCGAGCCGGACGGAGTCGCCGCCGCACGGCTTGCCGAACTGCAGCAGCTCGCTGTGGAGCATCACCACCGTGCCCGCCGCGAGGGTGAGGACCAGCGCGGTGGCGAGAACGACGGTGCGGCGACGCGCGCCGGGCCGGACCCCCGCGCCGTCCGGTGCGGAGCTGTCGGGCAAGCTGTGACGTCCCATCGCGGTAGCGCCTCTCCTGCGTCTCGGAACTCGCTCGGGACTCGGCGGAGGCGGGTCACACCACGTGGACGGCGCCTTCCCCGGCCTGTCGCGCGATCTTCGTACCTGCTGCGGCGACCCTAGCCGGGCAGACCTGGCGCGGGAGGCGGTATCGCGGAAGTGGTGGAAGTGATGGACGCGCAGGCACGGGCGGGAGCGGAGAAAGCGGTGGAAGAGGTGGAAGAGGAGAAGACTGTGGGGTCTGATGCGGATGCCCGGGGCGAGGCCGGCGTAGCCGGTGACGGTCGGTCGGGGGAGCGCCTGTCCCGGAAGATGCTGCGGAACGAGACGCTTCTGGTGCTGGCCCTCTCGCTGGGGGCCAGCGGTGTGTCCGCGCTGATCAGCTTCCTCGGCGCGCTGACCCGCCCGGAAGGCCTCAAGGCGCAGGCGGCGACATTGAACGGCTCCCATGCGCCCGGCCGTCCGTGGCTGGACCTCGCCTGGCAACTCTTCGGGATCGCGACGGCGCTGGTCCCGGT
This sequence comes from Streptomyces sp. NPDC000404, assembly GCF_040300365.1. Classification (NCBI taxonomy): domain Bacteria; kingdom Bacillati; phylum Actinomycetota; class Actinomycetes; order Kitasatosporales; family Streptomycetaceae; genus Streptomyces; species Streptomyces sp. NPDC000404. The sequence goes on along the minus strand of NZ_JBEPDN010000002.1, from coordinate 596,573 downwards.
GGCCCTGGTGGCACACCTGCTGCTGCGGGAGCGGGTGGGCGGGCTCCGCGCGCTGGGGTGCGACCGGCGCCGTCCGGGGTTCGACCTGGGGCGCGGTACGGCACTCGCCGTGGTGATCGGCGGCAGCGGACTGCTGCTGTACCTGGGCGCGCGGGCGGCGGGTTTCAACCTCACGGTGGTGCCCGAGGCGCTGCCGGACGTGTGGTGGAAATTCCCGGTGCTGATTGCCTCTGCCGTGCAGAACGCCGTCCTGGAGGAAGTGATCGTCGTCGGCTACCTGCTGCGCCGTCTGGGGCAGTTGGGGTGGACGCCGTCGGCTGCGCTCGCCGCCAGCTCCGTGCTGCGTGGTTCGTACCACCTCTACCAGGGCATCGGCGGCTTCGTCGGCAACATGGTGATGGGCGTGATCTTCGTCCTTCTCTACCGGCGGTGGGGCCGCGTCGGCCCGCTGATCGCCGCACATGCCCTGATCGACATCGTGGCCTTCCTGGGATACGCGCTGCTGGCGGGACGGGTGGACTGGCTGCCGACGCTGTAGGTGCGGCATGCGGGGTGAGCCATATGGGAGTGGTGCGGGCGAGCGGCTCTGCATGATCCGCGGCTTGTCCGAGGAAGACGGTGCGCCGGCCCGGCGCGTGGGGTGCGCGTTTGGCGTCGGAGGGTCGGACCCGCGGGGACCGGCGTGCGGAGATAGGCCGACAGCGGTGTGCTTCCGCGACAGGGGCCCTGCGCGGCTGATAGCCCATACCGGGTGAACCGGGCCGTGAGTGGTGTGGCGCGTTCTCTGCCCCCGCCGCCCGGCCATGATCCTGAAGGCACCGTCGGCCCGTACGGCGCAGGCCGGGCGGACAGAGACAGGGAAGCGGTGACCGGGGTGAACGAGCACGATGTGGTGGTTGTCGGCGCAGGATTTGCGGGCCTCAGCGCCGCGCAGGAGCTGCACCGGGCGGGCTGCAGCGTCCTCGTACTGGAAGCCCGTGGCCGGGTCGGCGGGCGTGCCCTCACCCGCTTTCTGCCCGACGGTACCCAACTCGACCTGGGTGGGCAGTGGATCTCCTCCGGTCAGATCCGGATCAGCGAACTCGTCCGCCACCATGGCATCGCTACCTACCCGACCTCTCAATACGGCTCCTCGGTGATCGACTACGACGGGGAGCACCTGACCGCACTCCCCGACGAGGTGACCGCACTTTTCCGGGACCTCGACACGCTCTGCGGGCACGTCCCCGTGAAGAGCCCCTGGACCGCTGCCGATGCGGTGGCCTGGGACCGGCAGACCTTTGCCACCTGGCTCGATGAGACCGACGCTCCGGATGCAGCCAAGCGCTACGTCGGCCGGGTCATCTCCGGCGGACTCCTCGCCGGGAGCCCTTCGGAGACCTCGCTGCTCGAAACGCTCTTCTACCTGGCCAGCGGTGGCGGGACCGCGGCGCTGCTCGGCTTCCGGGGCGGGGCACAGGAGACCCGTGTCGTCGGCGGGGCGCAGGAGATCGCCGAGCGGATGGCCGCCGATCTGCCCGACGGCACCGTCCGGCTGTCCGAGCCGGTCACCGGCATCGCCCACGACCACTCCGGTGTCCGCGTCACCACGCTGCTGGGGGAGCACTGCGCGGCGCGCGCCGTGATCGCGCTGCCGCCCGTACTCGCCGGGAGCCTTGGCTACGATCCGCCGCTGAGCGCCGTGCGGGCAGGTGTCCTCCAGCACATGACGGCCGGCACCGCGCTGAAGGTCCATGCCGTCTACCCCGAGCCCTTCTGGCGGGACGAGGGGCTGTCGGGAGTGTCGACGTCGGTGACGGGCGTGCTCACGGAGACTGTTGACAACACGCCGCCAGAGGCGCCGAGGGCGGTGCTGACCGCGTTTGTCTACGGCGATGACGCAGCCCACCTGCGGACCCGCCCGCCCGGGGAACGCCGGGAGAGCATCACTCGTCGCCTCGGCGAACTGTTCACCGAACGGGCGGCGGAGCCGGAAGAGTTCATCGAGTTCGACTGGCTCGGGCAGGAGTGGACCCGGGGATGTTTCTCCGGGCACTTCACGCCTGGCGGGTGGACGGCTTTCGGCAGCGCGCTGCGTCTGCCCGAGGGGACGCTCCACTGGGCCGGCACGGAGACGGCCGTGCACGGGAACGGGTACTTCGAAGGCGCCGTCGAATCCGGGCATCGCGCGGCCCGGGAAGTGCTCCACTCCCTCGACTCCCACTGAGGCGGCGCCGAACGGCCCGTGGCTTTGTTTCGCGTTACGGGCCCTGGGCTCCGGCTCGCTGGGCGGTTCCCTCCCCACGAGCTCCGTTTGCCCGGTACCTGAACAGATTGGCGGCCTGTGGTGCAACATCGCAGGTACCTCTTTCCCCCGTCAGCTCCCCGTGCCGGCCGCCGTACCCGACGTCGACCGCATCTTTCACGAAGAGAAACACCACTGTTCCGCCGTTGGTTGCAGAGAGTCACCGTGAGCGTCGGGAGTCGGTGTGAGAGGCGACCTGACGGGCGTCCGGGCATGCCCGGACGCAGCGCCATCGCGCGGTGCCCCGGAACGGTTCCGCGTCCTTGGGCGCCGCATCCGTACAGCTCAGAGTGTGTCGAGCAGTTCTCCGTCGATCACGGTCACGGCGGAACCGGTCAGCAGGGTGCGGTCGCCACGCAGCTGGATGTGGACGAGCCCGGTACGGTCACCCCCTTGCAGGCTGGTGAGCGTGGACCGGCCGAGCCGGGCGGCCCAGAACGGCGCGAGCGCGGTGTGTGCGCTGCCCGTCACCGGGTCCTCGTCGATACCGACGTCGGGGAAGAAGCAGCGGGTCCGGACGTCGTAACTGCCGTCGGCCGCGTCGGCGCGTGCGGTGACGATCACGCCCCTGCCGTCCTGGCCGGCGAGCGCCGCGAAATCCGGCGACAGGCAGTCCACGGACTCTTCGTCGGCCAGCTCGACGAGCAGGTCGCCGACCTGCGGCCCGGTGTCGTACGCGCAGCGGATCGGGGCGCTGTCCAGCCCGCGGGTGACCGACAGTGGAACCTTCACGGGCGTGAGCCGGGCGGTCGGGAAGTCCATGGTGAACGTGGCGTCGTCGTTCGCAGTCGTGGTCAGGACACCGCTGCGGGTGGCGAAGCGGACCGTTCCGGTGGCTTTCCCGGTGGTGTGCAGGACATGTGCGGTGGCCAGAGTGGCGTGCCCGCACATGGCCACCTCGGTGGTCGGGGTGAACCATCGCAGCGCCCAGTCCGCCTCGCCGCCGGGCGGCAGGGGATGGGCGAAAGCGGTTTCCGACTGGTTCGCCTCCCGGGCGACGTCCTGCATCCAGCGGACGGACGGGAAGCCGTCCGCGTCCAGTACGACGACTCCCGCAGGATTGCCGGTGAACGGGCGAGTGCTGAATGCGTCGACGATACGAATCCTCATGCCGGGGACCCTAGGACACCTGTAACGACACAGGTCAGGTCCAATTCCGAGGAATTGGTCTGCCCTCGGAGGGCCTTGATCCGTCCGTCTCCATGAGGAGTCCGTGCACCTTGGCGATGGCGCGGACGCCCGTTGGTCTCACCCAAGGCTGAGCAGCTGCTTGGCTTCGCGTGCCCGTCCGGCTCGGGGCGGCTGGACCCCGTCCGGCGGATCATTCATCGGGGTCGAGGGGCTGAAGGTCGTAGAGGTAGGAGCGGTCGTTCTTGAAGCTGCGCCAGACAGTGGCTGGGGGCTCGGGGCCGTCAGCGCGTCCGCTGAGGGGATAGGCGGTGACGAGGCCGCCGGCGATCTCACAGTGCCAGCCGTCGGACGGTGACCAGAGGCACGACACATTCCCGTCCGTTCGGCGGTAGGCGGGGCGGCCGTAGTGGTCGCTGTCGTAGGTGAAGCGGTAGCGGAGCCCGTCGATATGGCGCACGAAGGCGAAGGAGGCAAGTGCCGTCATGGGATCTGCACTGTAGGGGGCGAACGCTGTCGGCGGCCAAGTAGTTCTGAGCACAACCAGGCGAAGCCGAGATCAGAGGCCGGCGCGGGCGCGGAGGTGAGTCCCTCGGCGTCGATGGCGAGCGATTGGCGGGAGGCACACCTCCTTCCCAACGCCTTGAGCGAGATCTGTGTGGCCTTCGTTGTGGCAGGTAATCGAGCTGAGCGGCGAGCACCGGGAGGAGTCTTGTCGAACAAGCGCTACCGATATATCGTTGACGCATCGCGAACAGTCGACGACAGGGTTGAGTGATTTCCGGTTGGCCGCTGGGCCACCGGTCGGCGAAAGGACACCCTCATGCGATCCCATGGACATGGACACGGACAGGAACACGGCTTCGGTCGTGGCCCCTGGGGCGCCGGGCGACCTGGTGTTCCCGGTGGTCGCGGCCCCGGTGAACCGGGTGGCTTCGGCGGCTTCGGTGAACGGTTCGAGGGCCGTCGCGCCTTCGGCCCCTTCGGGCCACCCTTCGGCGGGCCGCAATTCGGCGGCCGGGGGCGTGGCGGACCGCGTGGTCGCGCGCGGCGCGGTGATGTGCGCGCCTCGATCCTCGCGCTGCTCAAGGACCGTCCGATGCACGGCTACGAAATGATCCAGGAGATCGCCGAGCGCAGCGGCGGCGCCTGGAAGCCCAGCCCCGGCTCGGTCTACCCGACCCTCCAGCTCCTGGAGGACGAGGGCCTGATCTCCAGTGCCTCCGAAGGGGGCAAGAAGCTCTTCTCCCTGACGGAGGAGGGGCGCGCGGAGGCTGACGGTGGCCCCGACGCCCCCTGGGAGGATGCGGGGCGCGGCGTCGACTGGGAGGCCATGAACGAGATCCGCAAGGCGGGCGGCGGTCTCGTCGACGCCTTCCGGCAGGTCTGGGCCACCGGTACCCCTGAGCAGCGGGAAAAGGCGATGGCGGTGGTCAACAAGGCGCGGAAGGAGCTTTACCTGATCCTCGCCGAAGAGGACTGACGGCTGGGGTTCCTGCCCCGGCGCGCGGACATGAGGCCCCGGCGCATGCCGGATGGCTGTGCGCCGGGGCTTCGCCGTGCACTGTGCGGCGTGACTCTCGGGGTGTGTCAGGCGACCAGTGCCGCGAGGTCGTGGAGCGATGTCTGCAGCGCTGCGCTCGCGGAGGCCTTGAGTTTTCCGGCCATCAAGGACACCGCGGCGCCGGTGAACTCGCCGTCGATGCGGACCGCCGTCGCCTCGCCATCAGGCTCCAGCGCGTACCGCATCGCCAGCGCCACGCCCATCGGGCCCTTGCCGTAGATCTCCAGCAGTCGCTCCGGCAGTAGCTGCCGCACCGTCCAGCGGACCTCTGCCGGGAAGCCCATCAGCTTCATGTTCTCGTCGTACTCCGCACCAGTCCTCAAGGGGTCCGGTCCGCCCTGGGGAAAGTCGGTATGCGTGGCGTTCCACCGGCTGTAGTTGTCGAAGTCGGTGAGCCGCTCCCAGATCCGCCCGGCGGGAGCCTCGATGCGGGCCTGTGCGGTGACTGCGGCCATGGGGCCACCCCTTATAGATCACGACCTGCCTGATGGATCCGCGGAACGTATCCGCGCCGGCCGCAACCTTCAAGGCTGATGGCTCGTCAATTGCTGCGAGCGGATGAGTTGCCTTTTGCGTCTCCGAGGGGCGCGGCGTAGCGGCCGTCCGCCTGATGTGCGCGTCCCTACGCCGCGGCGGGTGCTGCCGTGGACGGCGCCACCTTGGGAGTAGTCGCGGGGAATGCCGGAATGCGACGGCAGGGGCTTTCCGGCATAGAGGGATGAGCGGGGATATTTCACCCTCGCGGTGCCCCCTTCTCCTCCGTAAGGAGGAGAAGGGGCGAGCTTCTCCCCAACCATGGTGGGATGCGCAAATGCTTCCCGCCGGGGATGCCCGGACCTTTCGTGGCTGGTGGGGTGGTAGGTGTGCAAAACCGTGCTGCGTACAGCGGCGGGGAGGTCCCCGCGCGGGTGGATATGGACGCACAGCTCACCGTTGAGCTGGCGTCGGTGATATCCGCTGCCCGCCGACGGGCCACGCGGGACGGCGATCGTCAGGTCGACACCGCGCACCTGCTGCACGGTCTGCTGGAGTGGGATCCGGCCGTACGGGACGCCTTCGACGGCGGGCCGCATCAGATCGCCCGGCTCCTCGGCTACCTCGTCCAGCGCAGCATCGGCTACGGGCTCCAGTGGCATGGCACCGTCGAGGATTCCGGCGCCGTGCCCGTGGTGGCCGAGGGCGGTGTACCGGGGTGGTCGCCCGCCGCGGCTGCCGCCATGGACGGTGCCCTCGACCGCGCGCACGCCCGCTACGCCCTCCGCGCGGGGTGCCTGGATCTGCTCGCCGCCTTGGTGGACGATCCCGAGTCCCGTGCTGTCGAGGTGCTGCACCGTGCTTCCGTCGACACCGCGTGGCTCGCGGCCCGCTTGGACGGAGAAACCGCCGACCTGGAGTGATGGCCGCTTGACGGTCGCCCGCCGGGCCGGGAGGCGGGGGCCTGGTAAGGGGTGACTCTGTTGATGGCGGCTGTCATGATGATCAGATGCACGCGTCTTCGGGGAGTCCCGCCGCCACGAACGCCCGGCCGGGGCAGGGTACACATGGTGCCGGGGGAGCATCCGCGCATTCTCCCGCCCCTGGGAAGGAAGGGCCCGTAGCCGGCTCGGGCCGGGGAATGAGTCTGGCGCTGGCGCTGCTTTCCGCCGTTGCCTTCGGTGGCTCCGGCGTCGCTGCCAAACCCCTGATCGAGGCGGGGCTTGAGCCTTTGCACGTCACCTGGCTCCGTGTCGCGGGCGCCACCTTGGTGCTGCTTCCCGTCGCCTGGCGTCACCGTTCTCTGGTGCGGCAGCGGCCCGGGTTGCTCGTCGGCTTCGGGCTGCTCGCCGTAGCAGGTGTCCAGGCGTGCTACTTCGCCGCCCTCTCCCGTATCCCCGTCGGTGTCGCGCTCCTCATCGAGTATCTGGCACCTGCTCTGGTGCTCGGCTGGGTCCGCTTCATCCAGAAACGGCCGGTCACCCGTGCCGCCGCGATCGGTGTGGTCCTGGCCGTCGGTGGCCTGGCGTGTGTGGTCGAGGTGTGGTCCGGTCTCAGCATCGATGCGCTCGGGCTCGTTCTCGCCCTCGGCGCGGCCTGCTGCCAGGTCGGCTACTTCGTTCTTTCCGATCACGGAACCGATGGCGAGGAAACCGCCGACCCGCTCGGCGTCGTCGCTTACGGACTGCTGATCGGCACCGTCATCCTCACCGTGATCGCCCGCCCTTGGGGCATGGAGTGGTCGGTGCTCGGCGGAATGACCTCGATGAACGGCGCCCGTGTCCCTGCCGTGGTGCTGCTCGCCTGGATCGTGTTGATCGCGACCGTGCTCGCGTACCTGACCGGTGTGGTGGCGGTCCGTCGCTTGTCGCCCCAGGTCGCCGGTGTCGTGGCCTGTCTGGAAGCGGTGATCGCGACGGTTCTGGCCTGGGTGCTGCTGGGCGAACATCTCTCCCCTCCGCAGATCTTCGGCGGTGTCGTGGTGCTGGTCGGCGCCTTCATCGCGCAATCGTCGACACCCGCGGCCGGACGCGAGGACGGGACCACCGTGGTCACCGGGGCGTCCGGAGCCGTGACCGCCGGCAACGCAGACGTGGCGGGCGAGCGCGGGCACGGGGATCGGCTCTCCGGCTGAAACGGCGCGGGCGGGCGCCGGTCGGCAGGAGCGCGGCAGCCTGTAGGAGGCCCTGGCGTGCTCGGTGGGTCGGCCGCTCGCCGGTGAAGCCAGGCATCGCCGGGGACGGCGACCATCCGGCCGCGCCGAATGCCGCGCGCCGGCCCGCCTGCCCTCAGCGCGGGGCGCAGGCCCCTCACGACGTCCGGGCGCGGTCCTGACGAGCGGCAGCGAGACGGCGTTGCTGGTGGACGCGGGCAGCGGCGTCCCCGGGCGCGTTCCGCTCCGCCAGCCGATCGGATATCCGCTGCTGCACCGCCTCGGACCGCTTGCCGGCGTACTTGAACTTGGCCCGGACCTCCCGCACCTCCAGGAGCAGCCCTCGGATGCCCGCCAGCTGACGGCCGTACGGCGCCTGGCCGGCGGCGACCGGTGCGGAACCGCCCGCAGGCTGGAAGTGATCCAGCTGCCGCTGCAGCAGCACGGCCTTGTCCTCCGGGTCGTCCACGATGCGGGCGTGACAGGTGAGTTGCACGGCTGCGTAGAAGCTGGTGGGGACGCCGTGCTCGGGTGGCTCATCCTCAGCTGCCTGCCACGGGCCGGGAATGAAGGTGTAGTCGTCGACCACGCTCAGCAGCACGACCGGTGCCGCTTCCAGCGCGGGCCAGACCGGATTCGGCCGTGCGAGATGGGCCACGACCTCACCGCTTCCGGGCGCGTATGCGAAGTGCATCGGCTGTACGAACGGCGGTGCGCCCGGCGGGCCGTTGACCGCCAGCTGGCCGAAGTCGTGCCCGGCGAGCCAGTGCTGCCATTCGCCGTCGTCGGTCGGGGCGTCCCAGGGGTGGATCAGCACGGAAGCCTCCTCATCGCGCGGTGAGATACGCCGGCTCGGGAATGCCGGCGTCCTGGGAGTCCGCCGGTATGGGCGTGCCGTACACGGGGGCCACGGGAAGCACGCCTGCCCAGTGGGGGAGCGCCAGGTCCTCGGGCTCGTCGTTGGGGCCACCAGCGCGGATCTTCGCCGAGACCTCGCGCAGATCGAGCCGGATGACGGCGGTGGCGGCCAGCTCCTTGGTGTTGCCCGGGCGGGAATCGGCGGACCTGCCGGGGAGGACGTGGTCGACGAGGGCGTCGAGGGCCGCGGCCTTTTCCTGCGGGTCGGTGACCTGATGGGCGGTGCCGTGCACGACCACGCTGCGGTAGTTGATGGAGTGGTGGAAGGCAGACTTCGCCAGCACCAGACCGTCCACATGCGTCACCGTGACGCAGACCGCGAGCCCGGGATCCGGCTGCCCGGCTGCCCGTAGCGGTCGCGAACCCGTCGAACCGTGCAGATAGAGACGGTCGCCGACCCGGCCGTAGAGCGTGGGCAGGACGACCGGCGCGCCGTCCCGTACGAATCCCAGATGGCAGACGTATCCCTCGTCGAGGATCGCGTGGACGGTTTCCCGGTCGTAGGCGGCGCGGTCGGCGGACCGGGTGGGAACGGTCCGCTCGGTCGGCACGTACTCCAAAGGGGTGTCGCCGGAAGGGGAGACGTTCTCGCCCGGCGACGGGATTTGCGGACGGTGGCGCGACGGGGTCTGGGACATTGCCAACTCCATTGCACTAGTGCATAATCAACTTTGTGCTAGAAGAGTATCGGATCGAAGGGCGGCGCGCATCGGAAATTGCCGCCAGCGTCGAGCGAGCCGTCGGTGCCGGTGAGTTCCAACCGGGCGAAGTCCTCCCTCCGCTCCGGGAGTTGGCCGTCTATCTGGAGGTGAATCCGAATACGGTCGCTGCCGCGTACCGCACGCTGCGGGACCGCGGGGTGATCGAGACGGCCGGGCGGCGTGGCAGCCGGGTGCGCCCGCGTCCCGCGAGCACGGCGCGCGACGCGATCCGGGTCGAGGCGCCTCCGGGCGTCCGGGACGCCTCCGCCGGAAACCCCGACGCGGCGCTTCTTCCGTCCTGGGGGGAGGCGGTGGCGGCCGCCGCCGTGCGCAGCGCGGAGCGGCCGGTGCTCTACGGTGCGCCGCCGGTCGACGGCGCCCTTGAGGAGATGGCGCTCGCCGCGTTGGCCGCGGACGGCGTTCCGGCCGGGCCGATAGCGCTGACCAGCGGTTCGCTCGACGCCATCGAGCGCACGCTCGCCGTGCACCTACGACCGGGGGACACGGTGGCGGTGGAGGACCCGGGCTGGGGCAGCCTGCTGGACCTCATCCCGGCACTCGGCCTCCGGCCCGCCCCGGTTGCCGTCGATGACGAGGGGCCGCTGGCGGCGGAGTTGGCGCAGGCGCTCGACCAGGGGGCGCGGGCCGTCGTCGTCACGGACCGGGCACAGAACCCCACCGGAGCGGCCGTGAGCCGGGCGCGCTCCGCCGAGCTGCGGAGTCTGCTGGCGGCGCATCCCGGAGTCCTGCTGATCGAGGACGACCACGGCCATGGCATCGTCGATCTCCCTCTCCACCCGCTCGCGGGCGTCACCGACCACTGGATGCTGGTGCGCTCGACGGCCAAGGCATACGGCCCGGACCTGCGCCTGGCCGTCATGACCGGCGATCCGGCGACCGTGGACCGGGTCCGGGGCAGGCAGCGTCTCGGGCCGGGGTGGGTGAGCCATCTTCTGCAGGACACCGTCGCCCACCTGTGGCGCAGCTCCGCTGTCGACCCGGCGGTGGTGGCCGCCGCGTATGCCGAGCGGCGGGACTCCCTGATACGCGCGCTGGCCGTGCGCGGGGTGCCCGCCCATGGCCGGAGCGGCATGAACGTCTGGGTGCCGGTACCCGACGAGACGGGAGCGGTCGCCCGCCTGCTGCATGCCGGTTGGGCGGTGGCGCCCGGTGCGCGCTTCCGTATGCAGTCTCCGCCTGCGATCCGCATCACGATCTCGGGACTGGCCTCTGCCGACATCGAGTCGCTGGCCGAGGCGGTCGTGGCCGCCATCGGTTCCGGGGAGGCGCGGCGCTACGAATGAATGAGGGGCCGCGCGTGGGCGGCCCCTCGGGGGCGGACGAGGTGGCCGGGCGGACGCCGGCCGGTCATCGATTCCCAGGTCAGCGTTCTTCCGGCGCCCCGCCTGCCAAAGCCGCATCGGGGAGAGGTGTGGAGGGGCCGGATCGCGGTGCGAGGGGCATGTCGGTGGGGGCGGCGGCGGTGTGTACGGCGGCGTCGGACCGTTCCGTCGCGTGCGGAGGCGTTGCCGAGCGGCCCGGGCCGGAGGCCACGACGGATGACGGGGTGGAGCGGCGCGGCTTGCTCTGGGTGAGGGCGGCGCCGGCGAGCACGATCAGGGCGCCGACCGGCGTGTTCCAGCTGAGCCGCTCACCCAGCAGTGCCACCCCTGCGGCCGTGGCGATCACGGGGATGAAGTAGGTGACCATCTGCGCGGTGGTGGGCCCGATCTCGGCGACCAGTCCGTACTGCAGCAGGAAGGCGATGCCGGTACCGAGGGCGCCCAAGGCGATCACGGAGAGCACGGGCCAGAGGGGAAAGGAGGTCGGTGCGCTGGTGAACAGCGGTGTGACCACCGCGAGCTGCGCGGTCGCGAGGAGCAGTTGTGCGCTGGAGACGGACAGATGGGAATCCTGGGAGCCGCCCAGCGTGCGGCGTACGTAGATCCAGCCGATCGGATAGCACAGGGAAGCGCCGAGCGCCATGGCGGTGCCCGTCAGATCCGTGCCCGTGAAGCCCTGCCATGCACCCAGCACGGTCAGGACGCCCAGGAATCCCACGCCCAGACCGGCCACCCGGCGGCGCGTGGGGCGATCCTCCGACAGCGCGACCACCGACAGGGCCATGCCCCACAGCGGTGAGGTGGCGTTGCAGATGCCGGCCAGCGTGGAGGGAATGGTCAGCTCGGCGAAGGCGAAGAGCGAGAAGGGGAGTGCGTTCAGGAAGAGCGCTGCCACCGTCAGATGCGCCCAGGTGCGTGCCGAGCGCGGCAGGCGCTGGCGCTTCACGGCGAGTACGGCCAGCAGCACCGCGGCGCCGCACGCCACCCTGCCGAGCGTCACCTGGAGCGGCGCGAAGCCCTCGGTGCCGACCTTGATGAAGAGAAAGCTGAAGCCCCAGATCAAGGCCAGGACGGCGAAACGCAGCCGCCAGCCGGTGGCGGGCGGCGGGCCGGCGGGTGAGGAGGCGGCTGAGGAAGCAGGGGCGGCGGCGTGCGTCGCGCGGGAGGCGGTGGTGCTCATGCGCACCACGATGGGCGGTGCAACTTCGTAGCACAAGCGAAAAAATATGGGAGGTATCGCTTAGCATTGCTTACATGTTGAACCTGGATCGCCTTCGGACGCTGAGCGCGGTGGCGCGGCACGGATCGGTGAGCGCCGCGGCCGACGGGCTGCATGTGACGACATCGGCCGTCTCCCAGCAGATCGCCAAGCTGGAGCGGGAGACCGGGCAGCAGCTGCTGGCGAAGAACGGCCGCGGTGTCCGCCTGACCGATGCGGGCCGGCTTCTCGCCGACCATGCGGCCCGCATTCTGTCCCAGGTCGAGCTGGCGGAGGCGGAGCTGGAGGCACGTCGTGGTCAAGCCGTCGGAGAGCTTCGGCTCGGCGCTTTTCCGACCGCTGCCCGGGGACTCTTTCCGTCCGCGTTGGTGAGGCTGGGCCGAGCCCATCCGCAACTCCGCTCCCGGCTGACGGAGATGGAGCCGGACGAGTCGGTGCGGGGAGTGGTGCGGGGAGACATCGACCTCGCGGTCGTGCTGGACTGGTACAACCGCCCGCTCTCCCTGCCCGACGGTCTCGCCAAGGCTCCGCTGCTGGACGATCCGGCGGATGTGGCCATGCCCTCGAACCATGCGCTGGCCGGCCGCCGCACCGTCGAACTGGAGGATTTCTCCGATGACGCCTGGATCTCCTGGCCGCAGGGGGAGTTCTGTCACGACTGGCTGATGTTCACCCTGCGCAGCAAGGGCATCGAGCCGCGCATCGCGCACATGGCCGAGGAGCACCACACTCAACTCGCCCTGATCGCCGCCGGTCTGGGGGTGGCGGTCGCGCCGCGTCTGGGGCGCGGTCCGGTGCCGGAAGGGGTGAGCGTGGTGCCGGTGGGCCACGCCATGCGCCGCCACGTGTATGCGATCTGGCGCGCGGATGCGGACCGCCGCCCTTCCATCCGCGCCGCCGTCAACGCCTTGCAGACGGCGGGCCAGGAGCTGGAAGGCGCGGCCGATCCGTCCTCGACGCTTCGTCCGGGCAGCGCCACTGGGTGAACGGCCGTGGTGTCGTGGGCACCACGATGCCGGATCTGGGCCACCCCACACCGAGCGATGCAGGGCGGGGGAGCTTCGGTCCGAGCCGTCACCCACCCAGTTGGCGTTTGAGGACCTTCCCCATGTCGTTGCGCGGGAGCGCGTCAAGGAAATGCACGGTGCGGGGGCGTTTGTGCGGGGCCAGTTGGTGGGCGACATGGTCCGACAGTTCGTCGGCGGAGGGGGACGCGGCCTCGGGTGCCAGGACCACCCAGGCGACGATCCGCTCGCCGAGGTCCTCATCCGGCTCACCGGTGACAGCCGCCTCCGCCACCGCAGGGTGTGCCAACAGGGCATTCTCGATCTCGCCGGCGCCGATCTTGTATCCGCCGCTCTTGATGAGGTCGGTCGCCTTCCGGCCGACGATGCGGTAATTGCCGTCGGAGTCCCGCACCGCCATGTCGCCGGTGCGGAACCACCCGCCGTCGAACGCCTCGGCGGTCGCGTCCGGGCGGTTGAGGTACTCGACGAAGAGGTTCGGGCCGCACACCTGGATCTCGCCCACCGTGTCGCCGTCGTCGCTCTCGATGACTTGGCCCGCCTCGTCGACCAGGCGGAGGTAGACGCCGGGGAGCGGCACTCCGACCGAACCGGTGGCCGGGGGGCCGTCCGCCCGCACGCTGGTGTTCATCAGCGTTTCCGACATGCCGTACCGCTCGATCACCCGGCGACCGCACGCCGCGGTGATGCGTGCGTGGTCGGTCAGCGGCAGTGCCGCCGACCCGGAGACCAGCAAACGAGCGGCGCCCAGCGCCTCGGCGAGCGCCGGATCGTCACCGACCTCCGCAGCGAGACGGTGATACATCGTCGGCACACCGAAGAACATCGTCCCGCCGCCGGACAGACCGCGGGACACCCCTTCCGGGGTGAACCGGCCCAGGTGATGGAGGCTGCCGCCGCGTCGCAGCGGCCCCAGGACGCCGAGGATGAGGCCGTGGACATGGAAGAGCGGAAGGGCGTGGACGAGCACATCGTCGGCCGTCCACTGCCAGGCGTCCTCCAAGGCGTCGAGGGTGTGGGCGAGGGCGCGACGGGGGAGTACGACGCCCTTGGGCGGTCCCGTGGTGCCGGAGGTGTAGACGATCAGTGCGGGAGCTTCGTCTCCTGGTTCGTGCGGGAGCACCGGCACCTTGTGGGGCGCCGGCACATTTGGTTCCGTCGTGGGATCCGACTCACTCTCCGCCCCGCTGCCGACGGCGTTCCGGTCGTCCGTCTCCCGCGCGGCGGCTTGCTCGGTGGCGCCGATCCTGATGTCGAGGCGAGGAAGCGCGGCGAGCGCATCGGGCAGCAGGGCGCCCGGTTCGGTGAGGACGAGGTCGGGGGAACTGTCCGCCACGATGTGCGCCAACTCGCTCGCGCCGATCTTGGGGTTCACCGGGATCGCGGGCACCCCGGCCAGCAGCGCCGCGACCACGGCCACTGATGTCTCCAGCGTCGGAGTCGCCCACACCGCGACGCGCGTCCGGCCGCCGAGCCGCTCGGCGAGCGGAACGGCGGCTGCGCCGAGTTGGCGATAACTCAGCGCGCGGTCGCCGAAGCGCAGCGCCGGTGCGGAAGAACCGTCACGCAGCGCGGGGAAGAACACGTTCACCGCAACTCCTCCATCCTCGTCGGCGCCCGGCCGCAGAAGGCCGCAGCCGCCTGCCGGTCCGCGGCCGAGACGGCGCCGACCGGCCCTGTCGAGCTGACCCGTCCACTGTCGCAGAGACCACTGACATCGCCCGCGCAGGGCGGCACCTGCACTCTTCGGCGCGGCTTGCGCGGAAGCCGGCTCAGGGATGACTCAGGGAGACCCCCGAGAGAAATAAGGGATTTCCCGGATCTCCGGCGGCAGCGCCGAACTTAGCGTGAAGGCATGAAAAGAACCGAGATGCCACGAGCTACAGGCGCGCGCGGAGCGCAGAGGGAGGTGGAGCCGGTGTGGTCAACCGGTCGGCATTTTCCGGAAGTCCCAGGAGACGGCGGAGTCCGGGACGAGGCGCAGCCAGGCATGACGACCGTCGTGCGGCATGCTCTCCATACCGAAGTACTTGGACGCGAAGAGCCGCTCGGGGACGTCGAGTTCCGGGCACGGCTGACCGGTACGCGGCGCCTCCCCGACGAAGACGGCCCGACCGGTCAGCTCGACGCCGCGCAGCTCTCCGTACGCCTCGCCGTCATCGATCACCACCGACAGCCGAGGATCGTTCCGCAGTTGCCGCCAGCGCTTGCTGCGGGTGAGCGAATACAGCCAGAGCGCCGTGCCGTCCCAGGCGAACCAGAGCGCGCCGACGTGCGGAGTGCCGTCCCCGCTCACGGTGGCGACGCGGCAGGTCCGCCGGGTGGCGAGGAAGGCGTCGCGCTCGTCGCTCGTCATCATGATCCGACGCCCGCGCCGCTGGGTGTCCGTGATGCCGTCGTGTTCCGTGGTCTCCGCCATGTGAGTCGCCTTCGTCTCGGCCGCCGGTTGGGGGCGCGTGGTGCAGTGATTGAGGGGAGGTGATCGGGAAGTACCTGCGTCGACTCCGTACGGAACTGACGCGGCGTTTCTTGCGCCGTCGATCTTTTGAACCTTGTCAATTGAAAACTGATGCAGCGTCAGGAATGATGCGGGCGCGCGAGACCGGATGCAAGGGCATGCGGTGAGGACCCCGATGGGGCCGGTGCGGCTGAGGGCGGGCTCAGCCGGCCGGCGCCACCGGTCCGAAGGCTGTCGAGCGCGCGAGAGGGTGGGGCGGGATGGGCGTGGATGCGCGGCTCATGGCGCAAGTGGACCCGGCGACAACGGTGCTGCTCACGGTGGAGTGCCAGCAGGGCGTGGTGGGGCCGGACGGTGCGTTGCCGGAACTCGCGGCGGCCGCAAGGGAGTCCGGGGCGCTGGACAACGTGGCGCGGCTGGTCGATGCGGCGCACGGGTCCGGAGTTCAGGTGATGCATGCGCTCGCGGTGCGGCGCCCGGACGGTAGAGGGGCCAGTCGCAACGCCAGACTGTTCCGGGCCGCCGAGCGGCTGCCCGTACAGCAGGTCATCGGCGCCCCGGCGGCCCAGGTCGCCGTGCCGATAGCGGTGTCGGAGGACGACCTTGTGGTGCGGCGGCTGCACGGCCTGTCGCCGCTGGCCGGTACGGATGCCGACGCCCTGCTGCGCAACCTCGGCTGCCGCACGGTGGTGATCACGGGAGTGTCGGCGAACGTGGCGATCCCGAATGCCGTGTTCGACGCGGTCAACGCCGGATATGTGGCAGTGGTCCCCGAGGACGCGATCGCGGGTGTTCCTGCCGGGTACGTCCCCGAACTGGTCCGTCACTCCCTGGCCCTGGTGGCCACGGTGACCCGGACCGATGACGTGCTGGCGTGCTGGGAAGGTCCGCAGCAGCCCACCGGTAGCACGGCCGCAGGCCCTGCGCACGGCTGAGAACGGCCGGCGGGGAGAGGAAGCGGACGGTGAGCCGCGGCAGGAGGGGCTGGCTCACGGCGGATCCGGCCGTGACCTCCTCCGCTCCCGCTGCCCTGTCCTCCGAAGCATCAGGCGGAAGGCTCAGGCGAGAGGCTTCTCCCAGACCGAGACGTGATGGCGGCTTTCGTGGGTGAAGGGCGCACGGGTCCAGTCCTCCCAGCGCTCCTGGAGGCGAAGGCCCGCGAGCTGGGCCATCAGGTCCAGTTCGGATGGCCAGACGTAGCGGAAGGGAATGGACCGGAACCGGCCGTGCTCCTCGACGACCTCGACATAGTTCGAACTCATCGCCTGTGTGGCGACGTCGTACCGGTCGTACGCCCAGCGGGTCGGACCGATCCGGAACGGCACGGTGGTCTGGCCGGGCGGCAGGATGCGCAGGTCCGGGACCGACACCTCGATGACGAAGCGGCCACCGGGGGCGAGATGCGAGGCGGCATTGCGGAAGCAGGCGACCTGCTCCGCCTGGGTCGTCAGATTCATGATCGTGTTGAAGACCAGGTAGACGACGGAGAACGTGCCGTCCACCGTCGTCGTGGCGAAGTCTCCGATCGTCACGCCGATCGCGCTGCCGCCTTCCTTGGCATGCATCCGGGCCACCATCGCCCGCGACATGTCGATTCCGTGGACGGGAACGCCCCGCTCCGTCAGGGGAAGGGCGATGCGTCCCGTGCCGATACCCAGCTCCAAGGCGCGTCCGTCGCCGGCGAGCGCTGCCAGGAAGTCAATGGTGCGGTTCACGGTCTCCGGCTGGAACATCTCCGACGACGGATCGTCGTACCTGGCCGCGACCTGCTCTCCGAAGTAGCCATCGGGATCGCTCATGCGCCGACCGTACGGCGTGCCGACGCGAGGTGCTCCCGAATTTCCGGCGGACGCACGTCAATTCAGGCCGGCCAGAGGCTCCACTCCTGGGGCGCGAAGAAAAGGTGCAGGGAAGGGGTCATGGAGCCAGAAGGGGGCCTTTGACGAACGTGTACGCGCGGACCTCCCTATGGCCATCTCCCTGCACAGCCGACCGTCCGCCGAGCCCATTGCGCACCTCCACGACCCGGGCATTGCCCAGGGTGAGGAACGGGCGGGGAAGGACGGCAACCAGGTCGGCCGGGCATGACAACCGGCCAAGGTACCGGGCTTCGTACCGGTCGGGCCCGCGGGCCCAGCACACTGCAGAGATTGCCCGGTAGGCGCGCGACCGGACGTGACCTGCCTCCATCGAAGCGGGGAGACCGATGGCTGCACCGGCACGACGACGTACCTCGACCCGTGGCCGACGGACCGGTGGTGCCCGACGGCCCTCCGCCGTTCGCCGTCGGCCGGTTGCGCGGACCTCGCGGCGTACCGTGCGGCGCTGGATACGTGAGATGACACCGGGGCGCTTCGCCGTCGCCGTGGGCGCGTTCCTCGCGATGATCGCGGTGATCCGGGCGTACCCCGTCCTCTGCGGTCTCCTCGCGGTCCTGGTGCTCGGGGGGATCGTGACCGTCCACCGGGTACGCGGCGGCCGGTTCCTGGTGCCGCGGGCGCGTGCCGGCGGTCGTGCGGATGGCACGCACAGCATCGCGGCGTATCAGCACATGAGCGGGAGCCAGTTCGAGCATGCCGTCGCGGATCTCGCGCGCCGCGATCCGGGTGTCCGCGCTGCCACGGTGTCCGGCGGCGCCAACGACCGGGCGCTCGATGTTCTCGTACAGCTCACCGACGGCCGTCGGATCGCGGTCCAGTGCAAGCGGTTCGCGGCGGGAAACCGGGTCGGCGCGCCCGTCGTCTACGAGGTCAACGGGACCTACCGTGCCTACCACCGCTGCGATATCGCGCTCATCGTCACGACCAGCGACTTCACCCAGGACGCGCAACGGGCCAACGCCGAACTC
Source organism: Streptomyces sp. NPDC000404 (assembly GCF_040300365.1). Lineage (NCBI taxonomy): Bacteria > Bacillati > Actinomycetota > Actinomycetes > Kitasatosporales > Streptomycetaceae > Streptomyces > Streptomyces sp. NPDC000404. Next base: position 578,459 of record NZ_JBEPDN010000002.1, on the reverse strand, counting down.
GACCAGCCGCTGCGTCTCGTCGACGGCCGGACGCTGGGCCGATGGGCCGCCGGTGGGCGTCCGCCCTGGTACCCGTAGGGCGCGCGGAGGGGCCACTGCCCCTTGGGCGACTGCCGGATAGGCGCAGCGTGGCGGTGAGCGGCCCGGGGCGGCGGCTCGTTCGACGGAGCCAGGACCGACCGGGCGTGGCCCCGTTCGACAGGGCCAGGGGCCGGAGGCAGGCCGGGGCCGCACCGTGTGGCGCGGTGCGACCCCGTTCATGGTGTGACCCTCCCGGTGGCAGCTGTTCGCCGCCGCCGGTCACTTCAGGGTGCGGGCGACCACCGACGCGGCCTCGGCGATGACCTTGTCCTCGGGGGTGGCGTCCGCCGCGTCGCGGCTCGACAGGATCGACACGACGATCGGGGCGGAGCGCTCGGGCCACAGGACGGCGATGTCGTTGCGGGTCCCGTAGTTGCTGCCCATGCCGGTCTTGTCGCCGACCACCCAGCTCTTGGGCACACCGGCCCGGATGAGGGTGTCGCCCGTGGTGTTGGTCCGCAGCCAGGTGGTGAGCTGCTTGCGCTCCGCCGGGCGCAGCACGTCGCCGAGGACGTAGGCGCGCAGATCCTTGGCCAGGGCCCGGGGCGTGGTGGTGTCCCGGGTGGACCTCGGGTCCCAGTTGCTGAGCAGCGGCTCGATGCGCTCCATCCGCGTCACGTCATCGCCCAGCTTCTTCAACGCCGCGTTGAGCCCCTTGGGGCCGCCGAGATTGTCGAACAGCAGGTTCGCGGCGGTGTTGTCGCTGTAGCGGACGGCGGCGTCGCACAGCGCCCGCAGCGTCATCCCGGTCTTGACGTGCTTCTCCGTCACGGGGGAGTTGGGCACGAGATCGCCTTGGGAGTACCGGACCACGTCGTTCATCCCGTTCAGCGTGCGCTGCTTCAGGACCTCCCCGGCGGCCAGCGCCTTGAACGTCGAGTTGAAGGGGAAGCGTTCGCCGTCGCGGTAGGCGACCTCGCGGCCGGTGCCGGTGTCGATGGCGTAGACGCCCAGCCGTGCCGAGAACTTCCGCTCCAGTTGCTGCAGGTCCTGGGCGAACGGCCGGGCGGCGGACGGGGTCGCCTTCGGGGACGGTGTGGACGCCTCCGCCTCGGCGCTGCCGGAGCCGCAGGCGACGAGCGGGACGAGGAGAAGCGCGGCGAGCGCACCGCGAACAGCACCCCGGGTACGGGACGACTGCATGGTCTGACCTCCTGGCGCCTTGCGGGCAGGGCGCATCGGGGACGGGCGGGCCCGTCCCGGTGGGTGATGGGGATTGCGCAGCCACTCTTGCCCCCGCCTGCCATGCGGTCCAATACGCCGACGCGCGGTTCCATGCGGATCTGGCATAGAGTCCGGTCGTGGATCTGGTGGGGGCGTGCAGTGCGTTTGTCAGCGTCAGCGAGCGCGGCAGTTTCACCGTGGGGGCGGCGGCCGCGCGGATGTCCCAGTCGGTGGCGAGCCGGCGGGTGGCCGCGCTGGAGGAGCACTTCGGGGAGAAGCTGTTCGAGCGCACCGCGCGGCGAGTCGTGCTGACCGCGTTCGGCCGCGAGATGCTCCCCGTCGCCCGGCAGCTCGTCCAGGCCGCCGAGGTGTTGCTGCACGAGGCGGAGGCCGCCCGCCGCAGGCCGTGGCGGCTCGCGGTCCCCGCCGTCTGCCCGACCGCCGACCGGGCCCGTCTCGTCGCCGAGGCGCGCGGGCACGGCGTCACCCTCGACCTGCGCCCCGAGGATCCGGCGCGGCGGCAGGAACTCCTCCACGCCCACCAGGTACGTGCCGGAGTGCTCGCCGTGCCGCCGGACGGCGCGCCCTGGACGGTGCCGCTCGGCCTTGCCGCCGCCGACGGTTCCGGTCCGCGCCGCGTTCACCTGGAGACGCTGCGGGTGGGCCGCGCCGCCTCGGGCCCGGTCCGGCGCGTCTGGATCCAGCCGGAGGACGACGTCCCGCACATCCGCGATCCGCTCACCCGCCTGCGGGACGCGGTGGGGTTGCGGCCCGCCCAGCTCGTCACCGCGCCCGATCTGACGACGGCGGCAGCGGAGGTGCTGACCAGCGGTGACCTGCTGCTCTGCTCCCCGGCACAGGCCAGGGAACTGGCCCTGCACTGGCGGCCGCTCGGCGGGATCACGCTCGCCCGCGGCTATGCGCTCGCCGCCGCGGAGGGATCCGGCCGGCACATGGCGGCACGGCTCGGCGACGCCCTCGCCCGCTGCCTCGGCGCCGACCGGGCCGGCAGCGACGGGGCAAACGCATGAGGCCCGGGACCGCGAACGGCCACGGAGCCCGGTCCGGCCGGACGCGCCCCTCGAACCACCCCGCGCCGACCGGTACCTGACCCTCATCGCGAAGACAGGCCGCCCGACCCACCGCAGGCCACCCGGCGTCCGCCGCCCGGAGTGGCCACCGTCCCCGCCCCTACCGCCCGGAGCCGTCCATGAGTACCGAAGCGCTGCTGCGTGAGCTGCGTCGCGACCTGCACGACGGCGGGTTGCACGGCTGCCTCCTCGTCCGTGACCTGCACACGGGCGAGGAGCTGGGGATCGAGCCGGATGCTCAACTTCCGGTGGCCTCCCTGGTCAAGGTGCCGTTGGCGCTGGCGACGATCGAGCGCATCCGCCGGGGCGAACTCGACGGCGCGACGATGCTGGACGTGGCACCGGGCCGGATCACCACGCCCGGCCCCACCGGGCTGAGCCGCTTCCGCCACCCCGTACGGATCGCCCTCGACGATCTGCTCTACCTGAGTACGTGCGTGAGCGACGGGACGGCCGCCGACGCGCTGTTCGGCCTCACCCCGCCCACCCGGGTCGCCGCGATCCTCCAGGAGTTCGGCCTCGTCGGGATCACCGTCCGGCACGGGATGCGGGAGCTGTCCGAGACCCCCGAGGAGCGGTTCGAGGCCGGGCAGGCCCATCTGGCGCACGCCCTCGCCATAGACGCCGGCACCAGCGGCCGCGGCCACCGCGTACCGCAACTCGACACGACCCGCGCCAACACCGGCAGCGCCCGCGCCTACGTCGATCTGCTCCAGGCGCTGTGGACGCCGTCGGCGATCCCGCCGGAGACCGCCGGGCGCGTCCGGGAGCTGATGAGCCACCATTTGCTCCGCCACCGCCTCGCCCCGGACTTCAGCTCCGACGCCACCACCTGGTCCTCCAAGACCGGTACGTTGCTCAATCTCCGGCACGAGGCGGGGGTGGTCGAGCACGCCGACGGCCAGATGTTCGCGGTCGCCGTGCTCACCGAGTCGCTGGTCCCGGCGAGCGCCCAGCCCGACGCCGAGGCCCTCATGGGCCAGGTGGCCCGCCGCCTCCGCGACCATCTGCGGCAGTTCTGAGTACCAGGGAGCGGCCGCCGATCCGTCGTGCGGCCCGGAGCCCGTCCCGCAGCCGACTGCCGGCACCCACCGCACCCGCTCTGAGCTGCACGGATCGACACCAGCAAGGCATCAGCGGCACGTCAGCGGAACGCCAGGGCACGGCCTCAAGCTGGGGGTGACCAGGTGCCCGCGCCTGGCATGCAGACCATGAAACGGGAGATCACATGCGTACCGCCATCCGCCGCCCTGCCGTCCTCGCCGCGGCCGCCGTCGCCACCCTCGGCCTCACCCTCACCGCCTGCGGTGGCGATGGTGACGGCGCCAAGGACAAGGGAGACGCCGCGGCCGCACCGGCCGCCGCCGGTGCCCCTGCGGAGAAGGCCGGCGCGGCAGGCTCCCCCGCCCGGAGCGGCGATGCGCACGCCCCGGTCGCCCCGGCCCGGGCCGAGAAGCCGGCCGGCGCCGCGGAGACGACCGGCGCCACGAAGACGACCGGCGGCAAGGCGCCTGCCTGCACCTTCGAGGATGTGAAGATCACCGCCGAGAAGCAGGACGGCACGCCCACCACGCACCTCACGCTGACCGCCGTCAACACCTCGGGCCATGCCTGCACCCTGCTCCGGTACCCGCTGATTGCGTTCGGGGACATCCACACCGCCAAGGACGTCCCGGCCGTGGCCAAGAGCAAGCCGGGCACCCCCGTCGTCCTGAACGCCGGTGAGCCCGCCTACGCGGCAGTGCGGATCAACAACGGCGGCGTCCACGAGGACAACCACGTGGTCACCTCGTTCGACGTCAACCTCTTCGCCCCCGAGGGCCCCGCCGAGGGCTCCAAGGTCGTCAAGGCGCCCCGGGGCGGCATCGCCGTCGACGACGCGGTCGCGAAGACCGGCTACTGGACGATGGAACTCCGCAACGGCGCCGACGAGTTCTGATCCGCCGCGCCCGGCTCCGCCATCCCTGGAAGGCTTCCGGGCACGGCGGAGCCCGGCGCACTCGTCCGCTGTCCCCGCTCCCCGCCCGGGCTCCCGTACGCCCTGCGCTCCCGGCCGGGGGCCGGAAAACGCCTCCCCGCAGGTCCCGCACCCCGTGCTCACATGGGCGGAAGAGGGAAAACACCACGGACGGGACGAGGAACAGCGTGAAGAAACGCCTCTCGGTGCTGGCCTGCGCCATGCTGACGACCCTGCTGCCGCTCACCGTGCCCACCGCCGCGCATGCGGCCACCAAGTGCCCGAAGAACTACATCTGCGGCTGGTCCAAGCCGAATCTCAAGGGCAAGATGCACAAGGAGAGCACCGCCGGGGACCACGGCTGTTTCCCCTTCAGCGGTCGCTCGGCCTCCAATCAGAGCAGGTTCGTGACGACCTTCTACAGCGACTCCGGCTGCTACGGCGAGACCTTCGAGCTCAAGCCGGGCACGTACTCGGCGAAGACCCCCTGGAAGATCGTCAGCGTCAGCTACTGAGACCGGTGGCCGGAGACTCCCGCCGAACTGTCCCGGTGCGGCGGAGGTGTTGCCGACGCGCGTGGTCGCACCGGGCCAGGGCGGGAGCGGCGGCGCCCATGGCGACCTCGTCGCACAGTGTTCCCGGGCCCTGGGCCGCGCTTCCCGGCCGCGAAGCTGACGCCCCGCACCCTGGCCTCGTCGCTGCTTGCCCCGGGCCGTCCACGGGCGGCCACGCGTCCTGGACGCGCACGCGCACTGCTGCACCGGGCCCGCTCGCCCCTCTCCCGCGGCCACGACGCCCTGCGGGAGGGCGGCTTACGAGGCCAACCGCTCCGGTGCGTGGTGACCGGAGCCGGCCGGGCTCAGGGCGCGCTCGGGCCCGCTGATCTCGGCCCACACCGCATCGAGGGAGAGGCCGAGGACATCGGCGATCGCCGCGATGGTCGGGAAGGCGGGGGTGGCCACGCGGCCCGTTTCGATCTTCCGGAGGGTTTCCGGTGAGACATGTGCGGCGAGCGCGATATCGAGCATCGAGCGCTCACCTCTGGCCCGTCGCAGGAGGGAGCCGAGGCGCTGTCCGCGTTCGATCTCTGTGGGGGTGAGCGGCAATCTGACCATGACCACGATTCTAATACCGGTACAGTATGGCCGGTATAGTTATTGGAAGCGCGAGAAGGGCGCCACGTGATCGAGATTCTGAACCCCACCCTGCTGGCCCGGGCAAGGGACGCAGGCGCCCTGGTCGCCGACATCCTGCAGACGCTGAAGAGCCGCAGCACCATCGGCACGAACCTCCTGGACATCGACCGCTGGGCCAAGGCCATGATCGTCGAGGCCGGGGCCACGTCCTGTTACGTCGACTACGCACCGTCCTTCGGGCGCGGCCCGTTCGGCCACTACATCTGCACGGCCGTCAACGACGCCGTGCTCCACGGACGGCCGCACGACTACCGCCTCGCCGACGGCGATCTGCTGACCCTCGACCTCGCCGTCTCCCAGGGCGGAATCGCCGCCGACGCCGCCATCAGCTTCCTCGTGGGCGACGCGCGGCCCCCGGAGAGCGTCGCGATGATCAGCGCGACCGAGCGCGCGCTGGCCGCGGGAATCGCCGCTGCCGGACCCGGCGCTCGCATCGGCGACATCTCCCACGCCATCGGGACCGTCCTCACCGAGGCGGGGTACCCGATCAACACCGAGTTCGGAGGTCACGGCATCGGATCGACGATGCACCAGGACCCGCACGTCGCGAACACCGGCCGGCCGGGCCGTGGATACACCCTGCGCCCCGGGTTGCTGCTGGCGCTGGAGCCGTGGGTCATGGCGGACACCGCTCAACTCGTCACCGACGCCGACGGGTGGACGCTCCGCAGTGCGACGGGCTGCCGGACCGCACACAGTGAGCACACGATCGCCATCACCGAGGACGGAGCCGAAATCCTCACCTTGCCGAAGCAGGGCTGATGACCGAGGGCGCGGCTCTCGACGGAGTGCTGTCCCGTCTCGTCCCGACGACCGAGGCCGATGTGGACCTGCTGGCCGCATGGTTCGCTTCCCCGGACTTCGTCGAGCACTGGGGCGGCGTACCGCTGTCGCGTGACGAGGTGGCCGAGAAGTACGTCGGGCGGCGTCGGCCGCGCGTGGAGTCGTTCCTCGTACTGGCGCAGGGCACACCGGTGGGCTACGCGCAGTACTGGCACGCCGGCGCGGCTGAAGGCGGCATCGACCTGGTGTTGGTACCGGAGGCGCGGGGCCGGGCCCTGGGGCCGGATGCCGCTCGCGCGCTCCTTGCGCACCTGGGCGGGAATCTCGGCTGGCGGCGCGTGACGGTCGATCCCGTGAGAGCGAACGTGCGGGCCGTGCGCGCCTGGGAGAAGGCCGGCTTCCGTCAGGTGTCGTGCGAAGCGGAGAACCTCCTCATGGAGTTCACCTTTCCCGAGGGCCACGAGGGCCACGAGGGCCATGAGGGCCATGAGGGCCATGAGGGCCACGAGGGCCACGAGGGCTGACCGCTGTGCGCCCACAGCCCTTCCGGCCCTTCCCGCCCCGCTGCCGATTCCGCCGACCGCGATGCCGCGCGCCCCGTGGCGGCCCATCCGGAGCGGGGCCGGCGCCCGTTGGGCAACGGCGTTGCCCTCTTCGGTGTTGGTCAGGCGTGGCGCGGATCCACGAAGTCACGCAACAGCTCGAAGGACCGGTCGGGATCCTCGCGGAAGACTCCGTGACCGGTGCCGGGGAGTATGTGCAGGTGTGTCTTGGCGTGGGTGAGCCCGGCGGCGAGACGCTTCGCGGCGGGGGCGGTGGCCACGGGATCGTGTTCGCCGGCGAGAACGAGCGTCGGGCAGGTCACCTGGTCGAGCCGGGTCCATCCGTCGAAGTTCTCGGCCAGGTGGTGCCGGAACCGTTCGAGGACATCGTGGTTCCACTCGATGCGCTTGAGCCGGTTCTCGCCGTCCGGGTCGCCGCCGGGGCGCTGGGAGTAAAGCGGCAGACAGGTGCGCTCCCAGGCCTCACGGATCGTCTCGGCGCTCTCGCCGCTCCAGTATCGGCGTGCCGTCTCGCGGGCCTCGGTTCCGCCGAGGCGCTCGAAGACGTCCAGCCGCTCCTCGGGCAGGCCTGGCATGACGCTGTCGAGGACCAGCCGGGCGACGCGGTCCGGGTGGCGGATGGCGGCCATCAAGGCGACCCAGCCGCCGGCGGACGTTCCCACCAGGACGGGGTCGGGGATGTCGAGGGCGTCACAGAAGTCGATGACGTCGTCGGCCCATCGCTCCCACGACCAGAGGCCGGGGTGGCTGCGGTCGGAGCGGCCGCTGCCTCGCTGATCAAGGTAGATGACCTGGGCGAACTCCGTTGCCCTGGAGAAGGCCGGTTTGAACGGCGAATGGTCGGCGCCCGGCCCTCCGTGCAGAAGGACGAGCGTGGGGCGTTCGGCCATACCGGGGCCCGCGGGGGTCAGCCGGCAGCCATCGACGTCGAAGTACAAGCGGATGTCTCCGATACGCACACGCATTCGCTCAGCCTGGCACGAGTGGGACCGATGCGCGGTGGACTTGTGCGATCCGTTGCAGGGGCCGACCGGAATGTCCGTCGGTCCGCGTGTCCGGTCAGGACCGGGAGATGCCGGCGGCGTTCGCGGTGCCGGCGGCCGTGGGACGCTCGCTGCTACGGGCCGCGGCCCGGAAGGTCCTGTCGCCTCGCCGCGATTCCCAAGGTCAGAGGGGCGTATAGCCTGGGGAAATGTTGACCGAAGTCATCGCGACCCGCTACGTCACGCCGTTGCGTGAAGGCGGGTCGCTGCCGGGGATCGTCGAAGCCGACGACCTCGGCACGTATGTCATGAAATTCACCGGTGCGGGCCAGGGGCGGAAGACCCTGATCGCGGAGATCATCTGTGGGCAGCTGGCGCGGCGGCTGGGGCTGCGGGTGCCGGAGCTGGTGCGAATGCAGCTCGACCCGGTGATCGGCCTGGGCGAGCCCGACCAGGAGGTCCAGGAGCTGCTCAGGGCGAGCGGCGGGCTCAACCTCGGCATGGACTACCTGCCGGGGTCCCTCGGCTTCGACCCGCTCGCGTTCGAGGTGGGTGCGCGGGAGGCGGGCCGGGTGGTGTGGTTCGACGCGCTGATCAACAACGTCGACCGGTCCTGGCGGAACCCGAACCTCCTCGTCTGGCACGGCAAGCTGTGGCTGATCGACCACGGCGCCACGATGATCTGGCACCACAACTGGCCGGGCGCGGAGAAGGCCGCGGTCAAGCCGTACGACGCGTCCGACCACGTACTGGCCACCTTCGCACCCGATCTCGCCTCGGCCGCCGCGGAGTTCGCCCCGCAGATCACCGAGGAGCTGCTCACCGAGATCGCCGCGGACGTCCCCGACGAGTGGCTGGCCGACGAGCCCGGTTTCGACTCCCCGGAGGCGGTGCGCGCCGCGTACGTCCGGGCGCTGCTGGCCCGCGCCGAGGTGATCGGCGACCACATCACCCTGGGGGAACGCTCCCCGGACGGACCGTCCCGGGCGCCGGAGTGGCTGGCCGGCAAGCTCCCCCCGCGGAGGGCAGTGAAGTGACCGGACTGCACAACGGGCGCGATGTCTTCGAGTACGCGCTCCTCAAGGTGGTACCCCGCGTCGAGCGTGGCGAGATGATCAACGCCGGAGTGGTCGTCTACTGCCACGCCCGCCGCTTCGTCGAGGCCCGTACCCATCTGGACGAGGCGCGGCTGCTCGCCCTCGATCCGGCCGTCGACGTGGAGGGCGTACGCGCCGCCCTCCGGGCCGTCGAGGGCGTCTGCCACGGCGGTGCCCTGGCGGGTCAGGCGGCGGGCGACGACGCCGGGCGCCGCTTCCGGTGGCTCATCGCGCCGCGCAGCACCGTCGTCCAGCCGGGCCCGGTGCACACCGGCCTGACCTGCGATCCCACCGGCGAGGCCGAGCGGCTGCTGGAGCTGCTGGTGCGCTGAGCCGCGGGGTGATCGGCGCGGGAAGCCGGAGCGGGGCCACGGGCCGCGTTCCGGCTTTTCCCGTAGGCGGGCGGCCGTGCGCGGGTGAGCTGCGTAACGGCGCGGCGATGGGCGTTGACAGGGGGTGGCCGGGCTTCTAGCGTCACCGGTGCTGGAGATACTAAGCGGTTGCTCACTTCGGGAAGGGTGCGGCACACCGCTTGTCGAGGTCGGATCCGAGGCTAGGGAGAACCCGCATGTCCACCACCGAGCAGCGCGTCGCCATCGTGACGGGCGCGGCCCGCGGCATCGGCGCCGCCACCGCGGTCCGGCTGGCCGTCGAGGGCCGCGCCGTCGCCGTACTCGACCTCGACGAGGCGGCCTGCAAGGACACCGTCGACACGATCACCGCGGCCGGTGGCCGGGCCCTCGCCGTGGGCTGCGACGTCTCGGACGCCGCACAGGTCGAGGCGGCCGTGGCGCGGGTCGCCGCCGAACTGGGCGCGCCCACCGTCCTCGTCAACAACGCCGGTGTCCTCCGCGACAACCTGCTGTTCAAGATGAGCGACAGCGACTGGGACACCGTCATGAACGTCCACCTGCGGGGCGCGTTCCTGATGGCGCGCGCCTGCCAGAAGCACATGGTGGACGCCGGGTTCGGCCGCGTCGTCAACCTCTCCTCCAGCTCCGCGCTCGGCAACCGCGGCCAGGTCAACTACTCCGCTGCCAAGGCCGGTCTGCAGGGCTTCACCAAGACCCTCGCCATCGAGCTGGGCAAGTTCGGCATCACCGCCAACGCCGTCGCCCCCGGCTTCATCGCCACCGACATGACCGCCGCCACCGCCGAACGCGTCGGCATGGGCTTCGAGGACTTCCAGGCCGCGGCCGCCACCCAGATCCCGGTGCGGCGCGTCGGCGAGCCGGCGGACATCGCCAACGCCATCGCCTTCTTCACCGGCGACGCGGCCGGTTTCGTCTCCGGCCAGGTCCTGTACGTCGCCGGCGGACCGCTCAACTGACCGCACCACCCCACCGGGAGAAACGACACATGACCGAGCAGCACAACGCGCTCCCCGCCCTCTCCGGCAAGGTGGCGCTGGTCACCGGCGCCAGCCGCGGCATCGGCTACGGCATCGCCGAGGCGCTGGTGGCCCGCGGGGACCGGGTGGTCATCACCGGCCGCAACGAGGACGCGCTCAAGGAGGCCGTCGAGCGGCTCGGCGCGGAGCGCGCGATCGGCGTCGCGGGCAAGGCGCACGACGAGGCGCACCAGGCCGTCGCCGTCGAGCGGGCGATGGAGACCTTCGGCCGCGTCGACTTCCTCGTCAACAACGCCGGGACGAACCCGGTCTTCGGCCCGATCGCCGACCTCGACCTCGGCGTCGCCCGCAAGGTCTTCGAGACCAACGTGATCTCCGCTCTCGGCTTCGCGCAGCGCACCTGGCACGCCTGGCAGAAGGAGAACGGCGGCGTGATCGTCAACATCGCCTCCATGGCCGGCATCGGCGCCTCGCCGTTCATCGGCGCGTACGGCATGAGCAAGGCGGCGATGGTCAACCTCTCGCTGCAGCTCGCGCACGAATTCGCCCCCGTGGTCCGGGTCAACTCCATCGCGCCCGCGGTGGTCAAGACGAAGTTCGCCGCGGCGCTCTACGAGAACCGCGAGGAGGAGGTCGCGGCCTCCTACCCCCTGGGACGGCTGGGCGTGCCGGAGGACATCGGGGGCGCCGCCGCCTTCCTGCTCTCCGACGCGTCGGGCTGGATCACCGGCCAGACCCTCGTCGTCGACGGCGGGCTCCTGCTCAACGCCGGGGTGTAGCGGGGCGACGGCCGGATCTCCGGCCACCTCAGCGGCGGGACGCCGGTCACTGCGGGCCGGCGTCCCGCGTCTTTTCCCTGGTCATACGGCCGGGGCGACGGCCGCGGGACGCCGATCGCCCGCGGTCGGTCACCGCGCGTTGCCGCGTTGTCAGTGGTCGCCGGTAGGTTCTGGAGTGCGAGATACGGAACGCACACCGGAGGTTGTTCACGTGGTCACCGACACGCTGCCCGAGTCCTGGCGCGGCGCCCTCGGCGAAGAGCTGGCGAAGCCCTACGTCAAGGAGCTGGCCGACTTTGTGGCGCAGGAGCGGGCCCAGGGGCCGGTCTACCCGCCGCGCGAGCAGGTCTTCGCGGCGCTGGAGGCCACGCCGTACGACCAGGTGAAGGTCCTCATCCTCGGCCAGGACCCGTACCACGGCGCCGGGCAGGGCCACGGTTTGTGCTTCTCGGTGCAGCCCGGCGTCAAGACCCCGCCGTCGCTGCGCAACATCTACAAGGAGATGAAGGAGGAGCTGGGCCACCCCGTGCCGGACAACGGCTATCTGATGCCGTGGGCCCGCCAGGGCGTCCTGCTGCTCAACGCGGTGCTCACCGTCCGGGAGGGCGAGGCCAACTCCCACAAGGGCAAGGGCTGGGAGAAGATCACCGACGCCGTCATCCGCGCCGTCGACGCCCGCCCCGACCCGGCGGTCTTCGTCCTGTGGGGCAATTACGCGAAGAAGAAGCTGCCGCTGATCGACCAGGACCGCCATGCGGTGGTGCAGGGTGCGCACCCCTCGCCGCTGTCCGCCAAGAAGTTCTTCGGCTCCCGCCCGTTCACCCAGATCAACGAGGCGGTCGCCGCCCAGGGCCACGCCCCGATCGACTGGCGCATCCCCGACCTGGGCTGACCGGGCCCGGCGCCCACCGGGCCCGTCGGCGGGCGGGTCCGGTGCGCGGTGCGCCCGGGCGGCGCTTGCGGGCGTCCGGGCGTGGCGCCCACACCGCGCGGCGGCGGCGCCCGGCGGTTAGCGTCGGGAAGCAGCGGCGGGTGGCGAGGCTGCGGCGGACCGATGTGGGAGTGAGCGTGACGGAGCGGCAGCAGGAGCGGACGGCCGAGGGCGGCGTCCCCACCCGGATCGGCCAGGCGGTCATGCTGCACCGCGCCGGAGACCGGGAAGAGGCCCGCAACCGCCTCGCCGCCCTCTGGCACGAACTCGGCCCGTCCGCCGACCCCCTCCACCGCTGCACCCTCGCCCACTACCTCGCCGCCACCCAGGACACGCCGCGGGACCGCCTCTCCTGGGACCTCACGGCCCTGGAGGCGGCGGAGGGTTCCGTCACGACCGGGCGGGCCCGGGGGCAGCGGTGCGCGGGCGAGGAGGGCTCGGGGAAGGGCGGCAGCCCGATCCGGTACGGCCACCCGCGCCGGGACGCCCACCCGCACACGGACAGCCACCCGAACACGGATAGCTACATCGACAGCCACCCGAACGCGGACGACGACCCGCCCGCGGATGACGCCCCGCCTACGGGCGACGACCCGCTCGCGGGCGACGGCCTGAACAGGGACGACGCCACGGGCGACGGCGACGGACCCCGGCCCGCCGTCAGCACCGACAGGTCGCTGGCCGCGCTCCGGGCGCTCTTCCCCGCGCTGCATCTGAGCCTGGTCGCCGACTACGCGGCGCTGGGCCGCCCCGGGGACGCCCGGACACATCTGCTGCGCGCCCGCACCTGGGCCGCGGCCCTGCCCGACGGTGCCCACCGCCAGACGCTGTACGCCGACATCGACCGCCTCGGGGCGGGGCTGGGCGGCGGCCCGGGCAGGGGCTGACCGGGCCGCCGCAGAGGGCCCGGCTCGGCGCACACCGGACCGAGCCGCAGCGCGCCGGGCCGCTGCCGCCGGCCCGACTTGCCGCCGGCCCGGACGCCGCCGCCCCGGCCGTCACTGGCGCGGCCCATCACCGGACCGCGCCGCCCCGCCGCCTCGTCAGCCGTACGTCTGCCGGCAGATCCGCATCGCTGCGGCGTCCCGGTGCCAGCGGCCGTACTTCCGTCCCAGGGCGCACAGCTCCGCTCCGGCCGACAGGCCGTCACCCAGGCGCGGCAGCCGGGAGGGCGCGGATGGTGCGGGCGCGCGTTCCCGGGAGGACGTGCCCGCGGGCGGGGGCAGCGGCCGGGCGCCGCCGCCCGCACCGCCGCGGGCCCCGCCGTCGTGGTGCGGGAGACGGCCGGGCGGCGGAGTCGCCCGGTGCGCGGCGTCGGGCTGCCGGGGCGCCGGCTGAGTCGTCACCGGCCCGATGCGGTCCTGCGGGGGCAACGGCACGGCCGGGCCGGGCCGGCCGGTGGGGGCGGGAGGGGGCGGATGATGGCCCGTCGGGGCCGGCCGGGAGGGGAGTGTCACGCAGCCGGTGGTGGTCGCCGCGACCATCACCGAGAGGAGCACGAGAGCGGACAAACGGTGCATCCTTGCAGCTTTGCCCGGCTCCTACGGGCCTGGGAAGTCCCCGCAGGGGTGATCGCGCGCGCCCCGGGGCGACGCGGGCAACCGTCGGCCCGCCGTAACCACGGCCGGCCCGGGGTCGCCCCTCCGCCCCGCGGGACCGTCCCCCGCCTCCGGAGCCGACCGGCCCCCAGCCCTCCGTCCCCACTCCGTAAACTCCGTACGGACGGCCGGGCACGGCGAATGAGGACGGCCTGGCACCACCGGGCAATTCGGGATGATCCGCCCACGTATCGGGCGGACCGTCCGGCACAGGGAGAGAGTATGAAGGTCGGCTGCATCGGGCTGGGCGACATCGCCCAGAAGGCATATCTGCCGGTCCTCGCCGCCCGGCCGGGGTTGGAGCTGCATCTGCAGACCCGCACCCCGGCCACTCTCCGGCGGGTCGCCGACGCCCACCGGATTCCCGCCGCGCGGTGCCACGCCGATCTGGACGGACTGCTCGCCGCGGGGCTCGACGCCGCGTTCGTGCACGCCCCGACCGCCGCGCACCCGGAGATCGTCGCCCGGCTGCTGGACGCCGGGGTGCCGACCTATGTCGACAAACCGCTCGCGTACGAGCTGGCCGACTCCCGGCGGCTCGTCCGCCTCGCCGAGGAGCGCGGCGTCGGCCTCGCCGTCGGCTTCAACCGCCGCCACGCCCCCGGCTACGCCGACTGCCTCACGCACCCCCGTGAGCTGATCCTGCTGCAGAAGAACCGGGTCGGGATGCCCGAGGACCCGCGGACCATGGTGCTCGACGATTTCATCCATGTCGTGGACACGCTGCGCTTCCTGGTCCCGGGCGAGATCGAGCACCTCGACGTCCGCGCCCGGGTCCGCGACGGACTGATGGACCACGTCGTCCTGCAGCTCTCCGGCGGTAGTTGCTCCAACGCCCGATCCGGCTTCACGGCGATCGGGATCATGAACCGGCTGAGCGGGTCCGCCGAGGAACGCCTCGAAGTCTCCGGACAGGACGCGAAGCGCGAGGTCGTGAACCTTGCCGAGGTCATCGACCACAAGGGGCAGCCGACCATTCACCGCCGCGGCGATTGGGTGCCGGTCGCCCGGCAGCGCGGCATCGAGCAAGGGGTGCTCGCGTTCCTCGACTCGGTGCGCGCCGGCGAGGTGCTCAGCGCCGCTGACGCCCTGGAGACGCACGAGCTGTGCGAGCGCATCGTGCGCGAGGTGTCCTAGGACGGCTCGCCGATCGGTCAGCTGACGATTCAAAGTGAGTTGAGCCGTGGGCCTCGCGCTCGGCGATCTTGGTCGGCACGGCGCCCGGCGCGATGTCTCCGCCGCGACCGTGGCCGCTCCGGCGCTGCTGGGCGCCGTCCCGCCGATCTCCACGCCGGCAGAAGACGTCATGGTCCTTGATTCCGTTGGCGGGGGCCTGATGGATCCCATTTCGAAACGGCCCTCGATCAAGTCGCCATGGCCCCCGGCATGGATAATGATGCGGTGCGCGAGGCGAGAAATCCGGGCTGAGGTCGAAGGGCGCATGGAGGCCTACGTGGGCCTCCGTGGTGGTGGGGCCTTACGTTATTGTTGCGGGCGTCGTGAATTTCGATTCCCTCCGAAAGTTACAGTGCGCGAAGTTCTCGGGGGGCATTGCAGGCACTTGTAATTCACTCCACCGGGTTAAAAGCCTATACTTCCGGCGCGTTGATGAGTGGCGGATGGTCGTAGGGGTATATAGCCGGATGAGTACGATGCGCAGCGATTTTGACGTCGACACCCATCCGTCAACAGATTTCATTTTCGGGGATGCGCCAGTCCGGCCGCACGTAATTCTTCCGGGCACCTTCAGCGTGCTGCTCTTCTCGGGCCTCAGCTCCCCGTCTGTCGAATGAGGGAGCGCTGCCTGTGCGCACCGCGTGCCGGCGGCCGCCTGAAGGAGGAAAGCATGGCCACCCCTGTAGATCAGGACTCTTCTCTTCTCGTTTTCTTCGGAGAGCCGCTTTACCCGGGCGTGGACGCCAGAATCATTGTCTACTGGCCAAGGCCGGCGGGCGGTGGAGAAGTCGAATACCGTGGCGACGTCGTCGCCGGTGGTTCCGGCGCCTGGCACGGTCTCACGCCCATTTCCGGAGGGCACTACTGGGCGGGAGATTTCGAGGTGTCCCCCCACGCCTCCGCGGGTGAGGCGGAATTAACGCTCAGGAAGGCGGCGGGGCGCGAATGCTTCACCGTCACGGTCGGGATCACCATCAAAGATCCGCCTCGCGGGGTGCCGGGCAGGCGCGGCGAGAAAGGTGACCCCGGGCCGCGCGGCAGAAAAGGAGACAAGGGGGACGAGGGAGAGCGGGGCGAGAAAGGCGACCGAGGTGATCCCGGACCTCGCGGGGAGAAGGGCGACCAAGGGGAAAAGGGGAGCAAGGGCGACAAGGGAGGGAGAGGGGATCCGGGCCGGGACGGCGAGAAAGGGGAGCGGGGCGACAAGGGCGACCCGGGGGAACGAGGCCGGAAGGGCGACAAGGGGGACCGGGGCGAGCCTGGCCACAAAGGCGACAGAGGCGACAAGGGCGATGATGGTGAGCCCGGGCCCCAGGGCGAGCCAGGTGTGCAAGGGGAGCGCGGTGACCCCGGACACCCCGGCCGGGACGGTGAAGCGGGTGAGCGGGGCGACGCGGGAGAGCCTGGCCCCCGAGGTGAGCAGGGCGACCCCGGCCCCAAGGGCGACCCCGGCCCGCGTGGCGACAGAGGCGACAAGGGGGACAAGGGCGATCCCGTGGATCCCACGACCATCGAGGAGATGGTCTGCGCCATCATCAAGCGCATGCTGAGCGGAATCGACTGTCCGTGAAGCGCAGGGCAGCTGCCGAACTGTCTCGGGGCCAGCCTCTTTGACCGGCCCCGGGTTCAGGTGAGCGCGCCGGCGACGGGCATCGCACCGAAGAGCCGCAGAGGGCCATCGGTGGCCAGTCGTGGCGGAGGCACTCGTTCCACAAGCGGCGGGGGCCGCCCCAGGTGCACCTCGGGCGGCTCCCCTCGGGCGCCCGCCGCGCGGGCCCAGGAACCGCCGGCGTGCAGCATCCACGCCGTTCGTACGCCGTCGTCCGCCTCGCCGTACCGATGCTCAATACCGGGCACGACCAGCGATGACCTTGTTCGCATCGCTGTCGCGGTCACCGGCAGCCCGGCATCGAGCAGGCGGTGCCGGCCTTCCCGGACGCCGTACGGGCGGGGGAGCGGCCGGGCGCGCGGGATGCGCTGCGCCCCCCACGAGCTGTGCGAACGGGGCGTCAGCGAGGCGCTCGCGCGGACCACCGGAGCCTGATCCGCCGCCCCGCCGCCGGCGCGCCCGCCAGGACCAGTGCCGCCACGGCCGCGTACACCGGCCAGTCGCCCAGCCGGGTGTACGGGCTGGTGCCGTGGGCGAGCGGCACGTCGTAGACGGCCGCGGCGCTGCGGTCGGTGGCCAGCCGCTCGCCGACCGGTTCGCCCCGGGGGCCGTAGACCGCGCTGATGCCGGTGAGCGTGGCGTGCACCATTGGGCGCCAGGTCTCGGCGGCCCGCAGCGCGCCGAGCGAGGCGTGCTGTGCGGGGGCCCAGCTGTCCTGGAACGACGAGGTCGACGACTGCGCGACCAGCATCCGTGCGCCATCGGCGGCCAGGCTCCGGCTCATGTCCGGGAACGCCGTCTCGAAGCAGACCAGCGGGCCGATCGGCAGGCCGTGCGCGGCGGGCAGGTCCATCACCACCTGGCGGGTGCCGCGCATCCGGTCGGTGGCCGCCGCCTTGCCCACACGGGTGACCCAGCCCAGCAGCGGCCGGGCCGGGACCGCCTCGCCGAACGGCACCAGCCGCATCTTGGCGTACCGGTCACCCGTCGGCCCGTCCGGCCCCACCAGCACCGCGCTCTTGTAGACGCCGGGCCGCCCGGCGCGCGCCGCGTCCACCCCGACCAGCAGATCGGCGCCGGTGCTCCGGGACAGCGCGGCGAGCCGTCCGGCCAGTGCCGGATCGTCCGCCGGATCGCGGGTCAGACTGCTCTCGCCCCAGACCACGAGGCGTACGCCCCGGCCCGCCAGCTGCCGGGTCAGCGCCTCGCTGCGCGCCAGCCGCGCGCCGGGACCGCCGTCCGGACCCGGCTGGACGATCGCGATGCGCGCGGTTCCGCCGGGTCGCGGTACCGGCGCGGCGTACCGGACGGCGGTCACCGTCAGCGCGCAGACCAGCAGCGCGACGACGGCGACGGGGCGGGCCCGGCGGAGGGCGACCAGCTGGGCCAGCGCGGTGTTCACCCCGACGATCAGCAGGCTGACCAGCCAGATTCCGCCCAGGGAGGCGAGCCGCAGCGCGGGCGGCACCTGCCACTGCCCGGCGCCCAGCAGCCCCCACGGGCCGCCCAACTGCTCCCAGGACCTGATCAGTTCGACCATCAGCCAGCCGGACGGCACCAGCGCCAGGGCGGCCAGGGACCGCCGCGTTCCGGGTGTGCCGCCCAGCAGCGTCCGGACCAGCGGCCCCCACGGCGCCCACAGCGCGCCCAGCAGCGCCGCCAGTACCACCAGGAACACATGGAGGCTCGGCAGCAGCCAGTGGTGCACCGCCACCATGAACCCGATGCCGCCGAGCCATCCCTCCAGCGCCGCCCGCCGGTTCGTCGGCGCCGTCCGCAGCAGCAACAGCCACGGGACGAGGGAGATGTACGCGGTCCACCACAGGGACGGGGCGGGGAAGGCGAGGGCCGGCAGCGCGCCGCACAGCAGCGCGGCGGCGGCCCGCAGCCACCGGGCCCGGGGGCGGCGCGCGGCTCCCGCGTCGGTCGGCGCGGTGGTGGTGGCACTGGGTGTGGCCATGTGTTTCCCCTCCGGCGTTGCCGTCCGGGTCCGTTCCGGTGGCGGGCGACGCGGCCAGTCTGCGCGCTGCGGCGCGGCACGGACAGGGGGCGGCGGTGATCCCCACCGTTCCGGGGGCCCGCGGACCGCTGAGCGGCCGAACGCCGGGCCCCGCGGGCGCGGAGCGCGGCGCCGGCCCCGGAACCGGGAGCCCTTGGCGAGGAACCGCGTCCCACGGGCGCGGAGCGCGGCGTTCCGTCCCGTCCGGTCCGCTCAGCCCACCAGGGAGGATGCCCCGGCGCCGGTGGCCTCCGGACCGCCGGAGCCGTCCGCGAACTGGGTGCGGTACAGCTCGGCGTAGCGCCCGTCCGCGGCCAGCAGCGTCTCGTGGGTGCCCCGCTCCACGATGCGTCCGCCCTCGACGACCAGGATCTCGTCGGCGGCGCGGACCGTGGAGAGCCGGTGCGCGATGACCACCGAGGTCCGGCCGGCCAGCGCCTCGGTGAGGGCTTCCTGCACCGCCGCCTCCGAGCTGTTGTCGAGATGGGCGGTGGCCTCGTCCAAGATCACCACCCGGGGCCGGGCGAGCAGCAGCCGGGCGATGGTCAGGCGCTGGCGTTCGCCGCCGGAGAGGCGGTAGCCGCGTTCGCCGACGACGGTGTCCAGACCGTCCGGCAGCGACCGCACCAGCTCCGCCAGCCGCGCCCGGCGCAGCGCGTCCCACAGGTCGTCCTCGGTGGCGCCGTCCCGGGCCAGCAGCAGGTTCTCCCGGATCGTGTCGTGGAAGAGATGGCCGTCCTGGGTGACCATGCCGAGCGTGTCGCGCAGCGACTCCGCGGTCAGATCGCGCACGTCGACCCCGCCGATCCGCACCGCTCCGGCATCCGTGTCGTACAGCCGCGGCAGGAGCTGCGCGATGGTCGACTTCCCGGCGCCCGAGGAGCCGACGAGGGCGACCATGCGGCCGGGATCGGCGCGGAAGGAGATGTCGTGCAAAACGCGTTCGCCGCCGCGGGTGTCGAGGGCGGCGACCTCCTCCAGGGAGGCCAGCGACACCTTGTCGGCGGACGGGTAGCCGAACCGTACGGCGTCGAACTCGACGGAGACCGGGCCCTCGGGGACCGCGCGGGCGTCCGGCTTCTGCGCGATCAGCGGCTTCAGATCGAGCACCTCGAAGACCCGCTCGAAGCTGACCAGCGCGCTCATCACCTCGATGTGCGCGCCGGACAGCGCGGTCAGCGGGGCGTAGAGGCGGGTCAGCAGCAGCGCGAGGGAGACGACCGCGCCGGGCTCCAGGCTGCCGCGCAGCGCCAGGTAGCCGCCGAGCCCGTAGACGACGGCCAGCGCCAGCGCGGAGACGAGGGTGAGGGCGGTGACGAAGTACGTCTGCACCATCGCGGTGCGCACCCCGATGTCCCGGACCCGCCTGGCCCGCGCGGCGAACTCCGCGGACTCGCGCGACGGCCGTCCCAGCAGCTTGACGAGCGTGGCGCCGGGCGCGGAGAACCGCTCCGTCATCCGGGTGCCCATCGCGGCGTTGTGGTCGGCGCCCTCCCGCCGCAGCGCGGCCAGCCGCCGTCCCACCCGGCGCGCGGGCAGCACGAACACCGGCAGCAGCACCAGCGCGATCAGCGTGATCTGCCAGGACAGTCCGAGCATCACCACGAGGGTCAGCAGCAGCGTCACCAGATTGCTGACCACGCCGGAGAGGGTGTCGCTGAACGCCCGCTGCGCGCCGATCACATCGTTGTTGAGGCGGCTGACGAGGGCGCCGGTGCGGGTCCGGGTGAAGAAGGCGACCGGCATCCGCTGGACGTGGTCGTACACGGTGGTGCGCAGATCCAGGATCAGCCCCTCGCCGATGCTCGCCGACAGCCACCGGGTGAGCAGCCCCAGCCCCGCCTCGGCGAGCGCGATCACCGCGATCACCGCCGCGATGCCGAGGACGAGTCCGGTGGACCCGCGGTGGACGATGGCGTCGACCACCCGCCCGGCCAGCAGCGGTGTCACCACCGCCCCCGCCGCGGTGACGGTGCTCAGCACGAGGAACCACACCAGACGGCGCCGGTGCGGCCGGGCGAAGGCGGCGATCCGGCGCAGCGTGGCACGCGAGAGCCGCCGGGTGCCCTGCTGCGCGTTGACCGTGCCGTGCAGCGCGTGCCAGGCGGTCACTTCCATGTCCATCGCGGTCTCCCGTCATCGTGGTGTCAAGGCCGCCGCGGCGTGGCGGCGGCAGAACGGAAACCTAGAACCTCAAGCATTCTTGAGGTCAAGGGCGGCCGGTCGCGCCGCCCAGCTACCTGCATTCCCCGTTACGTTGCGGCCGGATCACGCCAACCTCGCCCGCCAAGGCTCGGGCCGGGACTTGACGCGGTGTCCAACGGGTAGTCCGTAGACACCCGCGGCACATCCGTACACCCGGCACACGCGGCGCACGGCTCACTCCGGCGCCCGGCGCCGCGGCCACAGCGAAACGCCGCCGGCGGCCGGATCCGTCCGGTCCGCGGTGGCACCCCACATCCTCCGCACGCCTTCGCCGCCTGCGGGTGGCGAAAACGCGCGCCCCGGCACAGAAGAGGGACGGGCGATGAACGACGACCACCCCCCTGTACGGCCGTACCTCGGCCGGACCGACACGACCGACGGCGTCACCGTCGTCGCACTCCACGGCGAACTCGACCTCCTCGCCGCCCGCGCGCTCGCCGCCACCATGGACGACCTGACCGCCACCCGCCGCCCCGACCTGGTGCTGAACCTGCGGGCGGTGACCTTCATCGACTGCTCCGGACTGTCGCTGCTGTGCCGCGCCCGCCACCGGGTGCGCACCGCCTCCGGCAGGCTGCGGCTGGCCGGCATCGCCCCGGGCGACGCGGTGAGCCGCCTGCTCGAACTGACCGGTCTGACCGACGCCTTCGACCTGCTCGACACGGACACGGCGTCCGGGCACGACGCGCCGGTGGGCCGATGGTGAACGCCCCTGGGGGTGTCTTGCCGATCCGGCAACACACCCCCAGGGGCCGGGCCGCCGCCGACGGGGCCCGGCGGACTACGCTCCCTTGCCATGTCCGTTCACACAGTGGAAATCGATGCCCTCCAGGGCGGCCCCGCCGATCTGGCCCAGTACCGCGGCAAGGCCGTACTCCTCGTCAACGTCGCCTCCAGGTGCGGCCTCACCCCGCAGTACGCCGCACTGGAGCGGCTGCACGCGCAGTACGCGCCGCGCGGTTTCACCGTCCTCGGCGTGCCCTGCAACCAGTTCATGGGCCAGGAGCCCGGCACCGCCGAGGAGATCGCACAGTTCTGCTCCGCGACCTACGGCGTCACCTTCCCGATGACCGAGAAGATCGACGTCAACGGCGGCGCGCGGCACGCCCTTTACGCCCAGCTGACCGACGCGCCGGACGCGGAGGGGTACACGGGCGATATTCGCTGGAACTTCGAGAAGTTCCTCATCGCCCCCGACGGCACGGTCGCGGCGCGCTTCGCCCCGCAGACCGAGCCGGATGCCCCGGAGGTCGTCGCCGCCGTCGAGGCGCAGCTGCCCGCGTGAGGGCACGGCGCGCGCCTGCCGTGGCGGGGGCGCGCCGTTGAGGGCCCGTGGCGCGCGCTCGCCGCGACATGCTCCCGGCGGTCGGCGGCCCTGGGGCCTCACTCCTCGGCGTGCCGGGCACCGCGGCCCTTCGGGGGCGCGTCATGGCGGCGGGAGCGGGGGCGCTTCCCGCGTTCTCCGTGTGTTACTTCGAGCAGACCAGGAGTCCGCCCAGCGCGTTGATCTCGAACGCTCCGTGCTGCTCGATGTGGCGCTCGACGAGCGTCTGCGCGCGTCTGAGCGTGGCGTTGAACGGAACGTCGTGCCGAGCGGCCCATGCCCGGTAGGAAGCCATGTGCGCGATCACCGGGTCGGGCGTGGGTACCGCGATCAGACTCCTTTCGCCGCTGCCGGCTGACAGCCGCGGCACGGTCGAGCACGGCAAGGTCGATGCCGAACGCGTCCGCACGGTCCCCGAACCCGGTGACCTCAGCCTGTGCGACGCCGCATCGGCTCTGCTGATGGAGTCTGGCGGGATACGGGAGGCCTGGGCGCTGCCAGGGACGGAAGGACCGTTGATCATCGACGTGTTCCAAGGGCCCCGGCGGCTCCATATCGGCTTCCGGTATCTGCTCGTCACCCACAGCAGCTTCGTGTCCTCCGCTGTCCTGGATGGCGGCCTGGCGCGCTGGGTCGCCCTCGATCAGGTCGACGACCACATCGCCGCCCGACTCCGCCCCCACGCCGCCGCTACCGCCCTCTGAGGGACGGCACGCCCTCATCCTCCACACCAAGGTGAAAGCCCGGCCGGCCGAATGACTCGGCCAAGGGCTGTCCCGTAATACCTGGTGGGCGCGCCGCGACAGTCCTCAGGCTCTGCGGCGCAGGCTCTGGACGAAGAGTGGCGCCGACAGCAGGAGCAGGGCGCCTTCGACAGCCAGGCTGGCCAGCCCGAGCGGTTCCGTCCACTTGCCGACGTCGTCGCTGTAGTGGGGCAGCCCCGGCCCCCTGGAGAGGATGTAGCCCAGCAGGGGGCCGACGGCGACCACGACTGCCAGCAACCAGCCGAGTCGGACGAGGCCGACGAGGAGCAGCGCGGCGGCGATCACGGCCGCGATCTCCAGGACGTGGTAGGCGACGCCGATGTAATAGGGCTCTCTCGTCACCGTGATGCCGCCTTGGTCCACGACGTGAATGACGGCCACCGCGAGACACAGCAGAGCTCCCGCCAATCTGGCCACCCAGGTCGCCCCCGACACCGTCGCGGTGTGGTGTGACATGCGGAGAGACCTTCCCTTCCTTCAGTAGCGTGTGCCTGCCGTGCCGCGATCCCGCCTGTTCCGTTTGCTCCGGAACAAGGCAGCGCGCCGCCTGTGCCAGGTCCCAGCTTTGGCGGACGGTTGCCCACCGTCGCTCCCGGCGGCGCAGGCGAGTGACACGGCCACGGGTGGCGTACGTATGCGTCTGCTTGTCGTGCTCCTCGCAGGGCCGTGCCCGACGAGGCAGACGGCCTCGACCTCAGCATCAAGGGCTCCGCGATTTCGGTTGCGCCGCGCCGCTCGTGTTCACCGCGGGGCGGCGCGGCTCACCACGCACAGAGTCCCCGGCCGGGGACTCTGCACTTTCCCCTTGGGAGCACCAGGCTCCCTGAACTGGCTGTATCTGCCCAGATCACGGCAGACGGGCATCGGAGAAGAAACCCAGAAGGTCCTCATCGCCCTCGATGGCCCGGAGACCGTCGCCGCCGCGGGGGGGGGCGCCGCTGAGGGGGCCCGTAGCGCACGCCGGTCGCGATCCGCTCCCGGCGGCGTCGGCCCCGGGTCCTCACTCCTCGGTGTGCCGGGCGCCGCGGCCCTCGGGGGGCGCGTCGTGGCGGCGGGAGCGGGGGATGGTGCGTTCCTCGTCCGCGGTGGCGGGCGGACGCGGGTCCCCGGGCTGGGGTGGGGCGTCGGCCGGGGGCCAGGTGATCGGGAGCGGTGTCCCGGAGCGCCACTCCCGCAGCAGTTGATCGAAGATCGGCGTGGCCTCCTCGCGGCGCGTGGCCTGCGGCGTCGGGGCCGCGGGGGTCGACGGGGGGAGAGCGCGGCGCCGGAGCGGGGGCCCGGCGTTCTGCTTGGCGTCCATGACCGGACTCAACCAGCCGACCCACCCGCGGGTTGCGGGCACACCACCCGGACCGCCGCAGATGCGCCTGCGCCGGTGACGGGCAGAAGATACGTTCCCGCGCGCGTCGCGGTTGACATGCCGCCCCGCCGGGCAGGCGGCCCACTGCCGCCCCGGTCCGGGAGGACGGGGCGAGCCCGGGCCGGCGGGTGGCGGCTCCGCGCGGGAAGCGGGACGGCGGAAGAGGGGCGCACATGCTGTCAAGGCGATCTTCGGCCGGTCCTTTCCCGGGGCGCCGGCGGCGGAGGAGCGGCGATTCCTCCGGCGTACGGGCGTGTGTCCCCCTGATGAACCCCGAGAGATGTCGTGAACATGCTCGATGCGTCGGATGTCCCCCGTCGGAAAGCTGTCCCGATCGGGCCCTGCCCGCCCATGGACGGCCGGATGTCGTCTACAGTTGCAGAAGTCTGCAATTCAACAGTTGGTGTGGTTGTCGGCGGACCGTGAGCGGAGGCATGCGTGGGCGGATGGGCCGGAGCGGCAGGGGAGCGGACCCGGGATGCCCGGCGCCGCACGGCGCGGGCGCCGCACCGACCGCACCACCTGCACCCCGCCGCGGCGGGAGCGGGCGCATGAACGACGCCCGGATGCCGCTGTACGAGGCTAAGGCCGCATTCTTCCGGGTGCTCGGCCACCCCGTGCGCATCCGTGTGCTGGAGCTGCTGCAGGAGGGCCCGTTGCCGGTGCGGCAGCTGCGCGGTCAGATCGGCGTGGAACCGGCGGCGCTCTCCCAGCAACTCGCGGTCCTGCGCCGCTCCGGCATCGTCACCGCCACCCGCACGGGCACCACGGTCGTCTACGAACTGGCCGGCGGCGATGTGGCCGGTCTGCTGGGAGCCGCCCGCCGGACCCTCCCCGTGGTGCTGACCGGCCGCGGCGACGGCCCGGCCGACCTGCGGCGGGCGGCCGCCGGGCAGCCCCGCGTCCAGGAGGCGTCATGAGCGGAACGGGAGTGGGCGGAGCGCACGTGAACGGAGCAGGGATGAGCGCGGTGCGCGCCGTCGGCGCGGCGCCGCCGGGTCCGGCCGGGCGCGGCGCGCGGTGGCCCGCCCGAGCGGTCCGCCGGGCGACGGCGGACCACCGCGACCGGGGCAGGCCGCCCGGCGGCCTCGTCGGATGAGCCCCGTGCCCGGCGCCGCCCGGCGGAAGGGGCCGCCGCCGTGGCGCGCGGTCCACTCGCGCACCTGCCTGCCGGTCACCGGCACCCCGGGCTCCCGGCGCCCCTGCGGCGGCCCGCACCACCACCCGTACGACGACGGCGCGGTCGCCTCACGGGGGCCGCACCCCTGTCCGTGGCGCCCGGCCGGCGGGCGCACCGCGCCGCGGTGCGGGGTGCGCCGGCGCGCCCTGCCGCCCCGGCGGCGTACCGGCCGCCCCATCGGCCGCCCGCTGGTCCGCCCGTCGGCGCCGCCGCGGGTCCTCGCGCTGATCTCCCGGCACAAGGAGTACCCGACCACCCGTCAGGTGCTGCTCTACATAGCCGTCGGTCATCTCGTCGCCGGGTTCCTCGTGTTGGTGATCTATCTGGGGCGCCACGCGGGGACCTGATGCCGGGTACGCCGGAGGCCGGCAGCCCTGAGCGGGGGCTGCCGGCCGGGGCCCGGCGGGACGGGCGGCCGCGCCGTGGAGGGGCGGCCGTGCCGGACGGCGGGGGAGCGGACACGGCTCACACGGCGCTGTGCTCCGCGGCGGGTGCGGCGGACGGAGCGGTCCGCTCCGCCGCGGCCGCCTCTGCCGCGAGGTCCGCGGCGCGCTTGCCGGGCAGCAGGGCCGCGGTCACGGCTCCGGCGGCGACGACGGCCGTGCCGAGCCAGAGCGCCGGTACGAGTCCGTCCGCGAACCGCTGGTCGGTGTCGACGCTGCCGTACGCGGCGAACACCGAGGTCAGCACGGCGACGCCGAGGACGCCGCCCAGTTCGCGGATGGCGTTGTTGGCGCCGGAGGCGATGCCCTCCTCGGCGCGCGGGACGGCGCCCATGACGATGTTGCCGGTCGGCCCGAAGTACAGACCCATGCCGATGCCGTTGCAGACGAACGCCGGGACCAGCGCGGCGTAGGAGGTGTCGGCCTCGACGAACAGCGCCAGCCAGAGCAGGCCGAGGGACTGGAGGCCGAGGGCGGCCAGCAGGATCGGGCGTCCGCCGATCTTGTCGGAGAGCGCGCCGCCCAGGGGCGCGGCGAAGAGCACCATGCCGGTCCAGGACAGCATCTTCACCCCCGCGCCCAGCGGCGAACTGCCCTGCACCGTCTGCAGATACTGGGTGACGAGGAAGATCGAACCGAACATGCCGAAGAACATCAGCAGCGACAGCGCGTTGACGACGGAGAAGGTGCGGTTGCCGAAGAGCCGCAGCGGCAGCATCGGCGAGGCGGTGCGCGCCTCCCAGGCGAAGAAGCCGGCGATCAGGATCAGCCCGGCCAGGCCGCTGGCGAGCACCTCGGCCGAGGCCCAGCCCTCGTCGGGACCGCGGACGATCGCGAACACCACGCCGAGCAGGCCGAGGCTGATGGCCGCGGTCCCCACCAGGTCGAGCCGCCCGCTCGCGCCGTGACTCTCGGTCAGGCCGCGGACGGCGAACGCCAGCAGGACCACGCCGATCGGCACATTGATCCAGAAGATCCACTGCCAGGACGCGATATCGGTGAGGAAGCCGCCGACGACCGGACCGCAGGCCACCGCGAGTCCGGCGACCGCGCCCCAGGCGCCCAGTGCGGCACCGCGCTTCCGGGGCGGGAAGGCGGCGGAGAGGATGGTCAGGGTGAGCGGCAGCACGACGGCGGCGCCCAGCCCCTGGAGTGCGCGGGCGGCGATCAGGGCGCCGATGCCGGTGGACAGCGCCGCGGCAGCCGAAGCCGCGGTGAAGAGCGCGAGGCCGAGGCAGAAGAGCCGCCGTCGGCCGAACCGGTCGGCGACCGCGGCGGCGGTGAGCAGCAGGACGGCGAACGTCAGGGTGTAGGCGTTGACGACCCAGCCGACGCCCGTGATGTCGGTGTGCAGTTCGTCCCTGATGGTGGGCAGGGCGGTGGTCACCACCAGCTGGTCCAGGGAGACCATGAACGCGGCCAGCGAGGTGATCGCCATGGTGGGGCCCGGTCGGCCGATGGTGTCCGGTGGTGCCGTGTCGGCCGTGACTGTGGCCATGGTGCGGCTCCTCAAGGAGACGGGGAACGGTGCGGCCGCGGGGCGCGGCGGCCGTCCGAAGGCAGGACGGCGGGCCGGGCCGGGGCGCCGTACGACGGCCCGCGAACCGGAGAGTTAGCGTGGAAACTTCTTCGCCGGGAGATTAGGGCGCGTGTCGTTAGCACGTCAACCAAGTGGGGGAAGGTGGGGGCAGGTTGAACGGGCCCATGGTGAGGGGGAGTTCGGGAGCGCCGGATGAGAGTGATGCGCTCCGGTTGCCCGGGGGGTGAGGTCGGCCTCAAGGTGCCTGTTCCTGGCGCATTCCGGGTGATTTCAGCGGCCGTGAGCGTATGGGTAATTCCTGGAGAATGTAAAGGAGTTGTGGGTACTCTCGCCCGCATGCTGACGTCTTCGTTCGCCACCTCCCCGGTCCGTGCCGTCCTCTTCGCCGACGGAGTATTCGGACACCTCGAAGGAAAGACCGCCCACGGAATTCTCCGGCACAGCACCCTCCTCGAGCCGGTCGCCGTCGTCGACCGTGCGCACCGCCCGGAAACCACCGCGGCCATGGTGCCCGGCACGGACGTACCCGTCGTCGATTCCGTGACGGAGGCGCTGCGGTACCGGCCCGACGCCCTGGTCCTGGCGATGACCGAATCCGATTTCGGGGAATCCGGGCTGGACGGATTCCTGCGCGACCCCCGGGAGCCGGGCGACATACCGGAATTCTGGTGGGACGAATTGGAGCGGGCGGCCCGCGCCGGACTCCATCTCATCTCCTGCCTGCACCAGCAACTGCGGGAAACGCCCCTCGCCGGCCTGCTCGCCGAGGGCCGGCAGATCATCGACGTACGACGGCCCTATCCCACACTGCCCAAGTACTCCGGCCGGGCGCCGCGTTCCCGAGCGCGGGTCGTGCACGTCGCCGGCAGCGACTGCGTGGTGGGCAAGCGCACCGCGGCCCTTCAGCTCCACCGCGAGGCGCGGGCGCGCGGCGTCGCGGCGGGCTACGTCGGCACCGGGCAGACCTGTCTGCTGACGGGGTGCGCCACCGGCGCGATCGTCGACCGCACGCCGGTCTTCCAGGCGGCGGGGCTGGTCGAACACCTCGTCCAGGAGGCCGAGGCCGACCACGATCTGCTGGTCATCAAGGGGCAGGCGTCGGTGCTGCACCCGGCGTTCGGCGGGCTCGCCACCGCGATACTCCAGGGCTCCCAGCCCGACGCCGTGGTCTTCGCGCACGACCCCGGACGCAAGGCGCGCTACCACTGGGAGCATCTGGCCGTCGGCGCCGTCGAGGAGGAGATCGCCCTGGTGGAGCGGTTGGGCGGGGCGCCGGTCGTCGCGCTGGCGACCAAGGGCGCGGAGAGCGTGCGGCAACTGCGCCATCTGGGACTGCCGGTGGCAGATGTGCTGGACGCGGACGGGCCCGGCGTGCTGACCGACGCCGTGCAGCGGGCACTCGGCGGGCCGGTCGCCCGCCGCTGAGCGGACGCGCCGGCGGGGCGCGGCGCCGGCGGCCGGTCAGCGGGCGGATCGCCCGGCCGCCGGCCGCCGCGCCCGGTCGAAGGCGCGCGACACCTCGACCAGCCACACCACATCGGCGACGTAGTCGGGGCCCAGCGGGCAGGTGAGCACCGCGGACGGGGCGTCGGGCGGCTGTGCGGGGGAGCGCGGCCCGCCGGGACCGGTGACCGACAGCGCCGCCGCGATCCGCGCCGCCTCGTGGTCGGCGCGCGGACGGCCCGCGTACCGCGCGGCCAGCCGTCTCTCGGTGGCCGGATCGATCCACTGCCGCAGCGCCAGGCAGCCGTCCCGTATCTCGATGACCCGCCGGTGGAGCTGGAAGCGCAGGTCGCGCACCGCGCAGACGTCGCTGCGGGCGGCCGGCAGCAGAACGGATTCGGGGTGTGCGCGGTGGATGGCGAGCCACAGCGGGCGCAGCCGGTGGTAGCGCCGGAAGTCGGTGCACCAGCGGCGGGCGTCGGCTAGGTGCCGGCCCCACAGCGGTGCGGTCCAGCCGATGACGTTCAGGGTGATGCCGACGGTCAGGCCGGTGCGTGAGACGTCCGACCAGGACGCCGGGTTCCATCCCAGCGGGACCAGCAGGATGTCGGCGAACCGGCCGAGCGGATACAGCAGGTCCACGGCGGACCCGGCGGCGGCGATCCGCAGGCCGTGGCGTATCCAACGGCTGTGGGTGAGCCGGGAGTAGCGCAGACAGGCGTGGCCAAGAATCACCTTGCTGCAGCTGAAAGTTGTCAGATAAATTAACTGGTAGACAAAGAAATAGGGTTGGTCGCCGGGATGGGAAAAGTGATTCACCGGCGGGCCGTGGCGGCCGGCGAGCAGGAAGAGCAGTGCCATGGCGGCGCCGATGGCGGCGAAGAGCGCGATTCTGCGTCTTATCCGGGGGCGTGCCCGGTGCGGCGGATGAATCCAGAGAATGAGCAGCACCTGCTGGCAGGCGAGAGCCGCCACGATCCACAGCTGGACGACGACGTTGTACCACGTGACTTCGCCGAAGAGACTTCCCGTCCAGGCCGCCGGAGTGGAAAGGGCCATGTAAATGCCCTGGCAGCCGAAGGACGCGCACAACACCATGAATGCGGGGTCGCGCCATCTGCCCCGCACGATGGGCCACAGCGCGTAAAAGAAGGCGATCATGCACGCCAGGCCGGCCAGCGGATAGCGGAGGCTGGTCATCGTCAGTCCCCGTGGGAGCGACCGAAGGATCTGCTGATCCGGTCGAGGACGGTCTCCGGGAACGGCAGCGCATTCGTCCGCTCCGGTGTGGCCCGCAGGCGTTCGCCGAGGAGATAGGCCATCAATTCCGCTTCCTGTTCCTGGGCATCGCCGTAGTCCTTGCGGAAAAGCAGATCCTTGACCAAGGACGGATCGAGGTCGGGAAAGAGCTGTTCCATGGCGGCCGGCTCCAGCGTGCCGCTGCCCTGGTGGCCGCAGACGATATGGCTCAGCTCATGGGCGATGATGTGCTCCTGGTGGTGCCGGCTGGTCTGCTCCTCGTACAGGATGCAGTCGGTGTCGGGCAGGGGCAGCCACAGGCCGCACGGGCCGGTCGCGCACATCGGGGCGGCCAGCAGCAGGATGGGCCGGCCGCGGACGGCGGTGAGGTGGTTGAGGAGCGTGGTGAGGTCGTACGTCGGCGGCAGGCCGAGTGCCTCAAGCCGCAGCCCACAGGACCGGCGCAGTGCCTGCATGTGTCGCCGTTCGGCGCGACGGCCACGTGGGACGGTGGGCATGCTGAGCCATACTCCTCGCGTTACTCCTCGGCGTCGACCGGCCTGCCGCGGTGCGTGTCCGCGCGCGAGCGGTCCTGCAGTGCGCTGACTTCCTGGATGATGCGCGCCAGTGACCTGCGGCCGTTGTCGTCCATCCGCATGGCGCGTAGTGCGATGTCACGAACATCAGCATTGCGCATGGCTGAGGCAATGGCGAGTTGTGAGTCGATGCGTTCGGTCGTGCAGTCGTCGAAGAAGTACGCGGCCGGCACCCGGAAGAAGGCGGCCAGCGCCTCCAGATGACGCTTCGTCGGGTTGTCCCGCTGTCCCGTGCGCAGCTGCCAGACGTAGGTCTTGGAGAAGGTCGAGCCGCTCAACTGGGCGCATTCCGCGGCAACTTTCTCGTACGAGTACTCCCGTCCGTTGGGCCGGATCGTGGTGAACAGCTTGTCGATCTTCTCCGCCAGTGACGACATGTAAGGCTCCTCGCGTACGCCTGGATGGTCCGGCGTCGTGCTCGCGTCCATGCTAGTTGACAGTGTGTAGCGGGGAACCTAGCGTGTGCGTCTTGTTAGCAGAGATGGACAGAGGTGAAATGGCGTCCACTGTGGTGGACGAGCGCCGGCTTCTCGAACGGGGGCCCGGGCCGCCATTTCATCGCGCTGATCGCTGCAGGGGGAACCAGCACATCATGAACGATCTGCAAATCCTCTTCGATGAGGGATGTTTGCGAACCGCGGGTGTCCAGCGCCTTCTCGGCCATGCGCAGAACGGATCGCCGCACAGCATGTGCCGCGCCCGCGCGCCGAGGTTCGAGCGCCACCATGTCGCCGCTTTCCGCGAAGCCGCGCGAACCGGCCTGCCGCACCGCCCGCACGGCGCGGCCGCCGGCGAGGGAAACCCAGCTGTTCGCCCCGGCTTCGGGCGTTGTTGACCCGCAGCCCGTGCGCGTTATGGATGCTCGGTGCGCCCCGCGCCCGAACCGGTCGTCTGCTCCGGTGCCGTGGCCTTCCGACATCTGAACTCTCGTGTGTCTGAGCGCGAATCATCCCTCGGTGCGCAGAGGAAGGTGCCCATGTCCGATGTATTAACCGGTCAAGATCAGCAATCCCCGGTCGAGTTGGAGATCGCCTCCATCGCGACGGAACTCGTCCCCGTCAGCGCGCTGTTACCGTCCGATTCGCCGCGGCTGGCCGGTGAGATCGCCGAGCACGCGCAGGCGTTGGCCGAATCCGGAGCGGATCTCCCGCCGATCGTGGTGCACCGCCCCACGATGCGGATCGTCGACGGCATGCACCGGCTGCGCGCCGCGGTGCTGCGCGGGGCGCCGCGGATCGAGGTGCGGTTCGTCGAAGGGGACGAGAAGGACGCCTTCGTCCTGGCGGTACGGCTGAATGCCGAGCATGGGATGCCGCTGTCCCGCAAGGACCGCACGGCCGCCGCGAACCGCATCATGGAGAGCCATCCGCACTGGTCGGACCGGCGCATCGGCTCGGTGACCGGGCTTTCACCGAGCGCGGTGGCGGCCCTGCGCAGCCGTTCAAGTGGCCGAATCGCACAGTTGAACATGCGTACGGGCCGGGACGGCCGCAGCCGTCCGGTGAACAGTGCGGAGGGCCGGAGAACCGCGAGCCGGGTCATCATCGAACGGCCGGAAGCCTCCTTGCGGGAGATCGCCAAGGAGGCCGGGGTGGCGCTCGCCACCGCGCGGGACGTCCGCGAGCGGATGCGGCAGGGGCAGGACCCCGTACCGCCCAAGTTGCGGCGGCACGAGCGTGATGCGGTCATCGAGGTCGCCTCGGAGGCGGTCGATGAGCCTCTTCCGGCGCCGGTCGCCCCCGCGCGGGTGCGCTGCGAGGCGGAGGTGGCGCAATCCGCCATGGCGTCGACGCCGGCGCTGCTGTCCGACGCGCCCTTCACGAACATGCGCAAGGACCCCTCGCTGCGCTTCACGGAAGCCGGCCGGGCGCTGCTCCAGCTGCTGGGCAGCCATGCGCTCGCGTCCGACAAGCGCAAATGGCTCATCGACGGGGTGCCTGCGCACCGCAACGCCGATGTGGCCCGCGCCGCCCGCCAATGCGCCGAACACTGGCTGCAGTTCGCGAAGGAGATCGAGCTGCGGGGCGTCGAGACCCGCGGCCGCGTGGGCTGAACCCGCGGATACGGACCGGTCGCCGTGCGAAGAGCGCGGGGGCCGGTCCGTCGTGCGTGCGGGGGCGGTGGTGCGCCGCGCGGCGGGGTCGCGCGGCGTGGTGCGTCCGTGTCCCGCTCGCCGTCCGCACCGCTGGAATTCCGTATTCCGTCACCTTCGGTTCCGGATTCCTTCCGGATGAACTCGTCCCACCGCGCGTTTCGGTGTGATGGGGTGGCCTGGCGCCGTGAAAATTCCAGCAGGCCGCTTCCCCAAGTGCAGGGCGAGGTCATGTCGAATTCCATGTACCGCCGGCTGATGACGGTTCTGGCGGATTCCTCGGTGGACTACCGCGTCATCAACCATGCCGCCGAAGGGCATACCGAACGGGCCAGCAAACTGCGCGGTCACGCACTGGGCAGCGCCGCCAAGTGCATGATTGTCTCGGTGCGTGCGAAAGACGCCGCGGGCAGGTATGTTCTCGCTGTGATCCCGGGCGACCGGAAGGTCGACTACCGGAAGATCAAAAGGCTTTACGGAGGGACCGACGCGGTCATGGCCGACCGGGCGGAAGCCGAACGGCTGGCCGCCTGTGAGAGCGGCTGCATCATCCCGTTCTCCTTCGAGGAACACCTCTCGGTGGTGCTCGATCCGATGCTGCTCGGGCAGGATCAGGTCTATTTCAACGCGGCCCGGCTCGACCGTTCCATCGGGATGAGTCCGAGCGCCTTGGTGGCGCTCGCCAAACCGCGTATCGAGCCCATTTCCAAGTGAGCTTCGGCGTCTTGTCCGGCACTCGCTGACGGAAATTCTGGCCGGCGGTCGGTGCACGGAAATCCTGTGTGCCGGCCGTCGGTTTCTCGGTGTGTCAACCCGGTGAATGCGTCGTACAGGTAAGCCTTGTGACGGGCGCCGGATGGGAACTACAGTCCGATCGACTTCGAAGAGATCCGGCCATGAAGGGGCTGAAAGCGTTGCGAAATCTTCCGCGCACCTCCAAGAAAGCAATGGCTGGACAGGTACCGGAAAACCTCGTCGACCATTTCAGGTCGGTATTCGCCGCGCAGCCCGACGCGCGCACCTACCGCTACCTCGTGGACGGGGAGGGCGAGCCCCTCAGCCTCACCGACGCCGGCATGGACCTGCGCGCGCGGGCCATCGGCGCCGTGCTCCAGGAGCGCTTTCCGGCCGGTGCCCGGGCCCTGATCGTCTGCCCGGCGGGCCTCGACTACGTCGCCTCCTTCTTCGGCTGCCTGTACGCGGGCGCCATCGCGGTCCCCGTCTACCCGCCGGACCCGGCGTTCCTCAAGCGGACCCTGCCGCGGCTGATCGGCATCATCGAGGACGCCCGGCCCGCGGTGATCCTGGCGCCGTCCTCGATCGTCGCGATGGCCGACCGGTTCGCCGAACAGGCCCCCGCGCTGCGGGAGATCGCCTGGCTGGAGGTCGACACCCTCGACGACGCCGCGGCCGCCGACTCCTGGCGCCACCCGGATCTCACCTCGGACTCCCTCGCTTTTCTCCAGTACACCTCCGGCTCCACCAGCCGCCCGAAGGGCGTGATGGTCGGGCACGGAAATCTCATCCACAATCTGAATGCACTCAACGAGCAGTTCTTCGGGATCGCCGACGACAACCACATGGTCACGTGGCTGCCGCCCTATCACGACATGGGACTGATCGCCGGTCTGCTCGCGCCCGCCTTCGAGGGTTATCCCGTCACCTTCATGTCGCCCTTCGCCTTCCTCAAGCGCCCGTTGCGCTGGCTGGAGGCGATATCCGCGCACCGGGCCACGGTCAGCGGCGCACCGAATTTCGCGTACGAACTCTGCGTCGCCAAGAGCACCGAGGAAGAGCGGGCGGCGCTGGACCTCAGCAGCTGGCGGGTCACCCTGAACGGCGCCGAGCCGGTCCGGTTGCAGAGCATGGACCGCTTCTCCGGCGCCTTCGCCGCCGCCGGATTCCGCCGCAGCGTTTTCCTCCCGGCCTACGGACTGGCCGAAGGCACCCTCGCGGTGGCCGGTGGGGGACGCGAAGCGGAACCCGTCACCAGGGAATTGGCGAACACCGCCCTCGCCGCCGGCCAGGCCCGCGACGCGGCCCCGGGCGAGGAATCCCGCACCCTGGTCGGCGTCGGCTGGTCCATCGAGGACCAGGAGATCGCCATCGTCGATCCGCAGACCCGTCGGCGCGTTCCCGAGGGCCGGGTCGGGGAAATCTGGCTCGCCAGTCCGAGCGTGGCGCACGGTTATTGGGAGCGCCCCGAACTCTCCGCCGAGATATTCCGGGCAACCGTCGAGGACACCGGCGAGGGCCCCTTTCTGCGCACCGGCGACCTCGGATTCCTCGACGGCACCGAGCTGTTCATCAACGGCCGTATCAAGGACGTCATCATCGTCGCGGGCAAGAACCACTACCCGCAGGACATCGAGCGGGCCGTGGAGGACGTCGATCCGGCGCTGCGGGCCGGTTGCGGTGTCGCCGGCTCCCGCGAGATCGACGGCGAGGAGCGCCTGATCGTCATCCAGGAGCTCAACGGCAACCCGCCGGCGGCCGAGACCGACCGGATCATCACGGCCATCCGCGCCCGCGTCGCGCAGGAGTGCGGTCTGGAGACCCACGCCGTCGCGCTGGTGCGGCGCGGCAAGGTCCCCAAGACCTCCAGCGGCAAGCTCCAGCGCGCCGCCTGCCTCGACGCGTACGCGAGCGGCACGCTGGCCACCGTCGCCCACTGGACCCTCGCCGAGCGCGCCACCGCCCCGGCGGCCCCGGCCGCTCCGGACGCCGCCGGCGGCGTCCGGACCGTCACCTCCGCCGAGGTCGAGGAGCGGCTGAGCCGGGAACTCGCCACCCTGCTGAACATCGCCCCCGAGGCCGTCGACCGGGCGCAGCCGCTCTCCCACTACGGCCTGCGGTCGATGGACATGGTCTCCGTCATCGGCGACCTGGAGCGCTGGCTGGAGCGGAAGCTGCCCGCCACCCTCGCCTGGGAGTACCCGACCGTCGAGGCGATGGCCCGCCACCTCGGCACCGAGCCCGCCGCCCCCGTGGTCCCCGCCGAACCGGCCACCCCGGCGGCACAGGTGACGCAGGCGGCCACCGCGCCCGCGGCCACCGCGCCGGACCCCGCCGACGGACCGGCCGAGCCCGTCGCCATCGTCGGCATCGGCTGCCGCTTCCCCGGCGCCGACGGCCCGCGGGCCTTCTGGGACCTGCTCACCGAAGGCCGGGACGCGGTCCGCGAGGTGCCGGCCGACCGCTGGGACGTCGACGAGTTCTTCGACGAGGACCCCTCCGTACCGGGCCGCACCAACGCCCGCTGGGGCGGCTTCCTCGACGGCATCGACACCTTCGACCCGCAGTTCTTCGGGATCTCCCCGCAGGAAGCGGCCCGGATGGACCCGCAGCAGCGGCTGCTCGCCGAGGTCGCGTACGAGGCGCTGGAGGACGCCGGGATCCCCACCGGCAGGCTGGCCGGCTCCGACACCGGCGTCTACGTCGGCATCTCCTCCTTCGACTACGCCAACCTCCAGCTCCAGGACCTGGAGGCGATCGACGCCTACACCGGCACCGGCAGCGCGCTGAGCATCGCCGCCAACCGGCTGTCGTACCTCTTCGACCTGCGCGGCCCCAGCATGGCCGTCGACTCCGCCTGCTCCTCCTCGCTGGTCGCGGTCCTCCAGGCGTGCGCCGCCCTGCGCCGCGGCGAGTGCGAGACCGCGCTGGCCGCCGGCGTCAACGTCATCCTCGCGCCGACCTTCGCCGTCAACTTCAGCAAGGCGGGCGTGATGTCGCCCGACGGCCGCTGCAAGACCTTCGACGCGAGCGCCAACGGCTACGTCCGCTCCGAGGGCGCCGGCGTCGTCGTCCTCAAGCCGCTCAGCCGCGCCCTCGCCGACCAGGACACCGTCTACGGAGTCATCCGCGGCGGCGCGGTCAACCAGGACGGCCGCAGCAACGGCCTGATGGCCCCCAACCCGCACGCCCAGGAAGCCGTGCTGCGCGCCGCGTACGACGACGCCGGGGTCCGCCCCGAGCGGGTGCAGTACGTCGAGGCGCACGGCACCGGCACCGTCCTCGGCGACCCCATCGAGGCCAAGGCGCTCGCCGCCGTCCTCACCGCCGGACGGGACTCGGCCGAGCCGTGCCTCATCGGCTCCGTGAAGTCCAACATCGGCCACATGGAGGCCGCCGCCGGGATGGGCGGCCTCATCAAGGCGGCGCTGATGGTCCGCCACCGCACCGTCCCGCCGAGCCTGCACTACACCGAGCCCAACCCGCACATCCCCTTCGACGATCTCGCGCTGCGCGTCGCCGACAAGCTCCAGCCCTGGCCGGTCGCGGACGGGCCCGCCCTCGTCGGCGTCAGCTCGTTCGGCTTCGGCGGCACCAACGCCCACGTCGTCCTCGAAGAGGCGCCCCGGCCGGTTGCCGCGGAGCCCGCCGACGGCGCCGCGTACGCGCTGACCCTCTCCGCCCGCGACCCGCAGGCGCTCAAGGAACTCGCCGCCCGCCACGCCGACCGCCTCGGCCAAGACGGCCCGCACCCCTCGCCGCGCGCGCTGGCCTTCGCCGCCGGTGTCCGCCGCCCGCACCACGAGCACCGGCTCGCCGCCGTCGCCGCCGACACCGGCGAACTGCGCGCGCAGCTTGCGGCGTTCGTCCGCGGCGAGGAGGCCCCGGGCCTGACCGCCGGACCCCGCACGCTGGGCCACCGGCCGCGCCCGGTCTTCGTCTTCTCCGGACAGGGCGCCCGCTGGTGGCCGCTCGCCGCCGACCTGCCCACCACCGAACCGGTCTTCCGCGCCGCCCTGGAGCGCTGCGACGCTCTGCTGTCCCGGTACGTCGACTGGTCCCTGCTCACCGAACTCGGCCGCGACCAGGCCACCTCCCGGCTGCTGACCACCGACGTCGGCCAGCCCGCGCTGTGCGCCGTACAGATCTCGCTGGCCACCCTCTGGCGCTCCTGGGGCATCGAGCCCGCCGCCGTCGTCGGACACAGCGTCGGCGAGGTCGCCGCCGCCCACCTGTCCGGCGCCCTCGGCCTGGAGGACGCGCTGCGCATCGCCGTCCACCGCGGCAAGGTCATCCGCGCCGCCGTCGGCAAGGGCCGGATGGCGATGGCCGGCATCTCCCTCGACGAGGCCCGCCGCGTCCTCGACGAGCGCCGCCCCGGCGCCGTCTGGATCGCCGCCAACAACAGCCCCACCAGCACCGTCTTCTCCGGCGACGGCGCGGCCGTGGAGAAGCTCGCCCGCGACCTCACGGCCGACGGCGTCTTCTGCCGGGTCCTGGAGTCCGTCGAATTCGCCTCGCACTGCCCGCAGATGGAGCCGGTCGCCGCCGAACTCTGGCGCCTGCTGTCCGATCTGCGGCCGCGCGCCTGCGCCGTCCCCATGCTCTCCACCGTCACCGGCGAGACGGTCGACGGCACCCGCCTCGACGCGGAGTACTGGGCGAACAACCTCAGCAGCCCGGTGCTGTTCGACGGCGCGATCACCGCCCTGGCCGACGCCGGTCACGACGCGTTCGTCGAGATCTCCCCGCACCCGATGCTGGGCGACGCCGTCGCCGAACGGCTCGCCGAGGCCGCCGACGGCGACGAGCCCGCCGCGGTCGTCGTCGCCTCGCTCCGCCGCGACCGCTCCGGACGCGCCGAACTCCTCGGCGAGCTGGGCCGCCTCTACACCGCGGGCCACCCCGTCGACTGGAGCCGCGTCTACGGCACCGACGGGCCCATGACCGAGCTGCCCACCTACCCCTGGCAGCGCAGCCGCTGCTGGATCGACGAGACCCGCACCCGCCGCGCGCCCCACCGCGGCCACCCGGCCCTCCAGCACCACGTCCGCTCGGCGCTCGCGCCCCGGGCCGCGTACTGGACCGCCCGCATCGACCTCGACGGCCACCCCTACCTGAACGACCACCGCGTCGGCGGCAGCGCCGTGCTGCCCGCCAGCTTCCTGCTGGACGCCGCGCTGGCCGGCGCCCGCGAGGCGCTCGGCGACACCCGCGCCGTCGTCGAGGACGTCCACTTCGCCCGGATGACCGTGGTCCGCGAGAGCGCCGAGGACACCACCCTCCAGCTCGTGTGCGTCCCCGAGACCGCGGACACCGGCACGTTCCGCCTGTTCAGCCGCGGCGACGAGGCCGACGGACCCGGCTGGGAGCCCGCCGCCCACGGCCGCTACCGCCTGCCCGCCCGCGATGCGGCCCCCGACGGAGCCGACCCCCTGGCCGCCGCCCGCGCCCGCTGCACCACGGCCCTCGACAGCGCCGCGCACTACACCGCGCTGCGCGCTGCGGGCCTGGAGTACGGCGCCGCCTTCCAAGGCGTCGAGGAGCTGTGGAGCGGGCCCGGCGAAGCCGTCGCCCGCCTGCGCCCGCAGGCCGACCTCACGGCCGACCGCGACCCCTACCTCGTCCACCCCGCCGTCCTCGACAGCGCCCTGCAGACCCTCGCCGCCGCGGTCGGCGAGGCCGGTACCTACCTCCCGGTCGGCGCCGCGCGGTTCACCCTCACCGCCGACCGCGCCGCCCCGCGCTGGGCCCGCGCCCGCGCCGGCACCGCCACCGGCGACGGCGCCGAACTCACCGGTGCCCGCGTCGACCTGTACGGCGAGGACGGCGACCACCTCGGCACCGTCGACGGCATCGCCCTGCACCGCCTCGACGCCGACGGCCCCCGCGACGCCGTCGCCGACGCCCTGCTCGACCTGGGCTGGCACCCGGCCGAGGCCGAGCGCACCGACGCGCCCGCCGGCCGCTGGCTGCTCCTCGCCGACCAGGACGGCACCGCCGACCGCATCCGGGCCGCCGCCGAGGCGCGCGGCGACAGCTGCGTCACCGTCACGGCGGGGGAGCGGT
Source organism: Streptomyces sp. NPDC000404 (assembly GCF_040300365.1). Lineage (NCBI taxonomy): Bacteria > Bacillati > Actinomycetota > Actinomycetes > Kitasatosporales > Streptomycetaceae > Streptomyces > Streptomyces sp. NPDC000404. The sequence goes on along the minus strand of NZ_JBEPDN010000002.1, from coordinate 539,111 downwards.
TCCACAGGACGGACGCCACCCACTACACCCTCGACCCGGCCCGCCCCGAGGACTTCACCGCCCTCCTCGCCGACCTGCGCGATGCGGCGGCCCCGTACACCGCCGTCGTCCACGCCTGGTCCCTCGACGCGGCCGACACCGATGGCGGCGCGCTCTGGTCCGCCCGCGACGGCGGCCCCGTCGCCGCCCTCCACCTGATCCAGGCGCTCGCCGCCGAGGACGGCGCCCCGCGGCTGTTCCTGCTCACCCGCGGCGCCCAGCACACGGGCACCGGGACCGCACCGGCAGGCGCCGTCACCCAGGCCGCGCTGTGGGGCCTGGCACGGGTCGCCGGACTGGAACACGGCGAGCTGCGCCCCACCCTCATCGACCTCGACCCGGCCGGCGGCGACCTCGACGCGCTCGTGACCGAGCTGCTGCACCCGGCCGCCGACGACCAGCTCGCGCTGCGCGGCGGAGCCCGCCTCGTACCGCGCCTCGCGCCCTGGACGGCCCCGGCCGCCGCGGACCGCGCCGCCTGGCAGGAGCGGCCGTTCGCCCTCACCGGCGACGCCAACCACCGCCTCCTCGCCACCCGCCCCGGCCTCCTCGACAGCCTCGCCCCCACCCGCTGGCAGCGCACCGCGCCCGCCGAGGGCGAGATCGAGATCGCCGTCGCCGGGGCCGGACTCAACTTCAACGACGTCCTCAAGGCGATGGACATCTGCCCCGGCGTCCCCTCCGGCTCCGTCCCGCTGGGCGGCGAGTGCGCGGGCACCGTCACCGCCGTCGGCGCCGGCGTCGACCGGTTCGCCGTCGGCGACCGGGTCATGGCCGTCGCCCGCTCCAGCATGGCGGCGTACGCCACCACCGACGCGGCCCTCGCCGCCCCCAGCCCCGACGGGCTCGACGACCGGCAGGCCGCCGCGCTGCCCATCGCCTTCCTCACCGTCGTCTACGGCCTCGAATACCTCGCCCACCTCGGCAAGGGCGAGAAGGTCCTGATCCACTCCGCCACCGGCGGCGTCGGCCTCGCCGCCCTCCAGATCGCCCGCCGCAACGGCGCCGAGGTCTTCGCCACCGCCGGCACCGAGGAGAAGCGCGCCCTCCTGCGCGACCTCGGCGTCCAGCACGTCATGGACTCCCGCTCGCTGCGGTTCGCCGACGAGATCCGGGAGGCGACCGGCGGCTACGGCGTCGACGTCGTCCTCAACTCCCTCGCCGGCGAGGCGCTCGTGCGCAGCCTCGAACTGCTCGCCCCCGGCGGCCGGTTCGTCGAGATCGGCAAGCAGGACGTCTACGACAACAGCCACCTCGGCCTCGGCTTCCTCCGGAAGAACCGGGCGTTCTTCGCCGTCGACCTGGAACAGACCTTCGCCGACCGCCCGGCGCTCATCGCCGAACTCCTCGACGAGGTCACCCGCGGCTTCGCCCGGGGCGACTTCACCGCCCTGCCGGTCACCGCCCACCCGTACGCCGAGGCGCCCGCCGCCTTCGCGCACATGGCCAAGGCCCGGCACACCGGCAAGATCGTGCTGTACCCGGACGCGGAACCGCCCGCCACCGTCGCCGAACGGGCCACCGGGCCGGTGCACCCCGCCGCGACCTACCTCGTCACCGGCGGCCTCGGCGGCCTCGGCCTGGAGACCGCCCGCTACCTCGTCGCCCAGGGCGCCCGCCACCTTCTCCTGATGGGCCGCAGCGCCCCCGGCGAGGCCGCCGAACGGGCGCTCGCCGAACTCCGCGGGCAGGGCGCCGAGATCACCGTCCACACCGGCGACGTCTCCCGCGAAGCGGACGTCACCGCCGCCCTCGACCGGATCGGCCCCGACCACCCGCTCGCCGGCGTCGTCCACGCCGCCGGCGTCCTCGACGACGGCCTCCTCACCGGCCTGGACGCGGACCGCTTCCGCACCGTCGGAGCACCCAAGGCCGCCGGCGCCTGGCATCTGCACCGCGCCACCGAGGACCGGCCGCTGGACTTCTTCGTCCTCTACTCCTCGGCCGCCGCCCTCCTCGGCTCCGCGAGCCAGGCCAACTACGCCGCCGCCAACGCCTACCTGGACGGCCTCGCCCGCCACCGCACCGCCCGCGGACTGCCCGCCCTGAGCATCAGCTGGGGCCCGTGGGCCGAGGTCGGCCTCGCCGCCCGGCCCGACCGCGGCGGCGCCCTGGCCGCCCGCGGCATCGAAAGCATCCGCCCCGAGGACGGCATCGCCGCCCTCGACCGGCTGCTGCGCTCCGCCGCCACCCAGGCCTGCATGCTGCCCCTGGACCGCACCGCGCTCCGCGCCTCGGCCGACGGCGGACTGCTGCCGCCGCTGCTCACCGGGCTGCTCGACGCCCCGGACGCCGCGGCCCCGGCCGCCGGCGACGGCGAGGTCCGCCGCGCGCTCCTCGCCGTCGAACCGGGACGCCGCCGCCGCGCCGTCCTCACCGCCCACTGCCGCGGCGAAGCCGCCCGGGTGCTGGGCGTCGAGGAGGACCGCATCGACACCACCGCGCCGCTGACCAGCATGGGCTTCGACTCGCTGCTCTCCCTCGAACTGCGCAAGCGGCTGGAGAGTTCGCTGCGCACCACCCTCCCCGCCACCCTCACCTGGCGGTACCCCACCCTCGACGTCCTCGTCCCGTTCCTCGCCGAACGGATGGACATCCCCCTGGAGGCCGCACCGGACGCCGCCCGCGACAGCGCGCCGCAGCCGTCCGCCGAGCCGTCCACCGAGGACCTCGCACGGGACCTCGACGACCTCGATGACAGCGACATCGAGGCGCTCCTCCTGGCCAAGACGAAGCAGATCGACGAAGGGCGTGAAGGATGACCCCGCCGGACACCACGCAGACCTCCGCTTCCACGCTGAAGCGCGCGTACCTGACGATGGAGCGGATGCAGCGCCGGCTCGACGCCTACGAGAAGGCGGCATCCGAACCCCTCGCGATCATCGGCCTCGGCTGCCGCCTGCCCGGCGGCGCCGACGACGCCGACAGCTACTGGGAGATCCTCAAGAACGGCGTCGACGCCGTCACCGACATCCCCGCCGACCGCTGGGACAAGGACGCCTTCTTCAGCGCGGAGCCCGCACCCGGCAAGGTCTCCACCCGCGCCGGCGGCTTCCTCGACCGCATCGACCTCTTCGACCACGAGTTCTTCGGCATCTCCCGCCGCGAGGCCGTCTTCATGGACCCGCAGCAGCGGCTCACCATGGAGGTCGCCTGGGAGGCACTGGAGAACGCCGGGCAGTCCCCGGCCGCCCTGGCCGGCAGCCGCACGGGCGTGTTCATGGGCGTCTCCAGCTTCGACTTCGCCACCGAGACGCTCCACCACCCGCTGGACTTCACCGCCCACGCCAGCACCGGCTCCGCCCACAGCGTCGTCCCCGGCCGCCTCTCCTACACCCTCGACCTGCGCGGCCCCAGCGTCGCCGTCGACACCGCCTGCTCCTCCAGCCTCGTCGCCCTCCACCAGGCCGCGCAGAGCCTGCGCTCCGGCGAGTGCGACATGGCGCTCAGCGGCGGCGTCAACGCCGTCCTCTCCCCGCTGCCCAGCGTCTCCTTCTCGCAGTTCGGCCGCATGGTGTCGGTCGACGGCCGCTGCAAGGCGTTCGACGCCTCCGCCAACGGCTACGTCCGCTCCGAGGGCTGTGGCATGGTCGTCCTCAAGCGCCTGTCGGACGCCCGGCGCGACGGCGACACCGTCCTCGCGGTGCTCCGCGGCGGCGCCGTCAACCAGGACGGCCGCAGCGCCGGCGTCACCGCGCCCAACGGCTCCGCCCAGCGCGACGTGCTGCGCCGCGCCCTCGCCGCCGCCGGCGTCGCCGCCGAGGACGTCTCCCTCATCGAGGCGCACGGCACCGGCACCCGCCTCGGCGACCCCATCGAGGTCGAGGCGCTCGCCGAGGTCTACGGCCGCCCCGACGGCGCCCCCGTCTACCTCGGCTCGTCCAAGACGAACATCGGCCACCCCGAGGCCGCCGCCGGTATCGCCTCCCTCATCAAGGTGGTGCTCTCGCTGCACCGCGAGGCGATCCCCGGCACCGTCCACTTCACCCGCCTCAACCCCGACATCTCCTTCGACGGCACCACCTTCGAGGTCCCCACCGCGCTGACGCCCTGGCCCGCCGGGCGCCCCCGCCGCGTCGCCGGCGTGTCCAGCTTCGGCTTCAGCGGCACCAACGCCCACATGATCCTGGAGGCCGCGCCCGAGCAGCCCGTCCCGGACGCCGACACCCGCCGGCCCGTCCAGCTCCTCGCGCTGTCCGCGAAGAACCGCCCGGCGCTCACCGCACTCGCCGCCCGCTACCGCGACCGGCTCACCGCCGACACCCCCGACACCGCGGCCGACATCTGCCACTCCGCCAACACCGGCCGCGCCGCCTTCGCCGAACGCCTCGCCGTCACCGGCACCTCCAAGGCCGAACTCGCCGACCGGCTCGCCGCGTTCGCCGACGGCGCCGAGCTGCCCGAGGGCACCGCCACCGGCCGGGCCCGCCCCACCGACGTGGTGTTCCTCTTCACCGGCCAGGGCGTCCAGCGCATCGGCATGGCCCGCGGCCTCTACGAGAGTCAGCCCACCTTCCGCGCGGAGATGGACCGCTGCGCCGAACTCCTCCGCCCCCACCTGGAGCGCCCGCTGCTCGACGTCCTCTACCCCGAGGACGGCGACGCCACCGCGCTCAACGAGACCGGCTACGCCCAGCCCGCCGTCTTCGCCGTCGAGTACGCGCTGGCGCAGCTGTGGCGCTCCTGGGGCGTAGAGCCGGTCGCCGTGCTCGGCCACAGCTTCGGCGAGTACGTCGCCGCCTGCGTCGCCGGGGCGATGAGCCTGGAGGACGGCCTGAAGATGGCCGTCGCCCGCTCCCGGCTGATGCAGTCGCTCGCCGGCACCGGCGCGATGGCCGCCATCGCCGCCCCCGAACTGGTGGTGGCCGAGGAGATCGCCCGCCACCCCGCCGACCGGATCGCCATCGGCGCCGTCAACGGGCCCACCAGCACCACCATCTCCGGCGAGCGGGAGATCGTCGAAGCGGTCTGCCAGGCCTTCACCGACCGCGGCGTCCGCGCCAAGCCGCTGCACATCACGACCTCCTCGCACTCCCCGCTCGTCGACCCGATCCTCCCGGAGCTGCACCGCGCCGCCTCCGAGGTCACCTTCTCCGCGCCCCGCATCCCGCTGATCTCCAACGTCGACGGCAAGCTGTGGTCGTGGGAGGACGCCCCGGACGCCGACTACTGGTGCCGCCACGCCCGCCGCCCGGTCCGCTTCGCCACCGGCATCGCCACCCTGCTCGGCATGGGCTACCGCAACTTCATCGAGGTCGGCCCGGCCCCCACCCTGCTCGGCCTGGTGAACGACATGCTCCCGCCCGACCACGACGGGCTGCTGCTGCCGAGCCTGCGCCCGCAGCAGGACGACTGGCAGGTGCTGCTGGGCTCCGTAGCCGAACTCCACGCGCACGGCGGCGACCTGGACTGGCGCGGCTTCGACGCCGACTACACCCGCACCAAGGTCGCCGTCCCCACCTACCCCTTCCAGCGCGTCCCCTGCCTGCGCACCTCCCGCCACACCCCCGGCTCCGACACCGCCTGGCAGGACGCCGCGGCCCTCACCGACGGCGCCGCCGACGGCCACGAGGACGCCCACCCCGACGAGGACCTGCTGCACCGCCTCGCCTGGCACCCCGTCGACGCCCCGGCCACCGACGGCCCCGCGGAGGCGGCGGCCCGCACCTGGCTGGTGCTCGCCGACACCACCGGCGTCGGCGACGCCCTCACCGCCGCCCTCACCGCGCGCGGCACCCGCGCCGTCCGCGTCCGCCCCGGTGACGCCTACGCCTACGACGGCGGCGCCGAGGCCACCGTCCGCCGCGGTGAACCGGCCGACCTCACCCGCCTCCTGACACAAGCGGCGGACGGCGACGGCGCCGAGGTGGTCCACCTCTGGAGCCTGGACGCGCCCGCCGACCCCGGCACCGGCGCGGAACTGCTCGCCGCCGAGGACGCCGCCTGCATGAGCGCCGTGCGCGCCGCCCAGGCACTGACCCGCGCGGCCGGCGACACCGCCGCCCGCCTCTGGCTGGTCACCCGCGGCGCCGTCGCGCCCGCGGAGCCCGAGCCGGTCGCCGTGCTGCCCGCGACCCTCTGGGGCCTGGGCCGGTCCGTCCAGCAGGAGCACGCCGCGATCTGGGGCGGCCTCATCGACCTCGACCCGGCAGGCGACGCCGCCGACGCCGCCGCCCGCCTGGCCGACGCCGTCACCCACCGCGACACCGAGGACCAGCTCGCGCTGCGCGGCGAGACCCGCTACGCCGCCCGGCTGGTCCGCGAGGACGCCGACGCGCTGCCCCTGAGCGGCATCACCTGGCGCCGCGACGCCGCCTACCTCGTCACCGGCGGTCTCGGCGGCCTCGGCCTCGCCGTCGCCCGCTCGCTGGCCGCCGCCGGCGCCCGCCATCTGATCCTCGCCGGCCGCACCCCGCTGCCGCCGCGCGAGACCTGGGCCACGCTGGACGCCGCCGACCCGGCCGCCGCGCGCGTGGCCGCCGTCCGCGAGCTGGAGGCCCTCGGCGCCGGCGTCCGCACCGAGGCGCTGGACGTCGCCGACGAGGCCGCGCTGACCGCCTTCCTGACCCGCTACGACGGCGAGGGCCGCCCGCCGATCCGCGGCATCGTGCACGCCGCCGGCGTCGGCGACGTCATCCCGCTGCCCGAACTCGAACCGGACGCCCTCGCCTGGCACCTGCGGCCCAAGGCCCTCGGCGCCTGGCATCTGCACCGCGCCTTCGCCGACCGCGAGCTGGACTTCTTCACCCTCTTCTCCTCCACCAGCGCCGTCCTCGGCTCGCCGTTCTTCGCCGCGTACGCCGCCGCCAACGCCTTCCTCGACGCCCTCGCCCACCACCGCCGCGCCCAGGGCACACCGGCCCTCAGCATCAACTGGGGCATCTGGCAGGACGTCGGCATGGCCGCCCGGGAGGCCGACGTGACCCCCGGCGTCAGCCGCGGCATGGAGACTCTGCGGCCCGCCCAGGCGCTGCGGGTGCTGCACCGGCTGCTCGCCCACGACGCCCCGCAGATCGCCGTCGCCCCCGTCGACTGGGCCGACTGGGGCCGCCGCTACCGCGAGGTCTCCGGCTCGTCGCTGCTGGCCGAACTGGTCGACGGCGGCGGCCAGGTGCCCGCCGCCCGGGCCACCGCCCGCCGCAACCGGCTGCGCATCACCCGCGACGAACTGCTCGCGCTCCGCTCCCGCGAGCGCCGCGCCCCGCTCACCGAGGCGCTGCTCGCCGGAGTCACCGCCACCCTCGACACCTCCGCCGACCGGCTCGGCCCCGACCAGCCGCTCATCGACCTCGGTGTCGACTCCCTCATGGCCGTCGAGCTGAAGAACGCCGTCGAAGGCGGCCTCGGCGTCTCCCTGCCGATCTCCGCCTTCCTGGAGGGCGGCACCGTCAGCAGCCTCGCCGACCTGATCCTCAAGGAGCTGGAGTCCGGGGCCGACGGCGCCGCGGGAGCGGGCGCGGGCGCCATCCGCCGCGTCGACCGCGCCGGCGACGTCGCCTCCCGCCTCCTCGCCCAGCTCGCCGACCTCCCCGACGACCAGGCGCGTGCCGCCCTGGAGGGGGACGAGCAGCGATGACCGACCTCGACGCGACCCTCGCCGCGCTCTCCCCGGAGAAACGCGCCCTCTTCGAGAAACTCCTCGCCGAACAGGGAGTCGAGACGGAGGCCGACACCACGTTTCCGCTCTCCGTCACCCAGCAGGGCATGTGGTTCCTCGAACAACTGCGCCCGCACAACCCCGCCTACGTCATCCCCGCCGCCCTCCGGCTGCGCGGCCGCCTCGACGCCGCGGTGCTGCGCGCCGCCCTCAACGACGTCGTCGCCCGCCACGAGGCGCTGCGCACCGTCTTCCCGCTGCGCGACGGCCGCCCCGTCCAACTCGTCCGCGACCGCCTCACCCTCGACCTGCCCGAGACCGACCTGAGCGACGCTCCGCCCGCCGGCGCCGCGCTGGAGCGGCACATCACCGCGGCGCTCGCCGACCCCTTCGACCTCGCCGAAGGGCCGCTGCTCCGCTTCCGGCTGCTGCGCCTGGGCCCCGACGACCACGTCCTCGCGCTGGCCCTGCACCACCTCGTCGCCGACGGCTGGTCGGTCGGCATCCTCGTCTCCGAACTCTCCGCCCACTACGCGGCCCGGACCACGGGCCGCCCGGCCGACCTGCCCGAACTCGACGTCCAGTACGGCGACTTCGCCACCTGGCAACAGCAGGACCTGCGCGAACGCGACCTCTCCGACGGCCTCGCGTACTGGCGCGGCCACCTGGCCGGCGCACCGCGCTCCCTGGACCTCGCCACCGACCGGCCCCGCCCCGCCGTCCAGGGCTTCAACGGCGCCTCCGTCCCCTTCGCCCTGCCCGCCTCCGTCATGCGGGCCCTGACCGCCCTCGCCAAGGAGCACCGCGCCACCACCTACACGGCGCTGCTGGCCGCCTTCCACGTCCTGCTGCACCGCTACGGCAACCAGGACGACGTGGTGGTCGGCGTGCCGACCGCGGGCCGTGCCCGCCGCGAGGTGGAGCCGCTGATCGGCTTCTTCGTCAACACCCTGCCGGTCCGTGCCCACCTCGGCGGCGGCCCCTCCTTCCACGACGTCCTGGAGCGGGTGCGCGACGCCTGCTTCGGCGCCTACGCCCACCAGGACATCCCGTTCGAGAAGGTCGTCGAGGACCTGCGCCCGCCGCGCGACCTGAGCCGCCCGCCGGTCTTCCAGGTCAGCCTCTCCTACCAGAGCGACCCGCTGCCCGCCCTCACCCTGGACGGGCTGCGCATCACCCGCGTCCCGCTCGCCGCCCAGGGCGCCCGCTTCGACCTGGAGCTGCAGTTCTTCGCCGAGGGCGACCGGCTCGCCGGCTGGTTCGAGTACGACCGGGACCTCTTCGACGAGCCGACCGTCGTCCGCATGGCCGACGCCTTCCGGTGGCTGATCGAGGGAATCACCGCCGACCCCGCGGCCCCCGTCGACACCCTTCCGCTCCTCGACGACGACGCGCGCGAGCGCACCCTCGCCCTCGGCCACGGGCCCGACGCCGAGTGGCCCGGCCACGGCTGGATCCACCAGGACGTCGAGGAACGCGTGCGGCAGACGCCGGACGCCGAGGCGGTGCGCTTCGAGGGCACCTCGCTGACCTACCGGGAACTCAACGCCCGCGCCAACCGCCTCGCCCACCACCTCATCGGCCTCGGCGTCGGCCGGGACGTCCTCGTCGGCGTCGCCATGGAACGCTCGTTGGACCTGGTCACCGCCCTGCTCGCGGTCCTCAAGGCGGGCGGCGCCTACGTACCGCTCGATCCGGGGCTGCCCGCCGACCGGCTCGCCGACATGCTCGACGACGCGGCGACCCCGGTGCTGCTCACCCACCGCGCCGTCCTCGACGCCCTGCCGCCGCTGCCCGCCGGGTCCCGCGCGCTCTGCCTCGACGAGGCGGCCGACGCGCTGGCCGCCGCACCGGACCACGACCCGGACGTGCCGGTCGGCGGCGAGGACCTCGCGTACGTCATCTACACCTCCGGCTCCACCGGCCGCCCCAAGGGCGTCATGAACGTCCACGCGGCGATCCGCAACCGCCTGCTGTGGATGCAGGACGCCTACGGACTGGACGCCACCGACCGCGTCCTGCAGAAGACGCCGTTCTCCTTCGACGTGTCGGTGTGGGAGTTCTTCTGGCCGCTGATGACCGGCGCCACCCTCGTCGTCGCCCGCCCCGAGGGCCACAAGGACGCCCGCTACCTCGCCGCCACCGTCCGCGCCGAGGCCGTCACCACCGTCCACTTCGTCCCCTCGATGCTCCAGCTGTTCCTGACCGAACCGGACGCCGCCCGCTGCACCGGACTGCGCCGCGTCGTCTGCTCCGGCGAGGCCCTGCCCGCCGAGCTGAGGGACCGCTTCCTCGCCGCCCTCGACGCCGATCTGCACAACCTCTACGGCCCGACCGAGGCGGCCGTCGACGTCACCGCCTGGACCTGCCGCCGCGAGGAGAGCGGCCCCGTCCCCATCGGCCACGCCATCGCCAACACCCGGATGTACGTCCTCGACCGCCATCTGCGGCCGGTCCCCGCGGGCGTCCCCGGCGAACTCCACATCGGCGGCCGCAACCTGGCCCGCGGCTACCTGAACCGTCCCGAGCTGACCGAGGAACGCTTCGTCCCCGACCCGTTCGCCACCGCACCCGGCGCCCGCCTCTACAAGACCGGCGACCTCGCCCGCCACCGCGCCGACGGCGCCCTGGAGTTCCTCGGCCGCCTCGACCACCAGGTCAAGATCCGCGGCCTGCGCATCGAACTCGGCGAGATCGAGGCCCGCCTCGCCGCCCACCCGCGGGTCCGCGAGGCCGTCGTCACCGCCCGCGAACACGCCCCCGGCGACGTACGGCTGACCGCCTACCTCACCGCCGACGGCACCGCCCCGCAGACCGGCGACCTCCTCACCCACCTCAAGGAGTACCTGCCGGCCCACATGGTGCCCGCGGCGTTCCTCGTCCTGCCGGCGCTGCCGCTCACCCCCAACGGCAAGACCGACCGCGCGGCGCTCCCCGAACCCGACACCGACCGCCCCGACCTCGCGACGTCCTACGTCGCCCCGGACACGGGCCTGGAGGACACCCTCGCCGCCCTGTGGCGCGAGGCGCTCGGCGTCGAACGGGTCGGCGTGCACGACAACTTCTTCGACCTCGGCGGCCACTCGCTGCTGCTGGCCGAGGTCCGCGGCAAGATCGCCGACCGGCTCGGCACCGACCTGACGATGGTCGAACTCTTCCAGTACCCCACGGTCGGCTCGCTGGCCCGGTACCTCGACGGCCCCATGTCCTTTGGTGGCACCGCCCTCGACGCGCAGCGCCGCGCCGAGAGCCGCCGCCAGTCCCACAACCGGCGCCGGCAAGCGGCCGACCGCCGGTCGCGCTCACGGAACGGTAGGTGACCCCAGTGCCGGACACTCCGGACGAGACGAACCAGGTGGCGATCATCGGGATGGCCGGGCGGTTCCCCGGCGCGCCCGACGTCGACGCCTTCTGGCAGCACCTGGCCGCGGGCCGCGAGACCGTCTCCGCCCTCACCGACGAGGAACTGCTCGCCTCCGGCGTCACCCCCGAGGAGCTGGACGGGGACCACTACGTCAAGGCCAAGGGCGTGCTGGAGGACGGCGACCGCTTCGACGCCGCCTTCTTCGGCTACAGCCCCCGCGAGGCCGAACTCATGGACCCCCAGCACCGGGTGTTCCTCGAATGCGCCTGGCAGGCCCTGGAGTCCGCCGGTATCGACCCGGCCACCGCCGGCGGCCGCATCGGCGTCTTCGGCGGCGCCAGCCTCAACTCGTACCTCCTCTTCAACATCCTCCAAAACCGCCGGTACTTCGAGGCCACCGGCATCTACCGCACCCTCCTCGCCTCCGACAAGGACTTCCTGGCCACCCGCGTGGCCTACAAGTTCGACCTCACCGGCCCGGCGGTCACCGTGCAGACCGCCTGCTCCACCTCGCTCACCGCCGTCCACCTCGCCTGCCAGAGCCTCCTCAACGGCGAGTGCGACATCGCGCTGGCCGGCGGCGTCTCCGTCTCCGCGCCCCTCAAGAGCGGCCATGTCCACGAGCCCGGCGGCATCCTCTCCGCCGACGGCCACTGCCGCCCCTTCGACGCGGCCGCCGGCGGCACCGTCCCGGGCAACGGCGCCGGTCTCGTCGTGCTGCGCCGCCTCGCCGACGCGCAGGGCGCGGGCGACCGCATCGACGCCGTCATCCGCGGCACCGCCGTCAACAACGACGGCGCCCTCAAGGCCGGTTACACCGCGCCCAGCGTCGAGGGCCAGGCCGAGGTCATCGCCGAGGCCCTCGCCGTCGCCGACGTCGATCCGGCCACCGTCGGCTACGTCGAGACCCACGGCACCGGCACCGCGCTCGGCGACCCCATCGAGATCGCCGCCCTCACGCGCGCCTACCGCGAACACACCGACGCCACCGGTTACTGCACCCTCGGCGCGGTCAAGTCCAACGTCGGCCACCTCGACGCCGCCGCCGGCATCACCGCGCTCATCAAGGCCACCCTGGCCCTGCGCCACGAGGCGATCCCCGCCACCGCCCACTTCTCCGCCCCCAACCCCGAACTCGACCTGGACAAGAGCCCCTTCCGGGTCAGCGGAGACCTCACCCCCTGGCCGCGCGGCGACGAGCCCCGCCGGGCCGGGGTCAGCGCGTTCGGCATCGGCGGCACCAACGTCCACGTCGTCCTGGAGGAGGCCCCGCCCGCGCCCGCCGCGCCGCCGGCCGCCCCGGCGGGCGCGCCCCGGCTGCTGCCGCTGTCCGCCGCCTCCCCGCAGGCCCTCGCCGACAACGCCGCCCGCCTCGCCGACCACCTCGAAGCCCACCCGGACACCGGCCTCGACGCCCTCGCCCACACCCTCACCCACCGCCGCCGCGCCTTCGGCCACCGCGCCGCCGTGGTCGGCGCCACCGCCGCCGAGGCCGCCGCCGCACTGCGCGCCCTCACCCCGGCCGACGCCGTAGCCGCCCCCGAGCGGCCCGCGCCCGTCGCGTTCCTCTTCCCCGGCCAGGGCTCCCAGTACGTCGCCATGGCCCGCGGCCTCCACGACAGCGAACCGGCCTTCGCCGCCGAACTCGACCGCTGCGCCGAACTGTTCACCCCGCACCTCGGCACCGACCTGCGCACCGTCCTCTTCGCCCCGGACGCCGAGGCCGCGGACGCCGCCGCGCGGCTGGAGCGCACCGCCCTGACCCAGCCGGTCCTCTTCAGCGTCGAGTACGCCCTCGCCCGCCTCTGGAACGCCTGGGGCGTCACCCCCAAGGCGATGGTCGGCCACAGCATCGGCGAGTTCGCCGCCGCCTGCCTGGCCGGGGTCCTCTCGCTGGAGGACGCCGTCCGCCTCGTCGCGGCCCGCGGCGCCCTCGTCGAGGCCATGGAGCCCGGCGCGATGCTCAGCGTCTTCCTCTCCGAGGAGCAGACCCTCGCCCGGATCGCCGGGGACGACGCGCTCTGCCTGGCCGCCGCCAACTCCAGCGAGCTGAGCGTGGTCAGCGGCCCCGAGGACGCGATCGAGCGGCTGCGGACCGCGCTGACCGCCGACGGCGTCGCCTGCCGCCGCCTGCACACCTCGCACGCCTTCCACTCGCCGAGCATGGACGGCGCGATCGACCCGTTCGTCGACGAGGTCCGCAAGGTCGCCCTCCACCCGCCGCGCATCCCCTACCTCTCCAACGTCACCGGCACCTGGATCACCGACGCCGAGGCCACCGACCCCGCCTACTGGGGCGCCCACCTGCGCCGCCCGGTCCGCTTCGCCGACGCGCTGGACGTCCTCCTCGCCGACCCCGACCTCGTCCTCCTGGAGGTCGGCCCGGGCCAGACGCTCGGCAACTTCGTACGGCAGCACCGCGCCTTCCGCGAGGGCCGCACCGTCCGCGGTTCGCTGCGCCACCCCAACGAGCCGGCCGACGACCGCGCCCACCTCCTCGCCGGACTCGGCGCCCTGTGGAGCGCCGGCGTCCCCGCCGCCCGGCCGTCCGCCACCGCACCGGGGGACCGCCCGCCGCTGCCCCTGCCGCCCTACGCCTTCGCCCGCGACCGCTACTGGGTCGAGCCCGACCAGGCACCCGCCCCGGCCGACCGGCCGGGCGCCACCGCGCCGACCTCGCTCGACGACTGGTTCCACACCCCCGGCTGGACCCGCCTCGCCCCGGACGCCGCCCGCCCGCCGCAGGACAGCGACGCGGTCTGGGCCGTCCTCGGCACCGATCTGCCGCTCGGCCGCGACCTGGCGCGGCGCCTCGGCGACGACGGCGCCCGCGTGATCGGCGTCGCCGCCGGCCGCGGGCTCCACCACGACGGCGACTCCTGGGCCCTCGACCCGGCCGACCGCGACCACTTCGCCGAGCTGCTCACCGCGCTCGACGCGACCGGCGCCGCCCGGCTGCGCCTGGTCCACGTCTGGAGCACCGGCTGCGGTCCCGACGGCCCCCTGGACGAGGCCCGCCTGGGCCGTGCCCGCCGCGCCGGCTTCGACAGCCTCCTCGCCCTGGGCGGCGCCCTCGCCGACCGGCGCGGGGCCGCCCCCGTCACCCTCGACACCGTCTGCCGCGGCGTGCACGCGGTCACCGGCGACGAGGCGCTCCAGCCCGAACACGCCCTGCTGCTCGGCGCGAGCACCGTCCTCCCGCAGGAGATCACCGGCGTCAGCTGCCGCACCCTGGACGTCACCGGCACCGACCCGCACGGCCCGGCCGACCCGGCGCTGCGCGCCCTCATGGAGCTGCTGCGCCGCCCGACCGACGCCCGCGACCTCGCGCTGCGCGGCACCCACTGGTGGGCCCGCGGCTTCGACGCCGTTCCCCTGACCGCCCCCGAGGCCGCCCCGCAGCCGCCCGCCCGCCTCCGCGACAACGGCGTCTACCTGCTCACCGGCGGCCTCGGCGGCATCGCCCTCGCCCTCGCCGACCACCTGGCGCAGAGCGTCCGCAACCCCGCCATCGGCCTGCTGACCCGCTCGGAGTTTCCCGCCGAGGAGACCTGGGACGACCACGTCGCCGCCCACGGCCCGCAGGACCCCACCTCCGTCCGCATCGGCCGGCTGCGCCGCCTTCAAGAGGCCGGCGCCCGCGTCGTGGTGCTGCGCGCCGACGTCACCGACGAGGCCGCGACCGCCACCGCCGTCGCCGCGCTCCGCGACCGCCACGGTCCGCTGAACGGCCTGGTGCACGCCGCCGGAGTGCCCTCCCGCGGCATGGTCATGAACAAGACCGGTGCCGACGCCGACGCGGTCCTCGCCGCCAAGACCCGCGGGACCCTCGTCCTGGACCGGGTCTGCGCCGCCGACCCGCTCGACTTCGTCCTGCTCTGCTCCTCGCTCACCGCCGTCCTCGGCGGCCCCGGCCAGAGCGACTACGCCGCCGCCAACGCCTTCCTCGACGCCTACGCCCAGCACAAGCGGGCCGAGGGCACCACCGCCGTCGTCTCCGTCGGCTGGGACACCTGGCGCGGCGTCGGCATGGCCGCCGGACTCGCCGAGCAGCTCGGCGGCGGGCCCGGGGGAGAGCCGACCGGGCAGCCGCTGCTCCAGCGCCTGCTGGAGACCACCGACACCGGCCGCACCCACCTCACCACCCTGACCACCGCCGGCAGCTGGATCGTCGACGACCACCGGATCATGGGCCAGGGCCTCGTCCCCGGCACCACCTACCTCGAACTGGTCCGCGCCGCCGTCGCCGAACAGGCCGCCGGCCGCGTCATCGAGCTGCAGGACGTGCTGTTCGCACTGCCCGTCATCGTCCCCGACGGCCAGAGCCGCGACCTCTACACCACCGTCGAGGAGCGCGACGGCGCCACCCGCTTCACCGTCCGCAGCCGCACCACCGAGCCCGGCGGCGACGGCTGGCAGACCCACGCCGTCGGCACCGTCGCCTTCCACGACCGCACCGAGACCCCGGTCCGCGACCTCGACGCGCTCCGCCGCGACCTGGCCGGGGCCCGCACCGTCACCGACCAGGACGAGCTGAAGCGGCTGTTCAAGCTCGACCTGATGGAACAGGGCGGCCGCATCGACTTCACCCTCGGCCCGCGCTGGCGCTGCCTGAAGGGCGTGCACGTCGGCGACGGCCGGCTGCTGGTCGAACTCCGCCTCGACGACGCCTTCCTGGCCGACCTCGACGGCTACCCGCTGCACCCGGCGCTGCTCGACGTCGCCGGGGTCTCCGCCCGCATCCAGATGGCGGACGGCTACTACCTGCCCTTCACCTACCGCAGCCTGGAGATCGCCGCCCCGCTCACCGCCGCCCTCACCTGCGACGTCACCCTCAAGGGCTCACCCGATGGCGGCTCCACCCTCACCTGCGACATCGACATCCTCGGCCCGGCCGGCGAACTCCTCGTCCGCATCGGGGACTTCACCCTCAAGCGCATCAACGACGTCGACGGGATGATCGCGCAGATCGAACGCGCCGTCGGCGAGCAGAGCGGCCCCGGCGCCACGGAACCGGCCGCCGCCCCCACGACGCTCCAACTGCTGGGCGAGGGCATCTCCGAGGCCGACGGCCGCGTCGCGTTCGCCCGTATCCTCTCGGCGGCGGACGGGCCCGGCCTGCCCGCACACCTCGTCGTCACCCACCACGACCTCGACGAGGTGCGCCGCCTCGCCGCCGCCCTCACCCCCGAGACCCTCGCCCGGGAGAGCGCGGCCCTCGCCCCGCTCGCCGGCACCCACCCGCGCCCCGACCTCGACATCCCGTACGTCGCACCGGCCACCGAGGACGAACGGGCGGTCGCCGCGGTCTGGCAGGAGGTCCTCGGCGTCGACCGGGCCGGGGTCAACGACCCGTTCTTCGCCCTCGGCGGGCACTCGCTCGCCGCCGTCCAGATCGGCACCAAACTCCAGAGCCACTTCGGTACCGAACTCGACCTGCGGGCCTTCTTCGACGACCCGACGATCGCCCGCACCGTCACCCTCCTCACCGCCGCGCCCGCCGCCGCCGACACCATCGAGGCGCTCAGCCGCGACGACGACCAACTGCCCGACGCCGACCGGCTCGACGACCTCAGCGACGCCGAGGTCGAGGCGGAACTCGCCCGGCTGCTCGCCGAGGAGACGGACGAGGACCGCAGCTGAACCGCGGCCGGTGCCGGGGCGTGTCCGCAAGGCCCCGCCTGCCGCGCGACACGCCCCGCGCCCGGCACCGGCCGACCTCCGAGAGCCTGCCGCCGCACCCGCCGCCCCACCTCTACGACACAAGGATGATGCGCCCGTGAGCACCACCGATCTGGGAAGCCTGTCGCCGGCCGAGAAGCGCGCCCTGCTCGCCGAGCGGCTACGCGGCCGCCGGAAGGAGCGCCGCTTCCCCGCGTCGTTCGCACAGTCGCGCATGTGGTTCCTGGAGCAGCTGACCCCCGGCAACGCGGCGTACAGCATCCCCGGCGCGATGCGGGTCCACGGGCGGCTCGACCTCGACGTGTGGCGGCGCTGCGCCCGCGAACTGGTCCGCCGCCACGAGGCGCTGCGCACCACCTTCGAGGCGGCCGACGGCGCACCGGTGCAGGTCATCGCCCCGGACGGCGAGCCCGAGATCACCGTGGCGAACTGCCCGCAGCTGCGCGGCGACGGCCCCGAGCAGCACGCCGAGATCGTCGCCCTGGCCCGCGAGGAGTTCGCCCGCCCCTTCGACCTGGCCACCGGCCCGCTGCTGCGCTTCCGCTTCCTGCGCCTCGCCGACGACGAGCACATCCTGCTGATGACGCTCCACCACATCGCCGGCGACCTGTGGTCCACCTCCGTCGCCTTCGGCGAACTCATCGCCCTCTACGGCGCCTGGACCACCGGCGCCGAACCGGACCTCGCGCCGCTGCCGATCCAGTACGCCGACTACACCCTCTGGCAGCGCAAGCGGCTCACCGGCGAGGCCACCGCCGCCGACCTCGCGTACTGGCGGGAGACGCTGCGCGGCGCCCCGCCGATGCTGGAGCTGCCGACCGACCGGCCGCGCCCGGCCGTCCAGTCCACCCGCGGCGGCTCGGTCCCCTTCCGGCTGCCCGCCGCCGCGGCGAGCGCGCTGCGCGAGGCGAGCGGCCGGGCGGGCGGCACCCCGTTCATGGGCATGCTCGCCGCCTTCGACGTCCTGCTGCACCGCTACAGCCGCGAGGAGGACCTGGTCGTCGGCGTGCCCGTCGCCAACCGCACCCGGCCCGAGGTCGAGGGGCTCATCGGCCTCTTCGTCAACATGGTCGCGCTGCGCGCCGACGTCTCCGGCAACCCCACCTTCCTCGAACTGATCGGCCGGGTGCGCGAGTCGGCGCTCGGCGCCTTCGCCCACCAGGAGCTGCCGTTCGAGCGGCTGGTGGAGGAGCTGCACCCGCAGCGCGACCTCTCCCGCCCGCCGGTCTTCCAGGTCTCCTTCATCTACCAGAACATCACGCTGCCCGACTTCGGCAGTGTCGGCCTGCGCATGGAGCCCGTCGAGGTCCCCGGCGCCGCCGCCCGCTTCGACCTCACCCTGGAGGTCTTCGAGGGCCCCGACGGCCTCAGCGGCTCCCTGGAGTACAACAGCGACCTCTTCGACGAGGCGACCGTCCGGCGGATGGCCGGCCACCTCACCGAACTCACCACCGCCCTCGCCGCCGCCCCCGAGGCGCCCATCGGCGACGCCGCGATGCTCACCCCCGCCGAGGAGGCCGCGCTGCGGGCCGCCGGCAACGACACCGCCCGCGACCGCTCCGCCGACCTGCCCGTCCCGGACCGCATCGCCGCCCGCGCCGCCCACGCCCCCGACGCCGAGGCGGTCCGCACCGCCGACGGCGCCCACACCCTCACCTACGGCGAACTGGACCGCCGCGCCAACCAACTCGCCCGCGTGCTGCGCGCCAAGGGCGTCGGCCGGGACGTGCTGGTCGGCCTGTGCGTCGAGCGCACCCCCCGGATGCTGATCGCGATGCTCGCCGTCCTCAAGGCGGGCGGCGCCTACGTCCCCCTGGACCCCGGCTTCCCCGCCGACCGCATCGCCTTCACCCTCCAGGACTCCGGCCTCGCCCTCCTGCTGACCGAACGCGCCGTCCTCACCGCCCTCACCGCCGAGACCGCACTGCCCGTGGCGGAGACCCTCTGCCTCGACGAGGCCGACGGCCTGCTCGACGCCGAGTCCACCCAGCCGCCCGCCACCGGCCCGATCGGCGGCGACGACCTCGCCTACGTCATCTACACCTCGGGCTCCACCGGCCGCCCCAAGGGCGTGCAGATCCCGCACTCCGCGCTCGGCAACTTCCTCGCGGCGATGGGGGAGCGGCCCGGTCTCGCCGAGGGCGACCTGCTCTGCGCCGTCACCACCCTCGCGTTCGACATCTCGATGCTGGAGCTGCTGCTGCCGCTGACCGCGGGCGCCCGGGTGCTGCTCGCCGACCGCGGGACCGCCGCCGACGGCGCCCGCCTCGCCGCCGCCCTCACCGCGTCCGGCGCCACCGTCATGCAGGCCACCCCCTCGACCTGGCGGATGCTCCTCGACGCCGGCTGGCACCCCGCCGACGGCTTCCGGATCCTGGCCGGCGGCGAGGCGCTGCCGCAGGAACTCGCCGACCGGCTGGTGGCGACCGGCGCCGAGGTGTGGAACATGTACGGCCCGACCGAGACGACGATCTGGTCGTCCGTCGCCCGCGTCGGCGACGGCCCCGTCACCCTCGGCACGCCCATCGCCAACACCCAGCTGCACGTCCTCGACGCACACGGCCGCCTCGCCGCCCCCGGCGTCCCCGGCGAGCTGTGCATCGGCGGCGCCGGACTCGCCCGCGGCTACCTCGGCCGCCCCGAACTCACCGCCGAACGCTTCGTCCCGCACCCCTTCCCGACCGCCCCCGACGAGCGGCTCTACCGCACCGGCGACCTCGTCCGCCGCACCCAGGGCGGCGCGATCGAATTCCTCGGCCGCCTCGACCACCAGGTCAAACTCCGCGGCTACCGCATCGAACTCGGCGAGATCGAGACCGTGCTGGAGGCCCAGGACTCCGTCGAGCAGGCCGTCGTCACCGTCCGCGAGGACACCGCGGGCGACCAGCGGCTGACCGCCTACGTCGTCCTCGCCCCGGACACCGACGGCGAAGGAACGGACGCCGCGGCCCGCCTCGCGTCCCTCGTCCCGCGGCTGCGCACCGCGCTCGGCGTGCCGCTGCCCGACTACATGATCCCCACCGCCTACGTCGCCCTCGACGCGCTGCCGCTGACGCCCAACGGCAAGATCGACCGGAAGGCGCTGCCCGCCCCCGACACCCGGCGCTCCGGCGACGACTACACGGCGCCCCGCACGCCCGTCGAGGAGGTCATCGCCGGGATCTGGGCCGAGGCGCTCGGTCTCGACCGGGTCGGCGTCACCGACGACTTCTTCGCTTTGGGCGGCCACTCGCTGCTCTCCACCCGCATCGTCGCCCGGCTCCGCGACACCTTCCAGGCGGACGTCCCGCTGCACCGCGTCTTCCGCGAGCCGACCGTCGCCGGGCTCGCCGAGGTCCTGCTCCAGGAGGGCGGCGACCGCGCCGTCATCGAGAAGACCGCCGCCCTCCTGATCCGCCTGGCCGAACTCAGCGACGACCAGGTGGAAGCGGCCCTCGGCGACCCCGGGAGCCCGGCATGACCGGCCCGGACCGCCCCGGCCCGCTACCCGCCGGCGCCGCGCCGCAGCACCCACCGCACCGCCCGCTCACCACCGCACGAAAGGGGCCGCACCAGTGACCACCGGTCGCTTCCACCTCTCCCCGCAGCGCCGGGAACTCCTGGAGAGCCTGCTGCGCGCCGAAGGCATCGACCGCCGGCCCGCCACCACCGTGCCGCGCCGCCCGGACCCGTCCGCGCCCGCCCCGCTGGCGTTCTCGCAGAGCCGCTTCTGGTTCTGGGACCGCTTCTCCGGCAACGGCGCCTCGTACGTCATCTCCGCCGGGCTGCGCATCCACGGCGCCTGCGACCTCGCCGCCTTCGCCGCCGCCTGCGAGGAGATCGTCCGGCGCCACGAGGCGCTGCGCACCGTCTTCCGCGACGGCCCCGACGGCCCCGTGCAGGAGGTCCGTGCCACCCTGCCGCCGGAGATCCGCACCGTCGCGCTGCGGGGCCTGGCCGCGGACGCGGTGGACGAGGAGATCGCCCGCCGCGAGGCCGCGCTCATCGCCCGCCCCTTCGACCTCGCCGACGGCCCCCTCTTCCGGGTCGAACTCCTCGACCTCGCCGACGACTCCGCCGCCGTCCTCGTCACGCTGCACCACATCGTCTGCGACCGCTGGTCCATGGGCGTCCTGATGCGCGAACTCATCGCCCTCTACGGCGCCCGCACCCGCGGCACCGACCCGCGGCTGCCCGAACTCGACGTGCAGTACGCCGACTTCGCGCAGTGGCAGAACGGCGACGACGCCCAGGCCGCCTGGGACGCCGACACCGACCACTGGCTGCGCACCCTCAAGGGCGCCCCCGCCGAGATCGGCCTGCCCACCCCGCTGCCCCGCCCCCGCGAGAAGACCTACCGCGGCTCCTCCGTGCCCCTCGCCCTTCCGGCGCCGCTGACCGCCGCCGTCCGCGAGGTGGCCCGCGCCGCGGGCGCCACGCCCTTCATGGTGGTCACCGCCGCCTTCCAGGCGGTGCTCGCCCGGCTCTGCGACCACGACGACATCGTCGTCGGCACGCCCGTCGCCGGCCGCACCCAGGTCGAACTGGAGCCGCTGGTCGGCCTGTTCGTCAACACCCTGGCGCTGCGCTGCGACCTCTCCGGCGACCCCACGTTCCGCGAGACCGTCCGCCGCGTCAGCGCCGTCTGCCTCGACGCCTACGACCACCAGAGCGTGCCCTTCGAGCGCCTCGTCGAACAGCTCCAGCCGGAGCGCTCCCTCGCCCACACCCCCGTCTTCCAGGTGATGGTCTCGTACCAGAACGTCCCCTTCCCCACCTGGAACGAGGGCGGACTGCGCGTCGAACCGCTCGAACTGACCGGCCACAAGGCCGAGTTCGACCTCCTCCTCGACCTCTTCGAGGACGGCGACACCGTCCGCGGCCGCCTCGAATACAGCACCGACCTCTACGACGAGGAGTCCGCCCGCGCGCTGACGGACCTCTTCGTCCGCACCCTGACCGCCGCGACCGCCGACCCGGACATCCGCCTCGGCGCCCTCCCGCCCGCCACCGCCGCCCCGCTCCCGGCCGCCGCCCGCCCGGCGGAGCCGCCGCAGGCCACCGCGCACGAGGCCACCGCCGCCGCGGCCGCCGCCAGCCCGGATGCCGCCGCGGTGCGCGACGCGGACGGCCCCCGGCTCACCCACGCCGCCGCCGACCGCCGCGCCAACCAGCTCGCCCACCGCCTGCTCCGCAACGGCGCCGGCCCCGGTGTGCTCGTCGGCCTCGCCCTGCCGCCCTCCGCCGACCTCGCCGTCGCCGTCCCGGCCGTCCTCAAGTCCGGCGCCGCCTACGTACCGCTGGACGGCGGGGACCGCGTGGATACGGCCGCCCTGGTCCGGCGCCTGGACGACGCGCAGGTCCCGCTGCTGCTCACCCACCGCGCCCTCGCCGACCGGCTGCCCGCCACCGACACCGAGATCTGGTGCCTGGACGAACTGGCCGCCGCGCTCGACGGCGAATCCGGCGACGCCCCCGCGACCACCGTCACCGGCGACGACCTCGCCTGCGTCGCCCACACCGCGGGCACCACCGGCCGCCCCGAACCCGTCCGCATCACCCACACCGCGCTCCGCGCCCGCCTGGCCGCGCTCCAGGACAGCCACCCCCTCACCCCGGCCGACCGCGTCCTGCACACCGGGCCCGTCACCTACGACACCACCGTCCGCGACATCCTCCGGCCGCTGGCCGCGGGCGCCGCCGTGGTCCCCGTCGCCGACGCCTCCCCGGCCGCGCTGCGCGCCCACGGCATCACCACGCTGCACACCACCCCGCGCCGCCTCGCCGCCCTCCTCGACGCACCCGGCCTCGCCGGCTGCACCACCCTGCGCTCCGTCCTGACCAGCGGCGAAGTCCTGCCCCGCGCCCTCCAGGAGCGGTTCTTCGCCGGCTGCGCCGCGGAGCTGCACCACCTCTACGCCACCACCGAGACCGGCGAACTCACCACCCGGCCCTGCCACCCCGGCGCCCCCGAGGCCACCGCCCCGCTCGGCCGCCCCCTCCCGCACGCCCGGCTCCACCTCCGCGACCACGCCGGCCGCCCCGTCCCGGACGGCGTCCCCGGCGAGCTGTACGTCTCCGGCGCCTGCCTCGCCGACGGCTACCTCGACCGGCCCGGACCCACCGCCGAACGGTTCGCCCCCGACCCGCACGATGCGGCGACCGTGCTGCACCGCACCGGCGACCTCGTCCGCGTCCGCCCCGACGGCACCCTGGAGTTCACCGGCCGCACCGCCGACCGCCTCACCGTCCGCGGCTTCCGCCACGACGCCGCCCCCGTCGAGGCCGCCTTGCGCGACCACCCGCAGCTCGCCGACGTGTTCCTGCTCGCCCGCCCCGACGCCACCGGCGCCCGCCGCCCCGTCGCCTACGTCACCCCCGCCGGCGAAGCCGCTCCCGACCCAGCCGAACTCGCCGCGCACGCCCGTGCCCACCTGCCGGAGTACCTGGCCCCCGCCGCCTTCGTCGTCCTCGACGCGCTGCCGCTCACCGACGCGGGCACCGTCGACCGCGGCGCACTGCCCGGCCCCGACGAGGAGAGCGACGCGCCCCGCGCCTTCGAGGCGCCGCGCACCCCACTGGAGGAGGCCGTCGCCGCCACCTGGCGCGGTCTGCTGGGCGTGGCCCGGATCGGCGCCCACGACGACTTCTTCGACCTCGGCGGCCACTCGCTGCTGATCACCAAGCTCGCCTCCCAGCTCAGCGCCGCCCACGGCGTCCACATCCCGCTGCGCGACCTCTTCGAACACCCCACGGTCGCCGGCATGGCCGCGCAACTCACCGCCCATGCGTCCGGCCCCGCCGCCGACCCGATCCCGGCCGCCGACCGCTTGGCCCCCCTGCCGGTCTCCTTCGCGCAGGAGGAGCTGTGCCTGCACCAGCCGGTCCCGGCCGAGGAGCCGTTCCACAACGTGCTGACCGCCGTCCACCTCACCGGCGACCTCGACGAGGCGGCGCTGCGCACCGCGCTCGACACCGTCGTGCGGCGCCACGAACCGCTCCGCTCCCGCATCACCGGCCACGCCACCGCCCCCCGCCAGACCTTCGAGCCCGACGGCGGCTGGCCGATGACCACCGTCGACCTGCGCGCGAAGGACGAGCCGACCCGCACCGCCGAACTGCGCGCGCTGGTCACCGCCGAGGAGCGGCGCCCCTTCCGCCTCGCCGCCGAACCGCCGGTCCGCGGCTTCCTCGTCCGCCTCACCGACCGCGAGACCGCCCTGATCCAGGTCATGCACCACCTGGTCACCGACAACTGGTCCTACGGCGTCCTCTTCCACGAGATGCGCGAGCTGTACGCCGCCGCCGTCCAGGGCCGCCCGGCCGACCTGCCGGAGATCACCGTGCCGTTCGGCGACTTCGCCGCCTGGCAGCAGGGCCGCCTCGCCGACGGCGGACTCGACGCCCACCTCGACCACTGGCGCACCGCCCTCGCCGGCCTGCCGCCCACCCTCTGCTTCACCGCCCCCGACCACCAGGCGCACACCGCCGCGACCGGCGCCACCCGCGGCTTCACCGTCGACGCCGCCACCGCCACCGCCCTCGCCGAGATCGGCCGGGCCCGCGGCGCGACCCTCTTCATGGTCCTGCTGGCCGCCTTCGACGTGCTGCTCGCCGCCTACTCCGGCAGCGACGACATCCCCGTCGACTTCCCGCTGGCCGGCCGCGAACGCCCCGAGACCGAGCATCTGATCGGCTACTTCGTCAACCACCTGGTGGTCCGCTCCGACCTCTCCGGCGACCCGGCGTTCGGCGCCCTCGTCGACCAGGTCCGCGAACGCACCCTCGCCGCCTACACCCACCAGAGCGCCCCGCTGTGGGCCCTGGACGGCGTGATCCCCGAGGGCCACAGCCCGTCCGGCATCTCCTTCAACCTGCTCAACGCCGACGTCCCCTCCCGCGACCTGCACGGCCTGACCGCCGCCCCGCTCGACCTCGGCGTCGGCGACGACTACGTCTTCTCCGAGGTCGTCGTCAACTTCGAGGCGTCCGCCGTCGATCTGGCCCTCATCGTCCGCGAGGACGACGACGGCGCGCTGCGCGGCATGTGGCTCTACGCCCTCGAACGCCTCGACGCCCGCGCCGTCGCCGCCATGATGCGCGCCTGGCCCGAGCTGCTCGCCGCCGTCGCCGCCGACCCCGACCGCTCCACGACCTCCCTCACCACCGCCCTGCGCGGCGCGCGACAGCCCGCTGACACCGACGACCAGCCCAAGGACCGTG
The DNA here is from genome assembly GCF_040300365.1 of Streptomyces sp. NPDC000404. Classification (NCBI taxonomy): domain Bacteria; kingdom Bacillati; phylum Actinomycetota; class Actinomycetes; order Kitasatosporales; family Streptomycetaceae; genus Streptomyces; species Streptomyces sp. NPDC000404. The sequence goes on along the minus strand of NZ_JBEPDN010000002.1, from coordinate 514,227 downwards.
CCTGACATGGGACTCTTCCGCTATCTGCTGCGGTCCTCGCGCCGCCCCTTCCTGCTCGCGATGGCCGCCGGCGTGGTCAGCGGCGCGGCCGGCGCCGGCTTCATCGCCGTCGTCAACCTCGCCCTGGCCCGCCCGGGAACCGGCCCGGCGGCCCTCGTCTGGGCGTTCGCCGCGCTCTGCCTGACCACCGTCGTCACCCGCTTCCTCGCGCAGAGCCTCCTCTTCCGCCTCTCCCAGGGCGTCATCCAGGACCTGCGCCGCCGCCTCATCGACGCCGTCCTCGCCGCCCCGCTGCGCACCGTCGAACGGTTCGGCACCGCCAAGCTCTACGCCGCGCTCTCCGACGACGTCGTCGTCATCGCCGACGCGCTGCCCGGCCTGCCGCTGCTCTGCTTCAGCGCCACCTTCGCCGTCGTCAGCATCGTCTACCTGGTGACCGTCTCCCCGGTGGTGGCCCTCGCCGGACTGCTCACCACGCTCCTGGGCATCGGGCTCTACCGCCTCTTCGCCGCCCGCGGCATGCGCGCCCTGACCGCCGCCCGCGCCGAACAGGACCGCCTCTTCGGCCACTTCCGCGCGGTCACCGAGGGCGTCAAGGAGCTGAAGCTCAGCCGCCCGCGCCGCGAGGCGCTCGCCGGGGACGCCCTCGACGCCACCGCCGACACCTACCGCCGCCGCTCCGTCACCGGCCTCACCGTCTTCGAAGGCGCCGCCGGCAGCGGCCAGGCCGTCTTCTTCGCGCTGATCGGCGTGCTGCTGTTCGTTCTGCCCGCCGCCTTCGCGCTCGACGCCACCACCCTGTCCGACTCGGTGCTGATCCTGCTGTTCATGGTCTCCAGCCTCCAGGGCGTCCTGACCTGGCTGCCGGTCCTGGGCCGCGCCGCGGTCGCGCTGCGCACCGTCGAGGAGCGCCTCGCCTCCCTGGAGCAGGCCGGCCGCGAGACCGACGACGGCGGCGCCACGCAGCTGCCGCAGACCGTCTTCGGCGACTGGCGGACCATCGAGTTCCGCGGCGTCACCCATGCCTACACCGGCGCCGCCGGCCAGGAATTCCGCCTCGGCCCGCTCGACTTCACCTTCCGCCGCGGCGAGGTGCTGTTCGTCGTCGGCGGCAACGGCAGCGGCAAGACCACCCTCGCCAAGCTGCTCACCAGCCTCTACCTGCCGGAGACCGGCACCATCAGCGTCGACGGCACCGAGCTGACCACCCGCAACTGCGACGCCTACCGGCAGCTGTTCGCCACCGTCTTCTCCGACTTCCACCTCTTCGACACCCTCACCGGGCTGCCCGGCGAGGCCCGCACCGAGAAGGCCGAGCAGCACCTGCGCCGCCTCCAGCTCGACCACAAGGTCTCCATCGTCGACGACCGCTTCTCCACCACCGCCCTCTCCCAGGGCCAGCGCAAACGCCTCGCGCTGCTCACCGCCTACCTCGCCGACGCCCCCGTCTACCTCTTCGACGAATGGGCCGCCGACCAGGACCCGGTCTTCAAGGAGTTCTTCTACGAGGAACTCCTCGCCGAACTCCGCGACCGGGGCAAGACCGTCGTCGTCATCAGCCACGACGACCAGTACTTCCACGTGGCCGACCGCCTCGTACGGCTCGACTACGGCCAACTGCGACAGGAGGAGACCGCCGGTGGACGCTGACTGGCTGGGCCACGAGACCATCGACCCGCAGGCGGAGCTACGCCTCTTCTGCCTGCCGTACGCGGGCGGCGGCGCCGCCGCGTTCCGCGAGTGGCGGGCCGCGCTGCCCCGCCGCATCCACCTCACCCCCCTCGAACTCCCCGGCCGCGGCCGCCGGATGACCGGCGCCCCCTTCAGCCGGATGGGCCCGCTGGTCCGCGCGCTGACCCGCGCGATCGAAGGCGAACTGGACCGCCCCTACGCCCTCTTCGGGCACAGCATGGGCGGCCTGATCGCCTTCGAGGTCGCCCGGGAACTGCGCCGCCGCTCCCTGCCGGCCCCGCTCCACCTCTTCGTCTCCGCCGTCGCCGCCCCCGGCACCACCCGCACCCGGCCCGTCCTGCACAGCGCCACCGACGCCGAGGTCCGCGAGGAGCTGCGCTTCCTGGGCGGCACGCCCAAGGAACTCCTGGAGAACCAGGAGCTGATGGACATGATGATCCCCACCCTGCGCGCCGACTTCTCCGTCCTGGAGACGTACGAGTACCGCCCCGAGCCGCCGCTCGACGTGCCGCTGACCGCGTTCGGCGGCACCGCCGACCCGTCCGTCCAGCTCTCGGCGCTCCAGGGCTGGCGCGACCAGTCCACCCGCGCCCGGCTCACCGCCGTCGACGGCGACCACTTCTTCCTCCACTCCGCCCGCACCGAACTGCTGGCCCACCTCACCCGCACCCTCGACCAGGAACTCACCGCGCACCGCGGCCGGTCCGCCCGCCAGGAGACGCCCATGCCCACGCCCGGCCCCGCGGCGCCCGCCGCCCCGCAGCCCTTCGCGCTCCTGAGCCCCGGCGAGCGCGCCGCCCTGCCCGCCGGTGCCGTCGACGCCTTCCCGCTCACCGGCGCCGACCCGGCGGGCCCGGCCGCGGCCGGCAACCGCACCGCCGCCTGGCGCCTCACCCACCGCAAGCCGTTCGCCGCCGACGCGCTGCGCGCCGCCGCCGACGAGGTCCTCGCCCGCCACGAACTGCTGCGCCTGGCCCGCACCGCCGCATCCGCCGCCCCGCTGCACGTCGTACACGCCACGGCCCGCGCCGAACCGGCCCTCCACGACCACCGCGAGGTGACCGCGGCCACCCGCGCCGACCTGCTCACCGCGTTGCGCGAGAGCGAACGCACCCGCCCCTTCGACCCGGAGCACCCGCCGCTGCTGCGGCTGCACGCCGTCCTCGAACCGGACAACGCCTGGCTCCTGCTCGTCACCCTCCACCCCGACCTCGCCGCCCTCCTCGGCACCGACGCCCTGCTGACGGAGGTGCTGCGCGCCTACGAGCGGCAGCTCACCGGCGCCCCGGCGCCCGCAGGTCCCCTGCGCCACGCCGCCTGCGCCGCCGCCGCGCGCGCCGGCCGCCTCGACCGCGCGGGCCGCGCCCACTGGCGCGAGGCCACCACCGCGCACCCGCCGTTCGCCCTGCCCCGCGCCTGGGCCGACCGCTCCGCCGCGCCCGCCCCGGCCGCCGCCACCGTGCCCTACGCCGACCTCGAAGGGGGCCTCGCCGCCCTCGCCACCGCCGCCGGGGTGCCGCTCACCGCGGTGCTCTGCGCCGCCCACGTCGCGGTCCTCAGCCGGCTCACCGCCGAGACCGCCTTCCACACCGACGTCGTGGTCCGTGCGGACGCGGGGGAGGAGGGCTGCGCCGCCGCCCTGCACCGCACCACCCTGCCGGTGGCCGTCGAACGCCCCGCCACCACCTGGCGCGATCTGGCCGCCCACGTCCACGAGCGGGAGCGGGCCGCCTGGCGCCACCGCCACGCCCACCGCCCCGCCGCCGGGCCCGCGGCCGACGCCGCCGCCGAACCGCCGGTGCACGCCCGCTTCGCCGCCGAGGACCGGCAGCGGACCGTCTCCGACACCCAGGTCACCGCCCTGGACGAGGACCCCGCGCCCACCGGCCACGGCCTGACCGTGGTCGCCGGCGACGGCCTCCTCCACCTCCGCGCCCACGGCGGCGCCTGCACCCCCGACCGCGCCGAGCGGCTGGGCCGGATGTACCGCTCCGTCCTGGAGTCCATGGCCGCCGATCCGGACGGCGCCGCCACCGGCGCCCACCTGGACCCGGAGGAGCGCACCGCCGTCCTCACCACCTGGGCCACCGCCCCCGCCGCCGACCGCGGCCCCGGCACCGTCGTCGACCTGCTGCGCGCCCAGGCCGCCCGCACCCCCGACGCCGTCGCCGTCCGCGTCGGCGACACCACCCTCACCTACCGCGAGGTCGACGAGCGCTCCGAGCGCATCGCCCACCACCTCCTCGGCCTCGGCGCCCGGCCCGACACCCTCATCGGCGTCTGCCTGCGCCGCACCCCGGACCTGCTGCCCGCCCTCCTCGGCGTGTGGAAGTCCGGCGCCGGCTATCTGCCGCTCGACCCGTCGCTGCCCACCGAACGGCTGCGGCAGATGCTGGACGCCACCGGCTGCCCCGCCGTCTTGACCACAGCCGGCCACCGCGAACGGCTCACCGCCCTGTACGACGGCCCGCTGGTGGAGCTGGACACCGACCGCGCCGCCATCGGCGCCCTGCCCGCCACCCCGCCCGAGGTCACCCCGGCCCCCGGCGACCTGGCGTACATCATCTACACCTCCGGTTCGACCGGCGCCCCCAAGGGCGTCCAGATCGAGCACCGCGGACTGCTCAACTACCTGGGCTGGACCGTCGGCGCGTACGCCGCGCACGGCACCGGCGGCGCCCCCGTCTTCTCCTCGCTCTCCTTCGACCTGGGCATCCCCAACCTCTTCACCCCGCTGCTGACCGGGCAGCCCGTCCATCTGCTGCCCGACCCGTTCGACACCGCCGACCTCGGCGCCCACCTCGCCGCCGGGGCGCCGTACAGCTTCATCAAGATGACGCCGGGCCATCTCGACCTGCTCACCTACCAGTTGACCGCCGAACAGATCCGCTCGCTGGCCGGCATCTGCATCGCCGCCGGCGACTCCTTCTCCAGCGCGCTCGCCGCCCGCTGGCAGGAGCTGGCCGGCCCCGGCGGCACGCTGGTCGCCACGGAGTACGGGCCGACCGAGATCACCATCGGCAACTCCGGGCAGATCGTCGACGAGGTCCCGGCGAGCGAACTCGTCCCGCTGGGCCGCCCGATCCCCAACACCACCATGTACGTCCTCACCGACCGCCTGGAGCCGGTGCCCGCGGGCGTGCCCGGCGAGGTGTACATCGGCGGCGACGGCGTGGCCCGCGGCTACCTGGGCCGCGACGACCTCACCGCCGAGCGTTTCCTGCCCGACCCCTTCGGCGCTCCGGACGGCCGTCTTTACCGCACCGGAGACCTCGCGCGCTGGGCGCCCGATGGTAGCCTCGAATTTCTCGGGCGCATCGACAATCAGGTCAAGATCCGCGGCTACCGCGTGGAATTGGGCGAAATCGAGGCGGCGCTCCGCCGGCATCCGCAGGTACGTGACGCGGTCGCCGTCGTACGCGAGGCCACCCCGGGAAATCCCCGCCTTTACGCCTATGTCGTTCCCGCGCAGCCCGGCGCCCTGGATTCCACGGGAATTCGTGACCGGCTCGCCGGTCAGCTCCCGCCGTACATGGTTCCGGCGGACTGCATCGCCCTCGACGCCATTCCGCTGACCGCCAACGGAAAAGTCGACGTCCGGGCCCTGCCGCCCGCGCCCTGCTGAGAAACCGCGCCGCGCCCCGTCCCCGGGAAAACCCGCCGCGCACCGCTCACGCCGCCGAAAGGGAAAGCACGATGACCGTCCACGATCTCTCCGCCCCTCCGGCCAAGGAAGGACGCACGCACCAGCTGGAGCTGACCGGAAGCGAACACCGCGCCGTCGAGGAGCTGGCCACCGACCTCGCCGCCACGCCCCCGCAGCTGCTGGACCACCCCAGCTGGCTGGAGCGGGCCCGGCAGCTCGGCGCGCAGCTGCCGTCGCGGCTGCGCGAGGCCGTCCGGGACTACCGCCACGACCCCGGCGTCCAGGGCGCGCTGCTGCTGCGCAACCTGCCGACGGGCGGCGACACGCTGCCCGACACCCCCTCGGTCAAGGACTCCGTAGAGCGCACCGCCACCGTGGCCGCCGCCACCAGCGCCCTGATCGGCCTCGCCCTCGGCGAACTCGTCGCCTACCGCGAGGAGAAGTCCGGCGCGCTGGTCCAGAACGTCGTCCCGGTGCGCGGCCTGGAGTCCTCGCAGTCCAACGCCGGCTCCGCCGCCGAACTCGAACTCCATGTGGAGAACGCCTTCCACCCCTTCCGCCCGGACTTCGTCGGCCTGCTCTGCCTGCGCAGCGACACCGTCACCCGCGCCGGCACCCGCGTCGCCTCCGTCCGCCAGGCCCTGCCGCTGATCGACGAGGCGGACACCAAGGTCCTGCTCCAGTCCCGGTTCGTGACCGCGCCGCCGCCCTCCTTCCGCTCCGGCGAGGGCACCTGGGCCCACCCGGTCCTCGACGGCAGCCCCGACGACCCCAACATCTGCGTCGACTTCAACGCCACCACCGCGCTGGACGACGAGGCGGCGCAGGTCCTGGAGCGGCTGCGGCGCACCTTCGGACAGGTCGCGCAGTCCGTCCGGCTGGCACCCGGCGAGATGGTCCTCGTCGACAACCGCGTCGTGCTGCACGGCCGGGACCACTTCGCCCCCCGCTACGACGGCCGGGACCGCTGGCTCCAGCGGATCTTCGTCCACCTCGACAACCGCCGCACCCGCGGCCACCGCACCGGCAACGGCGCCGTGATGGTCTGACCCGCCCCGGGGCGGGCCGCCCGCCACCGGGCCCGCCCCGGCTCCAGCGACCGGTGGCACCCACCCACACCACGCGAAAGGGGGAGGACCGGCGCCGCGCGCGCCGGCCCGACCAGCCATGACGGAAACCACCGGTCTCGCCGAGGGCATCGGCCTGCTCCGCATCGACCACGTAGGGGTGGCGGTCGCCGACCTCGACGAGGCGATCGAGCGCTACGAGAAGACCTTCGGCATGCGCTGCACCCACACCGAGGAGAACGTCGAACAGGGCGTACGGGAGGCGATGATGACCGTCGGCCCGGGCGCCTCCGGCGGCTGCATCCAGCTCCTCGCCCCGCTCAACCCCGACTCCACCATCGCGAAGTTCCTGGGCCGCTCGGGCCCCGGCGTCCAGCAGCTCGCGTACACCGTCGCCGACCTCGACGCGACCAGCGCCGCCCTGCGCGAGCGCGGCGCGCGGCTGCTGTACGAGGAGCCGCGCGGCGGCACCGCCGGCTCCCGGATCAACTTCGTGCACCCGGCGGACGCCGGCGGCATCCTCGTCGAACTCGTGGAGCCCGCCGCCTGACCCGCCCGCGGCCCGGCCGCACCCGCACGCGCACCGCGCCCGGACATCCCCCTTCCGGGCGCGGTGCGTCCCCGTTCCGGCGCCTTTCCCCGGCGCCGCCCTGCCGCACGGAAAAAGGAAGCCGGAAGGGCCTCCGCCTCCGTGAACGGGAAAACGCCGGACGGCCGCAAGTTCCCCCGATATCAATCGATTTCGAGAAAGGTGGTGGCCATGCTCCGTCAGCGCTTCAGATCGGCGCTTCACACGGTTCTCGCCGCAGCACTGCTCCTCGCCGTCCCCGGTGCGACGACCGCGGCGGCGGCACCGGAGAAGGACGGCCCGACCCGGGCGACGATCCGGTACACCGAATACGGCGTCCCGCACATCCTCGCCGACAATTACACCGACCTGGGATACGGATACGGCTATGCGATAGCCAAGGACAACATCTGTCTGCTCGCCGATTCCTTTCTCACCGTCGCCGGCGAACGCTCCCGCTATCACGGCCCCGGCGGCTCGGGGAACGACACCCTCAGCGCCGCCACCACCAACCTCAACAGCGATCTGCACTTCCGGCGGATCATCGATTCCGGCGTCGTCGAGCGGCTCGCCGGCCAGTCGGCGCCCCTCGGCCCGCGCACCGAGGTCAAGCAGCTGATCGACGGCTACGCCCAGGGCTTCAACCGCTACCTCGCGCAGACCGGCCGGGACGGCATCACCGACCCCGCCTGCAAGGGCGCCCCCTGGGTCCGCGACATCGGCCCCACCGACCTCTACCGCCTCTTCTACGCCCTGAGCACCATCGGCAGTTCGGGCGCCCTCGCCGACGGCATCGTCACCGCCCAGCCCGGCTCCACCGCCCGCCCCCCGGCCGCCGACGCCCGCACCGCCGCCCGCTTCGCCGAGGGCCTGGGCGCCCCCGGCTCCGGCGCGCTCGGCAGCAACGGCATCGGCATCGGCTCCCAGGGCGCGTCCGGCGCCAAGAGCGTGCTGCTGGGCAACCCGCACTTCCCCTGGCGCGGCGCCAACCGCTTCTGGCAGGTGCAGCTGACCGTCCCCGGCAAGCTCGACGTCACCGGCGCCGGACTGCTGGGTACCCCGGTCGTCGAGAAGGGCTACAACGCGGACGTCGCCTGGACCCACACCCTCGCCACGCCCCGCACCTTCGGCCTCTACGCCATCCACCCGGCGCCCGGCGACCCCACCTCGTACCTCGTCGACGGCGTCAAGGAGAAGATGACCTCCCGCACCGTCACCGTCCAGGTCCGCCAGGACGACGGCAGCATCGGCGAGGTCCACCGCACCCTCTACGAGACCCGCTACGGCCCGATGGTCTCCGCCGCCGCCGGCATCGGCCTGCCCTGGAACGACACCACCGGCCATGCGCTGCGCGACGCCAACGCCACCAACCTGCGCGGGCTCAACACCTGGTTCGGCTTCGGCCTGGCCAAGAGCACGGCCGACATCAAGAAGACGCTGACCGACACCCAGGGCGCGCCGTGGGTGAACACCATCGCCGTCGACCGGGCAGGCCAGGCCCTCTACGCCGACATCCAGGTCGTCCCGCACGTCACCGACGACCAGGCCGACCGCTGCGGCACCGACCTGGGCCACCAGATCTTCCCGAAGACCGGCGTGCCCGTCCTCGACGGTTCGAAGGCGGCCTGTGCCTGGGGGAGCGACCCCGATGCCCTGGAGCCGGGCCTCTTCGGCCCGTCCCGGATGCCGTCGCTGACCCGCGACGACTACGTCCTCAACTCCAACGACAGCGCCTGGCTCGCCAACCTCAAGGCCCCGCTGACCGGCTACCCGCGGATCATCGGCGACATCGGCACCGCCCGCACCCTGCGCACCCGCGAATCGCTCACCAGCGTCCAGGAGGGGCTGAAGAACGGCGGGTTCAGCCGCGCCTCGATGCAGCGGATGCTCTTCGCCGACCGCAGCCGCTTCGCCGAACTCGCCGCCGCCGACACCGCCGCGATGTGCCGCGCCTTCCCCGACGGCAAGGCCCCGTCCTCGAGCGGCCCGGTCGACGTCGCCGCCGGCTGCGCCGCACTCGCCGCCTGGGACCACACCTACACCACGCACACCCGCGGCTCGATGCTCTTCCAGCGCTTCGCCCTCAAGCTGGAGGAGCGCAAGGTCGCCCTGTGGCGGCAGCCGTTCGACGCCGCCGACCCGGTGGCCACGCCGAACACCCTGGACACCGGCGCGGCCGCCGTCCAGCAGGCCTTCGGTGACGCCGCCGCCGAACTGCACACGGCCGGCATCCCGCTGGACGCCGAGCTGGGCGCGCACCAGTACGCGCTGCGCGGCGGCGAGAAGATCCCGATGCCGGGCGCCCCGGAGGCGCTGGGCGTGCTGAACCTCATCAAGGGCCAGTGGGACCCGGCCGCCGGCAACACCGATGTGCGGACCGGCTCGTCGTACATCCAGGTCGTGGCGTTCGGCGACGGCCCGTGCCCGGACGCGGCCACGCTGGTGGCGCCGTCGCAGTCCGCGGATCCGACGTCGCCGCACCACAGCGACCAGACGAAGCTCTTCTCGGAGGGCCGCTGGGCCACCGGCCGGTACTGCGAGAAGGACATCCTCGCCTCGCCCGACTTGAAGATCGTGGAACTCTCCTGACGGGCTGTCGGAGATGAGAGAGGGGGGCTTCGTTTCCGCCGGCCGGCGGATACGAAGCCCCCCTCTGCTGCGGCGGTCAGCGCTTCTCGGCGATCAGCCGCCAGATCATCCAGCCGCTCAGCGCGGACCAGCCGGTGAAGGCGAGGGTGCGGATCCAGCTGACCTTGAGGAGGTGGGCGTGGGTCGCTGTGTCGAAGTGCTGCGCGAGGGCGTTGCGGTCCGGCGTCGCCACCGCGCCCGACAGCACCATGATCGCCGCCATCAGCACCAGGAACGCCACCACCACGGCGAGCGGCACCACCGCCGGCCGCACGATCAGCATCACCAGCCCGGTCAGGCCCGCGGTGAACAGGCCGGGCGCCAGCACCCGCCAGAACATGTGGTTGTGCTGGTCCATGTAGGCAGCCGAGGCGGCTCCCTTGAGGCGGGCGACCATCGGATAGTCCATCAGCTGGAGCGTCCAGACGAATCCGGTGGTGTAGAGCACCGCCACGAAGTGGACGAGTAACAGGGCGCCGGAGGCGCTGCGGGGGGAGTGGACGGCGAGCATGGTGCGGACTCCTGAATCGGGTGGTCGAAGGGGCGGCCGCCGCCCGGCGTGCGCGGGCCGGGCGGCGGTGGTGCGGGGGAGCGGCGGGTCAGGCCGCGCAGTGCGGCAGCCCGCCGGCGTAGCGGACCATCTCGCCGAAGGCGGCCGGCACATCGAGCGGCGCGGCGCGCCCGGCACCGGACAGCTCCGCGTAGGCCCGGACGAGATTGGGGAGCAGCCGCTCGCCGTCGAGCAGCCCGGCGTACGGACCCGGCCCGGACGCCCGGGCGACCTCCAGCGGGGTGGCGCCCTCGGCCAGCCCCGCGCGGGCCAGCTCCTGCACCCGGCGCAGATATCCGGCGTTGGCGTCGAGGAGTTCGGGGCCGCCGACCGGGCCGTGGCCGGGGACGACGTGCAGCGGCTCCAGGGCCCGCAGCCGGTCGAGGACCTCCAGCGCGCCGGCCACCGAGCCCATCAGCACGAACGGGGTGACACCGGAGAACACCAGGTCACCGGCGAACAGCACCCGCCGCTCGGGCAGCCACACCACGGCGTCGCCCGCGGTGTGGCCGGGGCCCAGGTGCAGCAGTTCGTAGCGCGGGCCGCGGGTCTCGGGCACCAGCCGCTCGCGGAAGGTGACCTGAGGGGGTGTCACCTCGATCCGGCCCCAGACCACATCCGGCCACAACCCCTGGAGCGCCAGCCCGTGTTCGGCGATCTCCGCCGCCGCCCGCTCGTGGGCGATGACCGTCGCCTCGTCGGCGAAGAGCGCGTTGCCGAAGGTGTGATCGCCGTGGCTGTGGGTGTTGACGAGGGTGTGGACCGGGCCGGGCACCAGCGTGTGCACCGTCTCGTGCAGCCGCCGGGCCCGCGCCTCGGTCGCGGCGGTGTCGATGAGCGCCGCACCGTCCGGACCGCCCAGGATCCCGGCGTTGTTGACGCACCAGCCGCCGTCCGGCTGGACGTAGGCGTGGACGTCCTCGTCGAGCGCGACGAGGTGCGGAGCCGGTGCGACCGGTGCGGTCACGGCGTGCTCCCGGACGCGGCACCGACGACGTCGAGGACGTGTTCATAGGTCTGCGGGGAGGCGGTCGCCATGGTGCGCAGCACCGCGACCCGGCTTTGGAAGCCCTCATCGCCGATCGCGGCGTCGAGCGCGGCCTGGTCGTCCCACACGGCTATATTCACAAAACGTCGCGGATCGTGTGCGGAGCGGCACAGTTGATGGCGGTGGAAGCCCGGCTGTCCGCGCATCCAGTCGGAGACTTTCCGGAATTCTTCCTCGAAACGCGCGGGGTCGCCGTGCACCTCGAATGAATTGACGAGTGTGAGCACTTTTTCAGCCTTCCCAATCTCGTATCCAGCCACGCCTGACCTACACTGAGCGTGTTATTTCCTCCTGCGCGAAAACCTTAAGGGACGCCCGGCGTCCCCGTCGCGCGGTTGCGGTGCGTGCACGCCCGTGACCGGCACCGCCCGGCCGGAAAACCGTCATCGGAACGGAATTGCCGGGTCCGCAGGACATAACGGGGAGGCAGAGAATGACCGTTGATATCCGTGTGCTGGGCCCGCTGCGCGTTTCCACGGCGGGCGGCGAGGTCGCGCCGAGCGCCCCCAAACCCCGTCAGCTGCTCGCCCTGCTGGCGTCCCGCCCCGACGAGACCGTCTCGATGGACGCGCTGGTCGACGAGTTGTGGGACAGCCGGCCGCCGAGCAGCGTGATCACCGCCGTACAGACGTACATCGTGCTGCTGCGCCGTCAGCTGACCTCGACGCTGGGCATCGGCGGCGCCGCCGTCGCCCGTGACGTGCTGCCCTTCGAGGGCTGGGGCTACCGGCTCGCGACCGGCGACGGCACCCACGACGCCCAGGAGTTCCGGCGCTGCGCCACGGCCGGGCGGCGGGCCCTGGCGGCCGGTGACGACGGGCGCGCGGCCGTGCTGCTGCGCCGCGCGCTGGGCCTGTGGCACGGCCCGGTGCTCGCCGACGTCAAGGCCGGCCCGCAGCTGACCGCGCACCGCACCACCCTGGCCGAGGACCGGCTGACCGCGCTGGAGGCGCGGGTCGAGGCCGATCTGCGGCTGGGCCACCACCATGAACTGCTCGGCGAACTGACCGGACTGACGCTGCAATATCCGCTGCACGAAAACCTGCATGCCCTCTTCATGATCTCTCTCTACCGGGCCGGCCGTCCGGCGCAGGCGCTGAGTTCTTTTCACTTGTTGCGGCGCAATCTCCGCGAGGAGCTGGGCATCGATCCGTCACCGCGTATGCGGCGCCTGCAGCAGGCCGTGCTGAATTCCGACGACTGCCTGCAACCGCGCGTCGCCTCGCGGCTTTTCCCCATGGAACTCTGAGTTTCCGTGCGGCGCCCGGCCGGGGGAACCGGGCGCCGCGGCAGTGGAGGCGGCCCGGCGGCGGCCGCCGTTTCGCGGTACGGCGCGGTGACAACGCCCTTCCCGCATGGCACAGTTAGCAAGGAAACTTCATGTCATCGAGGCTAGAGGGAAGATGGTTAGCATGTCAACGGATGGTGAGACCGTGCCGCTGGGAACCGTCCCGCCCGCCGTGCTGCGGCCCGGATTCCAGTCCTGGCTGGCCCTGGTGCACTCCTACGGCTCGGTCGCCAAGACCCTCGACCGCCGGCTGGTGCGCGACCTCGGGATGTCCCTGGCCTGGTTCGAGGTCCTCGTCCTGCTGCACACCGCCCCGGGGGGCCGCCGCCGGCTGCTGGAGCTGTCCCGGCTGCTCGTCGTCTCCAAGGCCAGCGTCAGCAAGCTGATCGACCGGATGGAGCGCGCCGGGCTGGTCCGCCGGGAGAGTTCCGACGAGGACCGCCGCGCCGTGTTCGCCGCGGTCACCGCGGACGGCCGCGCGGCCCTGGAGGAGGCGCTGCCGGTGCAGGTCGCCAACGTCGAGGACTGCTTCTCCGGGCTGCTCGACGACCGCGACCACGCCGATCTGGTCCGCATCCTCGGCAAGGTCACCGCCCACTACGCCGGCGGCGAGGACGGCGTCCCCAGCACCCCGAGCACCGTCCTCCTCGGCGCCGCCGCCCGGCAGGCGGAGGCCGCCCGCGCGGCGGAGACCGGAGAGCGGGCGGCGGAACCCGCGGCGAGCGCCGGGACAGCCGGCGCCGAGCCCGGCGCCGAGCCCGCGCCCGCCGAGCCCGTCACCGAGCCCGTCACCGGCACCGCCGCCGCACGGAGCCGGTCGCCCCGGGCGCGGTCCGGCACCCGCCAACCCGTCTGAGCCGCCCCCGCGTTGCCGTACGGGCCGCGCGCCGGAACCCCGGCGCGCGGCCCGTCTCCGTCATGCGGCCCCGGCCGCCCGCCCCTCGGCGAACGCCTTGGCGTGCTCCAGCGTCACCCGGCTGTTGGTGCCCAGCGCGGTGCGCACGTAGGAGCGCGCCGCCGTCAGGTCGCGGCCCGGCCCCAGGACGTCCTCGATCGCCTCCGGCCGGATCACCACCGTGTGCCGCGAGGTCACCGACAGCCGGTCGCCGTCGGGCGCGAGGATCCACTCACCGGTGTGCGCCCGCAGCAACGGCGGCACCACCACCTGCTTGTAGACGATCCGCCGCGCGTCCGGACACACCCGCACCGACTTCGTCGTGTGCGCCGACCCGTCCGCCGTGACCGTGTCCATCTCCATGATCTGCACCCCCTCGGACGGCTCCGACAGCACCATCCGGCCGACGTGCGGCAGCCGCTCCGGCCACCGGGCGGCGTCGTACAGGAAGCCGTGCACGTCCTCGGCGCGGCCGTCGACGGTCACCGTGTCGTCGAAGGTCAGCGTCGCCGCCGCGTGCCCGGCCGGATCGCGCGCCACCTCCGCCAGCGCGGCCAGCTCCGCGGTGCTGTTGCGGTCGGTGACCTCGTCGATCCACGACAGCGCCGCCGGGTCGTCGCCGACCGCGCGGAACTCGTGGCCGAGGACCACCTCGCACCGGCTCTCACCGCTCGGGCGCACCGTCCACGACCCGCGCATCTGCGCGATCGGCGGCTGCGACACCTCCTGACGGAAGGTGATCCGCCCCTCGCGCGGGAACAGCTCCCGCCGCGACGTCCACGCCTTGACGGTGTCGCCCGCCACCGCCCAGATCCGCAGCCGTTCGGTGTCCGGTCCGCTCTCGGGCCGGTCGACGTGGACCGTCGGCCGGAAGCACACCGGCCAGCGGGAGGTGTCGGCCAGGAGGGCGTACACCGTCGGCGCGGGCGCCTCCACGGTGATGCGGTGTGCCACGCTCTTCATGTTGTGTCCGTTCATGCCGTATCCGTCCTGGGGCGTCGTCGTCCGGCGGTTCAGTAGTTGCCGAGGCCGCCGCAGACGTTGAGCGCCTGCGCGGTGATGGCGGCGGCGAGATCGCCGACGAGGTGGCCGACGAGGGCGGCGACCTCCTGCGGGGTGGTGTAGCGGCCGAGCGGGATCTTCGCCTCGAACCGGTCCAGCACCGCCTGCTCGTCGACGCCCCAGATCCGCGCGTAGTTGCCGCGCACCTGCTGGGCCATCGGCGTCTCCACATACCCCGGGCACACCGCGTTGACGGTGATCCCGGAACCGGCCAGCTCCAGGCCGAGCGCCTTGGTCAGGCCCACCACGCCGTGCTTCGACGCCGAGTACGGCGCCCCCAGCACCACGCCCTGCTTGCCGCCGGTGGACGCGATGTTGACGATCCGGCCGTGGCCCCGCTCGCGCATCCCGCCGGCCGTCAGCACCTCACGCGTCATCAGGAAGACGCCGTTGAGATTGGTGTCGATGACGTCGTACCAGGTCTCGTCGGACAGCTCCGCGGTCACCCCGCCGCCGCTCCGGCCCGCGTTGTTGACCAGCACCTCCACCGGTCCGTACCGCGCCACCGCCGCCGCGACGAACGCGGTGACCTGCGCGCGGGAGCGGACGTCGCACACCGTGCCGTCCACCTCCAGACCCCGCTCGCGCAGCGACTTGAGGGTCAGCGCGAGCCGCTCGCCGTCGCGGGCGCACAGGAACACCGGGCGTCCGGTGCCCGCCAGCAGTTCGACGACGGCCAGGCCGATGCCGCTGGTGCCGCCGGTGACCAGCACGCTCCCGCGGCCGCCGGCCGGGCCCTGCGGCGCCGGGTCCGCCGAGGGCAGGGCGCCCGCGGTGGCGTTGGCCAGCTCCAGCAGCAGCCGCGGCGTGGTGGCCCGGCCGACCTCCTCCTCGGAGAGGGAGACGTCGAGCTGCCGCTCCAGCCGCGCCGCCGTCTCCAGCAGCGCGAGCGAGTCGTAGCCCAGCTCGGCGAAGGGCGTGTCCAGGATGTCGCCGTCGAGGTTGACGCTCTCGTCCTCGCCGGCGCAGTCGCGCAGGATCCGGGTGAGGTCCGGCAGGGTCAGCGCGGTGCGGTTCATCTTCTTCTCCTCCAGGGTGGGTGGCGTGCGGTCGGCGGGCCGGTTCATCCGGCGGCCCGCAGGACGGCCGCGGCGTTGAAGCCGCCGTGGCCGCGCGCGACGATCAGCGCGGAGCGCACCGGCATCGGCCGCGCGGTGTCCCGGACGAGCCCGGCGGGCGCGTCCGCGGCGGGCGTGGTGACATGCAGGGTCGGCGGCACCACCGCGTCCCGCATCGCCAGCAGCGCGCTCGCCACATCCAGTGCGGCGCCGCCGGAGGCGAGCCGCCCGGTCATCGTCTTCGGCGCCGTCACCGGCACCGGCCGGCCGCCGAACACCGCCTCCAGCGCCTCGGCCTCCGCCGTGTCCAGCGCACGCACCCCCGCCGCGTCCGCGAAGACCACATCGATGGCGTCGGGCTCCGTCCCGGCGTCGTCCAGCGCGCCCTGTATCGCCCGGCGCAGCCCCGGCGGCCGCCCCGTTTCCGGCGCCGGGTCGAAGGTGGCGCAGTACCCCGCGAACGTCCCCAGCACGCGCGCCCCCCGCGCCCGCGCGGCCTCGGCACGCTCCATGACCAGCAATGCGCCGCCCTCGCCCGGCACATGGCCGCACGCCGCGGAGTCGAACGGCACATAGGCGCGCCCGGGCTCGTCCCGGGTGCTCAGCCGCCCCGACGTCAGCTGGGAGACCAGCCCCCAGGGCGACAGCGGGGCCTCCATCCCGCCGGTGAGCATCGCCGAGGCGCCCGCCCGCAGCTGCCGCCGGGCGTGCGCCAGCGCGTCCAGGCCCCCGGCCTGACCGGTGACGAGCACCCCGCTGGGCCCGCGCAGCCCGTGCCGGATGGAGATCTGGCCGGAGTTGACGGCGTAGAACCACGCGAAGGACTGGTACGCCGTGACATGGCGCGGCCCCTTGCTCCACAGGCTCTGCAGTTCCTTCTGCGCGAACTCGAAGCCGCCGGAGGCGCTCGCGGTCACCACGCCCATGCCGTACTCGTCCAGCGTCGCCGGATCGAGACCGGCGTCGGCCAGCGCCCAGTCGGAGGCGGCCAGCGCCAGCTGCGTCATCCGGTCGGTCTGCGGCAGCAGCCGCCCCGAGAGGTGGTCGGCGGGGTCGAACCCGGGGACCTCACCGGCCAGTCGGCAGGGGTAGCCGCTCGCGTCGTGGCGCCGGATCGGGCCGATGCCGCTGGCGCCCTTGACCGTGGCGTTCCAGTGCTCCTCGGTGCCGAGCCCGGTGGCGGCCGCCACCCCGAGGCCGGTGATCACC
This sequence comes from Streptomyces sp. NPDC000404, assembly GCF_040300365.1. Taxonomy (NCBI): domain Bacteria; kingdom Bacillati; phylum Actinomycetota; class Actinomycetes; order Kitasatosporales; family Streptomycetaceae; genus Streptomyces; species Streptomyces sp. NPDC000404. The sequence continues at coordinate 497,516 of NZ_JBEPDN010000002.1, read as the reverse complement.
GCGTCGTCGGGGGCCGCCGCCCCGTGTCTTTGTCCGCTCATGCGGCCGCTCCTTCCGCCGGGCGGCGGAGCACCATCGCGCTCTGGAAGCCGCCGAAGCCGCTGCCGACGGTGAGCGCGGTGTCCACCGTCTGCTCGCGCGCGGTCAGCGGTACGTAGTCGAGGTCGCACTCGGGGTCGGGGGTGTGCAGATTCGCGGTCGGCGGGATCACTCCGTGCTCGATCGTCAGCGCGCAGGCGGCGATCTCCAGGGAGCCGATCGCCCCGAGGGAGTGCCCGATCATCGACTTGATGGAGCTGACCGGCACCCGGTACGCGTGCGCGCCCAGGCTCCGCTTGAAGGCGGCGGTCTCGTGCCGGTCGTTCTGCCGAGTGCCGGAGCCGTGCGCGTTGACGTAGTCGACGGCCTGGGCCGGCGTCCGGGCCTGTGCCAGCGCCGCGTCGATCGCCGCCGCCATCTCCCGCCCGTCCGGCCGCAGTCCGGTCATGTGGAAGGCGTTGCAGCGCGAGGCGTACCCGGCGATCTCGGCGTAGATGTGCGCACCGCGCCGCCGGGCGTGCCCGTACTCCTCCAGGACGAAGACCGCGGCGCCCTCACCGAGGACGAAGCCGTTGCGGCTGCCGTCGAACGGGCGGGAGGCGTGCGCGGCGTCGTCGTTGCGCGGCGAGGTCGCCTTGATCGCGTCGAAGCAGGCCACCGCGATGGGCGAGATGGGCGCGTCGGTCGCCCCGGCCACCATCACGTCGGCCGAGCCCTCCGCGATCAGCGCGCAGGCGTGCCCGACGGCGTCGATGCCCGAGGTGCAGCCGGTGGAGACCACCGCGGCCGGGCCCTCGGCGCCCGCCGCCGTCGCGACCTCCGCCGCCATGCTGCTGGGCACGTAATGGCCGTAGAGGTGCGGCACGCCGTAGGCGCTGTCCACCAGCCACTGGCGGCCGCTGTCGCTGAGGACGGCGTACTCCTCCTCCAGCTCGGTGGTGGCGCCGACGGCGGTGCCGATAGTGACGCCGGTCCGCTCGGGGGCCGACGCGCCGTCCGCCAGACCGCTGTCGGCCAGCGCCTGGCGGGCGCAGACCACCGCGAACTGCGTGGCCCGGCCCATCCGCCGGATCTCCCGCGGCGTCAGGCCGTGCGCCGCCGGGTCGAAGACGCACTCGGCGGCGATCCGCGAGCGGTAGGGCGAGGCGTCGAAGAACGAGATGGGGCCGGTCGCGGTCCGCCCGGAGGTGAGCTGGGACCAGAAGGCCGGGACGCCGTCGCCGCCCGGCGCGATCACCCCGATGCCGGTGAGCACCACCCGGCGCCCGGGCCCGGAGGCCGCGCGGGGCGGTGCGGCCGCGCCGGGAGCCGGCGCGGCGGGATGTGCAGAGGTCATGGACTGTGCCTTTCGTGAGAGCGGCCGGGCCGGTCCGCCGGGATCGCCGGCCGGCGCGGCCGCCGGGTTCAGACGGTGGCGGGGCGCGGGGCGCCGTCGGGCAGCACCCGCCGCTGCGAGATCCGCAGCCCGCCCGCGTCCTCCTCGAAGAGGTCCTCGCACTCGGTGCTCGCGGTCAGCTGCGGCATCCCGTAGGGGCCGGTGGTGACGATGAGGGTGGCCGAGCGCGCCCGCAGCGCCCCGTGCGGACCGAGGAGGACGGCGGTCATGGTGACGTGGTGGCGCTGGACGGCGCCGTCGGCGGCGCGCATGCGCGCGAGCGTCCGGCTGTGCGCGGCGATCGTGTCGGAGCCGCACAGCGGCTGCGCCCGCCCGGCCAGGACGAAGCGGGCGCCGGGGGCGAAGGTCCGCCCGTAGGCGTCGAAGTCCCCGCAGTTGAGGGCGTGCACCTGGCGCGCGTAGAACAGCTGGAGCCGGGTGGCCGCGAGGCGTTCGGATCCGGACACGGTGGCCCCTTCCCCGGTCAGGAGGTGGCCGGCGCCGCCGGCAGGTCGTCGCGGCTCACCCAGCGCCCGGCCACCCGCCAGCCGTCGTCCGCCCGCACGAGCCGGTCCTCCAGCACCGTGCTGACGTGCAGCTTCGAACCGCCCTCCGGAACCGACTCGACGACCAGGACGTACGAGCGCGTCGCCACCGAATCCGCGTCCTGCGGGCGGACGTCGAGCATGGTGACGATGTGCCGGTGCACGGCGCCGCGCCCGGCCCGCGCCGCGTGGCCCGCCCGGGTCGCCGCGTCGATGGCGGCCCGGCCCTCCAGCGGCTCCGGCAGACCGTTCGAGACGAACACCGCGTCCTCGGTGAAACCGGCCGCCCAGCCGTCGAGGTCGCCGCTGTCACCCGCGTACATGTGGCGGGCGTAGAACTGGTGGATCTCCTGGTAGAGGTCCGCGGACACCACCGCGGGGGTGCTGACTGTCTCGGGCACGCCGACTCCTTCGTCCGATTGGGTCCGATGGCCTGATCCGGCCGGGTGCCGAAGCTTCGGGGCCCGTTCTCAAGGCCCGCTCAAAGTCCGCACAAGGCCCCCGCGACCACCCGCCGGACCGCGCCGAGCGGCCTTGAGCGGTTCCTGAGCGGCCTTTGACCCCGGTGCGTGAGCGTCCACGGCGAGGCCGCCCGCGAACCGCGGCGGCGGCCGCCGAGCGAACGGGAGAACCGCGATGCACGACGAGCACACCCCGCCCGCCTGGGACGTGGGCCCGGCCACCGCCGCGCCCGTCGACGCGCTGCTGGCAGACGCCGCGCGGCGCAGCCCCGGCCGCACCGCCGTCATCGGCGCGGCCGGCCGCTGGAGCTACGCCGCACTCGACGCCTGGGCCGACGCCTACGCCGCGGCCCTCGCCCCGCTGCTGCCGGCCGGCCCGGACGGCGCCCGCGGCCCGGTGCTGGTGTCCTCCGCCCCGCACCCGGCGTTCATGGCCGCCTACTACGGCGCGATCCGCGCCGGTGCGGTCGTCGTGCCGCTCAACCCGATGCTGCCGCCCGCCGCCGTGGCGCGCGTCGCCGCCGAATCGGGCGCCGCCGTCGCCCTGCTCGCCCCGCAGGTCCACAGTGTCTGGGCCGGACTCCGCGACCAACTCCCGCACCCGGTCCGCACCTTCGCACTCTGGGCCGGCGACGACCCGGCCGCCGAGGTGCTCACCGACGGCACGCCCGGCGCCGCCCGCCCGGAGCCCGCCGCCCCGCACGACCCGGAGGCCATCGCCGCGGTGATGTTCACCAGCGGCACCACCGGCCCCTCCAAGGGCGTCGCCGCCTCCCACCGCGCCATCCGCACCAACGCCGCGCAGTTCGGCGACGCCCACCGCATCGGCGCCGACTCGGCCGTCCTGTGCCACATCCCGATCGTCTCGCCGATGCACATGAACGCCGCGGTCCGGGCCGGCGCCTGCCAGCTGCTCTGCCCCGACCCCGCGATCGAGGAGTCCCTGCGGCTGGCCGACGCGCACGGCGCCACGCACTACTACAGCCTGCCGGTCCGGCTCACCCGCCTGGCCACCGCGCCGGAGTTCGCCGGGGTGACACTCAAGACCGTCACCATGGTCGCCGCCGGCAACCAGACCCTCGCCCCGCGCGTCATCGCCGCCCTCGCGGGCCGCCTCGGCGTCCCCGTCTTCCAGGGCTACGGCCTGACCGAGTCCACCCACCTCGCGCACACCGACGGCCCCGTCGGCCCGCGCCCCGGCTCGGTCGGCCCGCCCGTCGCCGGCAGCAGCTCCCGCATCGTCGACCTCGCCACCGGCCGCCCGCTGCCCGCCGGCGCGACCGGCGAACTCCAGATCCGCGGACCCCAGCTGATGTCCGGCTACACCAACCGCCCCGACCTGCACCCCTTCGACGCCGACGGCTGGTTCGCCACCGGCGACGTCGGCCACCTCGACGAGGACGGCTACCTCTACGTCCTCGACCGCACCGCCGACGTCTTCCACCACGACGGCGAACTGATCGCCCCCTCGCTGCTCGAACGGGCCCTGGAGGCACACCCGGACGTACGCGAGGCCGCCGTGGTCGAGCGCCCGGACGGCGACCGCGGCCACGCGCCCGTCGCCTTCCTCGCCACCGCCCACGACCTCGGCGACGACCGGCTCGCCGCGCTCGTCGCCGGCGTCAACTCCGGGCTGCGCCCGCACGAACGGCTGACCGGCGCGGTCGCCGTGGCCGCGGTCGCGCGGTCGCGGACCAACGGCAAGGTGGACCGCAAGGCGCTGCGCGCCGCACTGCCGGCCGCGCGGATCGTCGCCGTATGAGGCCCGAATTCCCGCCGCCCCGCCGCATTCGCATTTCTTACCCGACGGTAAGGCCGCCCGCCGGAAAGTGAACTCCTTGTTCAACCGCCGCCGATGCGGTTAGCTACGCATCGGAGAAATTACGGGCGGTCATCCTTGCTGCGCTCAGGAGTCAATTCATGTCCGTGGAATGGGAAAGTCGTCATGCGGCGGTAACGGGAGTGGCGGGCTATCGCCCGGTGAATTCCATTTCCAATTCCGAACTCATCAGGTCCCGTGACCTCGACTCGTCGGACGACTGGGTGCGCCGCCGCACCGGCATCATCAGCCGGCGCCTCGCCGGCCGCGACGAGACCCTTGAGGTGATGGGCGCGCACGCCGCCCTGGCGGCCGCCCGGCGGGCCGGCGTCGACACCGCCGACGTCGACTGCGTCCTGGTCGCCTCGATGAGCCACCGCGATCCGGAGCACTCCGTCGCCCGCGCCGTCGCCGACCGCCTGCCGGGCACACCGCGCGCCGCGTTCGACGTCAACGCCGCCTGCGCCGGCTTCTGCGCCGCCCTGGAGATGGCGCGGTGCCTGATCGCCGGCGGCACCTTCGACCGGGTGCTGGTGGTGGGCGCGGAGCGGATGAGCGACATCGTCGACCCCGGCGACCGCTCCACCAGCCCGATCTTCGCCGACGGCGCCGGAGCCGCGCTGGTCACCGTCGCGGACGAGCCGGGCATCGCCGCCCCGGCGTGGGGCAGCGACGGCTCCGGGGCCGCCCTGCTGACCTGCCGCGCCGACCCGGACGACGAGAAGGAGGGCTGGGAGCCGGGCTTCTTGCGGATGCAGGGGCCGGAGCTGTACCGCTGGGTGATGGGGCACGTGCCGGAGGTCGCGGGGGCCGCCGTGCGCCGGGCCGGGATCACCGTGGCGGACCTCGGCGCCTTCATCCCGCACCAGGCCAACGACCGCATGATCAAGGGCCTCACGACCGCGCTGCGGCTGCCGGACACCGTCGCCGTCTCGCACGACGTCGCCCACACCGGCAACACCTCCGCCGCCTCGATCCCGCTCGCCATGACGGCGCTCCTCGACGAGCGCCCGCACCTCTCCGGCGAACTCGCCCTGCTCATCGGCTTCGGCGCCGGCCTCAGCTACGCCGCCCAGGTCATCCGGCTGCCCTGAAACCGAGACGGGCGGCAACGGGGGAGTGGCGAGGAAGGGAACGAGGAAATACGGGAATGCGCCGCGGGGCCGTGCATTCACCGGATCCGCGAAATGCGCGAATTCACGGCGGCACGCCATCGCCACACCGGGGAATTCACGGAAAGGCGGCGACGCCACGGGGGCGGAACGCGCCGCCCCCGTACGGCGATCGAGCGCCGCACCGGGCGCTTCGGCCCGGCCCGGAACGCGCTCTCACCCCGCCGCTGCCGGGCGCCGCCGGGTGCGCCACAGCCACCGCACGTCCCGGCCGAACGACCACACCAGCGACACCAGCGCCAGCGCGACCGCCGCCGCGGACACCGGCCGCGGCACCAGATCCGCACCGGCCGCGACCAGCACGACGCCCTGCAGCGCCGCCACCGTCTTGCGCGCCGTGCTCGGCGGCAGCGGCGCCCGCAGCCACGGCGCCACCCACGCCGCGGCCACGAACACGTACCGCATGGCGCCGATCACCAGCACCCACGGGCCCAGCGACATCGACACGAAGACGCACAGCACCAGGATCAGGAAGGCGTCGACCTCCATGTCGAACCGCGCGCCCAGCGCCGTCGCCGTGCCGGTGCGGCGCGCGACCTTGCCGTCGACGGCGTCCAGCACCAGCGCCACCGACGCCAGCGCGACCAGCACCGCGACCGGGGCGTGCCGCCCGAACGAGTCGGCGACCAGCGCCGTCACCCCGCCCACCAGCGTCGCGCGGGCCAGCGTCACCCGGTTCGCCGCGCCGAACCCGCGCGCCCAGGAGCGGCGCAGCGCCAGGGTGAGGACGGCCCAGGTGCCCACCGCGAACGCCGCGCCCGCGAGCCAGCCGGCGGGCCCCAGCCCCACCGCGGTGCACAGCGCCACGAGCAGCAGTATCTGCACCCCCATTCCCGCCGTCGTTTCCTGCTCCAACGGCCGTGCTTTCACGCGTTCCTGCGGCCTGTCCTGTACGGCCACCGTGCCTCCCGGGACTGTGTGGCACAGTCGATAAGGGCCGCGTATCGTGTCCGCGGCCTCGTGATCTCCAGCATCATGAACCATCACGCGAATGTTCAGGAGGATGCCGATGAGACGCACCGCCCGTGCGTTCTGGCTGCGTTCTCCGGGGCACGGTGAAATCCGGACGGTCGGTCTGCCGTTACCCGGCCCCGACGACGTCCTGATACGCACCCTGGCCACCGGAGTGAGCCGCGGAACGGAGACCCTGGTCTTCCGCGGTGAAGTCCCGGAAAGCCAACACGCCGCAATGCGCGCCCCGTTCCAGGAAGGCGAATTCCCCGGCCCCGTCAAGTACGGCTATCTCAACGTCGGCACGGTGGAGGAGGGGCCCGCCTCCTTGGTGGGGCGCACGGTCTTCAGCCTCGCCCCGCACCAGACCCGCCTGGTGCTCCCGGCCGCCGCCGTCACCCCGCTCCCCGAGGGCCTGCCGCCCGCCCGCGCCGTCCTCGCCGGCACCGTCGAGACCGCCGTCAACGCCCTCTGGGACGCCGCCCCGCTGATCGGCGACCGGATCGCGGTGATCGGCGGCGGCATGGTCGGCTGCAGCGTCACCGCCCTCCTCGCCCGCTTCCCCGGCGTCCGCGTCCAACTCGTCGACACCGAACCGGCACGCGCCGCCACCGCCGCCGCGCTCGGCGCCTCGTTCGCCCTCCCCGAGGACGCCGCGGACGGCTGCGACCTCGTCGTCCACGCCAGCGCCACCGCCGCCGGACTCGCCCGCGGCCTCGAACTCCTCGCCCCCGAAGGCACCCTGCTCGAACTGAGCTGGTACGGCGACCGCCAGGTCACCCTGCCGCTGGGGGAGCAGTTCCACTCCCGGCGGCTGACCGTCCGCTCCAGCCAGGTCGGCGCCGTCTCCCCGGCCCGCCGCGACCGCCGCACCTTCGCCGACCGGCTCGCGCTCGCCCTCGACCTCCTCACCGACCCGGCCTTCGACGCGCTGATCACCGGCGAGAGCCCCTTCGACGACCTGCCGCAGCTGCTGCCCCGGCTCGCCGACGGCACCCTCCCGGCGCTCTGCCACCGCCTCGTCTACCCGGACGCGGACCCGGCCTGAGCCGCCGCCGCGCCCCGGCCACCACCCCGCCGCCCGCATCAAGGCGCGGCCGAACTCCCGGAAGGGGAACCGTTGTTCAGCATCACCGTCCGCGACCACCTGATGATCGCCCACAGCTTCCGCGGCGAGGTCTTCGGCCCCGCCCAGCGCCTGCACGGCGCGACCTTCCTCGTGGACGCGAGCTTCCGCCGCCCGGAGCTGGACGACGACAACATCGTCGTCGACATCGGCCTCGCCACCCGCGAACTCGGCGCGGTCGTCGGTGAACTGAACTACCGCAACCTCGACGACGAACCGGACCTCGCCGGCATCAACACCTCCACCGAGGCGCTCGCCCGCATCATCGCCGACCGGCTCGCCGACCGCGTCCACGCAGGCCACCTCGGCCCCGGCGCCCACGGCCTGACCGGCCTCACCGTCACCCTGCACGAATCGCACATCGCCTGGGCGAGCTACGAGCGCGCCCTGTGACGGCGGCGTCCGCTCTGCACACCGTCCACCTCGTCCTGCCCGCCACCGTCGACGACCCGGCCGCGCCCAGCGGCGGCAACCGCTACGACCTGCGCATCGCCCGGGAGCTGCCGGGCGCCGGATGGCACGTCACCGGCCACCGCGCCACCGGCGCCTGGCCGCGCCCCGCGCCCGCCGACCGCGCCGGACTGGCCCGCCTCCTCGCGGCGTTGCCCGACGGCGCCACCGTCCTCCTGGACGGCCTGGTGGCCTGCGCCGCGCCCGGGGTGCTCGCCGCGCAGGCGCACCGGCTGCGCCTCGCCGTCCTGGTGCACCTCCCGCTCGCCGACGAGACCGGCCTCGACCCCGCCGTCGCCGCGCAGCTGGACACCGCCGAACGCGGGGCCCTGCACACCGCGCACGCCGCCATCGCCACCAGCGCCTGGACCGCCCGGCGCCTGGTGACCCACCACGGCCTGCCGCCCGACCGCGTCCACATCGCCGCCCCCGGCACCGACCCGGCGCCCCTCGCCCCCGGCACGGACGGCGGCCACCGGTTGCTGTGCGCCGCCACCGTCACCCCGCGCAAGGGCCAACGCCGCCTGGCCGAAGCCCTCGCCGCCCTCGCCGGCCTGCCCTGGGAGTGCGTCTGCGCGGGCGCCCTGGACCGCGATGCGCAGTACACCGCCGGCCTGCGCGCCTTGATCGCCCGCCACGGCCTCGGCGACCGCTTCCACCTCACCGGCGCCCTCACCCCCGAAGCCCTCGCCGCCCGTTACGCCGCCGCCGACCTCCTCGTCCTCCCGTCGTACGCCGAGCCGTACGGCATGGTCCTCACCGAGGCGCTGGCCCGCGGCATCCCCGTCGTCGCGACCGCCGTGGACGGCATCCCCGAGGCCGTCGGCCGGGCGCCCGACGGGACGGTGCCCGGCGTGCTGGTGCCCGAGGGATCGCCGCACGCGCTGCGGGACGCGCTGGAAGCCTGGTTGCGCGACCCCGGCGTACGGCGCCCGTTACGCGCCGCGGCGCACGCCCGGCGTGCCATGCTGACCGGGTGGGAGACGACCTCCCGCGCCCTGGCCGGTGTACTGGAAACCCTCTCGCGGCAGCCCCGGAGGACGATGTGAGCGTGACCGACACCCCCCGATACGCGCCCGGTTGGCTGGAGTTGCGCGAACCGGCCGACGCCGCGGCCCGCGCCACCGCGCCGCTCGGCCCGCTGCGCGACCTCCTCGACCGCAGACGCCGGAAGCTGCCGCCGCAGGCGCCGCTGACCGTCCGCGACATCGGCTGCGGCACCGGCTCGATGGCCCGCTGGCTCGCGCCCCGCCTGCCCGGCGCCCAGCACTGGGTCCTCCAGGACCACGACCCGGAGCTCCTCGCCCGCGCCGCCGGGGCGCCGCCCGGGCCCGCCGCCGACGGCGCCCCCGTCACGGTGGTCACCGAGTGCGCCGACCTCACCCGGCTCACCGCCGCCGACCTCGCCGGCACCGACCTGCTCACCGCCTCGGCGCTGCTCGACATGCTCACCCCGGGCGAGATCGAGGCGCTCGCCGCGGTCTGCGTCGCCGCCGGCTGCCCCGCGCTGCTCACCCTCACCGTCACCGGCAGCCCGGCGTTCACCCCGTACGACCCGCTCGACGCGGACCTCACCGCCGCCTTCAACGACCATCAGCGCCGCACCACCGCCGGCCGCCGCCTGCTGGGCCCGGACGCCGCCGCCACCGCCCGCGCGGCCTTCGCGCGCCGCGGCGCCTCGGTCACCACCTACGCCGCCGACTGGCGGCTGGGCCCCGGCCACCCGGAGCTGACCGCCACCTGGCTGCGCGGCTGGGCCGGCGCCGCCGTCGAGCAGCGGCCGGAGCTGGCCGGTGCCGCGGCCGGCTATCTGCGCGGCCGGGAGGCCGAACTCGCCGCCGGGAACCTCCGCGTGACGCTCGGCCACGAGGACCTGCTCGTGCTGCCCGCCGGGACGTCGTGATGCCGCGCGCCCTCGCCGCCTGGCTGCGCACCCTGGCCGGGGCGGCGATCCTGGCGGTGCTGCTGTGGCGGCTGGGCACCGGCCCGTTCCTCGACGGGCTGCGCCGCATCGATGCCCCGGCCCTCCTCGGCGCCCTCGCCATCGGCCTGTTCACCACCGTCTTCAGCGCCTGGCGCTGGTGCCTGGTCGCCCGCGGGCTGGGGCTGCGGCTGCCGCTGCGCCGGGCGCTCGCCGACTACTACCGCGCGCTCTTCCTCAACGCCGCGCTGCCCGGCGGCGTCCTGGGCGACGTGCACCGCGCGGTGGGCCACGGCCGCAGCGCCGGTGACCTCGCCCGCGGGGTGCGCGCGGTCGTCCTGGAGCGCGCCGCGGGCCAGGCGGTGCTCTGCGTCGTCGGCGTGCTGGTGCTGCTCGCCCAGCCGTCGCTGGCGCTCGCCGAGACCCAGCGGCTCTTCCACACCTCCGGCGCCGACGCCGCCGCCCTCGTGTGCTGCCTGCTGCTGCTCGCCGCCGTCGGCTGGCTGTGCTGGGGCCCGGCCACCTCCCGGCGGCGCCGCGCGGTGCTGGCCGCCTGCGCCGAGGCGCGCGACGGCCTGCTGGCGAACGGCGGCTGGCACGGCGTGATCCTCTCCTCCGTCGCGGTGCTCGCCGGATACCTCGGGATGTTCCTGCTCGCCGCCCGCGTCGCCGGCTCCACCGCCCCGCTCGCCGTCCTCGTCCCGCTGATGGTCCTGGCGCTGCTGGCGATGGCGCTGCCGCTGAACGTCGGCGGCTGGGGCCCGCGCGAGGGCGTCGCCGCCTGGTCGTTCGGCGCCGCCGGGCTAGGCGCGGCCCAGGGCCTGGCCGTGGCCGTGGTCTACGGCGTGCTCACCCTCGTCGCGAGCCTGCCCGGCATCGGCGTGCTGATCGCCCGCGGCGTCGCCGGGCTGCGGCCCGCACCCGCGCAGATCGAACTCCCAGAGCGTGTCCTCGCCGAGGAGGGTGCGGCGCGCCGGGGGCCGTAGCGCCCGCCGCATCACGCCCGTCCCGGGGAACCGCAGCCCCGGCACGCCGTCGCCGATGAGCACCGGCGCAATCGTCAGGTAGAGCCGGTCGAGCACCCCGGCCCGGACGAAGCGCGAGACGGTGTCCCCGCCGCCCTCCACCAGCACCCGGCCCAGGCCCCGGGCGGCGAGGGCGGACAGCAGCGGGCGCGGCGCGAAGGCGGCCCGGTCGCCGAGGGACAGCACCGTCACCCCGTCGCCCGGCGGCCGCCCGCGGGCCGCGGCGGTGTCCGCGCCCACCACCCACAGCGTCGGCGCCGCCCCGTCGGTGAAGACGCCCCGGCCGCGCGGCACCCGGCCCCGCGGATCGAGCACCACCCGCACCGGATGGGCGCCCTCGCAGGCGCGGACGGTCAGCCGGGGGTCGTCGGCGGTCGCGGTACCCGCCCCGACGAGGACGGCGTCGGCCAGCGCCCGCATCCGGTGCAGATGGAGCCGGTCCTCCTCGCCGGTGACGTAGTCGGCGTCGCCGGTGCGGGTGGCGATGAACCCGTCCGCGCTCTGCCCCAGCTGCGCGAACGCGGTGTGCGGCCCGGCCAGGCAGAGCGGCAGATAGCGCGCCGCGAGCGCCGCCGCCCCGGCCGGCACCGGCTCCGGCCAGGCCCAGCCGCCGTCCGCGCCGCGGCGCAGCCCGGCCTCCCGCGCACCGGCGGCGGACCGCACGGTGAGCAGCCGCCGCCACGCGGCGCCGGCGTCCGGTGCGCCGGCGGTTCGGTTCGATCGGGTCATGCCCGCCCCTCGTCGGACAGCGGCGGCCGCGCCCGGCGGGGCGGGCCACCGGCTGCGGTCGGTGAACTGCTGCTGTCTACCAAGCGGCGCGCCCCGCTGTCACCGTTCGGCCCCGGGCGTACGCCCGCCGGCACTTTGCGCCTCGACGACCGCCAGGCAGTCCGCGAACGACGTGACGAGCGAGTCCAGGACCCGCGCGCCCTTCGCCGCCGTTCCCAGGGAGGGGCGGCCGATGACGCCGGACGCGGTGTACGGGGCCATGCCGAGGGTCAGCAGATGGCGGCGGTCGTCGGCGAGGTGGTCGGCGCTCGCGTACCCGGGCCGGACCAGCTCCGGATGCGTGTGGAGCAGGATCGAGGTCTCCAGCTCCCCGGCGTGCATGTCGCTGTGGGCCGACGTCTCGACCCCCGCGTGCTCGCTCGCCGCACCCCAGTCGGCCGATCCGGGGAAGAGCGCCATCGGCAGCCCGCAGCCGGCCGACTCCTGAACGGCGTTGCGCAGCACGTAGTTTCCGCCGTGCCCGTTGACGAGGACCAGTCCGCGCGTCCCGGCGGCGGCGAGGGAGCGGGCGATGTCCGCGACGACGGCGTGCAGCGTCGGCGCGGAGAGGCTGACCGTGCCCGGCCAGGCGGCGTGCTCCTGCGAGCAGGAGAAGGTCAGCGGCGGCAGCAGCCGGACGGGGTGGGCGGCGGCGATCTCGCCCGCGACGGCGGACGCGATGACGGTGTCGGTGGTCAACGGCAGGTGGGGGCCGTGCTGTTCGAAGCTGCCGACGGGCAGCAGCGCCACCTGCCCGGGCCGGTCGGCCCAGTCGGCGGTGGTGTCCGTGGGCAGCGGGCCCGCCGGGGGCCGGGGTGTGTCCATGCCGTGCGGCCTTTCTCCGTCCGGGGCGGCGCGGTCCGCCCTGCAAGAGGCGTGCGGTGCCGGGTGCCGGGGCGCCCGTACGCCGCAGATTACGCGCCGCCCGAGCACGGGTCATCTTCCCTACATCGCGGCGGAGTTGCCGGACGCTGTGTTCATGTGCACCCCGCGGAATTCCCGTTCCGGGAGGTACGATCCCGGCATGACCGAACACGATGTCGTGTACCGCGATTCCGCTCCCCGATCCGGTGTGGAACGCGTGGTGGAGGTCCGATTGCCCACGGCCTACGGGGAATTCACGGCGGTCGGCTATCGCGACCGGATATCCGGTGAGGAACAGCTGGCGCTGGTGCACGGCGAGGTCGCCGGGGGGCGGACACTGACCCGATTGCATTCCGAGTGCCTGACCGGAGATGTCTTCGCCTCCCGGCACTGCGAATGCGGGGAGCAATTGGCGGCCGCACTCCGGGAGATCGTCGCGGAAGGCCGCGGAATTCTGGTCTATCTCCAGGGACACGAGGGCCGCGGAATCGGTCTGCTGGCGAAACTGCGGGCGATGAAACTCCAGGGGGAGGGGCTGGACACGGTCGAGGCCAATCTCGCGCTGGGGCTGCCGGTCGACGCCCGGGACTACCGCGTGGCCGCCGACATCCTGCACGACCTCGGCGTCGCCTCGGTGCGTCTGCTGTCGAACAATCCGCTCAAGCGGGAGGCGCTGGTGGCCCACGGCATCGGGGTCGCGGCGCAGGTGCCGCTGCTGATGGAGCCGTGCCCGGAGAACATCGGCTACCTCCGCGCCAAGCGCGAGCGCCTCGCCCACGACCTGCCGCATCTGGACGGTCTGCTCGGCCGCTCCTGACCCGCCCCCGGCCGGACCGTCCGCCCGCCACCCCTACACATAAAGGCGACATAAGCGCAGAATAGGGGTGTGTGGTCCCATTGCCACGCGATACGGCCAGGCTTGCGGACGAAGGAGGCGAGTCGGATGGCCGACGTCTCACACCACAGGGGAGACCTCGCGGGTCACCCCGATGTATCGGAGATGCAGGCCCGGTACGACCGGGTGCTCGGCGGGCGCGACGTGGCCCTCGTGGACGGACCGGTGTTCCTCGTCGGCCTGTTCTGCGCGGTCTCGCCGTGGATCGTGCACTTCGCGGCCTCCCAGCCGGCGCTGATGACCCACAACCTGATCATGGGCATCGCCATCGCCGCACTGGGCCTCGGCTTCACCGCCCGCCCGGCCCGGATGTACGGACTGAGCTGGGCGATGTGCGCGATGGGCGCCTGGATGATCATCGCGCCCTGGATCGTGGGCAGCGGCCCGGACCGGGGCGTGATCTGGACCAACGCCGTCATCGGCGGTCTGACCTGCCTGCTGGGGTTGGTCTGCGTCGCGGTGTCCGGCAGGAGCCGTCACCGCGCCTGATCCGCGCACACGGACGGTGACCGTACGCGCGACCCGACGGCCGGCGCCCCTCACGGGCGCCGGCCGGCGTCGTGTGCGGGGCCCGTCAGCCGCGGGTACGGGCGGCGTCACCCGGAGTGGCCGGGGACTCCTCGGCGGCCGCCGGTTCGGGCGCCGCCGCGGGGGCGGGCACCGCGCCCGCAGCGGCCGGGGCGCGGCCCAGCAGCCGGGTCGCGCGGCGCGCCACCGGCTCCGTGAAGCGGGCGGCCAGCGGGCCGAGGATCACCAGGATCAGGACGTACGCGGTGGCCAGCGGGCCGATGCGGGGCTCCACGCCGACCGCGAGACCGGCGATGACGATCGAGAACTCGCCGCGCGCCACCAGCGTGCCGCCGGTCCGCCAGCGTCCCGCCGTACGGACCCCGGCGCGGCGGGCCGCGAACCAGCCGGTCGCGATCTTGGTGCAGGCGGTGATCACGGCCAGGATCAGCGCCGGGACGAGCACCGGCGGGATCGCCGCCGGATCGGTGTTGAGGCCGAAGAAGACGAAGAACACCGCGGCGAACAGGTCCCGCATCGGCGCCAGCAGATGGTGCGCGCCCTCGGCCACCTCACCGGAGAGCGCGATGCCGACCAGGAACGCGCCGACCGCCGCCGACACCTGCAGCTGCTGCGCGACCCCGGCGACCAGCACCGTCAGGCCCAGCACCACCAGCAGCAGCATCTCCGGGTTGTCGGAGGAGACCGCCCGGCTGATCAGTCTGCCGTGCCGCAGCGCCACGTAGAGGACCGCGCCGACCGTGCCGAGCGAGATCAGCAGGGTCAGGCTGCCGCCGGCCAGGCTCAGCCCGGCCAGCAGGGCGGTCAGCAGCGGCAGGTAGACCGCCATCGCCAGGTCCTCGATGACGAGGACGCCGAGGATCACCGGCGTCTCGCGGTTGCCCAGCCGCCCGAGATCGCCGAGCACCTTGGCGATCACCCCCGACGACGAGATCCAGGTGACGCCGGCCAGCGCCACCGCGGCCACCGGCCCCCACCCGAGCACCAGCGCCGCCACCGCGCCCGGCACGGCGTTCAGCACGAAGTCGACGATCCCGGAGGGATATTGCGTCTTGAGATTGGTGACCAGCTCCGAGGCGCTGTACTCCAGACCCAGCAGGAGCAGCAGCAATATGACGCCGATCTCGGCGCCGGTGGAGACGAATTCCTCACTGGCGTTGAGCGGCAGCAGCCCCCCGTGGCCGAAGGCGAGTCCGGCGAGCAGGTAGAGCGGAATCGGTGAGAATCCCACCCGCCCCGCGAGCCGGCCGAGTATGCCCAGGCCGAGGATGATGGCCCCGAGTTCGATGAGCAGCGCGGTGGTGTCGTGCACGGGCGGTTACCCTCCGGTGATCAATGCGGCGACGGCGTCCACGCCTTCCCGGGTGCCGACCACGACGAGGGTGTCGCCGATCGCGAAACGGAAGTCCGGGGTGGGCGAGGGCACGGCGTCGGTACGGCGCAGAACGGCGACGATGGACGCGCCGGTGCGGGTGCGGGCCGCGGTGGCCCCCAGGGTCCGCCCGGCGTACGGGGATCGTTTGGTGACCGGGATGTGCTCGGTGACCAGGTCGATCTCCGGATGCTGGTGGAGATGGGCGACGGGGTCGGGGAAGAGGAGCTTGGACAGCGCGCTCGCCTCCTGCGGCGCGAGCGCCACGGAGTCCTGGCAGCTGTCCTCGTCCTGCGGGTCGTGGAAGGCGAGGATGCGGCGGCCGTCCTGGTGGACGACGACCGAGACGTGCCGCCCCCCGTCCGTGTCGAGGTCGTAGCGGGTGCCGACCCCGGGTAGGGCGGTCTTGCCGACGTGGGCCGATGGCTCCATGGAGGTGCTCCTGCGGGGGTGCGTACAGCGTGCGGGCGTGTGAGGCCCCTGGCCGGACGGCCGGTACGACCGGCCGTCACTGGTCAGGCATTGTGCAGCATCCGGCGCCGGCGACCGGGGCCGGGCGGAGCGGGCCCCGAAGGAGGTGAGGTGGTGTCAGCCGGCGCAGGACATATCGGGAATGCCGCTGCGTGCGCAGGGCGCGAGACGGGGCCTGCGGTGCGGGACGAAGCCGTGCGCATGGGCGGAGGTCCGCCGGACGCGGCGCGGCCGGACACCGTCCGAGCCGGCGCCGTGCGGACGGTCGCCCCAGGCGGCGGATGCGGGGGGAACGACGGGGGAGGAGGCGGTGGTCGGCATGTCCGTCCCTCCCGTCGTCCCGGACGTACGGCCGGCCACCGCGGAACGGGTGACGGCCGCACAACAGTTCGTTGTCGGCCCCGGCAGTTTAACCCAGCCTTAAATGGCCGGATTTGAGCGGGAAAGGGATGGCGGAGCCGGGCGGCGACGCGGTCCGGCGAGCCGCGGGCGCCGCCCGTCGGCCACGGAGAACCGACCGGCGCCCGCCCGCGGACGTGCGCCGTCTGATGGAGTGGGGGCGTCACCGACCGTCCGCGGCCCGCGGGCGCCGTACCGTTGGAAGGACCGACGAGAGATGCCGTTCACCACCGAGCAGCGCACCGGAGACGCCCGATGACCGCCGCCGACGACTCCGTACTGCGCCGCACCGAGGGCCGCGCCGGACACCTCACCCTCAACCGGCCCCGGGCGCTCAACTCCCTCACCCACGGCATGGTGCGGCAGCTGTCCGCCGCGCTCGACGCCTGGCGGGACGACCCGGCCGTCGCCGCCGTGGTGCTCTCCGGGGCGGGCGAGCGGGGGCTGTGCGCGGGCGGCGACATCCGCGCCATCCACGACGACGCCCGCGACGGCGACGGCGCCGCCACCCGCGCCTTCTGGCGCGACGAATACCGCCTCAACGCGCAGATCGCCCGCTACCCCAAGCCGTTCGTCGCGTTCATGGACGGCATCGTGATGGGCGGCGGCGTCGGCGTCTCCGCGCACGGCGCGGTCCGCATCGTCACCGAACGCTCCCGCGTCGCCATGCCGGAGACCGCCATCGGCTTCGTCCCCGACGTCGGCGGACTCCACCTGCTGGCCGCCGCCCCCGGCGAACTCGGCACCCACCTCGCCCTCACCGGCACCGCGATGACCGCCGGCGACGCCCTGCTGTGCGGTCTGGCCGACCACTACGTGCCCGCCGCCCGCCTCCCGGAACTGGCCGCCGCCCTCGCCACCGGCGAGGTGACCGAGGCCGTGGCCCGCTACGCCGAGCCCGCGCCCGCCGCCGAACTGGCCGCCCACCGCGGCTGGATCGACGCCTGCTACGCCGCCGACACCGTCGAGGAGATCGTCGACCGGCTGGAGCAGAGCGGGGAGCCGGCGGCCAAGAGCGCCGCGCAGTCGCTGCTGGAACTCTCGCCGACCTCGCTGAAGGTCACCCTCGCCGCGCTGCGCCGGGTGCGCCGCCTCGGCTCGCTGGAGCGCGTCCTCGACCAGGACTACCGCATCGCCTCCGCGGCGCTCGCCTCGCCCGATCTGGTGGAGGGCATCCGCGCCCGTATCGTCGACAAGGACCGCGCGCCCCGCTGGTCACCGGCACGCCTGAAGGACGTCACCGACGGCGAGGTCGCCCGCCACTTCCGCTCGCTGGGCCCGGACGAACTCGGTCTGGGCGGCTGACAGTCCGGACCAACCCGCCCCGGTCGGCCGGCGCGCTCAGCCGCCGGCCGCGTCGCCGCACAGCGCGTACAGCAGCTCGTACGCGGTCTCCGTCAGGCGGCAGGCGCGGCCGCGCCGGGTGGCGACGGCGGCCACGCCCGTGCCGCTCGCCGGATGGAAGCCGAGGAACGCCTGCTGTCCGAACGTCGCCCCCAGGTGGAAGAGGAGCGGGCCGCCCGGCGCCGGGTGCTGGAACCACGTCAGCGTATGGGTGTGCAGCCGCCCGGCGCCCCGCCGCAGCTGCGGCACCTGCACCGCGCGCACCGCCCCGGCCAGCGGCGTCGCCTCGGGGGTCAGCTGGGCCTCCAGATAGGTGAGCAGATCGCCGGGGGTGGCGCGGACCGCCGCCGCCGGGGCGAACGCGCCCATCGAACCGGCCGGTACGGGCGTGTGCCCGTCCGCCCGGTGCCCCAGCGCGTCGGTGCCGGCGGTCCCGGGCTCCAGCGCCGTGCCGGTCAGCCCGAGCGGGGCCAGCACCCGGCGGGTCAGCAGCGCGGGGAAGGCGGCCCGGGCGGCCCGGGCCAGCGCGCAGCCCAGCAGCGCCAGGCCGAAGTTGGAGTAGTGCCAGCGGGTCCCGGGCGGCCGGGGCCGGGTGCGGGCGAAGCTGCGCAGCAGCCGGTCGGTGCCGTAGCCGTGGTAGCCGTTGGCGTACGGCTGGAGCAGTCCGGTGGGCAGCAGCTCGCGCGGCACCCGCGGCAGGCCCGACGTATGGGTGGCCAGATGGCGCAGCGTGATGCCGTGCGCGGTGCGGTGCGGCGGCGCGGGGCGGGGCAGATGCGCGGTGAGCCGGTCGTCGGTGCCCAGCACCCCGTCGTGGGCGAGCGCGGCGAGCAGCAGCACGGTGAACGTCTTGCTGAGCGAGCCGAGTTCGTAGCGCAGCGCATGGCGGCCGCCGGGCGGCGGCGGAGCGGTGCCGCCGCTCAGCACGGTGCGCACGCCGCGGCGGGTGACGGCGACCACCACGTCCGGCGCCTCGACGGCGGCGACCGCGTCCGCCACCCGGTCCGTGAACGCCACCGTCACAGCGCGTCCGCCAGCGCCCGTGAGGTGGCCATCGCGGAGGCGAACGCGGCGACCAGCGTCGGGTGGTGCACGATGTCGAAGACCGTGGCGGCGTCGCCGTCCGGCATCTCCCGCTGGAGCGGCATCGCCCCGCTCGCGTCCTGCGCCGCCGCGAACCGCTCCCACACCTCCGCGTCCAGCGACGGCCGCGGCAGACAGGCGTCGACGACGAGGAGTTCGCCCAGCAGGTCCCAGTGGCCCAGGTCCGCCCAGTCCTCCAGCCACGCCGGCAGGTAGCGGGTGAGGTAGTCGGCGATCTGCGGCGGGATCCGCTCGGGTACGGCGCCCCAGTTGGTGAGGTGGAAGACGGTGTGGGTCACGTCGTACGCGAGGTGGAGCTGCACCGTCCACGGCTCGGGGCGCTGCGCCAGCCAGGTGCGCGACAGCGCCCGGCCGAAGTCGCCGCTCGGCGGCAGCCCGAGCTTGCGTTCGGCGTTGAGCACGCCGAGGCGCCGGTTGGGCACCATCTCCAGCGCCGACCAGCTCCGCGTCTGGCGCGCCGTGGCGATCGCCCGCTCCAGCCCGGGGTGACGGTGGCCCAGCTCGTGGAAGCTGCCGTAGATCTCCAGGGGGACGGGGGAGAACGGCTCGTCGTGCTGGAGCGCGGCCAGGACGTTGCCGCCGTCGAGCAGCTCACGCCAGGCGAAGTCGAGGAGCTGGCCTGCGCGGTTGCGCTGCTGCGAGCCGGCCACGCCCTCCCGGAACAGCACCTGCATATTGATCACCAACTCGCCGACCGGCTTGAGCCGCTCCAGCAGCGCGCGGTTGGTGGCGCGGTCCTCGGACGTCAGCCGGAAGTGCTCACGGTGGGCGTCGAGCCAGGCCAGGGCCCGGTCGCCGACCTTGTGCAGCAGCGCCGGGGGCGCGGCCGTAACGGTCACGGTGCCGCCTCGCTTTCTGGGCCGGGAGCGGTGGTGCACGCCGCGCCGGAGGTCTCGTTCGGGGCGGTGTCCGCGCCGGCGCGGGCGAGCGTGGCGGCGAACGCGGTCACCAGGGTCGAGTGGTAGCAGGTCAGGAACGGATCGTCGCGGTACGGGACGTCCGCCGGGTCGGCCCGCTCCGGCACGCTCCCGTCGGGCCGCTGCGCCGCGGCCAGGTGGTGCCAGGCCTCCGCCGCGTACCAGGGCCGGGGCAGACACGCGGCGACGGCGAGGAGTTCGCCCACCAGGTCCCACAGCTCCCGCTCCAGCTCGCCCTCCAGCCAGCAGGGCAGCCACAGCCGCAGATAGGCGGCGAACGGCGCGGCCATCCGGTGGCGGGCGCGCCCCCAGTCGGTGAGGTGGAAGACGTCATGGGTCAGGCCGTACGCGGCCCGCAGGTCCAGCAGCCAGGGCTCGGCGCGTACCCCCAGGCCGGTCAGGGCGAACACCGCGGCGGGGTCGGCGTGCGGCGGCAGCCCGATGCGCCGCTCGGCGCCGAGCACGCTGAGCGTACGGGTGTGGTCGCCGCCCGCCACCCGCCAGCGGCGCAGCCCGGTGACGGTGGTGAGCAGGGCGTCGGCCTCCGGATGGCGCAGCCCGGTGCGGGCGAAGACGCCGTACAGCTCCACCGGGTACACCGCCTGCGGCTCGTTGCGCATCAACGCGACGTGGAGCGCGCCTTGCCCGAACTGCTCCCAGGCGAACGCGAACAGCTCCCCGGCCGCCTCCCGCACGTCCGCGCGCGGGTGCAGCTCCTGGATCAGCCGGGCGAGTTCGGCCAGTTCGCCCAGGGGTTTGAGGGTGAGGTTGGGGTCGGCGTCGGTGGTGACGTCGGCGGGCAGGCGGAACCGGTCGCGGTGGGCGCCGAGCCAGCCCAGGGCGCCCGCGGTGACGGAGTCCAGCAGTGCGGGGTCGGCCGCCGCCGGCGGCGGGGCGCTCACTCCCCCCGCCCGTAGAAGCACCGGGCGGCGACGAGGTGCAGGGCCACCCGGGCGTCCCCGCCGCCCATGTGCCCGATGAAGGCGAGCCCGGCGTCCAGCCCGAGCGTCGGCGGCACGCCGGGCAGCCGTGCCAGCCACCGGCCGAGGCCCGCCGCCTGGAGCCAGTCCCGGCGGCGCACCGCGCGCACGAAGCCGCGGGCGAGGTCGTCGGTGCGGGTGGTGAGGGCGTCGGCGAGCGCGGGGGAGAGGCCCGGCAGCGCCAGCGCGGCGAGTTGGGAGGCGCGGTGGGCGAGCTTGGGCCAGGGGTCGGCCTCGACCCAGCCCGCCGCGGCGTCCGGCGGCTGCGGCCAGCGGTCGGGGCCGCCGGGCAGGAACGCATGGGATGCCTCGACCAGGCCCCGGTAGCTCCAGACCGAGACCGCCGAGGCGTCGGCGCCCGGCGGGAACGCGGCCAGCGCCGCCTGGACGACGCCGCGGTCCTCGTGCCCCGCCGCCGGGGTGTGGTGGTCGGCCGCGTACGGTGCGAGCGCGTCGGCGCCCAGGACGCGGACGGCCGCCGGTGCCAATGCGTCACTCTGCCGCAGTACGCGGGAGAGCGCATAAGGGCCGCCCTCACCCCGGAGGGCGAGGGCGACCCCTGATGCGGCATCGGCGATCACAGTGCTCAGGGATCCGGATCCCTCGGCCTGTTCTACCAATGCACTACCTTTCAGCGCGCGTCCGGCTTGGGCCGGGGTGTGGGGGGTGACGCCAGCAGGAGGGCGGCGAGGAGCGCCGCCCCGGCACACTCGCGGCTGTCCCGGAAGACGCCGTCCGGCTCGGTGGAGTCCAGCAGGTCCTCGACCTCGACGGCGAGGGTCACCGACTCGACCGAAGTGATGCGATCCGTGGTCATGGGATCATCTCCTTCTACGGCAGTGACTTCACTCTTACATCGCCCTTAATCGCCCGCAATCGGAAGAAAAGGGCGCTGTGGCCGGGCGGGGGACCCGGCGCCGGGACGGACGACGGCATGTCAGGCCCGCCCGGCCCGGGGCCCGGCCCGCAAGCCGGAAACGCAGCGGCAGGCCGCCGCGGGATGCGGGGCCTGCCGCTGCCGTTCCGCCGGCGGGCATTGGTCCGGTGCGGTGCGGGTACCCCCGGTCGGGTGACTCCGCGTCAGGGGCGTTTGCGGACCGCAGCGTTGGCGAACCGGCGCGGTCCTCTCATGCCGGCACCTTGTCCAGGAAGCCGTGGACGTCCTGGATCCGGCCCGACGCGTCCAGTACGAGGACGTCGAAGCCGATCACCAGCGGCTCGGCGCCCTCCGGGCCCAGCCCCCAGCGGAAGCGCGCCCGGCGGTGGTGCGCGTCGACCTCGCCGACCTGCGTGAACACGAACCCGGGGAACTGCGCGTGGACGCCGTCGACGACCGCCGCGATCCCCTCGTGGCCGGCGACCTCGGCCAGCGGGTCGGTGTAGGTCGCCTCGGGCGACCAGTGCGCGGCGAGCAGCTCCGCCCGCTCGTCACCGGTCGCGTTCCAGGTGGCCAGGTACTGCTGCACGATCGCCTGCATGGTGTTTCTCCCGTTCGTTCCGTGGGGCCGATGACCGAAATCCTGTCCCGGACCGGCCGCCCGGGCCATGACCTCGGAGGTCATGGCCGTCCGGACACGAGCACCTAGTCTCCTGGTATGAGCGTTGCAGTCGAAGTCCCGCCGGTCGGTGTGCTGTTGCGTACCTGGCGCGAGCGCCGCCGGTTCAGTCAGCAGGAGCTGTCCAACCGCTCGCGGGTCTCCACCCGGCACCTCAGCCGGGTCGAGACCGGCAAGGCGCACCCGACGCCGGAGATGCTCCTGCGTCTCTCCGACAACCTCGATGTGCCACTGCGCGAGCGCAACCGGCTCCTGCTGGCCGCCGGATACGCCCCGCGCTACCAGGACCGCGCCTGGGACGACGCGTCGATCACGGTGGTGATGGACGGGCTGCGCCGCCTCCTCGACGCCCATCTGCCCTACCCCGCACTCCTGTTGGACGACCACTGGGACATCGTCGACGCCAACGCCGCCGTCGATCGGCTGCTGGCCGGCTGCGCGCCGGAGCTGCTGGAACCGCCGGTCAACGTGGTCCGGGTCTGCCTCCACCCCGACGGACTGGCCCGCCGGATCGGCAACCTCGCCGAGTGGGGCGGCCATCTGCTCCAGCAGGTCGGCCACCGCGCCGAGCGCACCCACGACCCGCGCCACCGCGAGCTGGCCGCGGAGATCGCCGGATACCTCGGCGCCCCCAAGGCCGCCGCCTTTGCCACGGGCCCGGTCATCACCCTCGAAATCGACGCCGACGGCCACCCGCTCCGCTTCTTCAGCACCTCCGCCACCCTCAGCACCGCCACCGACGCCGCCCTGGAAGGGCTCCATCTGGAAACCTTCCTGCCCGCCGACGACGGGACCCGGCGCCGGTTCGACGGACGGTAGGCCGGACGGGCCCCGGCCCGGACGCCGGTGGCCGGGCGGCGACGGGCCCGCCCGGCGGCCACCCGAGGAACCTCCGAGCCACCTCGCAGCTGCCCCGGTGGATCACCCGAAGGGATTGCAGATGCGCGAGAATCCCGCATATCTTTCCGCATATGCAGTCCTACACCATCGGCCGCGCCGCGCGGCTGCTGGGCGTCAGCCCGGACACCGCGCGCCGCTGGGCCGACGCCGGGCGGATCGCCACCCACCGCGACGAGAACGGCCGCCGGCTGATCGACGGCCGTGACCTCGCCGCCTTCGCCGTCGAGAACGGCCGCGGCGACACCGTCGAGGAGGGGTCCTACACCTCCGCCCGCAACGCCTTCCCCGGCATCGTCACCGCCGTCACCCTCGGCGATGTGGCGGCCCAGGTGGAGATCCAGGCCGGGCCGCACCGCCTCGTCTCCCTGCTCACCCGGGAAGCCGTCGAGGAACTCGGCCTGGAGGTCGGCGCGGAGGCCACCGCCCGGGTCAAGGCCACCAGCGTGCACATCGACCGCGCCTGAGCCACGCCCGCACCCGGCGCCGCCGCGCCGCCCGTCCCGCCCGCCCGGGGCGCCCCGCACCGCCCCGCTTCCCGAGGAGCCCGCCATGCCGCCCGCCGTGACCCGTCGCCGCGCCGCCGCACTCGTGACCGCCGCCCTGCTCGCCCCGCTCGCCGCCTGCGGCACCGGCCAGGGGACGGACACGAAGGACGGCGCCGCCCGGACCGAACTGACCGTCCTCGCCGCCGCCTCCCTCACCGATGTCTTCAAGACGGCGGGCGCCGCGTACGAGCACGCGCACCCCGGCACCACGGTGCACTTCTCCTTCGCCGGCTCGCAGGAACTGGCCGCTCAGGTCCGCCAGGGCGCACCCGCCGACGCGCTGGTCACCGCCGACACCAAGACGATGGACGGGCTCCGCGCCGACACCGGCAAGCCGACCGTCATCGCGAGGAACCGCCTGGTCATCGCCGTCGGCAAGGGCAACCCGAAGAAGATCCAGGACCTGAAGGACCTCACCGGCTCCGGGGTGAAGGTGGTGCTCGCCGCCCCCGCGGTGCCCGTCGGGCGGTACAGCGAGCAGGTGCTCGGCAAGCAGCATCTGACGGTGCGGCCGGTCTCCCAGGAGCCCAACGTCCGCGCGGTGCTCAGCAAGGTCGAACTCGGCGAGGCGGACGCCGGGATCGTCTACAGGACGGACGCGGCCACCGCACCCGGCAAGGTCGAGGCGATCTCCCTCCCCGATGCGCAGAACGCCGTCGCCGACTACCCCGCCGCCACCCTCAAGTCCTCCCGGCACACAGCCGACGCCGCCGCGTTCGTGAAGTGGCTCGCCGGCCCCGAGGCCCAGCAACTCCTCCGCAAGGCCGGCTTCCAGCAGCCCTGACCCGCCGCCGCGGGCCCCGGCCACGGCAGGCCCCGGCCCGCGGCGCGGCGGTTCCGCGGCACGGTGGCGGGCGGAGCCGAGCCGGACGAGCCCGCCGCCGGCACCCTCCGGGGCGTGTCCGCGAAAGCCCCGCCCGGCGCGGACCCGCCCCGGCGCCCGCCCCACCACAGGAGCCCCCATGATCTCCCGCCACCCCGCGCGCTCCCGGCGGCCCGGAGCCCGCACGCCCGTGGCCCTCGCGGCGCCCGCGCTGCTGGCCGTGGCGTTCTTGCTGATGCCGCTCGTCGGCATCCTCGCCCGCACCCCCTGGAGCGCACTGGGCACCCACCTCACCAGCCTCGGCGTCACCGAGGCGCTGCGGCTGTCGCTGCTGGTCTCCTTCTGGGCGCTGGGCCTGTCGCTGCTGCTCGGGGTGCCGCTCGCCTGGCTGCTGGCGCGCGTCACGTTCCCCGGGAAGGCGCTGGTGCGCTCGCTGGTGCTGCTGCCGATGGTGCTGCCGCCGACCGTCGGCGGCGTCGCGCTGCTCCTCGGCTTCGGCCGCCGCGGCGTCCTCGGCCCCTGGCTGGAGGACACCTTCGGGCTCACCCTGCCCTTCCACACCTCCGGCGCCGTCGTCGCCGCCACCTTCGTCGCCATGCCGTTCCTGGTCATCAGCCTCGAAGGCGCCCTCGCCGGACTCCGCCCCGCCTACGAGGAGACCGCCGCCTCCCTCGGCGCCTCACCGGTACGCGTCTTCGTCACCGTCACCCTCCCGATGATCGCGCCGGGCCTCGCCGCGGGCGCCGCCCTGACCTGGGCCCGGGCCCTCGGCGAATTCGGCGCCACCATCACCTTCGCCGGCAACCTGCCCGGCACCACCCAGACGCTGCCGCTCCAGGTCTACCTGCTGCTCCAGGACTCCCCGGAGGCCGCCACCTCGGTCTCCCTGCTGCTCCTCGCCATCGCCATGGCCGTCCTGGTGGCCCTGCGCGGCCGCTGGGCCGGCGCCCCCGCCCGCCGCACACCCCGCCGCCCGGCCCCGGCCGACCGGCCGGGCGCCACCGCCACCCCCGACGGCGCCACGCCCCCGGACCCGGACCACGGCGGCTCCGCCCCCGCGCCCGAGGACCGCCACGCCCTCCACGCCGACGTCACCGGCTTCACCACCCTCACCCTCGACGCCGCCCCCGGCACCACCCTCGCCGTCGTCGGCCCCAACGGCGCGGGCAAGACCACCCTGCTGCGCGCCCTGCTCGGCCTCACCCCGCGCGCCCGCGCCGACCTGCGCCTCGGCGACCTCGACGCCACCGCGCTGCCGCCGCACCGCCGCGGCGTCGCCTGGGTCCCCCAGGACGGCGCGCTCTTCCCGCACCTGAGCGCCCTGCGCAACACCGCCTACGGACTGCGCGCCCGCGGCGTCCCGCGCGCTGCGGCCCGCCGCGCGGCCCAGGAGTGGCTGGACCGGCTCGGCGTCGGCGCGCTCGCCCACCGCCGCCCCGGCCAGCTCTCCGGCGGCCAGGCCCAACGCGTCGCCCTGGCCCGCGCGCTGGCGGCCCGCCCCCGGCTGCTGCTCCTCGACGAACCGCTCGCCGCCCTCGACCAGACCACCCGCGCCCACGTCCGCCACACCCTCCGCCGCCACCTCGCGGGCTTCGGCGGCGTCTGCCTGATCGTCACCCACGACCCGGTGGAGGCGGTGTCGCTCGCCGACCGGGTGCTGGTCCTCGACGCCGGTCTCGCCCTCCAGGACGCGCCGCCCGCCGAGGTCACCCGCAGCCCGCGTTCCCCGTGGGTCGCCCGGATGCTGGGCCGCAACGCCTGGCCGGGCACCACCACCGCCGACGGCCTCGCCCTCGACGGCGGCGGCCGCGTCATCGCCGCCGACCCGCTGCCCGAAGGCGCCGCGGCGCTCGCGATCCTGGCGCCCGAGGCGGTCTCCGTCCACCGCGAACGGCCCGCGGGCAGCCCCCGCAACGTCTGGCCCGGCACCGTACGCGAGATCACCGCCGCGGGCTCCCGGCTGCGGATCCAGATCGCCTCGTCCGCCACCCCCGACCTGGTCGCGGAGGTCACCCCGCAGGCCGCCGCCGAACTGGAACTGGCCGACGGCGCCGCCGTGTGGACGAGCGTCAAGGCGACGGAGGTCTCCCTCGTCGCCCTGTGACGCGGCCGGCCCGCCCGGTCAGTGCGGCCGCTCGGCCGCCTCCAGCACGAAGACCGGGATCGTCCGGTCGGTCTTCTTCTGGTAGTCGGCGTAGTCCGGGAACGCGTCCACCGCCCGCGCCCACCACTCGGCCTTCTCGGCGCCGTGCACCTCACGCGCCGTCATGTCCAGCCGCTTCGGCCCGTCCTGCAGCTCCAGCCGGGGATCGGCCTTCAGGTTGTGGTACCAGACCGGGTGCTGCGGCGCGCCGCCGAGCGAGGCCACCGCCGCGTACCGGCCGTTGTGCTCCACCCGCATCACCGGCGACTTGCGCAGCTTCCCGCTCCTCGCGCCCTTGGTGGTCAGCACCACCACCGGCATCCCGCGCAGGGTCGTGCCCTGCTGCCCGCCGGAACTCTCGATCAACTCCACCTGCTCGCGCACCCAGGGCGTCGGGCTCGGCTCGTACTCGCCCTCAAGAGGCATCGGGTCTCCTCGTCCTCGTCGTCACAGCACTGTCGGGCCGCCGCGCGGCGGCCCGTTCCACTCAACACCGGCGCCCCACGATTCACTCCCCAACCGGGCGTTCGTGTCGCACCGCCGCCCCGAGGCCGGGCCCTGCCCCGACCACCACAGCCCCCACCACCGCCGCCCCGAGCATGCCCCCGCCCAGATCGGCCGCCTGAAGGTCACCAAGTTCTGGTACGACCTGGCGGACGGCGGCGCCACCTTCGACGCGGTCGTGTGGGAGAAGGGATAAGGGCCTCACCCCCGCGGCGCCGCCGCCTCCAACTCCTCGATGCTGCCCGACATCAGCGTGCGGACGTGCGCGGTGAGGTGCTCGGCGGGCCAGTCCCACCAGGCGACGGCCAGCAGGCGGGCGATGTCCGCTTCGCTGTGGCGGGTGCGCAGGAGGCGGGCCGGATTGCCGCCGACGATGCCGTAGTCGGGGACGTCGGAGGTGACGACCGCACCGGCGCCGATGATCGCGCCGTGGCCGATGCGGACACCGGGCAGCACCGTCGCGCCGTGCCCGAACCAGACGTCGTGGCCGACGACGGTGTCGCCGCGGTTCGGCAGCCCGGCGAGCAGGTCGAAGTGGTCGGCCCAGGCGCCGCCCATCGTCGGGAACGGGAAGGTGGAGGGGCCGTCCATCCGGTGGTTGGCGCCGTTCATCAGGAACCGCACACCGGTGCCGAGCGCGCAGAACTTGCCGATGACCAGCTTCTCCGGCCCGTAGTGATAGAGCACATTGCGCGTCTCGAACGCCGTCGCGTCCTCGGGGTCGTCGTAGTACGTGAACTCCCCGACCTCGATCAGCGGGGACGTCACCAGCGGCTTCAGCAGCACCACCCGCGGCTGCCCGGGCATCGGGTGGAGGGTCGTGGGATCGGGCGGTACGGGCATGGCGGGCGGCTCCTCGGTGTCGGCTGCGGGACGGCCGTCCATGATCACCCACCGGGCCGCCCGGCACACCCGAATTCCCGCGGGCGTACGTCCGCCCCGCGCCCCGCGCCCTTCCGCACCGCGCCGCCGCCCCCGTACGGTCGCCCCGCACGCCGCCCGACGACGCCCGATGAGGACCGCACATGCCCGCCCAGCAGCCCGCCGCCACCGCCCCGGCGGCCGCCCCCACCCTCGAACGCGGCGCCATCGGCACGGGTGACCTCGTCTTCTTCGTCGTCGCCGCGGCCGCGCCGCTCACCGTCATGGCGGGCGCCGCCCCCGTCGCCATCGGCATGGCCGGCCCGGCCGTCCCGCTCGGCTATCTCGTCGCCGGGCTGCTCCTCATCGTCTTCGCCGCCGGATTCACCGCGATGAGCCGCCACGTCCGCAACGCCGGAGCCTTCTCCGCCTACATCGGCCGTGGCCTGGGACGCCCGGCCGGCGCCGGTGCCGCCTACGTCGCGCTGCTCGCCTACAACGCGCTGGAGGTGGGGCTGCTCGCCGCGTTCGGCCACTTCACGGCGGCGGCGTTCGCGGACCTCACCGGAGTCCGCGTCGCCTGGTGGCTCTGGGCGCTCGGCGGGCTCGTCGCCATCGGCGTCCTCGGCTACCTCCGGGTCACCCTCGGCGCGAAGGTGCTCGGCGTCGCGCTCGTCCTGGAGGTGGCGGTCCTCCTCGTCCTGGAGACCGGAATCCTCGCGCACGGCGGCGGACCCGCCGGGCCGGACCTCACCGTCCTCGCACCCGCCCGCCTCGCCGCCCCCGGCACCGGCGGCATGTTCGTCCTCGCGATTGGCGCCTTCGTCGGCTTCGAGGCGACGGCCCTCTACGCCGAGGAGACCCGCGACCCGGCCCGCGCCGTGCCCCGCGCCACCTGCCTCGCCGTCGCCTTCCTCGCGCTCTTCTACACCCTCACCACCTGGCTGATCATCAGCGCCTACGGGGCCGACCAGGTCCAGGACCTCGCGCGCGGCCCCGGCGGCACCGATCTGTTCTTCACCGCCGCCACCCGCTTCGTCGGCGCCCCGTCCGCCGACGTCATGCGGTTCCTCCTCGTCACCAGCGCCTTCGCCGCCACCCTCGCCTTCCACAACGCCGCCACCCGCTACGGCTACGCCCTCGGCCGCGAGGGGCTGCTGCCCCGCCGCCTCGGCACCGTCTCGGCCCGCACCCGCGCACCCGCCGTCGCCGTCCTCGCCCAGTCCGCCTGCGCGCTGGTGACCGTGGTCCTCACCGCCGTGGCGGGCGCCGATCCGTACACGGTGACGTTTCTGTGGACCAGCGGCACCGGAATCGTCGGCGTGATGGTGCTCCAGGCGCTCGCCGCGGCGGCGGTGTTCGGCTTCTTCCGGGCCGACCGGCGCGGGCTGCCCCGGTGGCGGGTGGTGGCCGCGCCGCTCGTGGCGTGCTGCGGGCTCACGGCCCTGACTGTCCTCGTCTGCCGCAACTTCACCCTGCTCACCGGCGCCTCACCCGGTGTCAACGCCGCCCTGCTCGCCCCGCTGCCCCTCGCCGGCGCCGCCGGCGTCGCCGTGGCGCTGCGCATCCGCCGCCGCGACCCGGCCGCGTACACCAGGCTCACCACCGTCGACGCGGACCGCGACTGACCGCACGCACCGGTGCCCCGGACCCGCCGAGGAGGGCCCGGGGCACCGGTGGTCACCGCGGCGTCAGGACGCCAAAGCCGCCTCCGGGCGGACCCGGCGGCGCTGCTGCGACCAGCTGTGCAGCGCGGTGGCGCAGGCGTGGTCGAGATGGCGCAGCGCGCTCAGGTCCAGCTCGACCTCGCGGCCCGGCGGCAGCTCGGCCAGCTGATCCAGCAGCTTCGGCAGCCGCAGGAACGTCGCATTGCCCACGGCCCGCACCCGGATCGGCGCGTCCCCGTCGGGCACCTCGATCTCCAGCTGCACCTGCGAGGTGTCCCAGGCGGTCTTGGCGACGGCCAGCAGCAGACCGATCAGCACGCCCTCGAACATGTTGACCGTGACGATCGCCACCGCCGTCACCAGCAACACCAGCGCCTCACCGCGGTGTTCCCGCCACAGCGGCCGCAGCTCGCGCAGCGGGATCAGCTTCCACCCGGCGTGCACCAGCACCCCCGCCAGCGCCGCGACCGGCACCACGCCCAGCGCCGCCGGGAACGCCGCCGCGAACAGCAGGATCCACACCCCGTGCAGCACCCGCGACGCCTTCGTCCGCCCGCCCGCCTGCACATTGGCGGCGCTGCGCACGATCACCGCGGTCATCGGCAGCGCGCCGAGCACCCCGCACACCGCGTTGCCTGCGCCCTGCGCCATCAGCTCCTTGTCGTAGTCGGTCTTCGGGCCGTCGTGCAGCCGGTCCACCGCCGCCGCGCTGAACAGCGACTCCGCCGAGGCGATCAGGGTGAACGAGAGGACCGTGCCCAGCACCAGCGGCTCGGTCAGCCGCCCGATGTCGGCGAGCGAGGGCGGCTGCACGGCCGCCAGCAACCCGCTGACCTCGACCCGCGCCACCGGCAGCTCCAGGACGAACACCGCGGCGGTGGCGAGCAGCACGGCGGCCAGCGGCGCCGGGAGCACCCGCGCCGCCCGCCGCCAGCGCGGCCACAGCACCAGCACCGCGATGGTGCCCGCACCGACCGCGAACGCGGTGGCGGCGCCGCCGTCCCGGGCCGTCTCCCAGGCCAGCCGGGGCAGCCCCGCGAGGTTGGCGAGGCCGTCACCGGGCGCCTTGGCGTCGGTGAGGGTGTAGAGCTGTCCGGCTATCAGCACCAGCCCGATACCGGCCAGCATGCCCTGGACGACGGCGACCGAGATCGCCCGGAACCACCGCCCCAGCCGCAGTGCGCCCATGAGCAGTTGCAGCGCCCCGGCGGCCAGGACGATGGCGCCCAGCGCCCCCAGCCCGTACGCCTGCACCGCTTCGTACACGAGGACGGTCAGTCCGGCCGCCGGGCCGCTGACCTGGAGGCTGCTGCCGGGCAGCAGGCCCGTCAGCAGACCGCCGACGATGCCGGTGATCAGGCCGAGTTCGGCGGGGACGCCGGAGGCCACCGCGACGCCCACGCAGAGCGGCACGGCGACGAGGAAGACGACGAGGGATGCGGCGAAGTCCGCCCGGAGGGACGGGAGTCGGTTCACTGTCAGTCGATTCATGGTGGGAGGTCCCGCCTTCACAGCGGGAGGAACGAGTCGGTCGCCGGGTCGTGCACGGTGACCCGGCCGGTGTGGACCTCGTAGAACCAGCCGTGCAGCCCCACGGAGCCGGTCGCCAGCCGTTCGCGCACGCTCGGGTAGGCGCGCAGCCGGTCGACCTGTTCGCAGACATGGCGGCGGACGGCGTTGGCCGCGGCCGGTTCCGCGTCGTGGGGCAGCGAGTCGGAGAGTTCCTGGCTGAGCCAGTCGCGGACGTCGGGCGCCGCGGTCAGGTCCTCGCCGCGGCTGCGGGCACCGACCGCGCCGCAGTGCGAGTGGCCGCAGACGACGATGTCGGCGACCTCCAGGACCCGCATGGCGTACTCGATCGTGGCGGCCTCGGAACTCGCCGCCCGGCCGGGGGCGTAGAGGGGCACGGCGTTGCCCGCCGTGCGCAGTTCGAAGAGTTCCCCGGGGCGCGCGCCGGTGATCAGCGACGGGATGACCCGGGAGTCGGAGCAGGTGATGAAGAGGGCGAGCGGCGACTGACCGGCGGCCAGCCGGCCGTAGGTCTCCCGCTCCTCCTGGAGATCGGCGATACGGGCACTGTGGCCCCGGGCGTGCTGGATGAAGGTGTCCATGAGGACAGGGCTCCTGCTGATGAGGGTGGGCCGTGGAACACCGCCCGAGGGCGGCGGGAACGCAGGGTGCGGTCGGTCCGTGAAGTGCTCAGCAGCGGAAGACGCAGTGCAGGACGGAGCGTGCGGACGGCCGCGCTCTGCCGTCGCCGGGCCGCGGCGGCACACCGGGCCCGCACGTCGCGGGTGCCCGGACGCCCGCGGCGCGGTCCGGCGCCGCCGGGGCGTCCGGGAACGGCAGCGGCTCGGCGTGGCGGGGGCCGCGCCGCACTCCGTGGCCGCGTTCCGTCTCACGTTCGGCGAGTTCACCGTTGGTGTAGCTCGGGGAGCCCAGGGCGGGCGGCGCCGCCGTGGCGGAGCCGGTGGCGGGCGTCGCGACCGCGGCGGACGCGGTCGGCGCCGCGACGCCCAGCAGGAAGAGGAGGAGCACGGCGAGCGTGGTCATCGGTCGTACGGCCGGCCGGTGTCGGCCCGGCGTGTTCTTGTCCCGGCGCATCATCGCCTCTCGGTCTCGGCCGGCCCGCGGGGGGCCGGGCGTGGTCGGGTGTACGGATCAACGGATCAACGGGCGGAAGGGTGCGCCGCCGGGGCGGCGTGACCGGGCGCCCGCGCCCCGGTCGGTCAGGCGGCGGCCGGCGCCAGGGCGGAGATCTCCGCCAGCGGCATCGCCAGCCGTTGGTGCAGGAAGCGCACGATCGTCCAGTGCGGCAGCGCGCCCTCGTCGAACGGGCCGAACGCCGCGCAGTACAGCGGGATCCACCGCAGCGCCTCCTCCAGCACCTGCTCGCGACCGGGCTCCTGCCGGTAGTCCTCGTACGCGATCGAGCGGTGCTCGATGAGGAACCGGCCGGGCAGCCGCTCCTCGCACAGCGCGCGGTACTCGCGGGTCTGGAGGATCAGGTAGTGCCAGATCTCGTCGATCTCCTGCTCCACGGGGAGGAAGAGACCGCCGAGCCGGTCGTGGTGGCGCGAGACGAGATAGAGGTAGCGCAGGCACTCGGTCACCTGCCGCTCGACGAACTCCCGGGGCGCGCCGGTGGTGTGCGTGAAGTGGGCGACGACCTCGGCGTGCAGCTCCGCGCCGAGCAGCGCGGTGAGGTCGTCGGCGGTCAGGACGGCGGGCGGGGGAGCGGTGGCGGTCATGGTTCTCCCGTGGGGCGGTTCGGGGCTCAGGCGCCGGTGGCGAGCCAGGCGTACTTGCCGGAGGCGCCGATCGGCAGCTGGTCGTGGTGCTCGGCGCGGCAGCCGCGGCCGGTCAGTTCGCGGATCTGGTCCTCCAGGGCGGTGCGCTCCGCGGCGGTCAGCGGCGCCCCGTCGAACGTGGTGTACGCGAGGTGGGCCGGGCCGTCGCCGGTCCGCAGTTGGTACAGGAAGATCCGGGGGCTGGCGGCCCCGACCCGGTCGTCGAGATCGCCCTGCGCCACCGGCCCGTGCGCGGTCGCCAGCAGCTCCTTCTCCCGCCCGCAGAACTTCACGATCCGCGCCGGGTCCGGCACTCCGTCCTCGGTGCGGACGCAGTCCCCGGAGCGGTAGCGCACCAGCGGCATGTACGGGTTGCGGATGCTGGTGACGATGAGCTGGTAGATCTCGCTGCCCGGGGCGACGGGCAGCAGCTCGATGCTCATCCCCTCCAGGTGCGGGCGGTAGCGGCCGCGGCGGTCGCCGGAGAAGAGGTAGCCCAGCTCGGTGCTGCCGAACAGGTCGATGACGGGGCAGGCGAAGTGCTGCGCCAGGAAACGGCGGACGTTCACCGGCGTGTACTCGTACGCGTGGATGATGCTGGCCGGCGGCGGGAACGCGTCCCACAGGCCCCACCTGCCGATCTTCAGCAGCAGATGCGCCAGGTGGTAGCCGGAGCAGTCGAGGTGGTACCAGCCGCGCGGATGGGCCTGCCGCGCCGCGTCGATCTCCCCGAGCATCCGCAGGACCTCGTCGCGCTCCCAGAGCGCCGGGTCGAGCCGGAGGTTGACGTACGAGGTCCGGGAGTCGAGCCGCCGGTCGGCGGGGGCGGGGCGGGGATCGGGTGCGGCGTCGCGCTTGGCGGCGTTGACGCGTGCGACGTGCTCGGTGGCCAGCACGGTGGTCAGCGACACCCGGCGGCAGCCCTCCTGCCAGGTGTGCGCGATGTCCGGGTGCTCGCTCCACAGCTGGTAGTAGGAGCGCAGCAGGAAGTAGGGCGGGCGGATGATCTGCATCCGGGCGTGGTTCGTGCCGGTGGACAGCACGAACTCGGCGTCGCCGTTCTCCAGGGCGCGGGCCAGCGCGGGCGTCATCCAGTTGTCGGGGAAGCCGCGGGCGATCTCCGGCTTGTCGAGCAGGGGGAAGTGCCCCCGCGCCAGCGAGTCGCGGTAGATCGGGATGTCCTTGATCTGCGCGCGGACCTCGGCCGTCGGCTGGCCGTCCAACTCCATTGCGTACCTTCACAAGTGCTCGGAAACGGGCGCCCGGCGGGAGGCGACGGGCACGGGGCCGTCGCCTCCCGGGGCGGTGGGGGCGGTCAGGAGACGCAGCCGGCCTTCGCCGCGCTGACACAGCCGGCCTTGGGGGCGGCGCTGATGCAGCCGGTCTTCGGCGTGGCGCTGACGCACCCGCCCTTGACCGCGGAGTTGGCGGCCAGCCAGCCCTGCCAGATGTCGTCCTGCGCCATCTTCTTGATGAGCTGCTCCATGTCGGCCTCCAGGGCGTTCGTGGGTGGTGGGGTGGGGGTGTACGGCGCCGGACGCCGCCGCACCCCTCGAAAGTAAAAGGATCACCAAGTGAGTGTCAATGAACGGCAATCTGACGGGCTCGTGAATGCCGTTCCGCGCGCCATCTTTGGCGCAATTCCGTCACTCGGTACGGGTGGCGGGGCGGCGTCGGGGTTCGCCTCGCCGGCGGCTCGGCCGCGCCGTTCAACGGGTGGGCGGTCGTGGGGCGTTGGAGACGCTCCGACCTGCGGCCCCTTCGCCGGTCCCGGGCGGGGCGCCGAAGGGCGCGGCGTCAGGGCGGCGACCTGGTATGACACCTCATCAGATATGAGGATTGTGAAAAGAAGTGCATATGCCGATCGGTTGACACTCTCCTTCCTTGAATGGTGAAGAAGAGTGATCCGAGGGTTCGAAGGGTGACGGGATAACC
Organism: Streptomyces sp. NPDC000404; assembly: GCF_040300365.1. Classification (NCBI taxonomy): domain Bacteria; kingdom Bacillati; phylum Actinomycetota; class Actinomycetes; order Kitasatosporales; family Streptomycetaceae; genus Streptomyces; species Streptomyces sp. NPDC000404. The sequence continues at coordinate 462,766 of NZ_JBEPDN010000002.1, read as the reverse complement.
CCTCGAATGGGTGGGGCAAAAGGTACGGAAGTCGATATACCCGGCGACTATTTTCGCTCTCACTTGTAGGTGAGTAGGGTGTGCCCCGCCACGGCCGGATCGGGGGAAACGATCCGGCTTAATTCGGCGCGTGGGGAATGTGAGCGGGGGGACGATGACGCCTTCAGGACCAGGAGGGGCTCATGGCGGCGGGCTCATTCGAAGGGCAGTACGTGTGGAGTCCGGCGGCCAATGACCGGCAGTTGGCACAGGCGTGCATGGATGTCAGGGCGGGCCGGTACTTCAGCGCACATGAGGTACTCAAAGAGGCTCGGGGGGATTTCGAGGTCCGGGCGCACCGGTCGCTGGTGCTGGCATCGGAAGCCGCCGACTCGGACCTGTCGGAACGCTGGATAGCGGAAGAACCCGGCCCGGAAGCCGCACTCATGTGGGCGCGGGTCGCGATGATCCGGGCATTGCGCATGGCGGATACCGACGACCGGCGGCACGAAGCCCTGGTGCGTATCGCGCGGACGGCGGCCGAGCGCGCCGCCCAGATGCTGCCCGACGATCCCACCCCCTGGGTCTGCCAACTCGCGCTCTCGCGCTTTCAGCGCCCCCGTGACCCGGCGCCGCAGGGCCTGCTCACCGCGCCCACCGGGCCCTGGTACCTCTTCGCCCACATCCTGCGCATCGACCCCTGGCACCGCGAGGCCCACCACCGCTTCCTCGCCTTCTTCTTCAGCCGCAACGGCGGCTCGGCGAGCGCCAGCTGGGACGTCGCCGCCTTCCTCGGGCAGCGCGCCGCGGCCTCCTCGCCGCTGCGGCTGTTGCCGCTGGTCGCGCTGGTCGACGAGTACAACCCGACGGCGCTGCTGGCCGACCGCACCTGGGAGCAGCCGCAGTGGACCAGCACCGCGCTGAGCATCCACCGCCACTGGTTCCCGCACGTGGCCGACTACCGCTTCGTGCCGGTGGTCGACCTCTCCTATCTCGCGCATGCGCTGTTCATGGCGAAGCGCGAATTCGAGGCGCGCGAGGTCTTCACGGCGATGGGGCCCTATGCGGCCCGTATGCCGTGGAGCGCCTTCGGGCCGCCCGAAGAACAATTGACGAAGGCCAGGCGCTCCTGCGGTCTCCCGGTCCCCGGAGCCGCCTGAGCGCATTTCCCCTTCCATCGCGGACACCTGCGTGAGATCCGACGTGTAACCGATAGCGCCGAAAGTGCGACTGTTCGCCCCCACCGAAGTCCCCCTATCAGCTCTGTCAGAAAGGATACGGTAGTGTCCGAACGCATTGCGCCGCCCCGCCTGAAAACGCCTCCACCGGTGGATTCCGGGACTCTTGATGACGATGCCACGCTGCATGCGATGGGATATCCGCGGAAACTCACCAGAAGATTCCGCGCCTTCGACAATTTCGCGATCTCCTTCACCATCATCAACATTATCTCCGGGATCTTCTCCTCCTTCGGTTTCGGAATGAACGCGGGCGGCCCGCGGGTTCTGGTGTTCGGCTGGATCGGCGTCTCGATCATGGTGCTGTTCGTCGGCGCCGCCATGGGGGAAATCGCCTCCGCCTATCCCACCAGCGGAGCCCTTTACTTCTCCGCCGGAAAACTCGCCAAGCGCCACCGCGGCGCCTGGTCCTGGTACACCGGCTGGCTCAACTTCGTCGGACAGGTCGGCGGCACCGCGGCCACCAACTTCGCCGCCGCCACCTTCATCCAGGCGTTCATCGCCATGCAGTGGCCGTCCTACGTCGCCACCCCGCAGCAGACCGTCGCCATCACCGCCGTGATCCTGCTGCTCCAGGCGCTGGCCAACACCTACACCGTGCGGCTGGTCGCGGTGTTCAACCGTATTTCCGTGTGGTGGCTGCTCATCGGTCTGGTGGTGATCGTCACCGCCTTGATGATCATCCCCGACAGCCATCAGCCGGCGTCGTTCGTCACCCATTTCGCCAACAACACCGGTTTCACGAACGCGATTTACGGCGGAATGCTCGGACTGCTGGTCACCAGCTGGACGTTCACCGGCTTCGACGGCAGCTTTCACATGTCGGAAGAGACCGTGAAGGCCACCGTCAACGCCCCGCGCGGGATCATGCGCGCCATCGGCTACTCCGCGCTCACCGGCCTCATCCTCATGCTCGCACTGGTGTACGCGATCAAGGATTACGGCCATGCGGCGAGCGCCGACGCGCCGCCCGTGCAGATTCTCATCGACGCGCTCGGAGCGGGCACCGCCAAGCTGCTCCTGCTGATCGTCATCGGCGCGATGCTCTTCTGCGGGCTCGCCAACATGACGAGCAATACCCGGCAGATCTTCGCCTTCTCCCGCGACGGCGCGATGCCCGGCTCCCGCTGGTGGCATTCGGTCTCCGCGCGCACCCGTACGCCCGTCAAGGCGGTATGGCTCGCCGCCGCCTGCCCGCTCGTGCTGGTGCTGCCCGGATGGTGGTCGCACACCGCGTTCACCGCCGTCGTCAGCGTCAATGTCGTGGGCCTCTTCCTCGCCTACGGCGTGCCGATATTCCTCCGGCTGCGTCTCGACGACTTCCGGCCCGGCCCGTGGAACCTCGGCCGGTTCGGCAAGCCCGTCGCCTTCATCGCGGTGACCTGGATCGTGATCAGCAATGTGCTGTTCATGCTCCCGCAGGCGTCCCCGATCACCCCGGCATCGTTCAACTACGCGCCGATCGCCCTGGCGGTCGTCCTCGTCATCGCCACGGTCTGGTGGTTCGCCACCGCCCGCCGCCGCTTCCAGGGACCGGTCAGCTACGGCCGCCCCGACGAGGTCGCGGCCATGGACCTCATCTGACACCCCGTCCGACCCGCCCCGGGGGTACGCGAGGCGCCGCAGCGCCGCCGCGTACCCCCGCCGCACACCGGCCCCGACCGAAGGAGCGCCCCCCGATGCCCACCTCCGGCACCTCCGCCCCCGCCTCCGAACTCACCGTCGCCGCCGCCTCGCTGGACGACTGGCGGCTCGTCGAGCAGTGGGCGGCGGACGAGGAGTGGAACCCCGGGCTCGCCGACACCGGATGCTTCCACCCCACCGACCCGGCCGGCTTCTTCACCGGCCGCCTCGGCGACCGCACCGTCTCCGCCGTCTCCGTCGTCACCTACTCCGACAGCTACGCCTTCCTCGGCTACTACCTCGTCCACCCCGAGCACCGCGGGCAGGGCCTGGGCCTGGCCACCTGGCGCGCAGCCGTCCCGCACGCCGGCACCCGCACCATCGGCCTCGACGCCGTCCCCGCGCAGAAGGCCACGTACGAGCGTGCCGGGTTCACCGCCGCCCACGAATCCGTCCGCTACGCCGGGCGCCCCGCACCGGCGGGCAGCCCCTCGGCGGCCGAGCCGTACACCGCGGCCCATCAGGACGCGCTCCTCGCCTACGACCGGACCTGCTTCCCCGCCGACCGGCGCGGCTTCCTCGCCCGCTGGCTGACCGCACCCGGCCACACCGTCCGCGTGCTGCTCCGCGACGGCGTCCTCACCGGCTACGGAGTGATCCGCCCGGCCCGCAGCGGGCACCGCATCGGCCCGCTCTTCGCCGACACCCCCGAGGACGCCGCCACGCTCTTCGACGCACTCGCCGCGGCCGCGGGCCCGGAGGCCGAGGTCGTCATCGACGTCCCCGAAACCGCGGCCGCCACCCAGGAGTTGGCCCTCGCCCGCGGTCTGGTGCCCGTCTCCCGGTCGACCCGGATGTACACCGGCGACGTACCGCCCGTCCGCCAGGACCGGATCCACGGGACGACCAGCCTGGAGCTGGGCTAGAGGGCTATCGGGAGCGGAGCCTGCCCGCCACCTCCCGCAAGGGAGCGCCGAACACCAAGGGCACGGGCGGGCTCCGCCGCGGTATGGACCAGGCCTCTCGATCCCGGACCTTTTCCCGCAATCACCCACGTGCTGTCAAGTGAAGTTCTACGGTGAAGGGTTCACCGTTCCACGGTCCGTGGTGTGAAAGGCGGGGGAGGGCGGGCCCGCGTCACCGCGGCCACGGTGTCCTCACGGTGGGTTCGGCGATTTCGGGAAGGAGTGCGAGGCCTGCATGTTCAGCCTCTGCGCAGATCATATTTCCTCTGCGAACCGAGTGATCGATGGGCTTGATTTCATCCAATACCTCAGGAGGGTGGTAACTGGCGCGACACTGCTGCTCTTGTTCCAGGTGGCGATCGTCATCGCCGTCCTCGTTCTTTCGTTCGTGCTCACGCCACTTCTGGGTGGGCGGTTGAACAGATGGGTGAGGCAGATATTCGAGCCATCGAGCAGCCGTCGGCAGGAACGGGCTGCCGAATTCGCGGAGCAGTATGTGCGGAACGCCATGGCGCACATGGAATCTGCCGCCTCCGGTATTTCCGACGATGTGCGCAACCGCCTGGTGAGGGATGCCAAGGTCTGGCACGCCCATTCTCGCCTGTGGACCGCGCGGCAGGCGGCTCTGCTGGCGCTCGCCGTGTGGCTTCTGGTGAATATCCATCACATCGGGGATTTCATTTCGAGTTGGGTGAGCGGGAAATGTGATAAATCGCCGCCGGGTGGCTCCGGAGGAGATGCCAAGGGCTGCCCTCTCGGGCGGGCGGACCAGCTCGGTTGGCCGTGGGACCTGAAGGTGAATTTTGTCCGCGAAAAATGGGGCTATGTGAAAAAAGCGGTGCGCCCGCTGGAGTACCCCGTACACACCGCCACCACGGTCGCCGCAGCGCTCCTCGTGGTGATCGTCATCACGGTGGCGTACCCGCTGACCTCCATTGTCTGGCGCAACTGGCGCCGACGACCGAGCCGCAACCCGCCGGTGCCGGACGGGGCGCGAGCGGCCGCCGGGCCCGGTCCGGCGGGTGAGGTGAACCGCTGTTGGCCAACGGTCAGGCTCCTGAACATCTGCACGGAGGTGAGCCGTGCATCCCGTCAGCTGGAAACCGATGGAGCGGCGCCGTTGGTCAGTCTGAGGAATGCGGAAAGCGTCGTTTATTCCGCCTGGCGGACCCGGCATCGGAGAAAGAGGTTCAGCCGTAGCCAAGAATTCTCCGACCATGCCGAGTTGGTGGTCGGAGCGCTCCGCGCAGCGGAAAGCCGGCAGGAGCGTGAATCCGACACCAAGAACGTCCTTGAAGACACGCATGCCATGCTCCTGAAAATCGGTGATCGGTACACGGCGGGCCGCACCTTGGCGCTGCTCGATCCCGAAGACCTCGAAGGCGTCGAACCTGTGGTGCGCCGGGGTTGGATCAAAGCGGCATTTGCGCTGATCATCATGGCGGGATTTGCTGCGGGGGCCACCGCGTTAGAAGCGCCGGAAGAGGTGTGGACTCCACTCATCGCCGCGATCCCCGTGCTGGCCTGGGGTATCGCGTACATGCGTCCGGCGCGCATTGTCGAAACCCTCGCGCTCTGGAACGGCAGCGGTCGACACCGCGCGGAATAACTGCGCCCGCGGCCGATGCGGAGGTATTTCTTGACCGCGGATGACCGTGGCGGCGATGTCATGCCCGGCGCCGTTAGGACAGCCCTCCGCCCGGCCGCGCGGGCCCTCAGTACACGTCGCGGAGGTAGCGCCGCTCGGAGGTGAGGCGGGTGAGGTGGGCGGCGGCGCCGTCCTCGTCGAGACCGCCGTGGGTCCTGGCGATGTCACGCAGTGCCCGGTCGACGTCGCCGGCCATCCGGGAGGCGTCCCCGCAGACGCAGAGGTGCGCGCCGTCGCGCAGCCAGGACCAGAGCAGCGCGCCGTGTTCGCGCATCCGGTCCTGGACGTAGATCTTCTCCGGCTGGTCGCGGGAGAACGCGGTGTCCAGCCGGGTGAGCGTGCCCGAGGCGCGCAGGGCTTCCAGTTCGGCGCGGTGGTGGAAGTCGCTCGCGCGGTGCCGTTCGCCGAAGAAGAGCCAGTTGGGGGCGGTGTGGCCGCGGGCGCGCCGCTCCTGGAGGAAGCCGAGGAACGGGGCGACGCCGGTGCCGGGGCCCACCATCACCAGCGGCGTCGCCGGGTCGGACGGCGGCCGGAAGTGCGGGGAGCGCTGGACGAAGACCCGTACCGGGGCGCCGGTTTCGGCGTCGGCGAGGTGGGCCGAGGCCACGCCGTGGCGCGGCCGGCCCCCGTTGCCGCCGAAGCGGACGACCGAGACCGTCAGCCGGATCAGCCGCGGGTCCTGGAGCGGGCTGGAGGCGATGGAGTACAGCCGGGGCCGCAGCCGGGGCAGGGCGGCGGCCCACTCGGCGGCGGACACCCGCACCGGATGCTCGGCGAGGACGTCGAGCGCCTGCCGGCCCCAGGCCCAGCGGGCACGCTCCGCCTTGGCCTCGGGGCGCAGCAGGCGGGCCAGGGCGCCGTCGCCGGTGCGGTCGGCGATCAGCCGGAGCAGATCGGTGGTGATCCGGGTGGGGTCGAGGTGGTCCGTCAGCGCCGTGGCGAGGGGGACGGTGCCGACGCCGGAGACCTCGACGGCGGCCGCCGGGTCGGCGCCGGTCGCCGCCAGCCACTCCGCCACCACCTCGGGTCGCTGCCGCGGCAGCACGCCCAGCGCGTCCCCCGCCTCGTAACGGACGGGCACCTCGGACGCGCCGGTGTCGAGGGTGAAGGCGCGGACCTCCTTGCCGGAGCCGGGGCCGCTCAGCAGGCGGTTGACGGTGAGACGGGCGGTGGCGGGGGCGGCGCGGGTCGCGGTGCGGGGGGCGGGGCCGGTGACCTGCCGGAGGGCTGCGGGGCCGGGTGTGGCGGGTCCTTGCCCGGGGACGGTCGGTGTGGCGGTGGTTTCCCCGGCGGCGGGCGGAGCGTCGCCGGTGGCGGGCCCGGCCGCGGGCTCGGCAGGCACCTGTCCGAGTGCGGCGGCGGTTTCCCCACCGGCCGGCGGAGCGTCGCCGCGGGCGGGCTCAGCCGGGGGTTCAGCCGCGGGCTCAGCCGTGGGCCCGGCCGCGGGCCCGGCAGGCACCTGCCCGGCACCGGCGGCGCCCGCCCCGGCCCCGCCCTCCTCCGCGCCCCACGCCTGCCCGGCGTCCGACGCGTCCCCGGCGCCCGAAGCCTCCCCGGCGTCCAACGCCTCCAGCACCGCGTCGAGCCACCGCCGGGCGGGCTCCGCGTCGTCCGGTTCGCACTGGGCGCGGGGGACCAGGCGGTGGGCGCCGAGGGCGGTCAGGCGGTCGTCGAGGCGGCGGCCGTGGGCGCAGAAGTCGTCGTAGGAGGAGTCGCCGAGGGCGAGGACGGAGTAGGGCGTGCCGTCCAGGCGGGGCGCGTCCGGGGCGTTCAGCGCGGCCCAGAAGCGGGCGCCGTTGTCGGGGGCCTCGCCGTCGCCGAAGGTGCTGGTGACCAGGAGCAGTACGGCGTCGGACGGCAGGGCCGCGGGGGTGCCGTCGTCCATCCGCAGCAGCCGCGCCGGGTGGCCGTGTGCGGTCAGCCCGCGGGCCGCCTCCGTCGCCGCCTCCTCCGCGTTGCCGGTCTGCGAGGCCCACAGCACCAGCACTTCCCGGGCGCTGTCCCCGGCGGCGGGCTCCGGCTCCGGCAGCGGCATCCGGGAGAACGCCCCGGCCAGCCAGCCGTTGACCCACAGGGCGTGGTCCGGGGTGAGCGGTGTGCGCTCCGGCAGCACCGGGGCGCCCGGAGCGCCCGCGCCCACCCCGGCGAGGAACCCGGCGAGGTAGCGCCGCTCCGGCTCGGCCAGGGCGGGCGGGGCGATGCCGCCGGTGTGGAAGACCTCGGCCGCCGCCGCGGCGAGCGGCGACGGTACGGCCGCCACGGCGCCCGCCGCACCGGGCGCACCGTCCGGTGCCGGCCCGCCGGCGCCCGCACCGCCGACGCCTCCGGCCGCCCCCACCGCCGCCTGCTCACGGGCGGCGGGCGCCGCCGCCCCGGCCCCGTGCCCAGCTCCCACCGCCGCCTGCTCACGAGCCGCGGGCACCCCCGCCCCGGCCGCCGGCGCCACCTTCGTCAGCGCCACCGCGCACGCCTTCGTCCCCGGCTGGAACGACACCGGGTCGACCGCGTCGTGCGTCACCGCGTTGACGCTCAGATACTCGCCGAACAGGTCGTTCCAGTGGAACGGCGCGAAGCAGTCGCCGGGCCGGACGCGGTCGTCGACCTTCGCGGGCAGCACCGCGCGCCCGCGCCGCGAGGCGACCTCCACCGCGTCGCCGTCCGCGATGCCCAGGGACGCCGCGTCCCGCGGGTGGATCTCCACGAACGGCCCCGGGTTCAGCGCGTCGAGCCGGGCGATCTTCGCGGTCTTGGTCAGCGTGTGCCACTGGTGCGGCAGCCGGCCGGTGTTGAGGAGGAACGGATAGCTGTCGTCGGGGAGTTCGGCGGCCGGCAGGAACGGCCGGGCGTGGAAGACGGCCCGTCCGGTGGGCGTCGGGAACCACAGCCGGGGGCGGCTGCCGTCGGCCCGGACCCGGGGCGGCCGCGCCGTGCCGTCGTTGAGGTAGCGCACCGGGTTGCGGTCCGGGCCGTCCGGATCGGCGCTGGGCCACTGCACCGGCCCCCGGCGCAGCCGCCGGTGGCTGACGCCGCGCAGGTCGTAGCCGGTCCGCGGGTTGTACGCCCGCGACAGTTCGGCGAAGACCTCCTCGGCGCTGTCGTACCCGAACGCCTCCCCGTAGCCCATCTCGCGGGCGACGGCGGCGATGATCCGCCAGTCCGGCCAGGCGTCGCCGGGCGGCGCGACGGCCTGTTGCAGCAGGGTGAGGTTCCGCTCGGAGTTGACCATCACCCCCTCGGTCTCCGCCCACATCGCCGCGGGCAGCTGCACATCCGCGTACGCCTGGGTCTCGGTCGCCGCGAACACGTCCTGGGTGACGACGAACTCCGCGGCCTCCAGGCCCTCGATCACGGTGCGGCGGTGGGCGACCGAGGCGACCGGATTGGTGCACAGGATCCACGCCGCCTTGATCTCGCCGCGCGCCATCCGCCGGAACATCTCGACGGTCCCCGGACCGCCGCTGCCGGCCCGGATCGTCCCGGGCGCAAGCCCCCACAACTCCTCGGTGAACGCCCGGTCCTCCGCGACCTCCGCCGACCGCTGGCCCGGCAGCCCGGGGCCCATGTAGCCCATCTCCCGGCCGCCCATCGCGTTGGCCTGCCCGGTCAGCGAGAGGGGGCCGCAGCCCGGGCGGCAGATCGCGCCGGTCGCCAGATGCAGATTGATCAGCGCATTGGTGTTCCACGTGCCGTGCGTCGACTGGTTCAGCCCCATCGTCCAGCAGCTCAGCCACGCTCCGGCGGTGCCGATCCACTCCGCCGCCCGCCGCAGGTCCGCCTCCGCCAGACCGGTCAGCCGGGCGACGGCGTCCGGTGGATGGTCGGCGAGGACGCCTGCCATCGCCGCCCAGCCCTCGGTGTGTTCGGCGATGAAGTCCGGGTCGGTGTGCCCGCCCTTCGCCAGCAGGTGCAGCAGCCCGTTGAGCAGCGCGAGGTCGGTGCCGGGCCGGATCTGGAGGAAGAGGTCGGCCTTGGCGGCGGTGGCGGTGCGCCGCGGATCGACGACGATCAGCTTCGCCCCGGCCCGCACCCGCTCCATCATCCGCAGGAACAGCACCGGATGGCAGTCGGCCATGTTGGCCCCGATGACCAGGAACACGTCCGCGTGCGCGAAGTCGTCGTACGAGCCGGGCGGCCCGTCGGCGCCCAGCGACAGCTTGTAGCCGCTGCCCGCGCTCGCCATGCACAGCCGCGAGTTGGACTCGATCCATGAGGTGCGCAGAAAGCCCTTGGCCAGCTTGTTCGCCAGGTACTGCGCCTCCAGCGTCAGCTGCCCGGAGACGTACAGCGCCACCGCGTCCGGACCGTGCGCATCGGCGACGGCGCGCAGCCGCCGGGCCGTCTCGGCGATCGCCGTCTCCATGGCGACCGGCTCGGGCGCCTCGCCGCGGCGCGGGCGGCGCAGCGCCCCGGTGAGCCGTCCCGGCGCGGCCATCAGCTCCGCGCCGGTGGCACCTTTGGCGCACAACCGCCCGGAGTTGGCCGGATGTGCCTTGTCGCCCGAGGCCCGGCGGACCGTTCGCCGCCCGTCCGGGCCGGCCGTCACGTCGAGGACGACGCCGCACCCCACCCCGCAGTACGAGCAGACGGTCCGCACCGGCGGGAGGGGACGCGGGTGCGGTTCGGGTGCGGTCATGTGCGGCTTCTCCCGTGCTCGGACGCGGTACGTCCCTGACGGTAGGCAGCTCGGGTTTCCCCGGTGTCACACCGGTCGATCTTGTGGCGTTACGCCTCGTGCACAGCGGCCCGGCGCCGTCCGTGAGGGACGGCGCCGGGCCGGATGCGGGGGAGCGGCGGGGCTCAGCCGAGGGCGGAGCGCTGCTGCCACTGCGGCCAGCTCTCCTGCCAGACCTCCAGGCCGTTGCCGACGTCCGTGCGCTCGGTGTTGCTGGTGCCCCGGACCTCGACGGTGGAGCCGACCGGCAGGAAGTCGTACACGCGCTTGGCGTCCGAGGTGGTCATGCCAAAGCAGCCGTGGGAGTTGTTGACCACGCCGATGGAGTTGTTCCACGGCGCGGAGTGCAGGAAGGTGCCGGAGGCGGTGAGGTGGGTGACCCACTTCGCGTCCAGCATCCACTGGTCGCCGTAGCCGATGGTGGAGGAGTCCATCGTCTCGTCGGCGTTCTTGCTGCGGACGGTGTGCACGCCGCCGCGGGTGGGCGCCTGCGGCGAGCCGGCCGAGCCCTTGACGGTGCCGACGGCCTTGCCGTTCTCGTACATGGTCAGGGTGTGCGCCGGGACGTCGATGACGGCCCGGTGGTCGGCGCCGATGGTGAAGCCGAAGTCGTAGTCGCGGACGAACCAGCCGCCGGTGCCGGACGGGACGCCGGTCAGCCCGCCCTTGACGGTGACCTTGGTGCCGGCGGGCCAGTACGTCTTGGGCCGCCAGTCGATGCGGTCCTTGCCGGAGTAGTCGGTGACCCAGCCCCAGGCGCCCTCGACCTTCGGGCTGGTGGTGACCTTGAGGGACTTCTCGATCCCGGCGCGGCGGCTCTTGTCGACCGGGTTGTCGAAGAGGATCGAGACCGGCATCCCGGTGCCCACGGTCTGGCCGTTGCCGGGGGTGTTGGTGAGTTTGTTGACGCGGTCGGCCTCGGCGGTGGTGAGGACCGTCTTCTTGGTGGCCTTCCGCCCGCCGTCCGACGTGGTGTGCGTGGTGAGGGTGTACGTGGTGCCGGGCCGGACCCGGCCGTCGGAGGTCCAGGACGTGCCGCCGGCGGCCAGCTTCCCCGGCACCGCGGCGCCCTTGTCGTCCTTCGCCTCGACCGAGGTGATCTTTCCGCCCTCGGTGCGTATCGCTATCGGATCGCCGAGCGGCGCGGACTTGGCGCCCGCGGCCGGGGTGACGGTGACCTTGGCCGCGGGCTGATCCTGGGCCTGGGAGGCGGTCGCGCCCGTCCCGCACGAGGTCACCAGCGCCGCCGCGAGCAGGGCGGGTATCCAGCGGACGGAATGACGGCGTGGTGCGGCGAGCACGGGTTCCTCCAGAGCACAGAGCGCAGGCAAACGGGTGCGGAACGTGGGCGCGGGGTACCGCACGGACGTTCCGCCACTACAGGAGACGGTTTGTCGGCTTCCGTGGTTGTCCGCCGGATCGCACCTCAATGACACGATTCGGTATCGGCGGGAGGAGAACCCGTGTTCCGGGCGGGCCCGCTACGGGGCGGATTCCTCGTTCAGGCCCTCCCAGTGGTCGGCCAGGGACGTCAGCAGACGTATCAACTCGGCGCGCCGCTCGGTGCCGTACGGGGCGAGCAGCCGGTCGTCGAGCAGGTCGAGGCGGCCGCGGGCGGCGCGCAGCGCCCGCTCGCCCGCCTCGGTGAGGTAGAGCAGCTTGCGGCGGCCGTCGGCCGCGGCGGTGTGGCGGACGAGCAGGCCCCGGGTCTCCAGCCGGCGGGCCACGTCCGCCATGGTCGAGGTGTCCAGGGCCACCGCCGTCGCCATCGACCGCTGATCGCGGCCGGGCGCCGCCCGCACCGCCGTCAACACCGCGAACTGCGGCCCGGTCAGGGTCGGATCGACCTCGCGTGCCCACAGCGCGAGGTACGCCTGGTGGAGCCGGCGCACCTGATAGCCGGGGGCATCGGTGAGCGCCGGGGGGATCGCGGGCCCGGGTGCGGGGGCGGTGCCCGCAGGGGTCTCGTCAGCCATGGGGCCACTCAATCACGGTGATCGCGGGCGGCGTGGGGGTGCGACGGACGGGGCGTGGGGCGGGACGCGCGCTCCCGGGGCGCGCGCCCGCCGCCCCGGGAGCGTCGGTGCCGGAGGGCCGCCGGCCGGCGCGAGCCCGCCCGGCACGGCTCGCCTCCGCGCTCACCCGCGCCGCGCCTCGGCCAACTCCCGGCGCAACTGGCCGAGGCGGGTCAGCAGCCAGCCCTCGAAGACCCCGAAGGCGAAGGCGGCGACCAGCGGGCCGTACCGGGCGGCGCCGGCCGGCAGCAGGGCGGGGCCGCCCGCGACGGGTGCGGCGGCCGGAGCGCCGGGCGGCGGCGCGGCGGGAGCGGGGGAGCCCGCCACGGACGGCGCGGGGTCGTCCGCCCGGGGCGCCGCGGAGCCACCCGCCGCACCGGCCGCGGGCCCGCTCGCGCCGTCCGCCACGCCGTCTACCGGGACTCCGCCTGCACCGCCCGCCGAGCCCTCCGTCCCCTCCGCCCCCGCCCGCTCCGCCGCCAGCAGCTCACCGAGGTTGGCCGCGAACCGCTGGAGCAGTCGCTGCGAGACGGCGTCCAGCGCGCCCTTCCCGAACTGGGCGAGTTTGCCGCTGATCACGAGGTCGGTGGCGACGTCGAGCCGGGAGCCCGCCGGGTCGCCGGTCACCGTCAGCACCACCTCCGCCTCGGCGTTGCCCCGGCCGTGCGCATCGGCGCCGCGCGCCTGGAGCCGCAGCCTGCCCTGCCCGGCGTCCGACTCCAGGAACCGCACGGTGCCCCCGTACGCGGCGGCGACCGGACCGACGCGGACCGTCACCCGGCCCCGCCAGCCGTCGCCGTCCGGTCCGTCCAACACCGCCCCCGGCATGCACGACGCCACCCGCCGTACGTCGTTGAGCAGCGCGAACACCGCTTCCGGCGGCGCCGCCACGGGCACGCTGTTGCCGATCCGCATCAGTTCTCCTTCCGTGCGGCGCGCCGGGCCGTGGCGCAGCCGTGGATCGCGTCGACGATCGGCTGGTAGCCGGTGCAGCGGCAGAGGTTCGCCGCCACCAGCTCGCGGATCTCCGCCCGGTCGGCCGCCGGCCGCTCGGCGAGGAAGCCCTCCGCCAGCATCAGGAATCCGGGGGTGCAGAAGCCGCACTGGAGCGCATGGTGCTCGGCGAACGCCTTTTGCAGATCGCTCAGTTCCCGGCCGTCGCAGAGCGATTCGACGGTACGGACCGCCGCGCCCTCCGCCTGCACGGCGAAGATCAGGCAGGCGCGCACCGGGCGGCCGTCGAGCAGCACGGTGCAGGCGCCGCAGACGCCGTGCTCACAGCCGACGTGGGTGCCGGTCAGCCCCAGATCGTGGCGGAGCACGTCCACCAGGGTGCGGCGCGGCTCGCACAGCACCTCGTGCGCGGTGCCGTTGACGTCCAGCACCAGCAGCTGGCGCTCCAGCGCGGGATCGCTCCCGGCGTCCGCCGGTTCGGTCAGCGGCAGGTCGGGCGGATGGTCACTCACGGCGGGACTCCCAGGTCGGGTCGGCGGTGGTCCGGGGCGGCGCGGGTCAGGCGCCGTGCAGGGCGCGGTGCACCGCCTCGGGGGTGACGGGCAGCGTGTCGAGTTCGGTGCCGGTGGCGCGCAGCGCGTCGTTGACGGCGTTGAGGACGGCGGCGGGCGCACCGATCGTGCCTCCCTCGCCGACCCCCTTGGCGCCGGTCGCGTTGGACAGGCACGGCGTCTGAAGATGGAAGAGGGTGATGTCGGGGATCTCCTGGGCGGTGGGCACCTTGTAGTCGAGGAAGCCGGTCGCCGACGGCTCGCCCCGCTCGTCGTAGGTGATCTGCTCGAACAGCGCGCCCGCGATGCCCTGGGCGATGCCGCCGCGGCACTGCCCCTCGACGACCCGCGGGTTGATCGCCACCCCGCAGTCCTCGACGCAGACGTATCGCAGCAGGGTGACGCCGCCGGTCTCCGCGTCGAGTTCGGCGACGACGCCGTGGGTGGCGTTGGAGAACGTCCCGTCGTGGAAGACGTCGAAGGACGCCGTGGCGGTCAGCCCCGGCTCCAGGTCCTTGGGCAGCAGCTGCGCCCGGAAGTGCGCGAGCGCGGCGAGTTCGGCGTACGGGAGACAGGTGCCCGGGGCGTCGCGCCGGCGCACCGTGCCGCGGTGCAGCTCCGTCTCCTCCCACGGCAGGTCCCACCGGGCCGCCGCCAGCCGCCGCAGCTTCTCGCCGAGCCGCTCCGCGGCCAGCCGCACCGCGCTGCCGCCGATCGTCACCGACCGGCTGGCGAACGTCCCCCAGCCGTACGGCACCCGGTCCGTGTCGCCCTGATGGAGCTTCACCCGCGCCAGCTCCACCCCGAGGGTGTCGGCGACGATCTGCGCGAGCGTCGTCTCATGGCTCTGGCCGTGGCTCATCGTGCCGGTGGTGACGCTCACCGCGCCGCCCGGGTCCATCCGCACCTCGGCGAGGTCGTAGCCGGGCACCATCTCCATCCGGCGCTGCGCGAACGCGGCGGAGCCGTAGCCGGTGCGCTCGTTGAAGCAGGCGTAGCCGATGCCCAGCAGCCGCCCGCCGGCCGCCGCCGCGTCCCGCCGCTCGTACCAGCCCTCCTCGCGCAGCGTCCGCTCGCACAGGTCCAGGGACTCGCGGTACGAGCCGGGGTCGTAGGTGATGCCGTTGACGCCGGTGTAGGGGAAGTCGGTGATGAGGTTGCGGCGGCGCAGCTCCACCGCGTCGATGTCCAGCTCCCGGGCGGCCCGTTCGAAGAGCCGTTCCATCACCATCACGTACTGCGGGCGGCTCACGCCCCGGTACGGCGCGCTCGGCGCCTTGTTGGTGGTCACCGCCCGGCCGCGCACCCGGTAGGCGGGCACCTTGTAGACGCCCGGCAGCTCCGCCGCCGCCATCAGCGGTTCGATCCCGGCGGTGAACGGATAGCAGGAGTAGGCGCCCATGTCGCAGACGATGTCGGCGTCCAGACCCAGGATGCGGCCGTCGGCGGCGAACGCGGCGCGTACGTCGTAGTGCTGCTCGCGGGCGAGGAAGGAGGCGGTCAGCGCGTCCTTGCGGTCCTCGATCCACTTCACCGGACGGCCGAGCCGCAGCGCCGCCGCGGCGGTCGCGATCTCCTCCCGGCCCACCACGCACTTCAGCCCGAAGCCGCCGCCCATGTCCGGGACGACGACCCGCACCGCCCGCTCGTCGAGCCCCAGACAGCCCGCCGCGACCGTCCGCACCTGGTGCGGCACCTGGGTGCAGGTCCGCAGCACCAGCTGGTCGGCCCGGTCGTCCCAGCGGGCCAGCGCGCCGCGGGTCTCCAGCGGCAGCGCGTTCTGCCGTCCGGTACGCGCCTCGACGCGCACCACGCGGTGAGCGCCGGCGAAGACCTCGTCGAGGCCCTCGGTGGCGAACGGCGCGACGTCCACCAGGGTGTTGCGGGCCGCCGCCTCGTGGACCAGCGGCGCCCCGTCGGCCAGCGCCGCCGCCTCGCTCAGCACCGGCTCCCGCTCGTCGTAGGTGACGCGCGCGGCCTCCAGACCGTCCTCGGCGGCGTACGCGTCCCGGGCCACGACGATCGCCAGCGGCTCCCCGACGTACCGCACCCGGCGCCGCGCCAGCACCGGCATCGCGGTCTCGGCCCACTCCTGCGGCGGCCGGTGCAGCCGGGCGGTGATGTCGCCCAGGCCCAGATCCGCGGCGCCGAACGCGGCGACCACGCCCGGCACCCGCCGCACCGCGTCCAGATCGAGCGCGGTGACCTCGCCGTGCGCGACGGCCGAGCGGACGAACTGGGCGTGCAGCAGCCCCGGTTCGGTGAGGTCGTCGACGAACCGGCCGCGCCCGGTCAGCAGCCGCGGGTCCTCCTTGCGCGGCACCGACCGGCCGACCAGCGGCCCGGGCCCGTCGCCGGGTGCGGAGTCGGGGTGGCCGGCGCCGCCCGGCCGGTGACCGGGACGGTCCGGCACGCCGCGTCCGCGGTGGCCGTCGTGCCGCTCCTCGGGTGTCCTCGCCGTCATCGTGCGTCCGCCTCCTCACAGGCCCGCCGCACCAGCGAGCGGATCAGCTGCCGCCGGTACCGCGCGCCGCCGCCGGGCCCGTCGTCCGGGAGCGCGTCGGCCGCCGCCTCGGCGCACTCCGCGAAGGTGCCGCCGTCCGCGAGCACCCGTTCCGCCGCGACGGCCCGCAGCGGCACCGGCCCCACGCCGCCGAGCGCCACCCGCCCGCCGCGCGGCCGGCCGCCGCCTCGGTCCAGGGCGACGGCGGCCGACGCCAGCGCGAAGTCCCCGCGCCGCTCGGCGAATTCGGTCACCGCGGCGTACGGCGCCGGGCGCGGGAAGACGATCTCGACGAGGAGTTCGTCCGGCTCCAGGGCGGTGGTGTACGGGCCGAGGAAGAAGTCCGCGGCGGCGATGCGGCGCATCCCGCGGACCCCGAGGACGTGCAGTTCGGCGTCGAGAGCCACCGCGAGCAGACACCACTCGGCGGTCGCATCGGCGTGCGCGAGGCTGCCGCCCGCGGTGCCCCGGGTACGGATCGGCAGATGCCCGATCCACCGCATCGTCTCCCGCACCACCGCGAACCCGCTCCCGAGGACGGAGTCCGGCGCTCGCTCCACGGTGTGATGGGTGGTCAGCGCCCCGACCCGCAGCGCCCCGTCGGCGTCGACCCGGAGCCGGTCGAGATCGCGCAGCCCCCCGATGTCGACGAGATGCCGGGGACGGGCGAGCCGGTAGGCCATCATCGCCACCAGACTCTGGCCCCCGGCGAGCACCTTGGCGTCCTCACCCAACTCGGCGAGGAGCCGGACCGCGCCATCGGCGTCACGGGCCCGGTGATAACGGAACGCGGCGGGTTTCATCACTCTCCTGTTCGTACGGGGCCCGCCTGCCGGCGGGGGGCTGCGGAGCGCTGTGCGTACGGGGGCGGATGGCGCGGGCCGGGGCCGCGGGCCCCGGGAACGGCGGATTGCTGTCTGCGGAAACGCGCTGATCAGCGGTGACGCCGGGGGGAGGCCCCGGGCCGCCGACGGAGATAATCCGAACACGTACGATCGCGAGCTGGCAAGGGGGCGCCCCGCCGCGTTCACCCGGCGGGATTCCCTTGCCTGCCCGCTGCCGGTCCGCTGCGCGGTGCCGGTCCGCTGCGCGGTGCCGGGTGCGGTGGCCTGCGGCCTGTCTGTTGCCCGTCCGCTGCCGGTCCGCTGCGCGGTGCCGGGTGCGGTGTGTGGCCTGCGGCCCGTCTGTTGCCTGCCGCTGCGCGGTGCTTGTGCGGTGCGTTGCTCGCTGTCTGTTTGTTGCGCCTGCGGCGGGCGTGGTCGCTGCGCGAGGCTTTTCGGCTGCGGTGCCGGACCTCCGGACTCCGTCCTGCGGTCCGGCCCCTTCCGTTTGTGGTGGGGGAAAGATGGTGGGGGTACGCCACCGTCGTCGACTTCTCGCCCGTAGGGAAGATGACGACGGTGGCGAACCCCCACCGGCCTTTTACCACCCACCCACGGGAGGGGGACCTCCGGAGGACGGAGTCCGCAGGAGGGCCCCCGCTCCCGACAACCCACGCCCGCCGCAGGCGCAACGGCGCCAAGCCTTCACGGCGGGAAAGCCGAAAACCGACACAGCCCGCCGCAGGCGAACCGGCGAACCCCCACGGCGGGAAAGCCGAAGAACGGAACCGCCCGCCGCAGGCAACTGGCCCGCCGCAGGCGAAGAAGGCCAAACCCCTACGGCGGGCAAGCCGAAGAAGGCAACCGGCCCGCCGCAGGCGAAGGGCGGGCAAGCCGAAGAACGGAACAGCCCGCCGCAGGCACCCCGTACGCTGGAGCCCCGAACCGTTCGGTCATGAGGGGGAGTTGTGGATCCGGAGATCGCCACGCTGGCGGGCAGCGCAGGAACGGCACTCGTCGGGGCGCTGGCCACCGACGCCTGGCACGGCGTACGCGACCGCGTACTGGCACTGTGGCAGCGCACCCGCCCCGAGCAGGCACCGGGCGTCGCCGGTGACCTCGACGGCACCCGCGAGGAGTTGCTCGCCGCGCCCGAGGGGGCGGGCCGGGACGCCGTCGCCGCCGAGAGCGGCACCGAATGGCAGGTCCGGCTGCGCCGCCTGCTCACCGCGCACCCCGAACTCGCCGGCGAACTGCGCGCCCTCGTCGCCGACCTCACCCCGCCGGAGGCACCCGCCCCCGCCGTCACCCAGCACGCCACCGCCTCCGGCGACGCCCGCGTCTACCAGGCGGGCCGGGACATGCGGATCGGCGGCGCCGACGGCTGACCGCCCGCCTCACCCCACCGCCTCCGCCGCCCGCCCCAGCTCCCGCCGCAGCCGGGCGAACGGCCGGGGGCGGTTGAGGGCGAGGGCGGCGACGGCGCGGCCGTCGCGTTCGTAGACGGCGAGGAAGCTGCGGTCGTCGGGGGAGCCTTCCACGATCCGCGGCAGGTCCCCCGGGGTCCGGCGTCCGGCGAACTGGAGGCGGACGCCGTACTGCTCCGACCAGAAGTACGGCAGCGACCGGCAGGCGGCGACGGTGCGGCCCGCGAGGAGGTTGCGGGCGCAGACCGCCGCCTGTGCGGTGGCGGCACTCCAGTGTTCGCTGCGCGCTCCCGCCGCCCGCGCCACGTCGCCGGCGGCCACCACCTGCGGCAGCGGCGTCACCCCGCCCGCGTCGCAGCACACCCCGTCGTCGAGCGGCAGTCCGCTGCCGACCAGCCAGCCGGTGCGCGGGCGGACGCCGATGGCGACGACGACCACCTCGGCGGGGAGCAGTCGCCCGTCGGCCAGCGCGACACCGGTGACGGTGTCCGCCGCTCCGTCCGCCCGCAGCCCCGCCACCCCGGTGCCGGTCAGCAGCCGCACCCCGTGGTCGGCGTGGAGCGCGGCGCACACCTGGGCCATCGCCTCGCCGACCTGCGGTACGAGGGGGAGCGGCGCGGCCTCCACCACCGTCACGTCGTGGCCGAGCGCGGCGCACGACGAGGCGGTCTCCGCGCCCAGGAACCCGCCGCCGATCACCACCACCCGCACCGGCCCGGCGGTCAGCGCGGCGCGCAGCGCCCGCGCGTCGTCGAGGGTGCGCAGGGTGTGCACCCCGCCGGGCACCGGCCCGGGCAGGGTGCGCGGTGCGGCGCCGGTGGCGAGGACGACGCCGTCGGTGCGGATCTCCTCGCCGCCGGCGAGGGTCACCGACCGCGCCCGCGGGTCGAGGCGGACGGCCCGGGCGCCGGTCCGCAGATCGAGGCCGAGCGCGGCGGTCTCCTCGTCGTCGGCGAGCGCGAGGGCGGCCGTATCCGCCGCGCCGGTGAGGAACGCCTTCGACAGCGGCGGCCGGTCGTACGGCCGGTGGCGCTCCTCGCCGATCAGGATCAGCCGGCCCGTGTACCCCTCGGCGCGCAGCGCACGGGCGGCGCCGAGCCCCGCCAGTGACGCGCCGATGACCGTGACGGTGTGCATGGGGCGTCCTCCTCGAAACGGTGGAACCCGGGTTCAACCTGCGGCGGGGCGGCGTCCCGCGCAGTGGTGGGTGGTGTGGACGGCGGCCGTGTGCCGGGCGGTCGGGACGTGCGGGCGTCGCGCCGCCCGGCATCCGGGAGGCGTTTCGCGATGCGCACGAGGAAGCGTTCTGCGCAACAGAATCCCGGCGGGGTGCGGGCCCGTCAAGCGGTTCCCCGGGATCATTCAGGGATCGTCCGGCGATTCCCGGCCGCCCGTTCCCCGCCCCTTGACGGTGCCGCTCCGGCGTTCCCACTATGTCTCTCATCGCGCAACCGATCGTGTCATGCGCAACACCACGGCTCTCTTGCGCCCTGCGCCTCCCACTCGTCCCCGCCGCACCAGCGCGCCCCGGCACCGTCCGCCCGACCTCCCGAAGGAGGGACATGCCTTCCGCATCCCCGTCCGACGCCCGCGTGGTCGTCATCGGCGCCGGCATCGTCGGCTGCTCGCTCGCCGACGAACTCACCGCCCGCGGCTGGCGCGACGTCACCGTCCTGGAACAGGGCCCCCTCCCGGCCCCCGGCGGCTCCACCTCGCACGCCCCCGGTCTGGTCTTCGCCACCAGCCCCTCCCGGACCCTGACCCGCTTCGCCGCCCGCACCATCGAGAAGTTCACCGCCCTGGAGAGTGACGGCGCGCCCTGTTTCTCCGCCGTCGGCGGGCTGGAGGTCGCCACCACCGAGGAGCGCTGGGCCGACCTCCACCGCAAGGCCCGCCTCGCCGCCTCCTGGGGCGTCCGCGGCACCCTGCTCACCCCCGAGGAGTGCGCCCGCCACTGGCCGATGCTCGACACCGCCCTGCTGTACGGCGGCTGGTACACCCCCGACGACGGCATCGCCCGCGCGGTGCCCGCCTGCCGTGCGCAGCTCGCCCGCGCCACCGCCCGCGGCGCCCGCTTCCTCGACCGCCACACCGTCACCGGCATCGAGCAGGCGGCCGGCCGCGTCACCGGCGTCGTCACCGACCGCGGCACCTTCCCCGCCGACCACGTCGTGACCGCCGCCGGATTCTGGGGCCCGGTGATCGGCGCGATGGCCGGCGTCACCGTCCCGCTGCTGCCGCTCGCCCACCAGTACGCGACGACGGCACCGCTGCCCGGACTCGCCGCCCCGGGCGGCCCGCGGGACGGGGCCGTCCGCCCGCTGCTGCGCTTCCAGGACCGCGACCTCTACTTCCGCGAACACGGCGACCGCCTGGGCATCGGCTCGTACGCCCACCGCCCGATGCCCGTCGACCCGCGCACCCTGCCCGCCTACGACGACGCGCCCGTCATGCCGTCCTCGCTGCCGTTCACCGCCGACGACTTCGCCCCCAGCTGGCGCGACGCCACCGACCTGCTGCCCGCGCTCGGCGCGTCACGGATCGCCGACGGCTTCAACGGCGTCTTCTCCTTCACCCCGGACGGTATGCCGCTCCTCGGCGAGGCGTCCGGACTGCGCGGCTTCTGGCTCGCCGAGGCCGTCTGGGTCACCCACTCCGCGGGCGCCGCCCGCGCCGTCGCCGAGCTGATGACCGACGGCCACGCCGGTCTCGACCTGCACGCCTGCGATCCGGACCGCTTCGAGGGCGCCCAGCGCTCACCCGCGTACGCCGCCGCCCGCGGCACCCGCGCCTTCATCGAGGTCTACGACGTCGTCCACCCCCTCCAGCCGCCCGCGCACCCCCGCCCGCTGCGGGTCAGCCCCTTCCACGACCGGCAGCGCGAACTCGGCGCGTACTTCCTGGAGTCGGGCGGCTGGGAGCGCCCCCACTGGTACGAGGCGAACGCCCCGCTCGCCGACGGCCTCGCCCTGCCCGCCCGCGACGCCTGGGCGGCCCGCCACTGGTCCCCGGTCATCGCCGCCGAGGCCCGCGCCACCCGCGAACGCGTCGGCCTGTACGACCTGACCCCGCTGCGCCGCCTGGCCGTCGAGGGCCCCGGCGCGCTCGCCTTCCTGCAATATCTGACGACCAATCAACTCGACCGCCCGCCGGGCACGGTCACCTACACCCTGCTGCTCGACGCGCACGGCGGCATCCGCTCCGACCTCACCGTCACCCGCCTGACCGAGGACCGCTTCCGGATCGGCGCCAACAGCGGGGCCGACCTCGCCTGGCTGCGCCGCCACGCCCCCGACGGCGTCCGCGTCCGCGACCTCACCCCCGGCACCTGCGGCATCGGCGTCTGGGGCCCGCTCGCCCGCGACCTCGTCCAGCCGCTGACCGGGGACGACTTCTCCCACCGGGGCTTCGGCCGCTTCCGGGCCCGCCGGACCCACCTCGGCCCCGTCCCGGTCCTCGCCCAGCGCGTCTCCTACGCCGGCGAACTCGGCTGGGAGCTGTACACCACCGCCGACCTCGGCCGCTGCCTGTGGGACACGCTGTGGGAGGCGGGCCGCGGCCTCGGCGCCGTCGCCGCGGGGCGCGGCGCCCTGGACGGCCTCCGCCTGGAGAAGGGGTTCCGCGCCTGGGGCCACGACATGACCACCGAATGTGACCCCTACGAGGCGGGCCTCGGCTTCGCCGTCCGCCCCGCCAAGGGCGACTTCCTCGGCCGCGCCGCCCTGGCCGGACGCGAGGCCGCCGTCCGGCGCCGCCTGGTCTGCCTCACCCTCGACGACCCCGCCGCCGCCGTCCTCGGCGGCGAACCGGTGTACGCCGGCGGGGAAGCGGTCGGTTACGTCGCCTCCGCCGCCCACGGCCCCACCGTCGGCCGCTGTGTCGCCCATGCCTGGCTGCCGGCGGCCCACGCCGCGCCCGGCACCGCCGTCCGCATCGGGTACTTCGGCGATCTGCTCGCCGCGACCGTCGCCGAGGAACCGCTCGTCGCCCCCGAAGGGGCCCGCCCGCGCCGCTGACCGCCGTCCCGCCGCACCGCCCGAGGAGCCCCGTATGACCACCAGCCCCGTCGCCGGCCCGCGGGCGGGTGCGCCCGCGCCGTCCGGTGAGCTGATCGCCACCCTGCCCGGCGCCGCCTACACCGACCCCGCCGTCTTCCGCCGCGAACAGGAGCGGATCTTCGAACGGCTGTGGTTCTGCGCGGTCCGCGCCGCCGACCTCGCCGGGCCCGGCGCCTTCCGCACCGTCCAGGTCGGCCGGGAGAGCGTGCTGATCACCCGCAACCGGCGCGGCGAGCCCCGCGCCTACCTCAACGTCTGCCGCCACCGCGGCGCCCGCCTCTGCACCGAGGAGAGCGGCACCGTCCGCCGCGCCCTCCAGTGCCCCTATCACGCCTGGACCTACGACCTCGACGGCCGCCTCACCGCGGCCCCCAACCTCCGGCAGATGCCCGGCATCGACCGCACCGAACGCGGACTCATCGCCGTCCACCTGCGGGAATGGCTCGGCTACCTCTGGGTCTGCCTCGCCGGCGCACCGCCGTCCTTCGAGGAGAGCGTGATCGGCGCGGCCACCGAACGCCTCGGCGACCCCGCCGTCCTCGACCGCTACGGCGCCGACACCCTCGCCCTCGGCCGCCGGATCACCTACGACGTGCGCGCCAACTGGAAGCTCATCGTCGAGAACTTCATGGAGTGCTACCACTGCGCCACCATCCACCCCGAACTCACCGACGTCCTCCCGGAGTTCGCCGACGGGCTCGCCGCCCAGTACTTCGTCGGCCACGGCGCGGCCTTCGCCGAGGAGGCCGAGGGGTTCACCGTCGACGGCACCGGCGGCTTCGGGCGGCTGCCCGGCATCGACGACAGCCAGGACCGCCGCTACTACGCGCTGACCCTGCGCCCCCAGGTCTTCGTCAACCTCGTCCCGGACCACGTCATCGTCCACCGGATGTTCCCGGTCGCCGCCGACCGCACCACCGTCGAGTGCGACTGGCTCTACCGGCCCGAGGTGCTGGCGGGCGGCGCCGACGTCACCCCGTCGGTGGAGCTGTTCCACCGCGTCAACACCCAGGACTTCGACGCCTGCGCCCGCACCCAGCCCGCCATGGGCTCCCGCGCCTACCGCGACGGCGGCGTCCTGGTGCCCAGCGAGCACCACATCGGTGCCTTCCACCGCTGGGTCACCGACGCCCTCGCGGACGACCCCTGCTGACCTGCGGTGCGAGGCGGTGCGCCGGCCGGTGCGGGCCGGTGTTCCGGGCTCCGGGGGCGCTCCGCTGCGGGGCCTTCCTCCGTTTGCGGAGCGCCCGGGGCCGCGCTTGAGTGAGAACGACCCCCACGCACCAGGAGCAGTCATGTCGATGCCGTTCGGTTCCGCTTTCGGCGCGTCCGACCCGTTCAGCGAGCTGTTGAACCGGTTCTTCGGGATGTCCCCGGCGTCGTCGCCGCCCGCCGTCCAACGGGTCCCCATCGGACGGCTGCTGACCGAATCGTCCCAGGAACTGATCAACCTGGCCGCCGGACGGGCCGCCGAGGACGGCACCTCCGACCTCGACACCGAACATCTGCTGTGGGCCGCAACCCAGGTCGAACCGGCCCGCGGCCTGCTCGCCCGCGCCGGCGTCGACCCCGACGGCCTCGGCGGCCGCATCGCCACCGTCCTGCCCCGCGAATCCGGCGAACCCTCCGCCGAACCGGGCCTGACCCCCGCCGCCAAACGCACCCTCGCCGCCGCCTACGACCGCTCCCAGGCCGCCGGCGTCTCCTACATCGGCCCCGAACACATCCTCGGCGCCCTCCTCGACACCTCCGGCGCCGGCGCCGAATCCGGCGCCGCCAGGCTGCTGCGCGCCGAGGACCTCGACGTCGACAAGGTGCGGCGGCAGGCCGACGAGGCGGCCCGCGCGGAGGGCACGCCCGCCGCCGCCAAACCCCCGGCCACCACCCTCGACGAGTACGGCCGCGATCTCACCGAGGAGGCGAGGGCGGGCAAGCTCGACCCCGTCGTGGGCCGGGCCGACGAGATCGAGCAGACCGTGGAGATCCTCTCCCGGCGCGCCAAGAACAACCCGGTCCTCATCGGCGAGCCCGGCGTCGGCAAGACCGCCATCGTCGAGGGGCTCGCCCAGCGCATCGTGGCCGGTGAGGTCCCCGCGACGCTCAAGGACAAACGGGTCGTCGCCCTCGACCTGTCCGGCATGGTCGCCGGGGCGCAGTACCGGGGCCAGTTCGAGGAGCGGCTGAAGAAGGTCATCGAGGACGTCCAGCAGGCCGAGGGCGAGATCATCCTCTTCATCGACGAACTCCACACCGTCGTCGGCGCGGGCGCCACCGGCGAGGGCGCCATGGACGCCGGCAACATGCTCAAGCCCGCGCTGGCCCGCGGCGAACTCCACGTCGTCGGCGCCACCACCATCGACGAGTACCGCAAGCACATCGAGAAGGACGCAGCCCTGGAGCGCCGCTTCCAGCCGGTGATGATCCCCGAGCCGACCGTCGAGGAGACCGTGCAGATCCTGGAGGGGCTGCGCGACTCCTACGAGGCGCACCACCAGGTCCGCTTCGCCGACGGTGCGCTGACCGCCGCCGCCGAACTCTCCGACCGCTACGTCAGCGACCGCTTCCTGCCCGACAAGGCCATCGACCTGATGGACCAGGCGGGCGCCCGGGTGCGGCTGCGCAGCGCCGGGCGCTCCACCGAGGTCGTCAGCCGCGAGGACCGCCTCGCCAAGCTGGGCCGCGAGAAGGACCAGGCGGTCGCCGCGGAGGACTTCGACAAGGCGGCCGAACTCAAGCGGCAGATCGCCGAGGCGGAGGGCGAACTCGCCGGGATCGAGGAGCGCCGCGAGGGCGTCGTCTCCGTCACCGCCGCCGACATCGCCGACGTCGTCTCCCGCCGCACCGGCATCCCCGTCGCCCAGCTCACCGCGGGCGAGAAGGAGAAGCTGCTCAAGCTGGAGGACGCGATGCACGAGCGGATCGTCGGCCAGAGCGAGGCCGTCACCGCCGTCTCCGAGGCCGTCCGCCGCAACCGCTCCGGCATGGGCGACCCCCACCGGCCGGTCGGCTCCTTCCTCTTCCTCGGCCCCACCGGCGTCGGCAAGACCGAACTCGCCAAGACCCTCGCCGAACTCCTCTTCGGCGACGAGGACCGCATGATCCGGTTCGACATGAGCGAGTTCCAGGAGAAGCACACCGTCGCCCGGCTCGTCGGGGCGCCGCCCGGCTACGTCGGCTACGAGGAGGCCGGTCAGCTCACCGACCGGGTGCGCCGCCGCCCGTACTGCGTGCTCCTCTTCGACGAGGTGGAGAAGGCCCACCCGGACATCTTCAACACCCTGCTGCAGATCCTCGACGACGGCCGCCTCACGGACGCTCAGGGCCGCACCGTCAGCTTCCGCCACTGCGTCGTCATCATGACGTCCAACATCGGCGCCCAGCGGATCATCGCGCACGAGGGCGATGTCTCCGAGCTGAAGGACGAGCTGATGGCGGACCTGCGGGCGCGCTTCCTGCCGGAGTTCCTCAACCGCATCGACGACATCATCCTCTTCCACAGCCTCACCGAGGACGATCTGACGCGGATCGTCGAGCACCTCCTCGACCGCAGCCGGCGCCGCGTCCACGCCCAGGACATGACGCTGGAGGTCACCGAGGCGGCGAAGAAACTGCTGGTCGCCCACGGCTATCAGCCGGAGTTCGGCGCCCGCCCGCTGCGCCGCACCATCCAGACCGAACTGGACAACCGCATCGCCTCCCTCCTCCTCGCGGACGAGGCCGGCCCCGGCGACACGATCGTCGCCGACGTGGGCGATGACGACTCGCTGCACTGCACCGTCCGCAAGGGCGCCGGGGGCGCCGGGGGCGCGGAGGACGCGGCGGCGTAACGCGCGGGTCCTCGCGGGGCCGTGTCCGCCCCGGGCGGCGGCACGGCCCCGCGATGTCGCCGCCCGGGAGGACGTCGCAGGTCAGCGAGGTGCACAGGTCACCTGTGACATGTCACGGAATTTCACCGAAGGCGAACGGAAGACGGAATTCCGCCACCGCCGGCCGGGTTGTGGAAGAGCCCCCGTTCGCCACCGGAAACCGGAGAGATGCGCACACCGCCCCGCCCGCACGATCCCCGTACGCCCTCATGAACCCGGCCGGTGACGACGGCCGCACCGCCCCCGCGCGCGGCCCGCGGCAGGCGGTGGCCGGGGTGGTGCGGGTGCTCTCGCCGCGCGGGTCGCTGACCCTCCACCCGGTGGACGGGGCCTTCACCTTCGCGCTGCGCGCCGCGCTCGCCATGGCGCTCCCGGCGCTGGCGCTCGCCGCGGCCGGCCGCACCGAACTGGCCGTCTACGCCATGCTCGGCGCCTTCACCACCACCTTCGGCCGCAATCTGCCCTACCGGCGGCGCGCCCGCGCCCTGGCGCTGGTCGCGCTCGCCATGACGGCGTGCGTGGGCACCGGCTCGGCGCTCGCCGCCTGGGCGCTGCCCCGGGCGGGCGGCGCCGCCGTGGTGGTCGCCGCGATGGCGCTGGTCGCGGGCGCCGCGAAGTACGCCTGCGACGCCGCACGGCTGGGCGGGCTCGGCGCGGTGCTGCTGCTCTTCGCGTTCGCCGCGGCGGCCAACGGCACGTCCACCCCCGCCGACGTCCTGCCGCACACCGCGCTCGCCGCCGCGGGCGCCGCGCTCGCCTGGGCGCTGGCCATGGCGGGCCGCCTCGTCCACCCCGACCGCCCGCAGCGCCTCGCGGTGGCCACAGCGCTCCGCGCGCTCGCCGAACTCTGGGACGCCCCGGGCGCGGACCACGACGGCCGGCGGCGCCACCGGGCGACCGCCGCCGTGCTCCGCGCCCACCACGCCCTCGGCCTGCTGCCGCACGCGGCGGGCGCGGAGCGCCACCGCGGGGTCTGCGGCCGGCTGACCGATCTGTCCTGGTCGCTGCTGATCGGCTCCGCGACCCGGCCGCCGGACGACCCGGCGGCGCTCGCCCGGCAGCTGCGCCGTCAGGCCCGGGCCCTGGCGGACCGGCGCCGGCGCGTCCCGCCGCTGCTGTTGCCCCCGGAGACCTGGCCGGCCGCCGCCCGGGCCGACCGGGACGCCGGGACACCGGCGCCGCCCGGGGCGGGCCCCGTGCCGCCGCGTCCCGCCGAACTCCGCGCCGCCGAACTCGTCGCGGGCCGCCACCCCGGCGGCCCCGGCCACCGCTCGGTGCTGCTCGTCCCCGCCCTGCGGATGGCGCTGGCCACCGCCGTCGCCGGCGGCGCCGCCCTGGCGCTCGGCCTCGGGCACGGCTACTGGGCCGCGCTGACGGCGGCGGCGGTGCTGCACTCCGTCAACGTCCGCACGGCGACCCAGCGCGCCGTGCAGCGGACCCTGGGCACGGCCGCCGGGCTGGTGATCGTCCTGGCGGTCCTGGCCCTGGCGCCGGGGCCCGGCGTGCTGGTCGCGGTGATCGTGGCGCTGGAGTTCCTGATGGAGTACGTCGTCCCGCGCAACTACGGCCTCGGCGTGGTCTTCCTGACGCCGCTGGCGCTGCTGATGACCGATCTGACCGCACCGCAGTCCGCCGGGACGCTCGTCGCGGACCGGGCGCTCGCCAGCGTCCTCGGCATCGTCGTCGGACTGCTCTGCGGTCTGCTGGTGGTCCACGACCGGGCCGTGGTGCGGGTGGAGCGCGCGCTGGCCGCGTGCACGGCGGCCGCCGCGCGGGCCGAGCGGGCGCTCGACGGCGGCCGGCCGGCGGCGTTCCCGGACGCCCAGGCCCGGCTGGCGGTGGCGGTGGTCGAGCTGCGGGAGGCGGACGACGCCGCGGCGGGCGAGGTGTGGCGGGCCGAGATCGACCCCGCCGAACTCGCCGCCGCGGAGGACCGCGCCCATCTCCTCCTGGAGCGCTTCGCCCGCCGCTGACCGGGCCTCACCCCGCCGGGGCGATGGTGACCTTCAGATGCTTCATCAGCGGCTGATCGCTCTGCACGCTGTAGTCGCAGAGCGCCACCAGCACATTCATCTCCGGCATGTACCCGGCCGCACAGCCGCGGGGGAGGCCGTACGGCACGGCGAGATAGCCGCGCAGCGCCCGGGTGGTGCCGTCCTTCGCGGTGGCGGTGATGTCGACGGGATCGAACTGCGCGATGCCGCGGTCCCGCATGTCGTCGTGGTTCATGAAGACCAGCGTGCGCAGATTGCGGATGCCGCGGTAGCGGTCGTTGTCCGAGTACAGCGTGGTGTTCCACTGGTCGTGGGAGCGGAGGGTGCCCAGCGCCAGCGTGCCGGGCGCCGGGACCACGTCGGGCAGCGGCGCCGTGGAGAACTCCGCCTTCCCCGACGGAGTGCGGAACACCAGCTCCCGGGCGGGCTGCTTGATCCGGAAGCCGAGCGGCAGCCGCACCCGCCGGTTGAAGTCCTCGAAACCGTCCAGGACCTGCGCCATCGTGTCGCGGATCCGGTCGTAGTCCTCGACGTACCACTCCCAGGGCGTGGCGCTGTCCGGCAGCGCCGCGCGGGCCAGCCCGGCGATGACGGCGGGCTCCGACAGCAGGTGCGGCGAGGCGGGCCGCTTCATGCCGACGGAGAGATGGACCATGCTCATCGAGTCCTCGACGGACGTGCTCTGCACCCCGCCGCGCTGCTGGTCCTTCTCGGTCCGGCCCAGACACGGCAGGATCAGCGCCTGCTTCCCGTGGACGAGATGGCTGCGGTTCAGCTTGGTGCTGACCTGCACCGTCAGCGCACAGTTGCGCAGCGCCGCCCAGGTGTACGGGGTGTCGGGCGCCGCCATGGCGAAGTTGCCGCCCATGCCGACGAAGACCTGTACCTCGCCGCGGTGCATCGCCTCGACCGTGCCGACGGTGTCCAGCCCGTGCTCCCGCGGCGGTTCGATGCCGCAGACCTCCGCGAGCCGGTCG
This sequence comes from Streptomyces sp. NPDC000404, assembly GCF_040300365.1. Taxonomy (NCBI): domain Bacteria; kingdom Bacillati; phylum Actinomycetota; class Actinomycetes; order Kitasatosporales; family Streptomycetaceae; genus Streptomyces; species Streptomyces sp. NPDC000404. Next base: position 433,475 of record NZ_JBEPDN010000002.1, on the reverse strand, counting down.
AGGAACGCGCCGCCGGGCCGGTGGTCGACGCCGCAGGTGCGGTTGCCCTGCACGTTGCTGTGCCCGCGGACGGGGGAGGGGCCCGCGCCCTCGCGGCCCAGATTGCCGCGGAGCAGCAGCAGGTTGACGATCTCCCGGACGGTGTCGACGCCGTGCTCGTGCTGGCTGATGCCCAGGCACCAGCTGACGATCGAGCGGTCGGCGTCGCCGTAGATCCGCGCCGCCTTGAGGATGTCGGCGCGCGCGATGCCCGACTGCCGCTCGATCTCCTCCCAGGGCGTGGCCTCGCACACCGCCCGGTACGCCGCGAAGCCGGTGGTGTGCCGGTCGATGAACTCCTGGTCGAGCGCCTTGGGGTCGGTGCGCGCCTGCTCCAGGACGGCCTTGGCCATCCCGCGCAGCAGCGCCATGTCGCCGCCGATGCGGACCTGGAGGTTCAGGGTGCCGGTCCGGGTCGCCTTGAGGAGCGCCATGTCGGTGAAGTCGTGCGGCACGATCGTGCGGGTGGCGGCCGCCTCGACCATCGGGTTGATGTGCACGATCTGCGCGCCCCGGTCGTACGCCGCGGCCAGCGCGGTCAGCATCCGGGGCGCGTTGGAGGCGGCGTTGACGCCCATCACGAAGAGCGCGTCGGTGGCCTCCCAGTCCTTGAGGTCGACGGTGCCCTTGCCGGTGCCGAGCGACGCGGTCAGGGCGCGCCCGCTCGCCTCGTGGCACATGTTGGAACAGTCCGGCAGGTTGTTGGTGCCCAGCTCCCGGGCCATCAGCTGGTAGAGGAACGTCGCCTCGTTGCCGAGCCGCCCGGAGGTGTAGTACGCCGCCCGGTCCGGGCTGTCGAGCTCCCGCACCACCCGGCCGAACAGCGCGAACGCGTCCTTCCAGCTGATCGGTACGTAGTGGTCGGTGTCCGGGTCGTAGACCATCGGCTCGGTCAGCCGGCCCTGGTCCTCCAGCGCGAAGTCGCTCCAGGAGGACAGTTCGGTCACCGTGTGCGCGGCGAAGAACTCCCGCCCCACGCGCTTGCGGGTCATCTCCCAGGTGACGTGCTTGATGCCGTTCTCGCAGATGTCCAGGTGCAGGCCCTTGGTGTCGTCCGGCCAGGCGCATCCGGGGCAGTCGAAGCCGCGGTTCTCGTGGTTCATCCGCAAGATCGCCCGCGGCCCGTCCACCCACTGCTTCTCCCGGGCCAGGACCCGGCCCACGCTCTTCGCGGCGCCCCAGCCGGCGGCGGGGTGGTGGTAGGGCCGGGCGGACGGCTCGCCCTCGGGGACGGGCCCCACCCGGTGCGTCGGCTGTTCCCGTTCCTCGGAGGTGCTCACCGCGTCCACCCTTTCCGTCATCCGGGCACGGCCCGCAGCGGGCCTTTCCGGCCAGGCTAGGCGGGGCGCGAGGGGCGGGCGAGGCGGACGGGGCGTGGTACGAGGCGCGGCCGTCGCGCGGCCCGGCACGGCCCCGCCGCCCGGCACGGGCACGGTCCGACGCGTGCCCGCCGCACGGGGCCCGGCCGTCCGCCGCCCGGCCGCGGCGCGTCGCCCGACTGCACGCCGTACCGGGCACGGATACGCTGACCCCGTTCCATGAATTTTGCCTGCTTTGGAGGGATTGGTCCGTCGGAGGGTTCGCCGCCCCCGACGCCTCCCCGTACCCCGCCGGGAGCCCCATGGTCACCACGCAGTCCGTCGTCATGCCGCCCGCCCGCGCCGCCGTGTTCCTCGTGGCGACCATCGCCCCCGGCGGCGAGAGCGCCGTCCGGGACGGGCTGGGGGACCTGGCGGGGCTGGTCCGCTCGGTCGGCTTCCGGGCCCCCGAGGCCGAGCTGACCTGCGTCGCCGGGATCGGCTCGGCCGGCTGGGACCGCCTCTTCGACGGCCCGCGCCCCCGCTACCTGCACCCCTTCCGACCGCTGCACGGCCCCCGCCACCACGCCCCGGCCACCCCCGGCGACCTCCTCTTCCACCTCCGGGCCGCCCGCCCGGACCTCTGCTTCGAACTGGCCCGGCTGCTCACCGACCGGCTCGGCGCCGCCGTCACCGTCGTCGACGAGGTCCACGGCTTCCGCTACTTCGACGCCCGCGACCTCCTCGGCTTCGTCGACGGCAGCGAGAACCCCACCGGCCGCGCCGCCGCCGACGCCGTCCACACCGGCGACGAGGACCCGCCGTTCCGCGGCGGCAGCTATGTGATCGTGCAGAAGTACCTCCACGACATGGCCGCCTGGCAGGCGCTCACCGTCGAGGAGCAGGAGCGCGTCATCGGCCGCACCAAGACGGCCAACGTCGAACTGGACGACGACGTCAAGCCGCCCGACTCGCACGTCGCGCTCAACACCGTCACCGACGCCGACGGCACCGAACGGAAGATCGTCCGGGAGAACATGCCGTTCGGCCGGGTCGGGCAGGGCGAGTTCGGCACCTACTTCATCGGCTACGCCCGCACCCCCGAGGTCACCGAGCGGATGCTCGACAACATGTTCCTCGGCGACCCGCCGGGCACCACCGACCGCATCCTCGACTTCTCCCGCGCCGTCACCGGCGGCCTGTTCTTCGTGCCCGGCGCCGACTTCCTCGACGACCCGCCCGCCCCGCCGACCGGCGCCGCCGACCCGGGCGGCTCCCTGCGCATCGGCAGCCTGAAAGGAGCCTGAGCGCCATGACCGACACCACCGCCGCCCCCGCCGTGCCGGCGCCGTGCGGCACCGGCAACCTGCACCGCGAACTCGCCCCGATCACCCCGCAGGCGTGGGCGGAGATCGAGGAGGAGGCCCGCCGCACCTTCCGCCGCCATGTCGCCGGGCGCCGCGTCGTCGACGTCCCCGACCCGGGCGGACCGCGGCTCGCCGCCGTCGGCACCGGCCACACCACCGGCATCGAACCGCCCGCCCCCGGCGTCACCGCCCGGCTGCGCGAGGCCAGACCCCTGGTCGAGCTGCGCAGCTCCTTCACCGTCACCCGGGCCGCCGTCGACGACGTCGAACGCGGCTCACAGGACTCCGACTGGCAGCCGGTGAAGGACGCCGCCCGCGCCCTGGCACTCGCCGAGGACCACGCCGTCTTCGACGGCTACCCGGCCGCCGGCGTGGACGGACTGCGCGCCCGCAGCTCCAACCCCGTCCTGCGGCTGCCCGCCGAGGCCCGCGACTACCCCGACGCGGTCAGCGGCGCCCTCACCGCGCTGCGGCTGGCCGGCGTCGGCGGCCCGTACGCGCTGCTGCTCGGCGCCGACGCGTACACGGCGGTCAGCGAGACCTCCGACCACGGCTACCCGATCGCCGCCCACCTCGCCCGGATCCTGGACGGCAAACCGATCTGGGCGCCCGCCGTCAACGGCGCGTTCGTGCTCTCCACCCGCGGCGGCGATTTCGCCCTCCGCCTCGGCCGGGACGTCGCCATCGGCTACACCGCCCATGACGCACACGGCATCGAGCTGTATCTGGAGGAGACGCTGACCTTCCTCACCTATACCGATGAGGCGGTCGTCGTCCTGGAGGCACCGGACGCGCCCTAGTCCCGCAACGGACACCGTCCCTCCGGCCGCACCGGACCTACGCGACGGCGAACCGGGTCCGGCACGTTCATGTGCCGGACCCGGGTGCGTCAGCCATTCATGGCTGCCCGGACCGGCACCCGGTCGCTGTGCCGGCCGGTGTTGATCCTTCTCAGCTCTGGTGACTGTGCCAGTGTTTTCCGGGCGGGCAATGGCCGGGGTGGTGCTTGTCGCCGTGCTTGTCGCAGGGGTGCCACGTTCTCGACGGCTTCGGCTTCGGCTTCCACGTCTTCGACGGGGTTGGCTTCGGCGGTGTGGGGGTCGGCGTGGGCGTCGGCGGCACGGTGGGGGTGGGCGTCGGTGTGGGGGTCGGCGTCACCGTTGGGGTGGGCGTTGGGGTGGGTGTCGGGGTCGGTGTGGGCGTGGGCGTCGGTGTGGGCGTCGGTGTCGGTGTCGGGGTCGGTGTGGGTGTCGGTGTCGGGCAGGGTTCCCAGGCGAAGGTGACCTGGCCGTCGCCCTGGCGGGCGCCGGTGGTGAAGGTGGCGCCGGCGGGGCCGGTGCTGGAGCCTCCGCCGCCGCCCGCGCCGCTGTTGTAGGCGGTGGGGGACGCCGCGCCACCGCCACCGCCGGTGGCTCCGCCGCCTCCGCCGCCGCCCGCGCCGCCGTGCGGGTCGAGGATGCTGTTGCCGCCGGCGCCACCGACGGGCCCGACCGCCGAGGCGCCGTCCTCACCGTTGGGATCCGTGTGGGGGACGTTGACGCCGCCCTGGCCTCCCTCGCCGCCCGGACGGCCCGGCTTGCCCTCGTCGTCGCCGGGCAGCCCCTGCCCCGGTTCGCCCGATTCCCCGCCGTCGCCGCCGTTGAGGGCGCTGGAGAAGAAGGACGCGCCGCCACCGCCGCCGCCACCGGCCACGACCAGCGGCGTGGCCCCGGCGCTGACGACGGTCCGGCCGCCACCGCCACCCGCGGCGATACCGGAGATCTGACCGCCCGCCACGTAGGCGCCGCCCCGGCCGCCGCCCCCGTAGCCGCCCTGGGCGCGGTTCGGGTCGGCATAGTCCTCGCCGGAGTGGCCCGCGCCGCCCACGTCCACGGTGAGGACCTCGCCGGGCGACACGTCGAGCGTCGCCGACACCTCCGCGCCACGGCCGCCCGGCACTCCGTACTGGCCGACGCCGCCCTCCGCTCCGAACGCCTCGACATTCAGGCCGCAGACGTCGTCGGGGACGGTGAACTGCTCAGGCGCCCCGGTGAACCCGAACAACTGCGTCCCGGCCTGACGCGCGACCACGGACGGGTGCGCCGAGGCCGACGGAGAGGGGAGCAGTGCCAACGAGGTCGCCCCGGCGGCGAGCATCGCGCCGATGAGATACATGTGACGTTTCATATGAAAAACGTAGGTGCGGCGGTCTTGCCGAATATCGGTCTCCAGGTGACACGCCATGTGTGTCACCTGGAGAGCCCAGCGAGGTGCGTGACCTGACGAAATCCGCGATGTCGCGCCAGGGAGCACCGGGTCCGGGCCCACTGCCGAAGGTGTGCCGTTCGTCCGTGACCGCCACCTGGCACCGCCGCCGCCCGGTGACGGCGGCCCCGGCCGACCGCGCCCGACCGCGCCCGACCGGCGGTTTGTATGCTCGTGGGGGCAAGCCGAGCCATCCCGGCAACATCGCGGTCGAGAGGAAACACCATGACCACCGAGCTGAGCGCCGCCACCCTCAGCGAGCTCCTTGACCAGGCACGGAGTGACTACAAGGACCTCGCCGGACGCGGGCTCGCCCTCGACCTGACCCGCGGTAAGCCGGCACCGGAGCAGCTCGACCTCTCCGAGGACCTGCTCAGCCTGCCCGGCGGACGGCACACCGCCGCGAACGGCACCGACGTCCGCAACTACGGCGGCCTCCAGGGCCTCCCGGAGCTGCGCGAGATCTTCTCCGACGTGCTCCAGGTCCCCGTCCCGCAGCTGCTCGCCGCCGGCAACTCCAGCCTGGAGCTGATGCACGACAGCATCGTGCACGCCCTGCTGAGCGTCCTGCCCGGCGCCGAGTCCCGCTGGGTCGACCAGGAGCGCATCGCCTTCCTCTGCCCGGTCCCCGGCTACGACCGCCACTTCGCGCTCTGCGAGCGCTTCGGCATCGACATGATCCAGGTGCCGATGACCGCCGACGGCCCCGACATGGACACCGTCGAGCGCCTCGTCGCCGAGGACCCGTCCGTCAAGGGCATCTGGTGCGTCCCGAAGTACAGCAACCCCGACGGCGTCGTCTACAGCGACGAGACCGTCCGCCGCCTCGCCGCGATGCCCACCGCCGCCCCGGACTTCCGCATCTTCTGGGACAACGCCTACGCCGCCCACCACCTCACCGACGAGCAGGTCCAGATCGTCGACGTGCTCGCCGCCTGCGAGGAGAGCGGCCACGCCGACCGGGCGTTCGTCTTCGGCTCCACCTCGAAGATCACCGCGGCCGGCGCCGGCGTCGCCTTCTTCGGCTCCTCGCCCGCCAACGTCTCCTGGCTGCTCGCCAACAACGGCAAGCGGTCGATCGGCCCGGACAAGATCAACCAGCTCCGGCACGTGATGTTCCTGCGCGACGCGGACGGCGTGCGCGCCCACATGGAGCGCCAGCGCGCCCTGCTGGCGCCCAAGTTCGCCGCGGTGGCCCGCATCCTCGACGCCGAGCTGGGCGCCACCGGCCTCGCCGAGTGGACCGCGCCCAAGGGCGGCTACTTCGTCACCCTCACCGTGCCCGACGGCTGCGCCAAGGAGGTCGTGCGCCGCGCCGCCGAGGCCGGCATCGTGCTGACCCCGGCCGGCGCCACCCACCCCTACGGCGACGACCCGCGCGACGCCGTCATCCGCATCGCCCCCAGCTACCCCGGCCTCGCCGAGCTGGAGGCCGCCATCGAGGGCCTCGCCGTCTGCGTGCGCCTGGTGGGCTACGAGCAGCGCGCCGCCGCGCAGAGCTGACGCCGCCGGACGTGACACGGGCCGGGCCCGCCGCGGGAGAGACCGCGGCGGGCCCGGCCCGTTCCGTCTCAGCCGCCCAGCAGCCCCCGCGCATACGCCGCCTGCCCCACGTGCTGCAGATTGTCGGAGATCACGCTGATCAGCCGGGTGGCGAGGGTGACCGGCGGGTCCCAGGACCGGTCGATCACCTCGTTCAGATCCTTGACCTGGAGGTCCTCGACGAAGCGGAGGGTCACCTTGTACACCGCGTCGTGGTAGCCGAGCAGCTGGAGCGCCGTCAGATCGTGGACCTTCGCCACCTCCCGCCGGGAGTGGCCGTAGCCGGTGTCCGACGCGGGCAGCGCCAGCCCGAAGCGGTGCGCCCAGCCCAGCGCCGTCCACACCTGTTCGAGGCCGGCCGCCTCGGCGATGTGGTCGTCCTGCACCCGGGTGAGGTGCCACACCAGCCAGCCGATCGGATTGCCGCCGCCCTGGGGCGACGCGGCAAGTTCCTGTGGCCCCAGCCCGTCGACCACCTCCTCGACGGTCTCCCGGATCCGGCCGAAGGCATCGATGAGCAGGTCCGTTCCGGCGCTCATACGCGGCTCCTGGGGGACGGGCGGACCGGGCAGGGCGCCCCGCGGGGGCGGCCCGTTCCATGATGCGCGGGCCCCGCCCGGGCCACCACCGGGGGGAACGCCACCACCCGGTCGCGCACGCAGCGTGCCCCTCGGGTTACCACATGTGGCGGGGCCCGGCGCGCGCCCATAGCTTCGCCTCATGGTGAAACGACAACTGACAGCAACCGGCTGCCTGGTCACGATGCTGGTCACCGCGGTGGCCGCCGCCCCGCCCGGCCAGGCCGACGACGGGTACACCGTCCACCCGGGTGAGTCGATCCAGAAGGCCGTGGACGCCGCGCAGCCCGGCGACACCGTCCGCCTCGCCCCCGGCACGTACCGCGAGAGCGTCCGCATCGACAAGCCGGGCCTGACGCTGCGCGGCGCGGGGGAGCGCACCGTGCTGCGGCCCCCCGCCGGCCGGGCCGCGACCCGCGCCGCGGGCGACTGCGGCAAGGACGGCAACGGCATCTGCGTGCTGGGCGGCCCCGGCCACCGCGTCGCCGATGTCGCGCTGCGCTCGCTGACCGTCGAGGGCTTCCGCAAGAGCGGCGTCTGGGCCTCGGGCACCGACCGGCTCAGCGTCCGCGACGTCACCGCCCGCGACATGGGGCAGTGGGGCATCGCCCAGCAGGAGTCCGTCCGGGCCACGGTGCGCGGCAACACCGTCACCGGCAACGGCGACGCCGGGATCTTCGTCGCCAACACCGTGGACGAGGAGGGCGGCGCCCTCGACACCCAGGGCACCGACATCCGCGGCAACACCGTCACCGGCAACCGCATCGGCATCACCGCCCGCCGCGTCCGCCACCTCGACATCGCCCGCAACGACATCACCGGCAACTGCAGCGGCGTCTTCGTCGTCGGCGACGAATCCCGCCCCCGCGGCGGCGACCTGAGCGTCCGCGGCAACAACGTCTCCGAGAACACCAGGAAGTGCCCCGCCACCAAGCGCCTGCCCGCCCTCCAGGGCGTCGGCATCGTGCTCACCGGCGCCGAGGGCACCGAGGTCACCGGCAACCTCGTGCGCGACAACGCCGGCGATTCCCCGATGGCCGGCGGCATCGTCCTCTTCCGCAGCTTCGTCGGCGCCCGCAACGAACGCAACGAGGTCACCGGCAACATCCTGCTCGGCAACAAGCCCGACCTCGCCAACCGCGACACCGCCACCAGCAACCACTTCACCCGCAACACGTGCCGTATCTCGCAGCCCGCCGGGCTGTGCTGACCCGCACGCCCGTCACCAGGAGAGACGAGACTCCATGACCACCGTCAGCGACCGACCCCAGCCCCCCGCGGAGCAGCCGCCCGCGCCCCCGGCGGCGATGCAGCTCCGGGAGATCATCTTCGGCGCGGCGCCCGCCGCCGCCGTCCGCGCCGCCGCCCGCCTCGGCGTCGCCGACGCGCTGGGGGACACCCCCGCCACCGCCGAGGAACTCGCCGCCGCCGTCCGCACCGAACCCCGGCCCCTCGCCCGCCTGCTGCGCGCCCTGACCTGCTACGGCATCTTCACCGAGCCGGACGAGAACACCTTCGCCCACACCGACATGTCCCGCCTGCTGCGCGACGACACCCCGCACAGCCTCCGCCACATCTCCCTGTGGTGCACCGAACCCTGGACCTGGCAGGCCTGGCCGCTGCTCGACCAGGCCGTCCGCTCCGGCCGCGACGTCTTCGACACCCTCTACGGCAAGGACTTCTTCACCTACCTCCACCAGGACGCCCGCGACTCCGCGCAGATCTTCGACCGGGCCATGACCACCTCCAGCCGGCAGTCCGCCCAGGACGTCGCGGCCCTCCTCGACCTGTCCGGCGCCGCCACCGTCGCCGACATCGGCGGCGGCCAGGGCCACGTCCTGGCCGCCCTCCTGGAGAAGCACCCGCACCTGGAAGGCACCCTCGTCGACCTCCCCGCGGTCGTCGCCGGCGCCGACCCGCGGCTGCGCGACGGCGGTCCGCTCGCCGACCGCGCCACCGTCGTCCCCGGCGACTGCCGCACCGCCATCCCGGTCCGCGCCGACGCCTACCTCATCAAGAACATCCTGGAGTGGGACGACGAGTCCACCCGCCGCACCCTGCGGAACGTCATGGACGCCGCCGAGCCCGGCGCCCGGGTCGTCGTCATCGAGAACCTCGTCGACGACAGCCCGTCGATGAAGTTCACCACCGCCATGGACCTGCTGCTGCTCCTCAACGTCGGCGGCGCCAAGCACACCAAGGACAGCCTGGTCCGCCGGGTCACCGAGGCCGGGCTCGTGCTCCACGACATCCTGGAGGTCAACCCGTATCTGCACGCCTTCGAGTGCACCGTCCCGCACTGACGCGGCCGCGCCGCCGCCACCGCAACGGGCCGCCCGCCGGGAGAACTTCCCCGGCGGGCGGCCCGTTTGCGGCGGCGTCCGGTCAGTCCAGACCCGCGCGCTCCCACCGGTAGAACTGATGGGCCATCGCGTCCTTCGGCCCGCGCCAGGTCTCGGGGTCGTACGGGCTGACGAACGACGACAGCCGGTCGCTGATGGCGCGGAACTCCGGGTGCGAGGTCACCTTGGCGATCTCCGGCCCGGGCGGCTGCTCCGACTCGATGAGGTGCAGATACACGTCGCCGAACTGGAACAGCGTCCGCCGGGTGACGCCGACCAGATGCGGCAGCTCCGTCCGGTCGGACGCGGCGAACACGTCCGCGATCTTCGGCGCCGACTCCGGGGACATCCGGGCGACGATCAGTGCGTGGTGCATCGGTCAGGTACCTTTCCCGCCGCCCCGGGGGCGGCGTGGCGAACGGGGGGCGGTGGCCCGTCAGTTGGCGGGGACGGCGCCGCGCAGCTCCCGGGCGCGCTGCTCGATCTTGTCGCGGATCAGCTCCAGCTGGATGCGGGAGTTGCGGTTGATGTGGTCGGTCATGCCCTGGTCGTCGACGGGCGCCTGCGGCTTCATCGCGAAGTCCTGCGTCCAGTGCATGGTCGTGCCGGTCTTGTTCGGCGCGTACGTCCAGTGGATGTCCATGTGCTCGAACGGACCGGTCTCGACGCGGCGCGCCCGCACGCTCAGGGCCTCGCGGTCGGCGGTCCGTTCCGAGACCCAGCTCCAGACCTTGCCGTTGTCGTCCGGATGCATCGTCAGCCGGAACGTGGTGCTGTTGCCCTCCCGCGAGAGGATCTCGACCGACGCGTACTCGCTGAAGAGCTGCGGCCAGTTCTCCAGGTCGTTGGTCATCTCCCAGACCAAGTCGAGCGGGGCGGCGATGGTGATGGCGTTCTCCGTGTGGCCGGGCATGTCAGGCTCCTGTCGGGGATGCGGTGTTGACGAGGTCGAGGAAGTCGCGGGGAGAACGGCAGCGCTCGGCGTCCTCCGGCATGGGGTGGTCGTAGCGGTTCTCCAGCTCGCCCACGATGCCGAGCAGGCCGAGCGAGTCGAGACCCAGCTCGGCGAAGAGGACATCGGGCCGGGCGGCCAGCTCCTGCGGGTCGACGGTGACCCCCGCGGCCGACTTCATCAGCGCGGCGAGTTCGTCGAAGGTCAGTCGGTCGGTCATGGCAGTTCTCCTTCTCATGAGGGGGAGCCGTCGGCCCGCCGCAGCACCAGCGCCGCGTTGGAACCCATCAGCCCCCGGCTCAGGACGAGCGCGGTGCGCAGTTCGGCGGGGCGCGCCCAGCCGGTCACCACGTCCAGGTCGTGGCAGACGTCCACGACGTTCGGCGTCGGCGGCACCACCTGGTGCTCCAGGGCCAGCACCGCCGCCGCCGTGTCCAGGACCGGGGCGCCGCAGTACGCCCGCCCCGTCCCGGTCTTGGGCGCGGTCACCGGCACCCGCGCCGCGTGCCCGCCGAGCGCGTCGGCGAGCGCCAGCGCCTCGGCACGGTCGGCCGCCGGAACGCCCAGCGCGTCGGCGAAGACCACATCGATCTCCTCCGGCGCGCAGCCGGCCTCCGCCAGCGCGACCTCGACGGCCCGCGCCAGCCCGGCCCGGGAATCCGCCCACCGGGACGCACCGGTGAACGTCGCCCCGTGCCCCGCCACCACCGCACGCACCGCGGCGCCCCGCTCCCGCGCCGTCCGCTCCTCCTCGACGACGAGCATCGCGCCGCCCTCGGCAGGCACGAACCCGCAGGCCCGGGAGGTGAACGGTCGGTAGGCACGCTCCGGGTCGGGCACCAGGCTGAGGTCCTCGTACCCGAGCTGGCAGACGATCGAGTACGGCGCGAGCGGTGCCTCCGCGGCGCCCACGACCACGGCGTCGGTGCCGCGCGCGAGGGTGCGGGCGGCGTGCGCCAGCGCGTCCAGACCGCCGGCCTCGTCGCTCGCCACCACCCCGCACGGCCCCTTGAAGCCGCCGCGGATGGACACCTGACCGGTGCTCGCCGCGTAGAACCACGCGATCGACTGGTACGGGCCCACATGGCGCGGGCTCTTGCCCCACAGCTGCTGGAGCTCCCGCTGGCCGAACTCGCCGCCGCCGGAGCCGGCGGCCGTCACCACGCCCACCGCGAACGGCGAGCGCGCGTCGTCGGGCACCAGCCCGGCGTCCTCCAGGGCGAGGTCCGCCGCCGCCATCGCGAAGTGCGTGAAGCGGTCCGTCTGGACCAGGAACCGCTCCTCCACCAGACCGCCGGGATCGAAGTCCCGGACCTCGCCGGCCACCTTCAGCGGCAGCTGCCCGCAGCCCTCGCGGGTGACGCGGTCCAGGACGCTGATGCCCTCCCGGGTCGCCTTCCAGAACGGTTCGGTGCCGGTGCCGTTGGGGGCCACCACACCGATGCCGGTGACGGCGCAGCGGCGTCGCTCACCTGCGCTCATGACGCTCTCCCTCCCGGGTCGGTCAGGACCACGGCGGACTGGAAGCCGCCGAATCCGCTGCCGACCGACAGCACGGACCGCAGCCGGGCCTCCCGGGCCGTGCGCGGGACGTAGTCCAGGTCGCACTCCGGGTCCGGCGTCTCGTAGTTGGCGGTGGGCGGCACCACCTGATGGGTCAGCGCCAGCACCGACGCGACGATCTCGATCGCGCCGATCGCGCCCAGCGAATGGCCCACCATCGACTTGATGGAACTCATCGGCACCTTGCGGGCGTGCGCCCCCAGGGACCGTTTGACCGCGGCGGTCTCGTGCCGGTCGTTCTGCTTGGTGCCCGACCCGTGCGCGTTGACGTAGTCGACGGCCGACCGGTCGAGCCGGGCGTGGTCGAGGGCGTGGTTGATCGCCTCGGCCATCTCCAGGCCCTCCTGGGTCAGCCCCGTCATGTGGTACGCGTTCCCGAAGGTCGCGTAGCCGCCGATGACGCAGTGCACGGTGGCGCCGCGGGCCCGGGCGTGCTCCAGCTCCTCCAGGACGAGGACGGCGCCGCCCTCACCCATCACGAAGCCGTCGCGGTGCGCGTCGAACGGCCGGGAGGCGTGCTCCGGGTCGTCGTTGTTGGCCGAGGTCGCCTTGATCGCGTCGAAGCACGCCACCGTGATCGGGGAGATGGGGGAGTCCGACGCGCCCGAGACGACGACGTCGGCCCGGCCCTCCTCGATCGCCTGGAACGCGTACCCGATCGCGTCGAGCCCGGAGGTGCAGCCCGTCGACACGGTCTGCACCGGCCCGTGGGCGCCCACCTCCTCGGCCACCGCGGACGCCAGCGAACTGGGCGCGAACGCCCGCTCCAGGTACCGCCCGGACGGCCGGTGGTCGACGTCCCAGCGGGCGCCGGACGCGCTGACCGCCACGTAGTCGTGCTCCAGCCGGGTGGTGCCGCCGACCGCGGTGCCCAGCGACACCCCGACCTGCCACGGGTCCTGCGCCGCCATGTCCAGACCGGCGTCGCGCAGCGCCTCGGCGGCCGCGACCAGCGCGAACTGGACGTACCGGTCCGAGCGGGCGATCTGCTCGCCGCTCAGGCCGTGCGCCACCGGGTCGAAGTCGCACTCGGCGGCGATCCGGGAACGGAACCCGGTCGCGTCGAAGAGCGAGATGGCCCGGGTCGCCGTGCGCCCGGCGGACAGCAGGTCCCAGAAGGCGGGGACGCCCACGCCGCCCGGCGCCACGATCCCCATGCCGGTGACCGCGACACGGCGACTCATGAAACCGCCTCCGTTCGTTCGGGTGGGCCCGCCTGCGCGGCTGCCCCGGACACCTCCGTGACCTCGGTGTCGACGTGGCCCAGCTCCGGACGCGGCGCCAGCGGGCCCAGATGGAAGACCATCCGCGCCTGCACGTTCCCGACGTTGCGGAAGCGGTGCCGCATCCCGAGGGGGATCAGCAGCGCCTGGTCCGGCACCAGCGAGAACGTCTCGTCGTCCAGATCGACCTCCAGGGCGCCGTCCACGACGTAGACGAACTCCTCGGAGTAGGGGTGGTAGTGCTCGCCGATGCGCTCGCCCGGCTCGACGAGGGCCATGCCCATGAAGCCGCTGGTGGCGCCGACCGCGCTGGGCGTCAGCATCGCGCGCAGGTCACCTCCGCGCCGGCGGTTGGGCTGCGTCTCGCCGAGGTCCACGATGCGTGGGCGGTGGGTGCTCATGGCTGTCTTCCTCCAGATGGTGCGGGATGGGTGGTGCGCCGCCGCGCCGCGTGGCGGCGGGCGGCGGGCCGGTGCGGTCAGGGCCGCGGGGACCGGCGGTCGGTGATGAGCCGCATGTCGCAGCGGGCGAGGAACCGGGCCAGATCGCGGTCGTCGGACAGCTCACCGGCCTGCCCGGTGTCCAGCAGCCGCCGCAGCACCTCGGTCTTGCGGGCGCCGCGCACCCCGAGCACCGCCGCCGGATCGCTCTCCGGGGCGGCGGTCAGGTCGACGAGGCGGACGACGACGTCGTCGCGCTGGAAGACGGTGCTGGCCGCGACGGGGCTCGCCGGATCGCCGGCCGCCGCCTCGTCCTGCTGCGCCAGCAGCCGCGCCAGCGCCATCCCGCAGCCCTCCCGGGCCGGGTAGAACAGCGCATGGCGGGAGACGTCGGCGGGTGTCGCCGCGCCTGCCGCCACATGGTGCACGGCGGGCAGCGCGGCGCGGGTGAAGAACATCCGCGCCGAGTTCGGGTCCGACAGATCCCGGTCCTGCTCCAGATAGGGGTTGATCGCCTCCTCGACCTGCCGGATCTCCGGCTGCCGGGCGATGTAGCGCAGCGCGGCGACCAGGTCGCCCTGCACCTCGACGGCCCGCACCACACGGTTGCCGTGCAGGAAGAGAGTGGTGCGCAGCAGTCGGGTGGTGTCGTCGACGCGCGCCTCGGGCGAGGTGTAGCCCGCGAGGATCTCCGCGACCTTCGGCTCGCTGCCCGGCTTGACGGTGAACGTCAGCGCGTGGCGGACGATGCCGTCGCCGACGCGGGGGGAGGCGGGGAAGTTGCCCTTCACGGGCTCGGGCGCGGAGTCCGCACCGTGGGCGGTCTCCCGCATCACGCTGAACCGCAGCGAACGGGTGTCACGGACACAGCCGTGCAGCGGCTGCACCATCTCGACGTGCTCCTCGCTGTTGACCCAGGCGAGGAACGGCGGAGCGCTCTCCCATTCACTGGTGATCAGCCACTGCGAGGGGTTCTCGATGGACTGGCACAGCTGGTCGGAGAGGTGACCGGGGACGGAGGCGACCTGGTTGCAGAGGTGTTCGTACGCTTCGAGGAAACGCTGCTGGGCACCGTCGTGAAGGTCCAGGAGGAGAACGACCCGCAGGCGCGAGCCGTCGAAGGCGGACTGAGATATTCGTTCCGACAGCATGGTCATCGGCTTCGCAACTCCTTGCGGCAGATCGTGTGACGGGCCATCAGGCCCTGGTGCACCGGGGCGTCGTGCCCAGCGGTCGCCGACGGCCCCGCGCCTGGGGTGGCCGTCTCGTCGATCGTGGACGGGTCCTCCGGGGCGCGCGAGATCTGTGACCCATGCGGGTGAAGCATGATCGAATCGCCTGTCATCAGGGGAAATCCAGCCCGTACGCGCCGCCGGAGGAGCTGGAGCACGCAATGAAAACAACGGAAACCGTCAGGGTTCCGGTACTCGTCGTCGGCGGATCCCTGGTGGGTCTGTCGGCCTCGTTGTTCCTGGGACGTCTGGGCGTCGAACACCTTCTGGTGGAGCGGCACTCGGACACCTCGCGCCATCCACGCGGACGCGGCAACAACGTCCGCACCATGGAGCTGTACCGCACCGCGGGGGTCGAGGACCGCATCCGCGAGGCGGCCTCCGTCCTCGCCGACAACCACGGCATCCTTCAGGCACCCTCCCTGACGGGTGAGGAGCAGCAGTGGCTGTTCCGGGAGATGGACCCGGGCGGCCAACTGGGCCGCTTCAGCCCCGCCGGCTGGTGCCTGTGCAGCCAGAACGACCTGGAGCCGGTCCTGGTGCGCGCCGCCCGTGAACTCGGCGGCGATCTGCGCTTCTCCCACGAGATGCTCTCCTTCGACCAGGACCCCGACGGAGTGACGGCCCTGGTCAAGAGCAGCGAGACCGGTGAGCACCTGACCGTGCGCGCCGACTACGTCATCGCCGCCGACGGCCCCCGCAGCCCCGCCCGCGACCGCCTCGGCATCGCCATGACCGGGCCCGGCGCCCTCTTCCACAACGTCAGCATCACCTTCCGCGCCCCGGGCCTGGCCGAGGTCGTCGGCGACCGCCACTTCATCGCCTGCTACCTCACCGACCCGGACGCCGACGGCGCCCTGCTGCCCGTCGACAACCACACCCACTGGGTCTTCCACGCCCCCTGGCACCCCGAGAGCGGCGAAACCCTGGAGGACTTCACCGACGCCCGCTGCGCCGATCACATCCGCCGCGCCACCGGCGCGCTCGACCTGGACGTCGAGATCACCGGAAAGGCCCCCTGGCACGCCGCCGAACGGGTCGCCGAACGCTACGGCTCCGGCCGCGTCTTCCTCGCCGGGGACTCCGCCCACGAGATGTCACCCACCGGCGCCTTCGGCTCCAACACCGGCATCCAGGACGCCCACAACCTCGCCTGGAAACTCGCCGCCGTCCTCGACGGCTCGGCCGGCCCCGGCCTGCTGGCGAGCTACGAGGCGGAGCGCCGCCCGGTCGCCCAGGCGACCAGCGCCCGCGCCTCGGCCCGCTCCGCCGAACACAGCCACCCCGGCTACGACCCGGCGCCCGCGGCCACCGGCGCACGCCAGAAGGGCGTCCTGACCGTCGCCCTGGGCTACGCCTATCCCCGAGGCGCCGTGGTGGGCGCCGCCGAGGACCTGCCCGTCGTCCCCGACCGGATGCAGCTCACCGGCGCCCCCGGCACCCGCGCCCCGCACCTGTGGCTGCGCTCCGGCGCCACCCGCCGCTCCACCCTCGACCTCTACGAGCGCTCCTTCGTGCTGCTCACCGGCTCCGCGGGCACCGCCTGGCGGATCGCCGCCGCCGCGGTCGCGGCCGCCTGGTCGCTCCCCCTGGACTGCTACGCCGTCGGCGACGCCCCCGGGGACGACTTCGCCCCCGAGGGCGGCGCCGACTGGGCCGAGGCCCACGGCACGACCCCCGACGGCGCCGTCCTCGTACGCCCGGACGGCTTCGTGGCATGGCGAGCGCCCGGCGCCGTCGACGATCCGGAGGCGGCCCTGCGCGACGTCCTGGGCCGGCTCCTGCACCGCACCTGACGGCGTCCGCCCGCGCCCGCACCCGGCGGCGCCCGCCACGGCCCACCCGGCCGAGGCGGGCGCCGCCGCGTACGGAAGCCGCGGAAAAGCCTTCAACATGGCTTTGCGAAAACGAATCTGACGTCACATCAGTTATATGGTTCGTGGGGGTCCGGTGCGGGGCGGGGCGGTGTCGGAGGCCCGGTGCGGGGCCCGATCCGCCGGGGGTGAGCGGGGATTACCCCGGTGCGGTGACGTGCGGCGGCGTCCGGCGCCGTCCAATGGGTGAGGAACGGGCCCCGGGCCACTCGTTGAGCCCACGGTGTCGCTCGAATGCGGACCTCTCCGGTGGTGCGCCCCCGGATTTCGGATGACGGTGATCACGTCGCCACCGCGAATCCGATGCGCCGACGACCTGTCAGCCTTCGCGGTGCCGTACGTGAAAGGACACACGTTTTCATGCGCACTTCCCGCACCCTGTTCGCCTCGGCCGCCATCAGCGCGGTCCTCGCCATCACGACCCCCGCCGCGTACGCGCTCACCGTCGCGGGCGACGACGGCGGCTCCTCCCACTCCAGCAGCCGGGACAACGACCACGACAAGGGCGACCGCGGCGACCGCGGCGACCGTGGTGACCGCGGCGATCGCGGTGACCGCGGCGACCGTGGCGACCGCGGCGACCGCGGTGAGCACGGCGACCGCGGCGGTCGCGGACACCACGGTGACCACGGTGACCGCGGCGGCGACCGTGACAACGGCCCGCGCGGCGGTATGCACACGGGCGGCGGCTTCCTCGCCAAGGTGATGGGCGACGACGAGGGCTCCGGCCGTGACCACGACAAGGGCGACAAGGGCGACCGCGGTGACCGTGGGGACCGGGGCGACCGTGGGGACCGCGGTGACCGCGGCGGCCGCGGCGAGCACGGTGACCGGGGCGACCGCGGTGGCCGGGGCGACCACGGCGACCACGGCGACCGTGGCCGTGGCGACCGCCCGCACGGCGGTATGCACACCGGTGGTGGCTTCCTCGCCAAGGTGATGGGCGACGACGAGGGCTCCGGCCGTGACCACGACAAGGGCGACAAGGGCGACCGCGGTGACCGTGGGGACCGGGGCGACCGTGGGGACCGGGGCGACCGGGGCGACCGTGGCGACCGCGGCGACCGCGGTGAGCACGGTGACCGCGGCGGTCGTGGACACCACGGCGACCACGGTGACCGCGGCGGCGACCGTGACAACGGCCCGCGCGGCGGTATGCACACCGGTGGTGGCGCCCTCGCCGGCGTCGTCGTCAACGAGTGGGGCCAGCAGGGCGACGACGAGGGCTCCGGCCGTGACCACGACAAGGGCGACAAGGGCGACCGCGGCGACCGTGGGGACCGGGGCGACCGTGGGGACCGCGGCGACCGCGGCGACCGTGGTGACCGCGGCGACCGGGGCGAGCACGGTGACCGCGGCGGTCGCGGGCACCACGGCGACCACGGTGACCGCGGCGGCGACCGTGACAACGGTCCGCGCGGCGGTATGCACACCGGCGGTGGCGGCACGGCCCTCTCCGGCAGCGGCCTCGCCGCCGGTTCGGTCCTGCTCCTCGGTGGCCTCGGCGCCGGCGCGTACGTCCTGCGCCGCCGCAACTCCGGTGCGGCCGCCTGACCCCTCCCGCCCGGCGTAGATCGCTGAGCTGTCGCGGCCACCGTCCTCACCGGCGGTGGTCGCGGCGCTTGCGTTGCGCCCCGACGGCCACCCGTACGCGCGGCGGACGACCCGGCGGACCGGCACCACCGACCCGGTGCACCGCCCCGGCCGCCGCCCGTTACGCGGGCCGGAACAGCTCACCTCGTGTGGAAGAAAGGCACGTTCGATGGCTCCCACGACTCCTCCCCGGCATCAGCCTCCGTCGACACCGCGTCAGACCGACGCCGCTCCCCGCCCGTTCGCCCGGGCCCTGATGTGGCCGGTGGCGGCCGTGGGCGTGGGGGCCCTGCTCGTCTTCAACTCCCTCGACACCTCCGCGGACTCCAAGCCGCCCGCCCCGCCCGCGGCCGCCGCGCCGCTGGCGCCGAACGTCGCCGTACCGACGGCCGAACCGAAGACCTCCGCGGCGATGCCCCGCTCCGCCCCGACCCGCATCCGCATCCCGCAGATCGGCGTCGACGCGCCGTTCACCCCGCTCGCCCTCGGCCCCACCGGCCAGCTCAACGCCCCGCCGCCGGACAACAGCAACCTCGCCGGCTGGTACAAGGACGGCGCCACCCCCGGTGAGGACGGCGCCGCCATCGTCGCCGGACACGTCGACACCAAGACCGGCCCGGCCGTCTTCCTCGAACTCGACTCGCTCAAAAAGGGCAACAAGATCAACATCACCCGCGCCGACAAGACCGTCGCCACCTTCACCGTCGACAGCGTCGAAACCTTCAGCAAGGCCCAGTTCCCCAGCGACCGGGTCTACAACGACACCGCCAACCCGCAGCTGAGGGTGATCACCTGCGGCGGCGCCTACGACAAGGCGGCCAAGGACTACACGGACAACGTCGTGGTCTTCGCCCACCTCACCTCGTCCAAGAAGGCGTCCTGAACCCCGGACCGAGGTGACCCGACCGGTACGGAGGGCGGGCGGACCACACGGTCCGGCCGCCCTCCGCCCGTACCGTGAGGCCGAACGGACGGCCCGCCGGAAGCCGTTGCGGCACGGTCACTCCGGCCCGCCGCGCCACGTGGGGCCGACCCGCTCCCACCCGCGCTCCCACTGGGCGTCGCGCCGCCGATCCAGCCACAGACGGGCGCCGCGCGCCGCCCCGAGGACCGCCAGCGCGCCGCACGAGGCCGCCACCACCCCCACGGCGACGCCCTCCGCCGCGGCACGCGACGGGTCCGCCGCGCCGCGCAGCCGGCCCGCACCGTCCACCCGGGCCGTGGTGTGCGCCCCCGCCCGCGCCGAGGCCGGGACCGTGATCCGGCCGTGCCGGACCGAACCGTCGGGCGCCCGCCACCGCACCGTCGCCGCCACCCGCACCCCGGCCGCGGCCGCCGCGTCCAGCCCGATACGCGCCGGGGGATCCTCCGTCAGCACCGCCCGGACGCTGTGCGTGTCCCGGGCGAGCGGGGCCCGGTTCTGGACCGCGTGCGCCGCCGCGACGCCCGCGGCCGGGGCACCCACCGCGATCAGCGCCGCGGTGAGCGGCATCAGCCAGAACTCCGCCACATCCGTCCCGCGCCGCAGCGGCCCCCGCCGCACCCGCCCGAAGCGCCTCGCGCCCCGCATGGCCCACCCCGTCCGCCTCTCCCGCCCGGCCCCCGCCACCGACGGTCGCACACCACGGCCCCGCCCGGATCCCCCGAACGGCCCCGCCGCCCTTTTGCGCCCCGCGACCCGAGGTGTCCGAACCGTGTACGAGCGCCGCGCCCGCGCCGCGCGGCAGGCGCGTACGGCGCGGGCGCCGTGGTGCGGAGCGCGCCCGACGCGGCGGCGCCGGGCCGGATGCGAGTCCCGGCCTCCGGGGCACCTGGCTCAGGACGGCGCGGCCCGGCCCGCGGCGTGCCGGGCCGGTGGGACTACGCCGGGGACGGCCTACCGCCGGTACGCACCGGGCCGGCACCGCGCCGGGGCGGCGGATCGCCGCCGCGGACCGGGCCGGCACCGCGCCAGGTGCGACGGATCGCCGCCGCGCACCGGGCCGGAACCGCGCCGGACCGCCGCCCGCCGCCTCCCGGGGACCGCCCGCGCCCTACCGCTCAGGCCGACGCATCCGCCCACCCGTACACCGTCGGGCGCCGTGCCGGGGGTGGCGGCGCCCCGACTCCGGCCAGATCCCGGTCGGCCTCCCGCAGCAGCCGCGCGGCGAGGTCCTTCAGGGCCCGGCCGGACGCCAGCTCGTCGCCGATCTCGGGGATGTCCACGTCCTCGGGGTTGCAGTGGGCCGCGCCCCGCCCGGTCATCTTGGCCGAGCCGGTGTCGAGCACCGCCCGCGCCTTCGTCGTCCCGTCCTCCTCGAAGACCACGATCCGCACCGTCCATTCGGTGGTTCGCGTCATGACGTACCTCCGCTTCTCGGTCACCCGCCGGACACCGGTGGTGCCCGCGTCCGGTCGGGCGCACTCACTCATGCGGAACGACCGCCACCGGGCACGGCGCATGGTGCAGCGCCGCCTGTCCGAGGTGGCCGATCCGCGACGGGATCCGGGGGCGGCGGTGGCGGCGCCCGACGACCAGCAGTCCGGCCCGCCCGGCCTCCTCCAGCAGCGCCTGCGCCGGGCTCTCCAGATCCACCCGCGCCACCACCTGCACCGCGGGATACCGCGACCGCCACGGCCGCAGCGCCTCGGCCAGCTCCTTCCGGGCGTCCTGCGCGGTCTGCTCGACCACGTACGGCTCCACCCCGCCGCCCCGGTTGTAGGCGTGCGCGGGCAGATGGCGTCCGTGCACCGCCCGCAGGGTGACACCACGCCGGGCGGCGGTCGCGAAGGCGAAGTCCATCATCGCCACACACGGCTCGTGCAGGCTCACCCCGACCACCACGTCGTCGCCGGACCGCCCGTCCGCGGCGGCGCCCGGCCGCGCCCGGACCAGCACGGTGGGCACATTCACCCGCGTCACCAGCTTCAACGCGATATCGCCCAGCACATACCGGGCCACCGGGCCCAGATTCCGCGAGCCGAGCACCAGCAGGTCCGAACGGTCCGCCGCGCCGAACAGCGCCTCCAGCGGGTCGCCGGGGATCAGCTCCTCGTCCACCGGAAGATCCGGGTGGCGGGTCTGCACGGCGGCGCGTGCCTGCTCGACGATCCGGTGGGACCAGTGGTTCTGCTCGGCCGCACGGGCCTTCCAGCCAGGCCGGATCCGCCGCCGCGACGCACCGGCCGGCCGCCGTGATTCCGGCCCCGGGGGCTCCGCCGTCCGCGGTTCCGCGCCCGCCGCCGCGCCTGCGTCCGGCTGTTCCGGCGGCTCGGGCGGCTCCGGCGCGAGCATCGCCCAGGCATGCACCAACCGCAGCCGCGCGCCGCGGGCCTCGGCCTCCTCCGCCGCCCACAGCACGGCCGCCAATGACTCGGGGCTGCCGTCCAGCCCCACCGTCACGGTGCCCGCCGCGGCGGTCGCGCCCGTCACGGCGCCGCTCCGCCGACGCCGGCCGCGACGGCGCGCCCGGCACCGGACGCCCCGGCGGACGCGGCGCTCCACCGCTCCCAGGCGGTGGGGCCGCCCGGCCGCGGCCGCACCGCTCCCCGGGGCCTCGGGCCGCCTCGTGTACGGCTCTGCATCACGGCACTCCCTTCCGGACGGCGTCCTCCCGGCGGCTGGCCCGGCGGAGCGACGCACCCTCTCCCTTCCAGGGTGGCCGGATCCGGCGCTTCCGGCATGTGGCACCGGACGCCGCGGCCCGACGGGGCGGAGGGGATGGAGGAGACGGAGGGGCCCGGGGGCGGAGCGGCGGGCGGCCGGACGGGGACCGGGGCTGCGGGCGGTCCGCCTCAGCTGTCGAAGTCGACCGTCAGCTCCTCGGACACCGGGAAGCTCTGGCAGGTCAGGACGTACCCGGCGGACACCTCGGCGTCCTCCAGCGCGTAGTTGCGCCGCATGTCCGCCGTGCCCTCGGTGACCAGCGCCCGGCAGGTGCCGCACACCCCGCCCTTGCAGGCGAACGGGGTGTCCGGACGTATCCGCGCGGCGCCGTCCAGCAGGGTGGTGTCGCGGGGGAGCGGGGCGGTGGTGGACCGGCCGTCCAGCACCAGCGTGACCCGGCTGACCGGCCCCTTCGCGGGCGCGTCCGTGTGCTGCACCGGGCGGACCGGCTCGTCGTCGGCGAAGAACAGCTCCTGATGGACCCGCTCCCCGGGCACCCCGAGATCCGCCAGCACCCGCTGGGCGCCTTGGACCATGCCGTGCGGACCGCACAGCCACCAGTGATCGGCCGAGGCGACGTCCACCAGCCCGTCGATCAGCGCGGCCAGGCGCTCCGCGTCCAGCCGGCCCGACAGCAGCTCCGCCTCGCGGGGCTCCCGGGAGAGGACATGGCCCAGCTGGAACCGCGCCGGGTACAGGTCCTTCAGATCGGCCAGCTCATCGGCGAACATCACCGAATCCGTCCGGCGGTTGCCGTAGAAGAGGGTGACCTGCGAACGCGAATCGGCGGCGAGCACCGACTCCGCGATCGAGACCATCGGGGTGATGCCGGAGCCCGCCGCGATCAGCACATGGTGGCCCGGGTGCGACAGATCCGGGGTGAACGCGCCCGTCGGCGCCATCACCTCGACGGTGTCCCCGGGACGGACCTCGTGCACCAGCCACGAGGAGAACAGCCCGCCGGGCACCACCCGCACCCCGATCCGCGGCCGGGAGCCCACCGGCGCACAGATCGAGTACGACCGCCGCTCGTCGCGCCCCTCGACCTCCCGGCGCAGCGTCAGCGACTGCCCGGGACGGAAGACGAACTCCGCCGCCAGCTCCTCGGGCACCTCGAAGCCGATCGCCGCGGCGTCGTCGCACAGCGGCTCGACCTCCGCGACGCGCAGCCGGTGGAACAGGGGGCGCCGCCGTCGCGGGTGCGCGCCGGACCGCTCCGCCGCGGACGCCTCCGGCGGCGTCGCCTCGGTCAGCTCGGACGAGGTCGGGGCCATCAGATCTCCTTGACGTACTCGAAAGGCTCGCGGCAACTCCCGCACCGCCACAGGGACTTGCAGGAGGTCGCGCCGAAACGGGAGGTCTCCCGGGTCTCCGCCGACCCGCAGTGCGGGCAGCGGACCGCGCGCCGCACCCCGGACAGCTCCAGCGGAACCGGCCCCGAGGTGCGCCGCGGCGCCGGACCGGGCGGGGCGATGCCGTGCTCGGCGAGCTTGCGGCGGCCCTCGGCGGTGATCCAGTCGGTGGTCCACGCCGGCTCCAGGGCCGTACGGATCGTGACCCGCCCGAACCCGGCGGCCCGCAGCCGCGCCGCGACGGCGGCCCGCATCTCCGCCATCGCCGGGCACCCCGAGTACGTCGGCGTGAGCGTGGCCGTGACCGCGCCGTCCGCGGCGACCTCCACACCCCGCAGTACCCCGAGATCGGCGAGGGTCAGCATCGGCAGCTCGGGGTCGGGCACCTCCGCCGCGACACGCCGGGCCAGGGCGCCGGTGAGACCGGTGACGGTCGCCATGGTCACCACACCCCCTCCGGATGGGCCCGTGCCACGCTCTGCAACTCCTCCAGCAGCGGTGCCAGATGGGCGGTACGGTCGCCGTCGCGGCCGCTGCCGGGCAGCGGTTCCGCCTCCGGAAGCTCCAGCCCCGCCGCGTCACAGACCTGCCGCAGCACTCCGGTCACCTCGTCCCGGAGGTCCGCCGGAGCCACCCCGCACACGGGCGCGCCGGTGAACAGCTCACCGGTGTACGGCGCGATCTCGGCGAGCGCCGCGCACATCCGGCGGTGCGACTCCTCGGTGCCGTCACCCAGCCGGAGGGCCCAGTCCGCGGCGTACTGACGGTGGTACGTCAGCTCCTTGACGCCCTTGTCGGCGACGGCGGCCACCACCGGATCCGGCGCGCCGTGCGCGAGCCGGGTGAAGAGCGCCAGCCGCCAGCTCGACAGCCACAGCAGTCGCACGACGGAGAACGCGAAGTCGCCGTTGGGGAGTTCGGCAAGCCGCAGGCTGCGGAAGGCGTCGGGGACGCGGAAGTAGGCGAAGGCGTCCTCGTCCCGCCCGGTGCCGTCGACCTGCCCGGCGCGGGTGTACAGCAGCCGGGCCTGGCCCAGCAGGTCGAGACCGATGTTGGCGAGCGCCACCTCCTCCTCCAGCTCCGGGGCGCGGGTGCACCATTGGGCCAGCCGCTGCGCGCCGACCAGCGCGTCATCGGCGAGCGCCGCGCAGTCCGCGGCGAGCCGCGCCGCGTCCACCCCGGCGGGCACGGCCGTCTCCACGCCGTGCAGCGGGTCCTCGAAGCCGGTGCCGAACGCCCAGCGGGCGTCGCCGTCGCCGTGCTCCTCGGCCAGGGACAGGTAAATGTGATCGTCGTCGGTGCCGGCCATGTCCTGCTCCTCTCCGGCCTCAGATGTGCGGGACGTCGTCGGGTATGTCGTAGAAGGTGGGATGGCGGTAGATCTTGTCGGCGCTGGGCGCGAAGAACGGGTCCTTCTCATCGCGGGTGGAGGCCGCTATGTGGGACGAGAGGACCACCCAGATGCTGACGCCTTCGTTGCGCCGGGTGTAGAGATCGCGGGCGTGGGTGAGGGCCATCCGGTCGTCGGCGGCGTGCAGCGAGCCGACGTGGACGTGGTTGAGACCGCGCTTGCCGCGGATGAACACCTCGTACAGCGGCCAGCCGGCCTTCGGGTCGTCGGTGTCGCTCATGCCGCCGTTCCTTCCTCGGTGTGGGACCCGCGCGGGCCGCGGGCCGCCTGCTTGGCCGCGTGGGCGGTGGCCGCCTCGCGCACCCAGGCGCCGTCCTCGTGCGCCGTCCGGCGGCGCTCCATCCGCTCGGCGTTGCACGGCCCGTCGCCCTTGATGACGCGCTGGAGTTCGGACCAGTCGGGGGTGCCGAAGTCATGGCGTCCGCGCTCGGGGTTCCAGCGCAGCTCGGGGTCGGGCAGGGTCACCCCCAGCCGCTCCGCCTGCGGGACGGTCATGTCGACGAACCGGCTGCGCAGCTCGTCGTTGGTGTGCCGCTTGATCTTCCAGGCCATCGACGCCGCGGAGTTGGGGGAGTCGCCGTCGGGCGGGCCGAACATCATCAGCGACGGCCACCACCAGCGGTTCACCGCGTCCTGGACCATCTCCCGCTGTTCCTCGGTGCCGCGCATCATCGTCATCAGCAGCTCGTAGCCCTGCCGCTGGTGGAACGACTCCTCCTTGCAGATCCGCACCATCGCACGGGCGTAGGGGCCGTACGAACTCCGGCAGAGCGGGACCTGGTTGCAGATCGCGGCGCCGTCCACGAACCAGCCGATGACGCCGACGTCGGCGAAGGTCGGCGTGGGGTAGTTGAAGATCGAGGAGTACTTCTGGCGGCCCGCGATCAGCCGCTCGGTCAGCTCGGTGCGCTCGGCGCCCAGCGTCTCGGCCGCGGAGTAGAGATACAGGCCGTGCCCCGCCTCGTCCTGGACCTTGGCGAAGAGGATCGCCTTGCGGCGCAGCGAGGGCGCCCGGGTGATCCATGCGCCCTCGGGCTGCATCCCGATGATCTCGGAGTGGGCGTGCTGGGCGATCTGCCGGACCAGGGTCTTGCGGTAGCCGTCGGGCATCCAGTCGCGCGGCTCGATGCGCCGGTCCTTGGCGATCGAGGTGTCGAACCGCTCCTGCAGCTCCTGCTCGGCGCCGCCGGTGGCCGACGGGGCGGAGTCTGTCGTGGTCATCGATACCAACTTCCCTACCGACCATTCGTTCGGTTCATATTCTGACGAGTTTCCACGGCGTGGGCAAGCCCCTTTCGGGGGACGGAGTGTCCGGACCGCCGGGGCGGCCGCCGGAACTCGCAGGTCGTGCGCCGTACCGGCGCCGGAGGGAGGGCGGCGCCGGTACGCCCGCGGCCTGCGGCGTCCCCGGGGCCCGGAGCCGTACGGGTCTCCCGGCGTCCGCTGCCCCGACGGCCCCGGCGTCCGCGGGCCGGACGACGCCGAAGGGCTCCTGGAGTTCGCACGTCCCGCCGGCCCCGGCGCCCCCGGGCCGGGGCCCTCACTCCCAGCTGTAGAACCCCTGCCCCGACTTCCGCCCCAGCTCGCCCCGCGCCACCTTGGCGCGCAGCAGCTCCGGCGGGGCGAAGCGGTCGCCGAGCGTGGCGTGCAGATGCTCGGCGATG
This sequence comes from Streptomyces sp. NPDC000404, assembly GCF_040300365.1. Lineage (NCBI taxonomy): Bacteria > Bacillati > Actinomycetota > Actinomycetes > Kitasatosporales > Streptomycetaceae > Streptomyces > Streptomyces sp. NPDC000404. The sequence continues at coordinate 407,115 of NZ_JBEPDN010000002.1, read as the reverse complement.
GCCAGCCGGACGTCCAGCCCGACCAGGTCCGTCAGGCGCAGCGGCCCCATCGGGTGGCGGTAGCCGAGCGTCATCGCGTCGTCGATGGCCTCCGGGGCGGCCACGCCCTCCTCCACCATGCGGATCGCCTCCAGGCCCAGCGCCACCCCCAGGCGGCTGCTGGCGAACCCGGGGGAGTCCTTGACCACGACGTCCTTCTTGCCCAGCGCCCGCGTCCAGCCGAGCGCCCGCTCGACCGTCGCCTCCTCGGTGGCCGGCCCGACGACGATCTCCACGAGCGCGGAGGCCGGAACCGGGTTGAAGAAGTGCATGCCCAGGAAGCGGCCGGGGCGTTCGAGCGCCGCCGCCAGCTCGGTGACCGGCAGGGAGGAGGTGTTGGTGGCCAGCACCGCCCCCTCGCCGACCGCCCGCTCCGCGGCGGCCAGCACCCCGGCCTTGAGCCGGGCGTCCTCCGGCACCGCCTCGACGACCAGCGCGGCCATGAGCGGCAGCGCGCCGACCGACTCCACGGTGGTCACCCGGCCGAGCACCGCCTCGGCCGGCTCGGCGAGCTTGCCGCGCTCGGCGGCGCGCCGCAGCCCCGTGGCGACCCGCTCCACGGCCGCGGCCGCCGCCCGCCCGTCGCTCTCCACGACCGTCACCGACGCCCCGGCGACCGCGAACGACTGCGCGATGCCCGCGCCCATCCGGCCGCCGCCGATCACCCCGACGACGTCCGGCGCCGACGGCTCGGCAGCTGTGCTGGTCATCCTCGTCTCCTCTGCTCCGCACCCTGTGTCGCCCGGACCTCGCCGGGGCCTGTCCCTGCGCCGCTCACACCCGCTCCACCAGCATCGCCACGCCCTGGCCGACGCCCACGCACAGCGTGGCGAGCCCGCGCCGGGCGTCCTCCCGCTCCAGCCGCCCCAACAGCGTCAGCAGGATCCGGGCGCCCGAGCACCCCAGCGGGTGACCCAGCGCCAGCGCCCCGCCGTCCGCGTTGACCCGCGCCTCGTCCAGCTCCAGCCGCCGGATGACCGCCAGCGCCTGCGCGGCGAACGCCTCGTTCAGCTCGACCGCGTCCAGCTGGGACGTCGCCCAGCCGGCGCGGGCCAGCGCCTTCTCGGTGGCGGGCACCGGGCCCAGGCCCATCAGCTGCGGCGTCACGCCGGCCGCCGCCGAGGTGACGATCCGGGCGCGCGGCGTCAGTCCGTACCGCTCGACGGCGGCGGCGCCCGCCACCACCAGCGCGGCCGCGCCGTCCGAGAGCGGCGAGGCGGAACCGGCCGTCACCACGCCGCCGGCGCGGAAGAGCGGACGCAGCGCCGCGAGCTTCTCCGCCGTCGTCGACGGGCGCGGCCCCTCGTCCCGCGTCACCACGCCGTTCGCCGTCTCCACCGGCACGATCTCCCGGTCGAAGCGGCCCGCCTCTTGGGCGGCGACCGCCCGCCGGTGGCTGCGCAGCGCGAACGCGTCGGACGCGGCGCGGTCCACGGAGTCGAGCGCCGCGACCTCCTCCGCCGTCTCGCCCATCGACAGCGTCACCCGCAGCTCCTCGGGCCCCGCGTCCGCCGCCACCGCGCGGTCGGCCGCCGCGAAGCGCGGATTGGTGAACCGCCAGCCCAGGGAGGTGTCGCGTATCTCGCCGGGCTTCGCCCACGGCGTGCCCGGCTTCTCCATGACCCAGGGGGCGCGGGTCATCGACTCCACGCCGCCCGCCACGACCAGCTCGGCCTCGCCCGCCCGCACCGCCTGGGCCGCGGAGGCGACCGCGGTCAGCCCGGAGGCGCACAGCCGGTTGACCGTGTGGCCCGGCACCGTGTGCGGCAGGCCCGCCAGCAGCACGGCCATCCGCGCCACGTTGCGGTTGTCCTCGCCCGCCTGGTTGGCGGCGCCGAGGATCACCTCGTCCACCGCCTCGCCCGGGACGCCCGCGCGCCGCACCGCCTCGCCGACCACCAGGGCCGCGAGGTCGTCGGGCCGTACGGAGGCCAGCGCGCCGCCGAAGCGGCCCTGCGGGGTGCGGGCGCCGTCGATCAGATAGACCTCGTCAGCCACGGCCGGCCTCCTTTGCGAGACGGGCGCCGCCCGGGAGGCGCGCCGCTCCCGGCACGCGGTGCGCGGCGGTCACGGCCGGCCCCTGCGGCGGCCGGCGGCGGGCGGGGGAGCCGGGGCTTCCCGGGGCGTACTGGGGCATGCGTTCCACCTCTTGACAGGCAGTGCTGATGCTTGATTACTTGACTGGGCCGCACGCTAACCGAATGTTCGGTCGGTGCACAAGATGCGGAGAGGAGCTGTGGACAGGTGACGCACACCGCTGACGCCGCCCCCGGCCCGGTCGAGCGCATGCTCGCCGCGGACCAGGCGTCCCGCGCCATGGGGATCGAGTTGCTCACGCACGGCGAAGGACACGCCGTGGTGCGGATGACGGTGACCGCGACGATGGTCAACGGCCACGGCACCGCACACGGCGGCTGCCTCTTCCTGCTGGCCGACACCGCGTTCGCCTGCGCCTGCAACAGCCACGGCCCGGTCACCGTCGCGGCCGCCGCCGACATCGACTTCGTCGCCCCCGCGCACGAAGGCGACGTCCTGCACGCGACCGCGGTGGAACGCACCCGCTTCGGCCGCAGCGGCCTCTACGACGTGACCGTCCGCCGTGCCGACGAGGTGATCGCGGAATTCCGCGGCCGCAGCCGCAGCATCCGCAGAACGACGACGAAGGAGCCGCGATGAGCAGCGAACCGACGGCCCGGGCGACCGACGCCCCCCGTCTCGGGGAGCCCCTGCCGGACGCCCTGCTGGACGACGGCGAGCGGATGACCCGCGAGGAGCTGCGCGCCGTTCAGCTCCAACGGCTGCGCGCGACGCTGCGCCACGCGTACGACAACGTCGAGCTGTACCGCACCAAGTTCGACCACGCCGGGGTCCGCCCCGAGGACTGCCGCACCCTGGAGGACCTGACCCGCTTCCCGTTCACCACCAAGGCGGACCTGCGGGACACCTACCCGTTCGGGATGTTCGCCGTGCCGATGGACCGGGTGCGCCGTATCCACGCCTCCAGCGGCACCACCGGCCGCCCCACCGTGGTCGGCTACACCGACAACGACCTCTCCATGTGGTCCGACGTCGTCGCCCGTTCGCTGCGCGCCGCCGGCGCCCGCCCCGGCGACAAGGTGCACGTCTCCTACGGCTACGGCCTGTTCACCGGCGGCCTCGGCGCCCACTACGGCGCCGAGCGGGCCGGCTGTACGGTCATCCCGGCGTCCGGCGGGATGACCGCGCGCCAGGTGCAGATCATCCAGGACTTCCGCCCCGAGATCATCATGGTCACGCCGTCCTACATGCTCACCCTCCTCGACGAGTTCGAGCGGCAGGGCATCGATCCGCGCACCACCTCCCTGCGGGTCGGCGTCTTCGGCGCCGAGCCGTGGACGGAGGGCATGCGGCGCGAGATCGAGGAGCGGATGGACCTCCACGCCGTCGACATCTACGGCCTGTCCGAGGTCTGCGGCCCCGGCATCGCCCAGGAGTGCGTCGACACCAAGGACGGACTGCACGTCTGGGAGGACCACTTCTACCCGGAGATCGTCGACCCGGTCACCGGCGCATCGGTGCCCGACGGCGGCGACGGCGAGCTGACCTTCACCTCCCTGACCAAGGAGGCGCTGCCGATCATCCGCTACCGCACCCACGACCTGACCCGCCTGCTGCCCGGCACCGCCCGCCCGGCCTTCCGCCGCATCGAGAAGATCACCGGCCGCTGCGACGACATGATCATCCTGCGCGGGGTCAACGTCTTCCCCAGCCAGATCGAGGAGATCGTCCTGGCCGCCCCCGGCGTCGCCCCGCACTTCCAGATACGGCTGAGCCGCCGCGGCCGCATGGACCACATGGCCGTCCTCGTCGAGGCGCGGCCGGACGCTGCCCCCGAGGTGCGCAGCGCGGCCGCCGCGCGGATCGCCAAGGGTGTCAAGGACGGTGTGGGCGTCACGGTCGAGGTGGAGATCGTCGACCCGGAGACCCTGGAGCGCTCGGTCGGCAAGATCCGCCGCATCAAGGACCTCCGGGACCGCGAGGGATGAGCCCCGCCCGCCCGGCACCGCGGCCGCGCGGTGCCGGGCCGCCGCTCCCTCAGCCCGCGTCCGCGAGCACCATCTCCGCGGCCTTCTCCCCGACCATGATCGTCGGGGCGTTGGTGTTCCCGGACGGCACCGACGGCATCACCGAGGCATCCGCCACCCGCAGCCCGTCCACGCCGTACACCCGCAGCGACGGATCGACCACCGCCGCCGCGCCCCGCCCCATCCGGCAGGTGCCCACCTGGTGGTGGTACGTCGCCACCGCCCGCCGCACGAAGGCCCGCAGGTCGTCCCGGGTGCGGGCCTTTGGGCCCGGCGCCACCTCCGCCTTGCGCCAGACGTCGAACGCCCGCTGCCCGCCGATCTCCCGGCTCAGCTCCACCGCGTCGACCAGCGCCTCCAGGTCGTACGGATCGTCCAGCACGTTCGGGTCGATCAGCGGCGCCGCCTCGGGGTCCGCCGAGGCCGGCCGCAGCGTGCCGCGCGAACGGGGCCGTACGAGACCCGGCGCGATGGTGTAACCGTGCTCGGGCACCGGATAGGACTCCGCCGGGTACACCAGGTGCATGAAGAGCGGCTGGAGGTCGGGCCCCGGCAGCCGCGCGTCGGAGGACGCGAACAGCTGCGCCTCCAGCAGGTTCGCGGTACCGGCCGGAAGCGGTCCGGTGGCCTCGTAGACATTGCTCACCAGCAGGTGGTCGTGGAGGTTGGCCCCCACGCCCGGCAGGTCCACCACCGTCTCCACCCCCACCGCGCCCAGGGCGTCCGCCGGGCCGATGCCGGAGTGCAGCAGCGTCTGCGGCGACCCGAGCACCCCGCCGCAGAGCAGCACCTCCCGCGCGGCGCGCGCCCGGTGCAGCCGCCCGTCGGCCGCGTACTCCACGCCGACGGCCCGGCCCTTCTCCAGCAGCACCCGGTGCACCCGCGCACCGGTCGTCACCGTCAGGCCCGGGTTGCCCAGGACGGGCGCGACGAAGCTCTGCCAGGCGCTCATCCGCAGCCCGCCGCGGACCGTGACGTGGTTGAAGCCGACGCCGGTCATCCGCGCGCCGTTGAAGTCCTCGGTGACGGGGTGGCCCAGACCGGCCGCCGCCTCGACGAACGCGGCGGCCGTCGGGTGCGGCTCGGTGATCCGGCTGACCGGCAGCGGTCCGCCCGCGCCGTGCCAGGCACCGGCGCCGTCCACATGGTCCTCGGACCGTTTGAACAGCGGCAGCACGCTGTCCCAGTCCCACCCCGGGCAGCCGTCGGCGGCCCAGCCGTCGTAGTCGCTGCGGTGCCCGCGGACGTAGATCATGCCGTTGAGGGAGCTGGAGCCGCCGAGCACCTTCCCGCGTGGCCAGGCCAACGTCCGGCCGCCGGCGTGCCGTTGCGGGACGGACACGGCCGCCCAGTCCAGCGCGGACCCGAGGAGCGCGGGCCAGCCCTGCGGGCTGTGCACCCGCGCGTCGTCGTCCGGCGGCCCGGCCTCCAGCACCTGCACGGAGTACCCCTGGTCCAGCAGTCTCCGGGTCAGCACGCTCCCGGCCGAACCGGCCCCCACCACAAGGAAGTCGTGCTCCGTACGCGTCTGCGCCATGGCAGCCCTCTCTCGTCCCGCGACCGGCCCGGCGGGCCCGAAGTCGTCGCTCCCCAGGGACGGTAGGGGCCGCGCACGGCCCACGGGGACGGATTGCGGAGACGGCCGGGGGCCGGAGGCGGTACGAGGCGGAAAAAGGGGCGGGCGACGTGCGCCGCGTCCCGGGCGCGGTGGGCCGGCCGGGCGGTGCGGACGCTACCGCTGCCGTTCGAAGAGCCGCTGCAGTTCCCGCCGCGCGTCCTCGCCGCCGCGTATCGCTTCCACCACCGCCTGGTGGAAGCTGCGGCTGTCCTCCTCGGAGTGGCAGGGGACGGGACTGCCGTCCAGCGTGAACCAGTCCGTGGCACCGGTGTACTGCACCGCCACGTGCGCCTCATCCTCCGACCAGGTCGTATGGATGGTCACATCGCCGTCGAGCACACCCGCCTCCTCGGTGCGGACGGTGCCCGGCCGCGCGTGGATGCCGACGGTGGTCCAGGAAGCCCAGGTCATGAATTCCCCCTCGGGTGACGGGGGCACCGGCCGGCGGCCGGGCGCAGTTCCTCAAGTCTGGCACCGGCGGCCGGTCACCGCAGGGCGGCCCGGCGCCCCGAGGGGACGGCGGCATTCACCCCGATGGGCGTACCCGTGCGGACAGCCGCCGGATTCCGGGGCACAGGAGGGGCATGAGCGCTCACTCCGTACCGCACGACGCCGACCGGCCGGGACCGGACGCCGCCCACCGCAGACCCGAGGGGGTGGGCGACGCCACCATCCGGGCGCTCGGCACCCTCTCGGAAGCCCTGGAGACCGTCGAACGGGCCCGCGGCCACCTCTACGCCTTCCACCAGCTCACCGGGGGCGCCGACCGCACGGTGGGGGAGAGCGTCCACCAGCTGCGGGCGGCCGGCCACCTCGATCTGGCCGACCTGGTCGAGCGGGAGATCGTCGGGCGCAACGTCCTCCCGGGCCGCTGGACGTTCCAGGTGGTCGAGGAGTACAACGCCACCTACTACCGGCCCTTCACCGACATCGAGGCGTACGTACGCGGCGAACTCGTCGCCGGCCGCGAACACGTCAACGAAGCGGAACTCAAGGAATCCCGCCGCACCCACGGCCACCCCGACCACACCGCCCTGCCCTGAGACGGCGCGGGCCCGGCGCGTGGCGGTCAGCCGGCTTCCGGGCCCGCCGCGCCCGGGGGCCGCGTGCCGATCTGCATACCGGGGCGGCGGCGGTGCACGGTGAGGTACGACAGGCCGCCCGCGCCCGCGACGAGGGCGCGGGTGGAGCCGTGCGGCAGCCACACCAGACCGCCCGCGGTCAGCGCCTCGTCCCGTCCCGCGGATTCCAGGGTGCCGTCGCCGGACAGGACGAGGAGGAGGACGTCCAGGTCCGGTTCGCGGTGGGCGTCCACGCGCTGCCCGGCCGTCAGATGGACGACGTTGGCGTCGAGCTGCCGCCCGGACTCGGCCAGCTTCCACCGCACCGCGGCACCGCCCGAGGCGTCCGCGGCGAGCGCGACGACATCGCACAACACGCTCGGAACGGGAGATTCCACGCTGCGCACCTTTCCCCGGAATCGTGGAGCCGCATTCTTCCATCGCGCGGCACCCAGGAGCGCGCGGGCGCGGACGAGGCCGTACGGGAAACGGGAGGTGCGGGGAGGCGGTGGTGAGCCCGTGATCGACGGCGCTCGGTGCCCGGGGCGGCGGCGCCGGAAAGGGGGCGGGCCCGGCGGGACTTCTCCAGTATCCCGGGTGGCGGGGGCCGCTGTCACCGTTCCCGAAGATGATCTTTACCGCCGGTCGCGCCCGTAGCGTGGTGCCACCACCGCCACCGTCGCAGCACGGCCGCCGTGGGCCGCCGCGCGGCCGTCCGCGCGTCCGGTCGGCGTCCGGTGCGTACGCGTGCGCCACCGCCGTGATCACCGAACCCGAGGAGCGCCGTACCCATGCCTTCTTCCCCCGCCGTCGACGACCTGCGCGCCGAGCTGATCGGCATGGCCGAGGAGGACGCCCGGACCGCACCGTGCGCGAACAGCGAGGATCCCGCCGAGCGGCTGGCCTGGCACCGCCTCACCGCGGAGCACGGGGACCGGCTGCGCCGGATCATGGACGAGTCCGGCTGGCCCACCGCGGACCGGGTGGGCGAGGCCGCCGCCCGCGCCGCCTGGCTGGTGGCGCAGCACGCCGACCGGCAGCTCGATGTGCAGCGGCGGGCGTTGCAACTGCTGGAGCAGGCGGTGGCCGAAGGCGCCGCCGGGCCCCGGGAACTGGCCTTCCTGCGCGACCGGGTGCGGGTGAACGAGGGGCGCGAGCAGCTCTGCGCCACCCAGATCGCCGGGGTACGCGACGGGGTGCCCGTGCCCTGGCCCTGCGCGGAGCCCGACCGCGTCGACGCCCTGCGCGCCGCGGCCGGGATCGCGCCGTACGAGGAGTACGTCGCGCAGTTCACGGCCGGCTGACGGCCGCACCGTACGACGCGGACCGCCCCGCTCCTGCGGGGAGCGGGGCGGCGACGGGTCCGGGAAAGGGGGACCGGGCGGCGGCTCAGGCGCCGACGGTGTTGACCACGATGTTCTCGGCCTGCGGGCCCTTGTGGCCCTCGGTGACGTCGAAGGAGACGGCCTGGCCCTCCCGCAGCTCCCGGAAGCCGGTGGCGTTGATGTGGGAGTAATGGGCGAACACGTCGGGGCCGCCGCCGTCCTGCTGGATGAAGCCGTACCCCTTCTCCGCGTTGAACCACTTCACGATGCCGCTCTTCATATGCCCTCCACGGGAACTCGTAAGGCCTCCCGCACCGTGCGGGAGGCCGCGACAGACGACGGATGACTGACAAGTGGTGACCGACCGGACCGGATCCGGAACTCGACCAGACCGGATCCGGAACTCGGCGGCCACCCTTCGACGTTACACAGAGAGTGACTTGTTGGCCACAAACGGTGGGCGTTCGGGGTGGGTTTCGTGTGTTCTGCGTGTCGATGGGGGAGTGCGGAGCGTGAAGAGGAGCGGGGACCGTACGCGAGGGCCGGGGCGGGCCGGGCCGCGGACGGGAGCGGGCCCGGCCCCTGGTGGAGGAGCCGGGCCCGCAGTTCCGTCGGCGGCCGGTCAGCCTGCGGTGTCGTGACCGAGGTCGATGTCCAACTCGGTGTGTCCGTCGGTGTCCACCCGCAGCGGCGTGGCGACCGGCGGATAACCGCTGGCGATCACGGTGTAGGTGCCCTGGTCGAGGTCGGTGAAGGCGTATGCGCCGTCCCCGCCGGTCGTCGCCGTGCCCACGACGTTGCCCGCCGGGTCCAGCAGCGTCACCCGGGCGTCGCCCAGCGGCCCGTGGTGTGCGGACCGCACGGTGCCCCGGATGCGGGCGCCGGGCGTCAGCCGGATCTCGTAGCGGTTGCGGCCGCCGGGCGTGACCTCCACCGGGAGGGCGGCCGGGCGGTGGCCCTCGGCGCTGACCGCGAGGGTGTAGCCGCCCTGCGCCAGCTCCCCGAAGGCGAAGCCGCCGTCCGCACCGGCGATGCCCGACGCCACGACCTCACCGCGGACATCCGTGGCGACGACCAGCGCGCCCGGCAGGGGAGCGCCGTCCAGATCCGCGACGACCTCGCCGGAGAGTCCGGCCGCACCGCCGAGCGCCAGATCGAACCGCACCGGCTCGTCCGCCACCACGACCGTCGCCGCCTGCGGCTGCCGGGCGCCCGCCGAGCCGATCAGGACATACGTCCCGGCGCCCGGCGCGGCCAGCGCGTAGCGGCCGTCGTCCCCGGTGGCGGCGCGGCCCAACTGCCGCCCGCCGATATCGATCAGCGTGACCACGGCCTGCGCCACCGGGGCGCCGCCGCCGTCGTGCACGGTGCCCGTGACACAGGGGCCCGACGCCTCCACGGGCGCGGTCGCCACGGGCTCGGCCGCCGGCGCCTCCACGGCGGTGGCCGCGGCGGCCGCGCCGTCGCCGGCGCCCTCGCCCGTACCGCCCGTACCCGCGGCCTCCGCGTCCGCCTGGGCGCGTGCCTGCAGTCCGGAGATCTGCCGCAGCGGCACCTCCTTGACGAACAGCACCAGCAAGAACGCCACCGCGACGACGATCGCGCCCATCAGGAAGACCGTGTGCATCGAGTCGGCGAAGCCGCGCTTGAACGGCTCGGCCAGCCGCGGGTCCAGGTGCTGGATGAACGACGAGTCGCTGAGCACGCCGGAGGAGTTCCCGCCGCCCCCGGGCGCCTTGAGCATGTCCAGGACCGGCTTGTTGGCCGGGTCCTGGAGGACCTTCGGGTCGTGAAGCGCCGCCTGGAAGCGCTCGGTGCGCACCGCCGAGCCGAACGCGTCCGCGATCTTGTCGCCGACGGTGCTGAACAGCACCGACAGGAAGATCGCGGTACCGGCGGTGGCGCCCATCTGCCGGAAGAACGTCGACGACGCGGTCGCCACGCCCATGTCCCGCGGCGGCACGGCGTTCTGCACCGCCAGCACCAGCGTCTGCATGCAACCGCCCAGCCCCAGGCCGAAGACGAGCATGTAGAGCATCGTCTCCCACAGCGGGGTGTCCCACTGGACCCGGAAGTGGAAGAGCAGCATCGCCGCGACCATCAGCGCCGTACCGAGGATCGGGAAGATCTTGTAGCGGCCGGTCTTGGCGGTGATCTGGCCGCAGGCGATGGAGGCGATCAGCATGCCCGCCATCAGCGGCAGCATCTCCAGGCCCGAGCGGGTGGGGCTCGCGCCCTTCACGATCTGGAGGTACTGCGGGATCATCAGCATCCCGCCGAACATCCCCATGCCGATCAGCACGGACAGCAGGCTCGTCATGCTGAAGGTGCTGTTGCGGAAGAGCCGCATCGGGATCAGCGCATCGTCCCCGATCCACCGCTCCACGAAGATCCACGCGATGATGCCGACGCCGCCGATGACGTAGCAGGCGATCGAGGTGTTCGACCCCCAGCCCCACTCGCGGCCCTGTTCGGCGACGAGCAGCAGCGGGACGACGCCGATCGCGATGGTGACCGCGCCCCACCAGTCGATGCGGTGGTCGCGGCGGGTGTGCGGGATGTTGAGGACCTTCGCGACGACGAAGAGGGCGATGATGCCGATCGGCACGTTCACCAGGAACACCCAGCGCCAGCCGGTGATCCCCAGCAGGTGCTCCTGACCGGCCAGCGCGCCGCCGATCAGCGGGCCCGCCACGCTGGAGGTGGCGAAGGTGCCCAGCATGTAGCCCTGATAGCGGGCCCGTTCGCGGGGCGGTACGACATCGCCGATGATCGCCAGCGCCAGCGACATCAGACCGCCGGCGCCCAGGCCCTGCACGGCGCGGAACGCCGCGAGTTCGGTCATCGAGGTGGAGAACGTGCAGGCCACCGAGCCGACGACGAAGACGCTGATCGCCGTCAGATAGTACGGCTTCCGTCCGTGCAGGTCGGACAGCTTGCCGTAGAGCGGTGTGGAGATCGTCGAGGTGATGAGGTAAGCGGTGGTCGCCCACGCCTGCTGGCTCAGCCCGTGCAGGTCGTCGGCGATGGTGCGGATCGACGTACTGACAATGGTCTGGTCGAGCGCCGCCAGGAACATCCCCAGCATGAGTCCGCTGAGGATGGTCAATATCTGACGGTGGGTGAGGACACCTGTCTCCGGTATCGCCTTGGCCCCCGCCGTGGGTGGGGAGGTGGATGTGCTCATGCGCTGTGCTCTCCCTGTTGCGCGGCGCTGCCCTGGTCTCCCCCGGAGCACGGTCGCGCGTGTTGGTGTTCCACCAAGTCGTTGTTGAGGCGGCCCAGCAGCCGGATCAGGTCCGCCCGGTCCTGCGGCGTCCATGGCTCCAGCAGCCTGGCCAGTTCGGCGTCGCGCTGACGCCGGTAGTGCTCGAAGGTGTCCCGGCCGGACGGGGTGGCGCTCAGCAGCGTGACCCGCCGGTCGTCCGGGTCCGGCCGCCGTTCGACCAGCCCCCGGTCGACCAGCGCCCGCACCTGACGGCTGACCGTCGACAGGTCGAGGAACGCGTCGGCGGCCAGGTCGGTCGCCCGTCGGTCGCCGCCGATCACCAGCCGGGCCAGCAGTACGCGGTCGGCGGCGCTCGCGTCGTTCTTCGCGCGCTGTTTCCACGCCGCGATGAGCCGCGTGAACCGCACGATTTCCGACCCCAGTCCGGCGGCGGCCTCGTCCAGCCCCGAGGCGGCGGTGACCCGCTCGTCCACGCGGCCGTCAGGGGGGACCGTCCCCTTGCTCATGATGAATCCTTGCGAAAATCCGTCGGCGCGGAGCGGCCGACCCGGCATATTGCTTGTATCCAGCAAGTCTAGCCTCTGACGGGGCCCGCCGATCACCGGTTTTCCGCGCTGCCGGGCCGAACGGCGTTGTCAGACCCCGGCGTTACGGTCGGGAGCATGACCGGTGACATCGCCCTCGACACCACGTTCCGGGCCCGCCGCGCGCCCGCCGACCGCCGCATCGGGCCGCGCGCCGGGGCGGGGCGCCGCACGGACGTCTGCCGGGGGTGTGCGCCGAGGGTGCGGAAGAACGTACCGCGGGGCTCCGTCCAGGGGCGTGAGGGGGTGTGGCGCGATGGCGCGGTTCGGCCGGCGCGGCTCGTTGCGCGGTGACGTGGGCGAGGTGGGGCGTGCGGGCGGGAGGGGCTGCCGGGCGGTACGCCCAGGTGTGGTGGCCCTCCCGGGTGTGGCGGCCTGCGCAGGCGTGCTGGTCCGCTTCGGCGTGGTGGCGCTCCTGGGCCTGGTGGCCTGCGCCGGCCTGGCGGCTCTCAGAGGTGTGGGGATTCGTCGGGGTGCGGATGGTGCCCCTCGGGATGCGTGGCGTCGCCGGAGCGCGGGAGCCCGCCGGGGTGAGCGGCTTGGCCGGGGTGCGGGGGCCCGTCGGGCCGCAGGCCCCCGCCTCGGTGCGTGGCTCAGCCCGGGTGCGCGCAGCCTCCGGGGCGGGCGCACCCTCGGTGCGTGGCTCCGCCCGGGTGCACGCAGCCTCCCGGGCGGCAGTCGCCACCCGGGAGTCGCCGGCTCACGCCTCCTGGGCCGTCACCTTCCGGGCCGCCTCCTCCAGCGCCGCCGCGATCCGGGCCACGTCCGCCTCGCCGGTGCGCCAGTTGCTGAACGCGGCCCGCAGCGCGGGGGTCCCGTCGTACACCGTCGGCGTCAGGAACGCCTCCGTGGAGACCGCGTCCGCGAGCGCCCGCAGCGACTGCTCCGTCGGCGCGCCGGCCAGCGTGAAGCAGACGACGTTCAGCCGCACCGGCGCCAGCAGCCGCAGCTCGGGTGCCGCCTCCACCGCCCGCCCCAGGGCCCTGGCCCCGGCCACACACCGCTCGACGATCTCCCGGTACCCGTCCCGCCCGTAGGCCCGCAGGGTGAACCACGCGGCGAGCGCCCGCAGCCGGTGCGAGTTCTCCGGCGTCAGATGGACGAGGTCGGGATCCGCGCCCAGGGGCCCCAGGTATGCCGCGGCGCTGCGGAACACCTCCGCCTGCAGATCCGGCCGCCGGGTGAACTGCACCGCGCTGTCGTACGGCACATTGAGCCATTTGTGCAGGTCCACGCAGATCGAGTCCGCCAGATCCAGTCCGGCCACCAGATGCGCCGACGCGGGGGAGAGGGCGGCGAACGCGCCGAACGCGGCGTCGACGTGCAGCCAGAAGCCGTAGCGGTCGCGCAGCGCGGCGAGGGCCGTCAGATCGTCGAAGTCGACGGTGTTGACGGTCCCGGCGTTCGCCACCACGATGCACGGCCCGTCGTGCGCCGCCAACTCCCGCTCCAGCGCCACGAGGTCGACGGCCTCGCGCCCCGGCTGCGTCCCCACCGCCACCAGCGCGTCGTGCCCGAGCCCGAGCACCGACAGCCCCTTGGTCACGCTCGCGTGCGCGGCCCCCGACAGCACCCGTACGGGGCCGAGCGCCGCGACACCGCTGCGCGCCGGGGAGATGCCGCGCCGCTCCCCGAGCCATTCACGCGCCACCGCGAGACCGACGGTGTTCGACATCGTCGCCCCGCTCACGAACGTCCCGGCGTGCGCCTCCGACAGGCCGAACAGCTCCCGCAGCCAGGCCACGGTCCGCCGCTCCAGCACCTGGCCCGTGCCGTCCAGCGAGGTGTTGGAGTTCTGGTCGGCGGTGGCGGTCAGCCAGTCGCCGGCCAGCGCCGCGGGCGTCGCCCCGCCCGTCACGAAACCGAGGTAGCGCGGGCCCGCGCTCCCCGACAGCCCCGGCTCCCAGTCCTCCCCGAACTCCGCCAGCGCCTCCCGCAGCCCCGCCCCCGACTCGGGCAGCGGGACCTTCGGCGGCGGCTGCCAGGCCGGGATCACCGGCCGCTCGGGCAGCCCGTCCAGGAAGGTCACGGCGCGTTCCCGCGCGGCGTCCAGCAGGGCGGGCAGGTCGGCGAGGTCGTCGGCGAGACGAGGGTGCATGGGGGCTCCATTCTTCGGTTCGCCGTCACGCTAGGCCGGTGCGCGCGGCCGCGGCCCGGTCCACCTGCGGACAACTGGACCGATTCCGGGGCCCGTACGCCGGCCGCGCGGCCGCCGGCCTCCCGCCGTGCGCACCCCCGCGCCGCTCTCGTAATCTCGGGGCATGACCGACGCCCAGGGCACGCCCGACTCCGACGACGTACGCCGTATCGCGCTCTCGTTCCCCGGTACGGAGGAGCGGCTGGCGTGGGGGATGCCGACCTTCCGGGTCGCCGGGAAGATGTTCGTCACGGTGCCGGACGACGAGACGTCCTTCGCGGTCCGCTGCCCGATGCACGAGCGCGCGGAGCTGATCGCGGCGGAGCCGGAGAAGTTCTGGGTCCCGCCGCACGAGGCCGGCTCGCACTGGGTACGCGTCCGGCTCGCCGCCCTGGAGGACGAGGGCGAACTCCGGGACATCCTGACCGACTCCTGGCAACAGGCCGCGCCACCCCGCCTGTTGGAGCACTTCCGCCCGTAGGGGACGCCGTTCCGGGCGGGCCCGGAACGTGGCCGTACCCCTCCGGCCGGGCGGGCCGGTACGGCGAACGGTGCGGGGGCCGCCACCGGGCCCGTCCCACCTGCACCGATGGCGTCCCTGCGGACACCCGCTGCTGGACCGACGCACCGCCTGCGGCGACCCGGAGCCCGGCTGGGACGGCCCCGCGGTCCTGGGCGGACACCGCGCCGCCGGCCAACTCCTCCTCGTCGGTCCGCATGCCGCCGCCGACCGCGCGCCCGTGCCGTTCCGCGAAGGAACCGGCGACGGCTGCGCCGTCCTCGCGCCGCCGGCCCACGGCCCGGCCCTCCTCGCCACCGCCGTCGCACAGACCTCCGCGGCGCCGCGCGATCTGCTCGACGAGGCGCAGGCGCACGGCCTCGGCGCTCCCCACGGGCGAGCGGTGCCCCGAGCCGGGCGGCGCGGTCCCACCGGGGCGTGAGCGCCGCTGCCGACGGGCGGCGCCTCCGCATAGGCTCGGCGCATGCCCGTTCCGGAAGCCGCCGCCCGCCGCGACCGCGCCGACCGCCGCGACCGCGCCGACCGCCGCCGCGGCGCCGCACTCGACATCCTCGGCACGCTCGGCCTGGTCGACCGCTGGCGGCCCCTCGGCCGGCCGGTGGTGGTCGGGTCGGTGGCGCTGGACCTCGTCGTCGAACCGGACATCGACCTGGAGATCTACTCCCCGGCCCCCTCCGTCGCCCGGGGCTTCGCCGCCCTCGCGCCCTGCGCCGAGCTGCCGGGCGTACGCCGGCTGCGGTTCACCAACGCCCTCGACCTCCCCGACCAGGGGCTGTACTGGCGCCTGGACTACGAGGCGGACTCCGGCGACACCTGGCAGATCGACATGTGGTGGCTGGCCGACGACCACCCGGGCCCCCGGGCCGCCGATCTGGTCGGTCCGCTGCGCGCGGCGCTGACCGAGGAGACGCGGGACGCGATCCTCACGATCAAGGAGGCGGCGGCAGCCGAGGGCGAGCCGCTGCCGGGCGTCTGGGTCTACCGCGCGGTCGTCGCCGACGGGGTGCGCGGCTATCCCGCGTTCACCGCCTGGCGAGCCCGCACCGCCACGGACCGGCTGACGTCCTGGCGTCCCGCCACCGACCCGGCGCGCTGAGTCACGGCGGGCGCCGCCGGCGGGGGCGTGGCGTCCGGCACCCCGTCGGCCTGGGATGATCGGGGCATGGCTGAACGCGTAATCGCCGCGTGTGACGGGGCGTCGAAGGGAAATCCGGGACCGGCGGGCTGGGCCTGGGTCATCGCCGACGAGGCCGGCGACCCGGCCGTCTGGGAGGCCGGACCGCTGGGCACGGCGACCAACAACGTCGCCGAGCTGACCGCTCTGGAGCGGCTGCTGACCCACGCCGACCCGCAGATCCCGCTGGAAATCCGGATGGACTCGCAGTACGCGATGAAGGCGGTCACGACCTGGCTGCCCGGCTGGAAGCGCAAGGGCTGGAAGACCGCCGCGGGCAAGCCGGTCGCCAACCAGGAGCTGGTGGTGCGCATCGACGCGCTGCTGACCGACCGCTCCGTCACCTTCCGCTACGTCCCCGCGCACCAGGTGGACGGGGACCGGCTCAACGACTTCGCCGACCGCGCCGCGAGCCGCGCCGCGACGGACCAGGAGCCCGCGAGCAGCGCCCAGGGCTCCCCGGAACCGCCGCCCTCCTCGCCCACCGCCGCCCGCGCCAAGCCGGTCCGCCGCAGCGGCGGCGGTGCCGCCCGCACGCGCGGCGCCGGCAGCGGTGCGTCCCGGACGCTGAAGGCGAAGTTCCCCGGCCGCTGCCGCTGCGGCCGCTCCTACGCCGCGGGCGAGTCCATCGCCAAGAACCCGGACGGCTGGGGCCACCCGGACTGCCGCACCTCCGCGAACGGGGCGGCGTAGCGGGCTGCACCGGAGGCCGGAGGCCGAGGGCCGCGAGGGCCGCGAGGGCCGGGGCCGGTGACGGGGCGTTTCGTCTCCGTCACCGGGCTCCGGCCCTCGGCCGTGCGGGGCGGCCCTCGGCCGTGCCGGGCGGGCCCGCGAAAGCGGCGGCGCCCCGGAAAAGCGCCTGCGCCGCCCGGCCGGCGCATGGCAGGGTGCCCGCCATGGACACGGCAGAGGTACTGCTCATCGGCGGGCGCGCGGGAGTCGGGAAGACCACGGTGGGCTGGGAGGTCTCCGCGCGGCTGCGGGCCGCGGCGGTCCGGCACTGCGTCATCGAGGGCGACTATCTGGGCCAGGCGCACCCCGCCCCGGACGGGGACCCGCACCGCAGCGCGCTCACCACCCGCAATCTCACGGCCGTCTGGTCGAACTTCGCCGCCCTCGGATACCGCCGCCTCGTCTACACCAACACCGTCAGCGTGCTGCCGGAGAGCGCCGCGATGTTCCGGCGCGCCATGGGCGACGACGTCCGGTTGATACGGGTGCTGCTCACCGCCACGGACGCCACCGCCGGTGACCGGCTCACCGCCCGGGAGATCGGCTCGGAGCTGGACTCCGAACTCGCGGGCAGCGCCCGCAAGGCACGCCTGCTGGACGCGCGGGCACCCGGGGACACCGTGCGGGTGGCGACGGACGGACGCTCCGTGGCGGACCTCGCCGCGCAGGTGGTGGCGGCGACGGGATGGGCGGAGCCGCCCCCTGCCCGGCCGTCCGGACCGGCCGGCGGGTAGGGCTCACCGTTCGCCGCCGGGCCTGCCGCCCGGCGTACCGGCCGGCCCGGGCGCCCGCCCGCCCCCGCGATCCGTCCGCGTGCGCCCCCGCGCCGGTGCCGATCGCGCCAACAGGGGCGCGATCACGTCGTTGACCAGCGCAGTTACTGCGATCCGCACGCGCCGTGGGTGGCCGTACAGGAGAGTACGGAGGGAGATCGATCGCGTACACAACGTAAGAAAAGGCGAGGAGGGTCCGGACTTGAGGGGCGGAGACATCACCCAGGCGTTGACCATGCTGCACACCACGGTCGTGCACACCGGGAACGACGTACGGGACACCCTGGGCAAGGGGGTGGAGCGCCTGGCGAACGGGCGGGAGTTGGCGCACAAGGAGGTGCTGGCCAAGCTGGACGACGTGGCGCAGGGGGAGGCCACGCAGAAGGCGCTGTCCGGGGTGCGGGAGGAGCTGCGCACCGTCGGACGGAGCGTGGGCTCGCTGAGGGCGAAGGTCGAAGAGGCGGGCCCGGCCCCGGCGGTGGATGTGCGGGGCGAAGTGACGGCCGCCCTCGGCCCGTTGGGGGCGGAGGTGAAGGGCCTGACGGAGCTGCTCGGCGCCGTGCGCGAGGAGCTGGTGAAGCTGCGGGAGGCCGAGCCGCGGCGGTCCGCGGAGGCCGCGTCGCCGGGGAGCGCCGAAGGGCGGACGGCCGGTCCGCACACCGGGGACCCCGGGCACGCCGAGGCCGCTGCCGGCGCGGAGGCCGGCTGCCCGAACGCCGGTCACGGGCCTGCCGATCGCCCCGAGGAGGGCGCGGCCGCCTCCGCAGTGGCTCCCGAGGAGGGGCCTGGTTCCGCGACGGCTCCGGAGCCTTCCGCCGCGGGCGCGGTCCCGCCTCCGTCCGCCCCCGTTCCGGCCCCGCCCGCCGCGACCGTCCTTGAGGAAACCGCCCTGATCCCGTCCCCGCGGGCCGCCCTCGCCGACGCGCTGAAGGAGGTGGTGGCGCCCCTGCGCGACGAACTCGCCCGCGCCCGGACGGAACGGCTGGAGCGAGGGGAGGACCAGGGGCGGCCGGAGCGGCAGGAGGGCTACGGAGAAGGTGAACTCGCCGTGAAATACGACGAGTTGACTGATGAGGTGGCTTACCTGCGGCAGGTTCTCGTCGGTATCACCGGACGCGCGGAGGGGGAGGGTACGCCGGCCGAGGCGGGCCCGGAAGCGGTCGTGACGCCGGCGGCCGGGTGCGAGCCGGTCACCCTCGTCCCGGTCGACGCCACGGCCCACCGGCGGCTGCTGCTCCAGGCGGCGCGGGTGTCGTCGACGGTGCTCGTCTGCCACCGCGACGTCTGGGAGTTCGTGTCCGCCACCGCCGGGCGGCACCGTCATTTCCGGATGCCGCCGGAGGTCGTCGACGAGGGGGCGGGGCGGGTCTCGGCCGCGCTGTCGGGGCGTTCCCTGATCGCGATCCTGATCAGCCTGCACCGGATCCGGGCCGCCGATGACGACGGTGACGGAGACCTGCCGCTCGCCACGACGCTCTACCTCCGCATCGAACAGGCCCTGACCGCCCTCGCCTCCGACGGGGTGCCGCTGACCATCGTCCTCGACGACCGGTCGGCCCCGGACCTGCGGGACGCGGCGGCGAGCGGCGCGCGGCACCGGCGCGACCCGGACGGCGCGGAGGGCCGGCGGAGCCCGGAGCACGGCGGCTGCGAGCCGTCCCGGTCCCCGGAGGGCGGCGGCGAGGCCCTGGCCGGCTGACCCGGGAGGCTTCCGCACGCCGGACCGGCTCCCCGCGGGGCGCCGGTCCCGGCCTTCCGGTCGGCCTCCCGTCACGCCTCCGCGTCCGCCGCCACCTGCGACGTCGCGGACCGCGCCGCCTTCTCCTCCGCGTCCGCGAGCCAGAAGAGCAAGGGGGAGAGGGCCAGTTCGAGGCAGCCGAGCGCCGTCTGGAACCAGTGCGGCCAGCCGGTCACGGCGACCGAGAGCACCCGGCCGAGCGCGCCCAGCAGAAAGACGCCGGTCAGCAGGCGGACCGAGGACGCCGGGATCGGCCGCTGCCGGGTCGCCCGCAGCCAGGCCAGGCCGTATCCGGTGAAGACCGCGCCGAGGAACCGGCCGAGGCTGTCGACCGTCGCCCCCGCCCCGGGCGCCCCCGGGATCGCGGCGTTCCCGCCCAGGACGTGGAAGAGGCCGATCGCCGCGCAGCCGTACCCCATCGCGAGGGCCAGCCATCGAAGCGCCTTCGCCCGGGTCATCTGCCACCAACTCCTTTGTCGGGACGCCCCGCGCACGCGCCCGGCGCCGGCCGACCGAGGGCGCCGTCACGGTCGGCCGGATCCGCGTAGTAGACACGTGTACATCAGCGTCACCCCTTACTGGATGAGTGTCAAGTAAGGTGGAGCCATGTCGCCCCGTCAGCGCCTGCGCCCCGCCGAGCGCCGCGCCCAACTCCTCTCCGTCGCGGCCCGGCTCTTCGCCGCGCAGCCGTACGACGAGGTGCGGATGGAGGCCGTCGCCGAGGCGGCGGGCGTCTCCCGCGCCCTGCTCTACCAGCACTTTCCCAGTAAGCGCGAGCTGTTCGCGGCGCTCTACCGGCAGGTCGCCGGGCAACTGCTCGCCCGCTCGCGGGTCGACCCCGCCGACACGCTCGTGGCGCAGCTGACCGAGGGACTGGACGCCCACATCGCGTACTTCGCCGAGAACCGCAACACCGTCCTGGCGGCCAACCGCGTCCTGGCCGGGGACCGGCTGATCCAGACGATCATCGCCGACGAACTCGACGCGCTGCGCGAGCGGTTGCTCGCCGTGCTGCCGTACGCCGAGGGCAGACGGGAGGCGGTCTCGGGGGTGCTGAAGAGCTGGCTGGTCTTCGTCCAGGTGCTCTGCGTCGACTGGCTCGCCGAGGAGAGCTGCACCCGGACCGAACTGCGCGATGTGTGCATCGGCGCGGTCCTGGGCGCACTGCGTCCGCTGCTCGACGAGGACCCCGCACCGGAGTGGCCCCGCTGAGCCGGTGCCCGTGTGCCGGACGGGACGGATGAAGCGCTTCTGTTGCCCGGCTTAAGAAATGATCGATGGACGCGGCGCCCGTCGGACGGCAGATTGTGAGGCGTCCGGCCACGAGCGGCCGCGGTCCGCCGCGTTCGCCGCCGTGTGCCGGTTTTTCCTGCCCGGATCCGCCGCTCCACGGCGCGCCCGGGCCCGTCGTCGGCACAGGAGGCGCCTCGGTGAAAGCGCTGGTCAAGGAGAAGGCTGAGCCCGGGCTGTGGCTGCGGGACGTCCCGGAGCCGGCCGTCGGGCCCGGCGATGTGCTGATCAAGGTGTTGCGCACCGGCATCTGCGGCACCGATCTGCACATCCGTGACTGGGACGGCTGGGCGCAGCAGGCCGTCGCCGCGCCGCTGATCGTCGGCCACGAGTTCGTCGGCGAGGTCGTGGAGAGGGGCCGGGACGTCACCGACATCGCCGTCGGCGACCGGGTCAGCGGCGAGGGCCACCTGGTGTGCGGCAAGTGCCGCAACTGCCTGGCCGGGCGCCGCCATCTGTGCCGCGCCACCGTCGGTCTCGGCGTCGGACGCGACGGCGCGTTCGCCGAGTACGTCGCGCTGCCCGCCTCCAACGTCTGGGTGCACCGGGTCCCCGTCGACCTCGATGTCGCCGCGATCTTCGACCCGTTCGGCAACGCCGTGCACACCGCCCTGTCGTTCCCGCTGGTCGGCGAGGACGTGCTGATCACCGGCGCCGGGCCGATCGGGCTGATGGCGGCGGCCGTCGCCCGGCACGCCGGGGCCCGGAACGTCGTGATCACCGACGTCAGCGAGGAGCGCCTGGAGCTGGCCCGCAAGATCGGCGTCAGCCTCGCGCTCAACGTGGCGGACGCGACGATCGCCGACGGCCAGCGGGAGATCGGGCTGCGCGAGGGCTTCGACATCGGCCTGGAAATGTCCGGCCGCCCCGAGGCGCTGCGCGAC
Source organism: Streptomyces sp. NPDC000404 (assembly GCF_040300365.1). NCBI lineage: Bacteria > Bacillati > Actinomycetota > Actinomycetes > Kitasatosporales > Streptomycetaceae > Streptomyces > Streptomyces sp. NPDC000404. Next base: position 385,947 of record NZ_JBEPDN010000002.1, on the reverse strand, counting down.
ATGATCGCCAACCTGACCAACGGCGGCCGCATCGCCATGCTCGGCCTGCCCGCCGCCGAGTTCCCCGTCGACTGGGCCCGCATCGTCACCTCGATGATCACCATCAAGGGCATCTACGGCCGCGAGATGTTCGAGACCTGGTACGCGATGTCGGTGCTGCTCGAAGGCGGTCTCGACCTCGCGCCGGTGATCACCGGCCGGTACGGCCACCGCGACCACGAGGCGGCCTTCGCCGACGCCGCGAGCGGCCGCGGCGGCAAGGTCATCCTCGACTGGACCGACTGACCTCCCGTTCTCCCACAAGGCGCGCCCGGCCGCCCGCCGGGCGCGCCCGCCCCACCGTCCCTTCCGTGCCCCGGTACCCGACCCCGAAGGACAGGACATGTTCGACTCCGTACGCGACGACCTGCGCGCCACCCTCGACGAGATCCGCAGCGCCGGACTGCACAAGCCCGAGCGCGTCATCTCCACCCCGCAGTCCGCGAGCGTGCAGGTCACTGAGGGGGGCCGCCCCGGCGAGGTGCTCAACTTCTGCGCCAACAACTACCTCGGCCTCGCCGACCACCCCGAGGTCGTCGCCGCCGCCCGCGAGGCCCTCGACCGCTGGGGCTACGGCATGGCCTCCGTCCGCTTCATCTGCGGCACCCAGGAGGTCCACAAGGAGCTGGAGGCGCGGCTCTCGGCCTTCCTCGGCCAGGAGGACACGATCCTCTACTCGTCCTGCTTCGACGCCAACGGCGGCGTCTTCGAAACGCTCCTCGGCCCGGAGGACGCGGTCATCTCCGACGCCCTCAACCACGCCTCCATCATCGACGGCATCCGCCTGTCGAAGGCGCGCCGCTTCCGCTACGCCAACCGCGACCTCGCCGATCTGGAGGCGCAGCTCAAGGACGCCGCGGGCGCCCGCCGCCGGCTCGTCGTCACCGATGGCGTCTTCTCCATGGACGGCCATGTCGCGCCGCTGCGGGAGATCTGCGACCTCGCCGAGCGCTACGACGCGATGGTGATGGTCGACGACTCGCACGCGGTCGGCTTCGTCGGCGCCGGCGGCCGCGGCACCCCGGAGCTGCACGGCGTCCTGGACCGCGTCGACATCCTCACCGGCACCCTCGGCAAGGCCCTCGGCGGCGCCTCCGGCGGCTATGTCGCCGCCCGCGCCGAGATCGTCGCCCTGCTGCGCCAGCGCTCCCGGCCCTACCTCTTCTCCAACAGCCTGGCGCCGGTCATCGCCGCCGCCTCGCTGAAGGTCCTCGACCTGCTGGAGTCCGCCGGTGACCTGCGCGACAAGCTCGCCGCGAACACCGCGCTGTTCCGCTCGCGGATGACCGAGGAGGGCTTCGACCTGCTGCCGGGCGACCACCCGATCGCCCCGGTCATGATCGGCGACGCGGCCGAGGCGGCGCGGATGGCCGAACTCCTCCTGGAGCGCGGCGTCTACGTCATCGGCTTCTCGTACCCGGTGGTGCCGCACGGCGCCGCCCGGATCCGCGTCCAGCTCTCCGCCGCCCACTCGACCGAGGACGTGCACCGCGCCGTGGACGCCTTCGTCGCCGCCCGAAAGGCCCTGGCCACCGAGGCGGAGTGACCCGCCTGGCAGAATCGATGACGTGATCGACGCACGACGGCTGCGCACCCTCCAGGCGGTGGCCGACCACCGCACGGTGACCGCGGCAGCCGCGGCGCTCCACCTGACCCCCTCCGCCGTCTCCCAGCAGATCGCGGCGCTGGAGCAGGAGACCGGCCACAAGGTCCTCGCCCGTGATCACCGCGGGGCGCGCCTGACCGCGGTCGGCGCGATCCTGCTGCGGCACGCCGGGGCGGTCCTCGCGGAGCTGGAGCGCGCCGAGGCGGAGGTCGCGGCGTACACCAGCGGCGCGGCGGGGGAGGTCACCGTCGCCGCGTTCGCCACCGGTATCGGCGTGGTGGTGGCCCCGGCCATCATCACGCTGCGGGCCGCCGCACCCGGCATCGTCGTGCGGGTGCGGGACGCGGAGGGCGACGAGAGTCTGCCGATGGTGCTCGACGGGCGCGCCGATGTCGCCGTGGCCGTCGAGTACCGCGGCGCACCGAGCGCGGCGGACCGGCGTCTGGTGCGCGTCCCGCTCTACGCCGAGCCGTTCGACGCGGTGCTGCCGCGCGACCACCGTCTCGCGCACGCCGCGGCGGTGCCGGTGGCGGCGCTCGCCGAGGACCCGTGGATCGGCCCGTACCCGGGCAACCCCTGCCATGACGTGATGGTCCTGGCCTGCGAATACGCGGGATTCCGCCCCGAACTCGCGCATTCCTCCGACGACTTCCGGGCCGTCGTCACGCTCGCCGGCGCCGGGGCCGGGGTGGCGCTGGTGCCGCGGTCGGCGCTGCGCGACACCGATCTCACGCAGGTCGCGGTGCGGCCGGTCGACGGGGTGGCGGCGACCCGCCGGGTCTTCGCCGCCGTCCGCCGCGGCGCCGAGGACCACCCGCTGTTCCGGCCGGTCCTCGACGCGCTGAGCGCGGCGGCCACGGCGGTCCCGCCGGGCGACCCGGTGGCCGCCTGACGGGACCGGCGCCCGCGCTCCGGCCGGGGCCGCCCGTGGCAGGCCGTCCCGTCAGCCCTGCGCTGCCACCGGGTTCAGCAGCTCCTCGCCCGCCGCCCACCGGCGGACCTGCTCCACGATCAGCCGCTCGGCGCGCGGCCGGAACGACGCCGCGCCGCCCCCGATGTGCGGGGTCAGCAGCACCCCCGGCGCCCGGCGCAGCGGATGGTCGCCGGGCAGCGGTTCGGGGTCGGTGACGTCGAGGGCGGCGCGCAGCCGGCCGGCGGTGGCCTCCGCGAGCAGCGCCGCGGTGTCCAGGGTGCGGCCCCGGCCGACGTTGACGACGAGCGCGCTGTCGGGCAGCGCGGCCAGCTCCCGGGCCCCGAACAGCCCGGTGGTGGCCGGGGTCTCGGGCAGCGTGAGGACCGCGATGTCGACGTCCGGCAGCAGCGCCGGCAGCTCCTCGACGGCGTGCACCCCGTGCTCGGGCCGGGCCCGGCGGGCGACCTTGACGACCTCCGCCTCACAGGCCAGCAGCCGCCGCTCCAGCGCCTCGCCGATCGATCCGTACCCGACGATCGCGACCCGGCTGTCCGCCAGCGAGCGGGTGAAGTGCGGCGCCCAGCGGCCCGCGCCCTGATCGGCGACCCAGCGGGGGAGTTCGCGCTGCGCGGCGAGGATCAGGCCGAGGGCGTGCTCGGCGGTGGACGCGTCGTGCAGCCCGCGGCCGTTGTGCAGCGCCACCCCGGCCGGCAGCAGCGGCTGCAGCTTCTCGACGCCCGCGCTCAGCGACTGCACGGCGCGCAGCCGCGGCAGCCGCTCCAGCAGCCGGTGCGCATCGGCGACCGCGTACGGCATGACCCACAGGCCCACCGCGTCCAGCACATCGGCCGGCAGCTGTTCGACGGGGGTGCGGCCGTCCCACACATGGACGCGGGTGCCGCCGGGCCAGGGGCCGTGCCGCTCGTCGAGCTGCGGCCAGGGGATCAGGACGTCGGTCATCGGGTGTCTCCTCGACGGCGGAAGGCGGTGAAGGCGGTGAAGGCGGCAGAAGCGGTGCAGGCGGTACGGGCGGTGAACGGATACCGGCCAACCATTGACCGGAACTGCTGCCTACTCGTAAGTTCTTCCCGCCTAGTGAAACACTTTCCATCTCACGGAAAACGGGGGGTCAACGATGACAACGCCGTCACCGTCCCTGAAGCCCGCGCCCTCGCTGTGGGCCTCCAGCCGCGCCCGGCATCTGATGCCCGTCGCCTTCGTCACGTACTCGCTCGCCTACCTGGACAAGTCGAACTACTCGCTCGCCTCGGCGGGCGGCATGGCCGGTGAACTCCACCTCTCGGCGGGCCTCGACTCGCTGATCGCGGCCTCCTTCTTCCTCGGCTACTTCCTCTTCCAGATCCCCGGCACCATCTACGCCGAGCAGCGCAGCGCCCGCCGCCTCATCGCTTGGTCGACGGTGCTGTGGGGCCTGCTCGCCGTCGTCCAGGGAATGCTGAGCGATCCGGCGCAGCTGATCGCCGTCCGCTTCGCGCTCGGCGTCGTCGAGGGCGCCGTACTGCCGTCGATGGTCATGCTGCTGGGCCGCTGGTTCACCCACGCCGAACGCGGCCGCGCCAACACGCTGCTGATCCTCGGCAACCCCGTCACCGTGATGTGGCTGTCCGCCCTCTCCGGCTGGCTGATCTCCGTCTCCGACTGGCGCGTGATGTTCATCGCCGAGGGCATCCCCTCGGTCGTCTGGGGCCTGTGCTGCCTCCGCCTGATCAAGGACCGCCCCGACGACGCCGGCTGGCTCCCCGCCGCCGAACTCGCCGAACTGCGCGCCGACCCCACCACCGCGCCGCCCGCCCCCACCACCACCCCCGAACTGGTCCGCTCCTACCGCGCGGTGCTCCGCTCGCGCCCCGTGCTGCTCATGTCCGCGCAGTACTTCTGCTGGTCGTTCGGCATGTACGGCTTCGTCTTCTGGCTGCCCTCGATCGTCAAGAGCGGCACCGGCGAGGGCATCGGCACCACCGGAGCGCTCACCGCCGTCCCGTACGCCTTCGCCGTCGTCGCGATGCTCGTCAACTCCCGCCTCTCGGACCGCAGCGGCCGCCGCCGCGCCGCCGTCTGGCCCTGGCTCGCCACCGGCGGCCTCGCCCTTTTCGGCTCCTACGCGGCCGGCTCCCACTTCGGCGTCGCCTTCGCCCTGCTGGTGGTCGCCGCCGCCTGCCTCTACGCGCCCTACGGTCCGTTCTTCGCGCTGATCTCCTCGCTCGCCCCGGCCGGGATCTCCGGCGCGGCCGTCGCGATGGTGAACTCCTTCGGCGCGCTCGGCTCGTTCGCCGGGACCTACCTGGTCGGCTGGGTGCGCGGCACCGCGCTCGGCGACGCGGGCGCCTTCGCCATGATGGCCGTCGGCGCGCTGCTCTCCGCCGGACTGACCCTCACGGTGCGCGAGCCCCGGCCCGCGGCCGGGCCCTTGGGTACGGTGACCGGGCAGCCGGAGCCCGCCGAGGCCCGCTGACACCAGGAACGGCCGGGCCACCGGCGCGGCACACAGGAGACGCACCATGACCACCACATCCGGCGACGACCAGCTCAGCCGGGGGCTGCGCCTGCTCTCCGTCCTCGCCGACCACCCCACAGGCCTCGGGGTCAGCGCGGCGGCCCGGATGGCGGGCCTCCCCGTCAGCAGCGCCCACCGCATCCTGGGCCGCCTGGTGGCCGAGCGGTTCGCCTCCTACGACGAACGCGCCCGCCGCTACGCCCCGGGCGTCCGCGTCCTGGAACTCTCGCGCGGCTTCCACCGCTCACCGGCCGGCTACTCCGAGGCCGCCGCCCCCATGCGGACCCTCGCCGCCGCCACCGGACTGCCCGCCATCGCCGGCATCCTGTACGACGGCGACGTCCTGCTGGTCCTCGCGGTGCAGGGCACCCAGCACCTCCAGCTCCGCAGCGCCGAGGGCACCCGCAACGCCTGGCACGCCACCTCGCTCGGCAAGGCGCTGGTCTGCGGCCAACCCGCGGACACCGTCGACGCCCTGCTGGCGAAGGAACTGCCCGCGGTGACCGCCCGTACGGTGACCGACCCCGAGGCGGTCCGCGCGGAGCTGGCGCGGGTGCGGGCCCGGGGCTGGGCGGAGGTCGACGAGGAGGGCGAGGTCGGCGTCCGCTCGATCGCCATGGCGGTCCCGGCCCGGTCGGGCGCGCCGCGGCTGGCGATCTCGCTGGGCGCGGTCACCGCACTGACCTCGGCGGACGAACTCCACGCCCAGCTGCCGCGGCTGCGGGAGTGCGTGGAGGAGATCGCCGCGCACATGGGGTGGTGACGGGCTCCGGGGGCGGCGCGCCGCCGGGGCGTACGTAGGGCGGCATCAGGACAGCCGGGCGCCGCATCCGGCCGGGACCGGGCTGCGGTCCGCCGCCCCGGCGAGGCACCATGCTGCTGCGGGCCCGCCCGCCGCCCCCGACGCGCCGCACCCGACCCGAGGAAACGGAGCCCCATGCGTATCGCCCTCTGCCAGCTGACGTCGACCGACGACCCGCGGCGGAACCTCGCCCTGCTCACCGAGCACGTCCGCCGCGCCGCCGACGACGGCGCCCGGCTGGCCGTCCTGCCCGAGGCGGCCATGTGCTGCTTCGGCGTACCGCTCGGCCCGGTCGCCGAACCGCTCGACGGCCCGTGGGCGGACGGCGTGCGCGCCGCCGCCGAGGAAGCCGGGATCACCGTCGTCGCCGGCATGTTCACCCCCGCCCCCGGCGGCCGGGTCGCCAACACCCTGCTGGCCACCGGCCCCGGGACGGACGCCTCCTACGACAAGATCCACCTCTACGACGCCTTCGGCTTCCGCGAGTCCGACACCGTCGCCGCCGGGGACCGGGTCGTGACCGTCGACGTCGACGACGTCCGCGTCGGCCTCGCCACCTGCTACGACCTGCGCTTCCCCGAACTCTTCCGGGCCCACGCGGACGCCGGGGCCACCGTCAGCGTGCTGCCCGCCTCCTGGGGCGCCGGCCCCGGCAAGCGCGATCAGTGGGAACTCCTCGTCCGCGCCCGGGCGCTGGACGCCACCGTCTGGCTCGCCGCCGTCGGCCAGTCCGCCCCGGACCCGGCGGCCGACCCCGAGCAGCCCACCAAGGCGCCCACCGGCATCGGCCACAGCATGCTCGTCGCCCCCGACGGCACCGTCCGCGCCCGCCTCGGCGCGGAGCCGGGCACCGTCACCGCCGCCGTCGACGCGGCGGAGACCACCCGCATCCGCCGCGCCGTCGCGGTCCTCGACAACCGGCGCCTGCGGGACGGGGACGTGGGGTAGCGCCCGGCGGGCACGGGCCGGAACGGGCTGGGGCGCACCGCCATTCCGGACGGAAACTGTCCTGAAGGGCAGAGATCCTCGACGTGTCCGGGCGCCGGGGACACCGCCACCGTGCGAGGTCCCCGCGCCACCGTGCCACCGAGAAGGACCGCACCATGCCCCAGACGACCCCCGCCACCACCGCCCCGGCGACCCCCACCGGCACCCTGCTGGGCTCCGGGATCTGGGCCCCCGACGGCGCGGCCCTCGCCGACTTCTACGCCGCGGCCCTCGGCTGGGAGAGCCGCCACACCTTCCACGACGAGGACGGCAATCCGGCCGCCCACCTCATCAGCGACGGCGTCCGCACCCTGGTGTTCTGCACGGCCCGCACCTTCCGCGCCCCGAAGTGGCCGCAGGACGAACTCCCCTTCCACCTCGACCTCGCCTTCGAGGACCCCGCCGCGGCCGAGGAACGGCTGCTCGCCCTCGGCGCCACCCGCCCCGACCACCAGCCCGGCAAGGGCCGCTGGACCGTCCTCCTCGACCCGTCCGGCCAGCCGTTCTGCGTCTGCCGGGCCTCCTGAACCGCCCCGGCGGGCAGGGAATTCCGGGGCCGTTGTCAGTGGCGGGTGGCATGCTTTCCGGCATGGACGCATCGAAGCCGAAAGCAGACCTCCTGCGCTCTCTGCAGGCCGCCCGCGACGCCCTGCTCTGGAAGCTCGACGGGCTCGATGAGTACGACATCCGCCGCCCCCTGACGCCCACCGGCACCAATCTGCTGGGCCTGGTCAAGCACCTCGCCAGCGTGGAACTGGGCTATTTCGGCGAGACGTTCGGCCGCCCGTCCGGCGAGCCCATGCCCTGGCTCGCGGACGGCGCCGATCCCAACGACGACATGTGGGCCACCGCCGACGAGACGCGCGAGCAGATGGTGGAGCTGTACCGGCGGGCGTGGCGGCACGCCGATGCGACCATCACGGCGCTCCCGCTCGACGCCACCGGCCGGGTGCCGTGGTGGCCGCAGGAGCGGGCCGAGGTGACGCTGCATCAGGTATTGATCCATGTGACCGCCGATGCCCACCGGCACGCCGGTCATGCGGACATCGTCCGCGAACTGATCGACGGCGCCGCCGGGATGCGCGACGGCAACACCAACCTGCCGTCGCAGGACGGCGCGTGGTGGAAGGAGCACCGGGCCCGGCTGGAGGGCGTGGCCCGGGAGGCCGCCGGGCGGGGGTGAGGAATCCCGGGGCCCGGCGCGTCGGTCCGGGAACGGCGCCGGGCCCCGGGCAGCACCGCCCGGGGCCCGGCGCCCGGCGATCCGCTCAGGCGCCCGCGCCCTCCGGCCGCTCCACCGATCCCGCCGTCAGGACCCGGTCCGGGCGGATCGGCAGATCCCGGTGGCGGACACCCGTGGCGTGCCAGACCGCGTTGGCGACGGCCGCGGCCGAGCCCACGATGCCGATCTCCCCGATGCCCTTGATGCCGACCGGGTCGTCCTCGTCCACGTCGTCGACCCAACCGGCCTCCAGCTGCGGGATGTCGGCGTGCGCCGCGATGTGGTAGCCGGCGAGGTCCGCACCGACGTGCCCGCCGGTCGCCCCGTCCCGTACCGCCTCCTCGTGCAGCGCCATCGACAGTCCCCAGATCATCCCGCCGAGGAACTGACTGCGCGCCGTCAGCGGATTGACGATCTTGCCGGCGGCGAACATCCCCAGCATCCGCCGCACCCGCACCTCACCGGTGGAGACATCGACCGCCACCTCGGCGAACTGCGCCCCGAAGGAGTGCCGTTCCTTCTGCGACAGCGCGCCGATCGAGGCGCCGGTGTCCGCCCGGGCGGTGAGGCCCTGCGGCGGGACGGTGCCGCCCAGCGCCAGCTTCTCGCGCAGTGCCTGCACCGCCTCGATGACCGCCCACGCCCAAGAACGCGTTCCCATCGAACCGCCGGCCACCATCGCCGGCCCGAAGTCGCTGTCCGCGATCCGGATGCGGACCCGCTCCGTCGCCACCTCCAGCGCGTCCGCCGCGACCAGGGCCAGCGCGGTGCGCGCCCCCGTCCCGACGTCCGCCGCGGTGATCCGGACCGTGAACGTCCCGTCCGCCTCCGCCGTCACCGCCGCGGTCGACGGCGCGACGCCCGACGGGAACCGCGCCGCGGCCGTCCCGGTGCCCAGCAGCCAGCGCCCCTCGCGGCGCACCCCCGGGCGGGGATCGCGCTCCGCCCAGCCGAACCGCCGGGCGCCCTCCTCGAAGCAGGCCAGCAGATTCCGGCTGCTGAACGGCAGCCCGGAGACCACCCCTGCCTCGGGCTCGTTGCGCGACCGCAGCTCGATCGGGTCGATGCCGCACTTCTCGGCCAGCTCGTCGACCGCGCACTCCAGCGCGAACGACCCCGGCGCCTCGCCCGGCGCCCGCATGAAGCTGGGCGTCGGCACGTCCAGCGGCACCACGTGGTTCTGCGCCCGGTAGGCGTCCGGCCCGTACATCACCCGGCCGAAGTCCGCGCTGCGTTCGATGAACTCACGGAACGACGACGTGGCGCAGTACGCCTGGTGGTCCAGGGCCCGCAGCCGCCCGTCGGCGTCCGCGCCCAGCCGCACCCGCTGCACCGTCGGGCTGCGGTAGCCCACCAGCGAGAAGAGCTGACGGCGCGTCAGGACCACGCGTACCGGCCGGTTCAGCACCGTCGCGGCCATCGCGGCGAGCACCACGTGCGGCCGCGTCGCCTTCGCGCCGAACGCGCCGCCGACGTGCTCCGACCGCACCCGCACCGACTCCGCGTCGAGCGAGAACAGCTTCGCCAGCTCGTCCGCGACGAAGGTGCTGCCCTGGTTGGTGTCCACCACCTCCAGCCGCCCGCCGTCCCAGCGCGCCATCGCCGCATGGGGCTCCATCGGGTGATGGTGCTCCTCCGGCGTGGTGTACCGCGCGTCCACCACGACCGCGGAGGAGGCGAGCGCCTGCTCGGTCTCCGCCGTGCCGCCGGTCTCCGCATCGGAGCCGTACGCGGCCGGATGCGTCTCGGAGAACGCCACGTCGTGCGGGTCGGTGGCGTACCGCACCACCAGCGCGTCGGCGGCCTCGCGCGCCTGCTCCGGCGTCTCGGCCAGGACCAGCGCTACCGGCCACCCGACGTGCGGCACCCGCTCGTGCTGGAAGACCTGGAGCAACGGGTCGGCCTTCCCGAGCATGCCGGCGTAATCACCGTTCAGCCGCGGCGCGTTGCCGTGGTGGAGGACGTCTAGGACCCCGGGCATCGCCAGCACCGCATCCGTCTCCACCGCCGTGATCCGGCCCCGCGCGACGGTCGAGACCACCAGCTGCCCGTGGGCCAGCTCCGCGAACGGCACCTCCCCGGCGTACCGCGCCGCGCCGGTGACCTTCGCCCGGCCCTCCAGCCGGGTGTGCGCGGTGCCCACCGCGCCGCCTGCCGTGCGGTTGCCCGCCGTGGTGCCCGTCGCGACCGTCATCGGCCCGCCTCCTCGGTCAGCTCGCCGAGGACGGCCACGACGAGATTGCGCATCAACGTCAGCTTGTATCCGTTGCCGGGCAGCGCCCGCGCCGCGGCCAGCTCCGCGTCCGCCGCGGCGGCGAACGCCTTCGCACCGGCCGCCTGCCCGCGCAGCGCCTCCTCCGCCCGCCGCGCCCGCCACGGCCGGGAGGCGACCGCGCCGAACGCCAGCCGCACGTCGTGCACCACGCCGCCCCGGACGTCCAGCGCCGCCGCCAGCGAACCGATCGCGAAGGCGTACGAGGCGCGTTCGCGCACCTTGCGGTAGCGCGAGTGCGCCGCCACCGGCGCGGCGGGCAGCGTCAGACCGGTGATCAGCGCGCCGTCCGGCAGCGCCGTCTCCCGGTGCGGGGTATCGCCCACCGGCGGGTACAGCGCGTCCAGCGCCAGCGTGCCCGGGCCGTCCGCCGTCTCGTACTCCACCACCGCGTCGAAGGCGGCCAGCGCCACGCCCATGTCGGACGGGTGCACCGCCACGCAGTGCTCCGAGGCGCCCAGGATCGCGCCGTTGCGGTGCTCGCCCTCGATCGCCGGGCAACCGCTGCCGGGGGAGCGGCGGTTGCACGCCTTGGTGGTGTCGGTGAAGTAGCCGCAGCGGGTGCGCTGGAGGAGGTTCCCGCCGACCGTCGCCATGTTGCGCAGCTGCCCGGACGCGCCGGCCAGCACCGCCTGCGCCAGCGCCGGGTAGCGGCGCCGCACCTCGGGGTGGGCGGCCAGCTCGCTGTTGGTGACGGTCGCACCGATCCGCAGCCCGCCGCCGGCGTCCTCCTCGATCCGGTCCAGCGGCAGCTCCCGTACGTCGACGAGGAGCCGCGGCCGCTCCACCCCGGCCTTCATCAGGTCGACGAGGTTGGTGCCGCCGCCCAGCGCCCGCGCCTGGGGGCCGGAGCCCAGCAGCGCCACCGCACCGGCCACATCGGCCGCCCGCTCGTAGGCGAATTCCCTCATGCCGTCACCTCCGTACCGCGGGCACCGGCACCGGAGCCGTCCGCGTCCGGCGCCGCGGCCCGGGCCACCGCCTCGACGATGGAGGCGTACGCACCGCAGCGGCAGAGGTTGCCGCTCATCCGCTCGCGGATCTCGTCCGCGTCCAGCGGCGCCGCGGCGGCCTGTGGGCTCAGGTCGGCGGTGACCGCGCTGGGCCAGCCCGCCGCGTGCTCCTCGATCACCCCGAGCGCCGAGCAGATCTGCCCCGGCGTGCAGTAGCCGCACTGGTAGCCGTCGAGATCGAGGAACGCCTGCTGTACGGGGTGGAGCCGGTCGCCGTCGGCCACCCCCTCGATGGTGGTGACCTCCCGGCCCTGGGTGGCCACCGCGAACTGCAGACACGCCAGCGACCGCCGCCCGTCCACCAGCACCGTGCAGGCACCGCACTGGCCGTGGTCGCAGCCCTTCTTGCTGCCCGTCAGGTCCAGCCGCTCGCGCAGCGCGTCGAGCAGCGTGGTGCGGTGGTCGACGGGGAGGGTGTACGTCTCCCCGTTGACGCGCAGGGAGATGTCGCTGTACGTGGGGGACGGCGCCGACGACTCCGAGGGCGTCGATGGGGGCATGGGTTCAGCCTTCTTTCGCGTGAGTGAGGCGCGGCCGCGACCGGACCCGCAGGCCCGGAGGACGGCATGGTCGACCGGAGGTCAAGCCCTCCCGCCCGGCCGGGACGGTGGGACCGCCCGAGGGACGGGCCGCAGGCACGGGCATCGGTGTGGGCGAAAAGGACGGGTACGGGCGTCGGGTGGCGGTGAAGAACCTGTGCACCGGCGGACTTGCCCATCCACACCGCCCGCGTCAGCCGCTACGGTGGACCAGAGCGGACAGTTGTCCATATCGGGGAAACCTAGCGGACGGTTGTGCGAGCAGCAAGGGCCTTCCGGAAGGAGGACGGGTGCACAACGAGCAGGAACCCGCACTGCGTTCGGACGCCCGGCGCAACCGCGCCCGCATCCTCGACGCCGCGCTCGGCGAACTCACCCGCGACGCCGGCGCCCCGCTCAGCGCCATCGCCCGGCGCGCCGGCGTCGGCCAGGCGACCTTCTACCGCAACTTCCCCAGCCGCGAGTGCCTGGTGCTGGAGGTCTACCGCCACGAGGTCGGCCGGGTCGCCGCCCTCGCCGGTCACCTCCTGCGCACCCGCGCCCCCGAGGCGGCGCTCCGCGCATGGATGGATCACCTCGCCCGGCACGCCATGGCCAAGGCGGGGCTGGCCGAGGCGATCCGCAAGGCCAGCGCCCCCGGCAGCCTCGCCGCTGTCGGGTGCGGCCCGCTCACCGCCGCCGTCGCACTCCTCCTCGACGCCAACACCCGCGCCGGCACCATCCGCCCCGGCGTCACCCCCGACGACTTCCTCCTCGCCATCGCCGGCCTGTGGCAACTCGACCCGTACGGCGACTGGCAGACCCGCGCCGGCCGGCTGCTGGACCTCGTCATGGACGGCCTGCGCACGGGCGCCCCCGGGCCCTGACCGCGGCTCAGCGAAGACCCTGATGGCTGCCCGGGGTATGGCCGAACGCGCGGCGGAAGACATCGATGAATGCGCTCGCGGAGGACCAGCCGCAGCGGTGCGCCACCGTCGTCACCGCCGCGCCCTCGGCCAGCAGCCGCAGCGCGTGGTAGAGCCGCAGCTGCGTCCGCCACTGCGGGAACGTCATGCCCAACTCCCGCCGGAAGAGGCGGCTCAGGGTGCGGGCGCCGCTGCCGGTCGCCGCCCCGAGCGCGGCCAGCGTCCGGGCGTCCGCCGGATCGCGGTGCAGCAGCGCGCAGACCGCGACGAGCCGCGGATCGGTGGGCGCCGGGAGCCGGAACGGCTGCTGCGGCGAGGCCCGCAGCCGGTCGAGCAGCACGGCGCGCAGCCGCCGCCGCTCGGGGGTGTCGTCCCCGCCCTCCCGGGTGTACGCGAGGATCAGCTCCCGCAGCAGCGGATCGACCGCGAGGACCGTCGGGGCGTGAAGGCCCAGCGGGTTGACCGCGGCGGGCAGCCCGAGCAGGTGCAGGGCGAGGCGGCCGTGGGCGCGGTGGGCGTGGACGCAGCCGGCGGGCACCCACAGCGCGCGGTTGCCGGGCGCGAACCACGTCCCGGCGTTGGTGGTCACGGCCACCAGACCGGAGCCCGCGTAGACGATCTGGTGGTCGTCGTGGCGGTGCGCGGCGATCCGCTCACCCGGGGCCAGCGTCCGGGCCCGGGTGGGCGCCTGCGGGGTGTGGCGGATCTCCGGCATAGCTTGGCAATTTAACGGAAGCGTGCCGCGCGGGGGCCGATGACGATGGCCGGGTGACGACACGACGGACCTCATGGTCGCCCCCCGCCCGCCCGGCGCCCGTCGGCCCGCAGCCGGCCGGCCGCCGCACCCCGCGCGCCCTGCGCCCGCTGCCCCTCCTCTCGCTCGGCCACGCCTGCGTCGACGTGTACCAGGGCGCGGTCGCCGCGCTGGTGCCGTTCTTCGTCGCCGAGCGGCACTACACCTACGCCGCCGCCTCCGGGATCGTGCTGGCCGCCTCGCTGCTCTCCTCCGTCGTCCAGCCGCTGTTCGGCGCGGTCACCGACCGGCGGCCGCTGCCCTGGCTGCTGCCGGTCAGCGCCCTGCTGGCCGGTGCGGGGGTGGCCGCCGCCGGACTCACCGGCGGGTACGCCCTCACCCTCGCGGCGGTCGCGCTCGGCGGCATCGGCGTCGCCGCGTACCACCCCGAGGCCGTCCGCGTGGCGCGCGTCGCGAGCCGGGGCAGCCACACCGGGATGGGCTGGTTCTCGCTGGGCGGCAACCTCGGCTTCGCCACCGCCCCGCTCCTGGTCGCCGCCGTCGTCGCCACCGGCGGACTGCGCGCCTCCCCGCTGCTGGCGGTGCCCGCGCTCCTCGGCGCCGTGCTCTGCGCCGTCGCGCTGCGCGCCCTCGCCGCACCGGCGACCGCCTCCGGGGCCGCCCGGACGGCCCGGGCCGCCGCCCGCGACGACTGGGCCTCCTTCGCCCGCCTGTCCGGCGCCGTGGTCTGCCGCTCGATCGTCTTCGTCGGCCTCGGCGCCTTCCTCGCCCTCTACGTGCGCCAGCGCACCGGGGCAGGGCCCGCCGCGGGGGCCGCCGCGCTCTTCGTCCTCTACCTCGGCGGCGCCGTCGGCACCGTCGCCGGCGGCCGCCTCGCCACGCGCTTCGGCCGCCTCCCGGTGGTCCGCTGGTCCTACGCGCTGACCGTCCCGGCCGTCGCCGGCGTCGTCCTCGTCCCGGGGCCCGCGCTGTACGTGTGCGTGGCACTGACCTCGGCCGGGCTGTACGTGCCGTTCTCCCTGCACGTCACGCTCGGGCAGGACTACCTGCCGGGCCGGGTGGGCACCGCGGGCGGGGTGACGCTGGGGCTGGCCGTCAGCGTCGGCGGCCTCGCCACGCCGGTGATCGGCGCCGTCGCCGACGCCACCTCGCTGCAGACCGCACTGCTGCCGCTGATCGCCCTCCCGGCCCTCGGCGGACTCCTCCTGCGCCCCCTGAAGGAGCCCGCGGTGCCCGACCGGGCCGGGGCGGGGTGAGGGCGGTCCGTCAGCCGTGGCCCGGGGACTCGCCGGAGGCGGTCGCCGGGCGGGTGGTGCGCAGCGCCGGTTCGCCCTGCGGCCGGGTGGTGATCACCAGGGTGCCGTCCTCGATCTGGTAGTCGAGCGGCAGGCCCAGGCCCCGCATCGCCGCCACCATCCCGGTGTTGGACGCCTGGGTGATCGCGTAGACGCTCTCGCAGCCCGCCTCGCCGGCCATCTCCACCAGCCGGCGCAGCAGGTCGGCGCCGATGCCGCGCTGCTGCCAGGCGTCCTCGACCAGGAGCGCCACCTCGGTCTCGTCGCCGTCCCACAGCAGGTGCCCGAGCGCCACCAGACGGCCGGACGCGGTCTCCACCGCGAGGGTGCGGCCGTGGTGCGGGCCGAGCAGATGCCGCAGATAGGCGTCGGCGTCGCCGACCGGACCGTGGTAGCGCCGGGTCAGCGTCGCCGCCGAGCAGCGGCCGTGCATCGCCACGGCCGCCGCCAGGTCGTCCGGCCCGGCCCGGCGGACCGTCAGATCGTTGCCCTCCGGCAGCGTCAGCACCTCACGGCGGTGCGGCATCCGCCGGCCCAGCCGGCGGTCCAGCTCGACCAGCGCATGCACCCGCGCGAACTCGGTGGGCGTGAACGGCAACTGCGGCCTCTCGACGATCAGGGAACCCCCGAAGGCGTCCCGGAACTTCATGACGTGTTCCTCCAGCACGCCCTCGGCGGGCAGCGGCTCGGCGGGCCGCCCGCGCAGCGGACGCGCCGGCACCGAACGGATCGTGCACCGGCCCAGCAACTGCCGCAGTGCCAGCGGAAGTTCGGCGGAGTCCAGCGCGGTACGGGTGGCCAGGCCCAGCATCCGGGCCGGGGCGTCCACCAGATCGTGGGTGTCGGCCCGCTCCAGCCAGGTGCTCCGGCCGCCCGCGGCGGCCACCGCACCGGTCAGCTCCTGCGGCGTCAGCGCCCCCGGGGCGCGCAGCAGGAACTCGTCGGCCGTGCCCGCGGCCAGCGGATGGGTCTGCAGGCTGAGGATGTCCACGTGGTGCGCGGCCAGCGCCGTGCACAGGGCGGCCAGGCTGCCCGGGGAGTCCTGGACGGTGGTGCGCATCCGCCACAGCGCCGGCTGCGCCCCGGGCGCCGTGGCACCCGGGGCGGGGGCCGGCGCCGCGGCGCCGGTATCGGACGGCGGCGGCGCCGGATCGTGGCGGCGCGACCAGCGGGTGCGCAGCCGGGCGACGGCCGGCCAGCCGGCGGCGAGCCCGGCGGCGCAGAGCAGCGGCGCCGCCGCCGGGCCGGGGAGCAGGGACCCGGCGGCGGTCGCCGTGGCCGCGGCGGAGACCGCCGCGGTCAGGGCGACGGCGTCCCGGCGCCGGTGGCCCCGCCGGGCGGACGTGTCGGAGGTGGTGTCGGTCATGGCGCCAGCCTCGCCGACCGGTGTTGCCTGGCCGCCAACGTCTTGTGTCCGACGGGTAAAACCCGGTAAGAGGCGCAAGAGGGGCGAAGCGGTCAAGGGGAGCATGCGTGGCATCGGGCTCTACTGTCCTACCCGTCCCGGCTGCAGCACCTTGCTGAAGAGCACCTCGTCGCCCTCCCGCCCGTCGCCCGGACCGCTGTCCCGCCGCAACCGCACCGTCAGCTCGCCGCTGCCGCCGTCGATGTCGATCTCACCGAAGTACTGCGGCGACTCCGCGGGAGAGGTGTTGGCGCGCTCCGGCGCCCGGACGAACGCCTGCCGCGGGCCGAACGTGCCGTCCAGCTTCACCGCCGGGAAACCGCCCGCGTGCAGCGGCCCCGACACGAACTCCCAGAACGGCTCGAAGTCCTTGAACGCCGCCCGCTCGGGCGCGTAGTGCTGCGCCGAGGTGTAGTGGACATCCGTCGTCAGCCACACCGTGCCGGTGATCCGCGCGTGCTTGATGTGCCGCAGCAGCTCCGCGATCTGCAGCTCCCGGCCCAGCGGCGCGCCCGGATCGCCCTGCGCCACCGCCTCGAAGTTCTCCTTGCCGTCCGGTACGACCAGCCCCAGCGGCATGTCCGAGGCGATCACCTTCCACACCGCGCGCGAGCGCGACAGCTCCCGCTTGAGCCAGCGCAGCTGCTCCGCGCCGAGAATGCCCTGCGGGTCGTCGGTCTGCCGCCCGGGCGAGTTGGCGTTGCGGTAGCGCCGCATGTCCAGCACGAACACGTCCAACAGCGGGCCGTGCCGCACCACGCGGTACACCCGGCCCTCGCGTCCGGGCCGCAGCGTACGGATCGGGAAGTACTCGCTGAACGCCCGCAGCGACCGCGCGGCCAGCACATCGGCGTCCTTGACGGTGTAGCGGTCGTCGTCGAGCAACTGCCCCGGGTACCAGTTGTTGTGCACCTCGTGGTCGTCCCACTGCGTGATCGTGGGGACCTGGGCGTTGAACGCCCGCAGGTTGTGGTCCTGGAGGTTGTAGCGGAACGCGCCGCGGAACTCCGCCGTGGTCTCGGCGACCTTCGCCTTCTCCTCGGTCGTCACATTCCGCCAGATCCGGCCGTCGGGCAGGGTCACCCGCGCCTCGATCGGGTTGTCGGCGTAGATGTTGTCGCCGCTGCACAGGAAGAAGTCCGGGTTGCGGCGGCGCATGTCCTCGTAGATGCGGTAGCCGCCCCGGTCGGGGTTGATGCCCCAGCCCTGCCCGGCCAGATCGCCCGACCACAGGAAGCGCACGCCGTCGCGGCGGTGCGCCGGAGCGGTCCGGAACGTGCCGGTCAGCGGCTCCCCGGAGCGCCGCGGGTCGTCCGGGTCGGCGAGCCGCACCCGGTAGTGCACCTGCTGACCGGGCGGCAGGCCGTGCACCGCGGTGACGCCCGTGAAGTCCGTTCCGGCGCCGACCACCGGGCCGGTCCAGGTCCGGGCGTTGCGGAACGCCTCGGTCGCCGCCGTCTCGACGATCATCCGGGCCGGACGGTCGGAGCGCACCCACACCAGCCCCGACGTCGCCGTCACATCGCCGACCTGGGTGCCCCACCGGGCCGCCGGCCGTCCGCTGCGGGCCTGCGCGGGCGCGGCGCAGGACAGGGTGGGCAGCGCCAGCGCGGCGGAGCCCACCGCGGCGCCGCGCAGCAGCGACCGCCGTCCGAATCCGCCGCCGGATCCCGGTGCCATCAGATACCTCCGTGAAGTCGCACAAATGAGCTGACGTCCCGTTCGTACAGCGTCGCGGTGCCCGGTCGGCCAACTCCCGGTGAACTCCGGCCGACCGCCACCACCGCGCACCGGGACATGGTGGCAAGCCCGCGCACCCGGGGCCACCCACCGGAGGGGACCTTGACGGCTCCGCTACACGGAGCAGGGTGACCGCTTTCCGGACTCGCTCCGCTCCGCGCCCGGCGTACGCCGGGCGCCAGGGCAGCGCCCTCGCGTCCCATCCGCCGATTCCCCCACTCCTGGCTCATTGGTCTTGACCAAGGGTGGGGCCAGGCCTATCGTCGGCGATACTGCAACAACCTTTAATAAAGAAGCGCTCATAACCGGTCCGCCCAAGGACAGCGGGAGCGGAGCGCGGCCCTGCGGGACATGGCCGAGGCGGAGGACAGGGTGGGGACCACGCAGCTCGAAACGGTGCCGGAGCCGAAGTACTGGCACCTCAAGACCGTACTCAGCGAGGCGCTGGACTCGGAGTTCTCCGTCGGCGAGATCCTGCCCAACGAGCGTGACCTGGCGGCCCGGTTCGGCGTCGCCCGCGCCACGCTGCGGCAGGCGCTGGAGCAGCTGGAGCTGGAGGGCCGCCTCCAGCGCCGCCGCGGGGTCGGCACCACCGTCGCCCCGCCGCGCGTCGGCGTCGCCGTCGATCCCGCCCGCCACACCTGGCCGGGCGCCGCCGGGGACGACTGGGAGCCCGTCGACGCCGGCACCGCCGACACCCTCCCGTCGCCCGTCGCCCGCCTGCTGGAGACCCCGGCGGGCGTGCCCGTGCACGTCGTCCGCCGGGGCCGCGTCACCGCCGGCCGCCCCGTCGCCGCCGAGCTGCTGTACGTGCCGGCGGCGGTGGTCCCCGGCTGTGCGGAGGTCGCCGCGGTCAGCGCCCCGGCCCGGGCCCGCGCGGTGCTGGACGCCCTGGCCGCCCATCCGCTGGAGGGCCAGGACCGCACCGTCGAGCTGGGCTCGGCCAGCGCCGAGGACGCCAAGGCGCTCGACCGGCTGCCCGGCGCGCCCGTCCTCGTCGTCACCACCCGCTACGTCTCCGGCGGCCGCCCCGCGGCCGTCGC
Organism: Streptomyces sp. NPDC000404; assembly: GCF_040300365.1. NCBI lineage: Bacteria > Bacillati > Actinomycetota > Actinomycetes > Kitasatosporales > Streptomycetaceae > Streptomyces > Streptomyces sp. NPDC000404. The sequence goes on along the minus strand of NZ_JBEPDN010000002.1, from coordinate 366,897 downwards.
GGTCTCCACCTACCGCGCCGACACCTGCCGCCTCACCTTCGGCGAGAGCGAAGCGGTCTCCCTGCTCGCCGGCTGACCGACGGCGCAACGCCCGGGCCCGTACCGCCGCACGGCGGTACGGGCCCGGGCGTTTTGGGGCCCGCCGCTCCGTACGGCCGCCGCTCTCCGCCCCCTTAGCAGACCGGAATCTTTCGCGAACGCGGAATGGAAAAATCGGAATGTGAACCCCTTGTTCCTTCCTTGAATTTGAAATAAGGATGCCGGGGATATCGTATGCCCGGTCGGGGCTTGAAATGATGGAACCGCTGGTCGAGCGGTCGGTGAAGCCAAAGATCACGCCATTCCCCTTTACGGGGCGTGTGCCGTGAATGAGGAAAGGCGGGCCCGGGTACCCACACAGTCGAGAAAGGCAATTGCAGAAAAACGGGAGGGAATGATCATGGCTGGTCCTTACGGTCTCGCCCCGAATGAGGTCAAGGGTGGTATCCCCACCTGGGCAGGTGGTCGGGAGACCACGGTGAAGGTCGAGTGTGAGGCCGACGGGCGGTTCGAGATGACGGCGGGGGGTTCCCCGACCGAGACCAGCGACGTCAAGAAGGGGAGCAACGAGTTCAAGCGCGGCTTCGGCGGTGTCACGCTGTCGGTCAAGAACCTGACCGACAAGAACATGACGGTGTCGACCGAATAGCCGTGCCCCGTCCCGGGTGTTCGATGCCGGACGAGTGGCCATGAAATTCCGGTCACCGTTTCGAAGGAAGGGAAGTTCGAATTCCTTCGAGGCGTGATGGGGATTTCGGTGATCCGCTCGCGTCGGGCGGCCGGGAAAGCCGGAAGGTGTTCCGCGGGTAATTGCCGAACGGTCGGTGCCGGATTCGTCCGGGCCCGTCGGCCGGCGCCGTATTCCCGGCGCCGGCCGACGGGGAAAAGGCCAGGCGATCGAATGTGACGGCCCATCGCGACAGGGCCGTGAGCGCCGAGACGCAGCAGCGCCCCTGCCCGGCTCCGGGCAGGGGCGCATCCGTGTGTCCGGGGAAGCGCCGCCCCCTACCGGCGCCTCGTCACCGCGCCCTCGACCGCGAAGAGTTCGCCCTCCACATGGTCGAGCGCGAGGCGCAGCGCGCCGGTGGCGACCGCCGTTTCGCCCAGTGCCGACAGCGCCACCTGCGGCGGCCGCAGGCAGTAGCGGGCCAGCTCGTCGCGGAGCGGATCGAGGACCCCCGCGAGCCCGGTCGCCCAGCCGCCGATCACCACCAGCTCCGGATCGAGCGCCAACACCAGCGCCGCCACATGGTGCACCAGCCGCTGCAGGAAGCGGTCCATCGCCTCCTGCGCCCGGGCGTCGCCCTCGTGGGCCAGCGCGAACACCTCGGCGACCTGCGCCTCGTCGAGCGGATGCAGCGGCTTCCCGGTCGTCGACAGCAGCTTCTCCGGCGTGGCCTCCCGCCCCAGCAGATGGAGCGCGCCGATCTCCCCGGCGGCGCCGCCGAACCCGCGGTGCAGCCGCCCGCCGATCAGCGCCCCGGCCCCCGGGCTCAGCCCCGCCAGGACGAAGACGATGTCGTCGCTGCCGGTCGCCGCGCCGGTCCAGTGCTCGGCCACCGCCGCCGCGTTGGCGTCGTTCTCCACCAGCACCGGGCAGCGGAACGAGCGGCGCAGCCGTTCGCCCAGCGGCAGTCCCGTCCAGCCGGGCAGCGCGGTGCCCAGCCGTACCGTGCCGTCCGCCTCCACGATCCCGGGGCTGCCCACCCCGACGGCGCGCAGCGAGCGGCGCGGCACCCCGGCGCGGCGCAGGAGTTCGGCGACGGCGGTGCGTACCCGCTCCAACCGCTCGTCCGCACCGGCCCGTGCGCCGACCGTGCGCTGGGTGGAGTCGACGAGGCGTCCGGCGAGGTCGGACAGGAGGACGGAGACGCGGTGCGGGCCGATCTCGATGCCCAGCAGATGCCCGGCCTCGGTCCGGAACCGGAAGCGGCGCGCGGGCCGTCCCTGCCGGCGCGCCTCCCCCTCCTCGGCGGCCGCCTCGGCCACCAGCCCGGTCTCGATGAGCCCTTCGACCACGCCCTCGACCGTCGGCCGCGACAGCCCCGTCACCTGGACGAGGTCGGTGAGCGTGGGGGAGTCGGCGGCGCGCAGCGCGTGCAGCACCACCGCCGAGTTGATCCGTCGCAACAGGGAGGGGTCCCCGCCGGTGAGCCGCCCCAACGTCCGTCTCCTCGCCTCGATGTGAGGCGGATCGTAGCCGGTCAGCGCGGTCCCGGCGAGCCCCGAAAGCCGGCCGCGGGGAGCCGTCTCAGCCGGTGGGCGCGGCCTCCTCGCCGAACGCCGCGGCCCGCAGCCGCCCGTACTCCTCGGCCATCGCCGCCACCGTCCACCGGGCGTTGAGACCACTGGGGTTGGGCAGCGCCCAGATGCGGGTGGTGCCCAGGGTGCGCTCCTGCGGGCCGATGGCCGCGTGGCGGTCGCCGAAGGCGGTGCGGTACGCGGTGACGCCCGCGACGGCCAGCCAGTGCGGGCGCAGCCGCGCCACCTTCTCCGCCAGCAGCCGGCCGCCCTCGCGGAACTCCTCGGCGCTCAGCTCGTCGGCCCGGGCGGTCGCCCGCGCCACGACGTTGGTGATGCCCACCCCGAACGAGGGCAGCTCACCCTGCTCGGCGGGGGCCAGCAGCCGCGGGGTGAAGCCCGCGGCGTGCAGCACCGGCCAGAAGCGGTTGCCGGGGCGGGCGAAGTGGTGCCCGCACGCCGCCGTCATCAGCGACGGATTGATCCCGCAGAACAGGACCCGCAGGCCGGGCGCCGTCACGTCGGGGACATGACGGCCGCGCGCGGCCTGCAGCTCCTCGGGGGTGAAGCCCATGGTCAGAGGATGGCGCCGGGCGTGTACGCGGCGGCCTCGGGGTGCTCCCCGGCGACCTTCTGGATCCGCTCCACCACGGACGCGACCTGGTCGGCGGCGGCACCGGTGAACGACAGCTTGTCGGCCATCAGCGCATCGAGCTGCGCCCGGTCCAGCGGGATGCGGGAGTCGGCGGCCAGCTTGTCGAGGAGTTCGTTGCGCTCCACGCCCTGCTCGCGCATGGCCAGCGCCGACGCCACCGCGTTCTCCTTGATCGCCTCGTGCGCCTCCTCGCGGCCCACCCCGGCCCGCACCGCGCCCATCAGCACCTTGGTGGTGGCGAGGAACGGCAGGTAGCGGTCCAGCTCGCGGGCGACGACGGCGGGGAACGCGCCGAACTCGTCGAGCACCGTCAAGAACGTCTCCAGCAGGCCGTCCAGCGCGAAGAACGCGTCGGGCAGCGCCACCCGGCGGACCACGGAGCAGGACACGTCGCCCTCGTTCCACTGGTCGCCCGACAGCTCACCGGTCATCGAGGCGTACCCGCGCAGGATCACCATCAGGCCGTTGACGCGCTCGCAGGAGCGGGTGTTCATCTTGTGCGGCATCGCCGACGAGCCGACCTGGCCGGGCTTGAAGCCCTCGGTCACCAGCTCGTGGCCGGCCATCAGCCGGATCGTCTTGGCGAGCGAGGACGGCGCGGCGGCCAGCTGTACCAGCGAGGTGACGACGTCGTAGTCGAGGGAGCGCGGGTAGACCTGGCCGACGGAGGTGAAGGCGCGGCCGAAGCCCAGGTGGGCGGCGATCCGCTGCTCCAGCTCGGCGAGCTTGGCGGCGTCCCCGCCCAGCAGGTCGAGCATGTCCTGCGCGGTGCCGACCGGGCCCTTGATGCCGCGCAGCGGGTAGCGCGACAGCAGCTCCTCCAGCCGCCCGTACGCCACCAGCAGCTCGTCCGCCGCGGTCGCGAAGCGCTTGCCGAGGGTGGTGGCCTGCGCCGCGACGTTGTGCGAACGCCCGGCCATGACCAGCTCGGCGTGCTGGGCGGCGAGCGAGCCGAGGCGGGCCAGCACGGCCACCGTGCGGTCGCGCATCAGCTCCAGCGACAGCCGCACCTGCAGCTGCTCGACGTTCTCGGTCAGGTCGCGGGAGGTCATGCCCTTGTGGACCTGCTCATGGCCGGCGAGGGCGTTGAACTCCTCGATCCGCGCCTTGACGTCGTGCCGGGTGACCTTCTCGCGCTCCGCGATGGAGGCGAGGTCGACGGTGTCGAGGACCCGCTCGTAGTCCGCGAGGGCCTGCTCGGGAACCTCCACGCCCAGATCCTTCTGCGCGCGCAGGACGGCGAGCCACAGCTTCCGCTCCAGCTTGACCTTGTACTCGGGGGACCACAGCACGGCCAGCTCGGTGGAGGCGTAGCGGCCGGCCAGGACATTGGGGATGCGGGGCTTCGCAGTCACAGCAGTCACATGGCCAGAGTCTACTGTCGCTTTCCGCAGGCCAGCGCCCCGGTACCGGCTGTACGTTCCTCCAGGGCCGCCGCCGGTGGCCGCCGCCGGCCCGGCCGTCGTACGGCGGGGCGCGCGCATACGGGTGTGAGACTCGCCGGCGCCCGTGTGGCGCCTGCCGGCGTGGCCGCACGAAGATACGATATGCCCGATAAGAGTAGATAAGGAATATATACCCCAAGTGAGGGGATTGGTGGGTGAATTCCGTGGCGCCCCGCCCGTACGGCCCGGCCGCGTTACCGGTGGCACGCCGCAGATCGATCGTGGCCCGGGTGTACGGGTATCCACCGGATCACAACGCCGGTTCCGAGTGGATGCTGCACTCGATGCTGCGCCCCTTGGCCGAGCGCGGCCACCGGGTCGAGGTATGGCTGTCACACCCGGGGAAGACCCACAAGTCGTACGAGATCGACGGGGTGTACGTGGTGCCCTTCCAGGAGGGCATCGACTTCGTCGCCCGTGCGCACCGGGCGGACGTGCTGGTCACCCACTACGAGAACGTGCCGCTGCTGGCCGGGCTCGCACGGGAGCGCGCCATCCCGCTCACGGTGATCTGCCACGACAACTTCGCCGCGAGCTTCCACAACGCGGCGGGCGCGGACCTGGTGGTCTACAACAGCGAATGGATCCGGCGGGACGGTGAGATCTACTACGCCCGCTACCCGCCGGAGTTCCTGCCCCGGCGCAGCATCGTGGTGCGCCCGCCGGTGATCGCGGACGAGTACCGCACACGGCCGGGCGAGTGCGCGACCCTGGTCAATCTCAATGCCGACAAGGGCGGCGAGCTGTTCTGGCGGATCGCCGCCTGGACCCCGGAGTGGAAGTTCCGCGGGGTGCGCGGCGCCTACGGCGAGCAGGTCATGCCGCCACCGCGGCTGCCCAACTGCGAAGTCGTCGACTCGGTGCCCGGGCAGCAGATGCGTGAGCACGTCTACAGCCGGGCACGGGTGATGCTGATGCCGAGCCTGTACGAGTCGTGGGGCCGGGTGGCGGTGGAGGCGTTCGCCTCCGGCATCCCGGTGATCGCCCACCCCACCCCCGGGCTGGTGGAGGCCATGGGCGCCGCCGGCATCTTCGCCTACCGCGACGACCAGAACGCCTGGATCGATGCCCTGAGGTCGCTCCGCGATCCGGACACCTGGGCCCGCGCCTCCCGCCGGGCCCTGGAACGGTCCGCCGAACTGAGCGCCGCCCACGACCTCGACCTGTGGTGCGAGGCCATCGAATCGCTGGAGGGGAACCGCCGCCACGCCGCCTCCGCCGGGCGCACCGTCCCCCCGTCCGCCGATGCCGGCCCGGCGGGCCCCGGCCCCGAGGACGACCGTGCGGTCGGGGACGGCACGCCCGCCGAGGGCCGGCCCCGGCTGTCGCCCCTGAGCCGGGTGAGACGGGCCTTCGGGGCGCGCCCGGCGGCCGGCCGCACCCGAAGCCATCACGAGCCGGAGCCGCCGCCGTCAACCGGTGCCGGTACGGACCGGGCCCCGGCGGAACCGACGCGCAGCGGGGAGCCGGCCGGCGAGCCGGACCTCGGCCGTTCCGGTACCCGTCACGGCCTTGAGGAACCTCAGCACACCGCGACCGATGCAGCCGGGCTGCAACGAAAGGACGGCACGCCATGACCACTTCCGCGCCAGGGCAGCAGCAGACGCGGTTCAACGCCACGGGCCAGGTGCAGGACTTCCGGGTTCCCGACGGGGTGACCTCGCTCGAAGCCCGCATCTGGGGCAGCGGAGGCGGCGGCGGTGCGCACGCCGGCGGCGGCGGGTTCACCTCCGGGACCGTTGCGGTCACGCCGGGCGAGGTGTTGAAGGTGGTGGTGGGCAGTACCGCCTTCGGCGGCGGGCCCAAGCAGGGCGGGGGCATGAGCGGTCTGTACCGCACCGGGCAGGGCCCCTTGCTCATCGCCGGTGGCGGCGGCGCCGGTGGCGAAGGCCAGGGCGATGTGACGCTGATGGCCGGCGGACCGGGCGGCGGTGCGCGCGGCGGCGACGGGAAGCCCCGGGCCCGGGGGACATGGACGGGAGCCCCGGCACGAGGAGCCGTGGGACCGACAGGCGGCGCCGGGGTGGAGGCCAAGGACCACGACCCGGCGGGAAAGGGCGGCGACCTGGGCTATGACGGTGGGTTCAACGGCGGGCGGGTTCCGCTGCCCGGCATGGGCGGTGGCGGCGGGGGCCCGCAGTCCGCCGCCACCGCCGGTGGTGGGGGCGGCTACGCGGGTGGCGGCGGTGGCGGCGGCTGGGGCGGCGATGCCGGGGGCGGCGGCGCCTACGAATCCGGCGGCGCCGGTGGCTCGGGTTTCGCGTCCGGGCCCGGAGTGACCGGCGGTGTGACGGTCACCGGCGCGGGGCCGAGCGCCGCGGGCAAATCCGATCCGTGGTACCAGGCAGGTGTCGGCGACGCCGGGCAGCCGGGCCAGGTGGTGCTGCAGTGGCACGAGTTCACGGTGGCGCCCGGCGGCCCGCCGGACGTGCAACTGGTGCAGGCCGGGCCGGTCGGATATCCGGGGGTGCGGGTCGACGGCGGCGCGGCGTTCGCTCCGGTGCCCGTGACGGTGGCCCTGCCTCCCGGCGGCGGCCTGCTCTTCGGCACCCAGGCACTCCCCGACTACCAGCTGACCGTCCGGAACGCCGCCGGACCGACCCTCCCGCCCTACAGCGGCGTCCTCTCCCCGGACGGGGCGTCGCTCCACTTCTCGGACGTGGACCTGCAACTGCCCGGGACGTCGGTGATGTGGGTCGCGGTGAGCGCCGAGCACGACGCCGTCCTCGGCGTCACCAGCCTGCCCTTCACCGTGGGAGGCAAGACCTCCCCGTCCACGCCGGTCGTCGTCCAGCCCGGCTTCGTCCTCTCCCCGGGCGACGGCCCGCTGCCCCTGGCCCGGGGAGGCGCGGCACTCAGGTACCCGGGGGTGAAGGTCGTCAACAAGGGCGCGCACGCCCTTCCCCTGCAGACCGTCACGGCGACGCTTCCGGCCGGGGCCGGCCTGGCGTTCGGCACGCCGTCCGCCCCCGACCACCAGTTGACCGTCCAGGATGCCGGCGGAAGGACCAAGGCGTACCCGGGGACCCTCGCCACCGACGGACAGTCGCTCACCTTCACCAACGTCGACCTCGCCATCCCCACCGCCACCTCGCAGTCGGTCATGTGGGTCTGCGTGAGCGCCGGCGGCGACGCGCCTTTGGGCCCCACCGCCGTCGAGTTCTCCGTCGGCGCCCGGACCTCGCCGTCCACCACCCTCGACATCGTCTGACCGGCACGGCACCACCGCGAGTGGCGGCCGCCCCACCGGCAACGCGGCCACTCCGGCAGGACGTACCCGCGAACCTGCCTCCGCAGCAGTGGAGGCAGGTTCGCGGGTACGCACACCTGACCGGCCGTCAACGGCCCATCAGCCGGTGGGGCAGGTGTCGAGCATCGAGTCGAGAGCGTCCTTCTCGGGCTGGGTGACCCTCAGCCCGTACACGTACTTCGTGTCGCCCCAGGCCCGCGCGTACTCGCACCAGTACGAGACGAGCGGCGGCTTCCACTGGTCCGGGGACTGGTCGCCCTTGCTGCGGTTGGACGAGGCGGACACCGCCACCAGCTGCGAGTGCTGCAGATCGTTGGCGAACGCCTTGCGCCGCGCGGTGTCCCAACCGTCCGCACCGGACCGCCAGGCATTGGCGAGCGGCACCATGTGGTCGATGTCGAGGTCCCTGGCGTTGGTGAACATCTTGTCGTCGTAGGGGGAGGTCCAGGTGCCGGAGACGGCGTGGCACTGGCTGTCGGCGACGACGTCCTGCCCGTCGCGGGCCAGGACGATCTCACGGGTGTCGCAGGTGCCGCCCTGACCGATCCAGTGGGGGAACTTGGCGCGGCTGTAGCCGTCCATCGAGTGCGGGGCCTCGACGACGAGGTCCTCGATCTCGGTGCGCACCTGAGCGGCGGACGGCGGGGTGGGCAGGGCCCGGCGACTGTGCGTCAGTTCCGCGGGGGGCGCGGGCGCGGCGGAGGCGGGTGCGGCGGCCAGCGGGCCGAGCAGGCACGCGAGGGCCAGAGCGGTGGTGGCGGCACGGAGCCGCCGGCGAAGGCTGATCACGCGGCCGTTCGTACCGCGGCCGGGCCGCCGGGTTGCGGTTCACAGCCCGTTGGTGGGCGAGCCGGTCTTCCGGATTGACCCGCCATGACGCCGATCGGTGGACATCGGCCGGCGGGTCGCTGAAGGGCCGGGCGGCCGGAGCGGGGGCACGACGGCCGGAACGGCTTGCCGGTTCACCCGGCAAGCCGTTCCGGAATTCGGGGTCGAAGAGCTGTCCCGCCGGGAATTGCGGGTCGGCCCGCAGCATCAACCCTGAGAATCAGCCCTCAGAGTCAGCCCTCAGAGTCAGCCCTGAGAAATCAGCCCTCAGATGTTGCCGAGCTGGCCCTGGACGAGGTCGCCGGTGGGCTGGGTGGGGCTGGTCACCAGCTGCGGGCTGGTGAGGTTGCGCTGCATGGCCTGGATCTTGTCGAGGATGGGGTCCCGCTGGCTGTCGGCCACCTGCATGCGGAACTTCTGCATAATTCCGCTCGCTTGGCTGCTCTTCTCCACCTGATCGGCGAAGCTGTCCAGGGAGGTTCGGAGATCGGTCCATCCATTGGCCGCGCTCTGGGCCGAAGTGGCTGCCTTGGCCGCCTCGCCGCCGAGATCGGTCAGCCCGGCCTCGCACGTCTGGAGCAGCTTCACCTCCCCCTGAATCTGCTGCTGCTTGGCGATGATGTCCCGCTTCTGGTTCTCCAGGCGCGCCAGTGTCTGCCCGTTGTTCCTCCCCATTCCCTTGACGAGCAGCACACCGCCGCCGATGGCCAGCCCCAGGGAAAGACCTCCGGTGAACACCGCACCGAGGGTGCCGAGGGCGATCAGGGCCAAGCCGCCGACGATGGCGAGCCAGTTCGGCGCCTTGGAGGAATTCGATCTGATCTGGCTGTTCACGCTGTTGAGCTGATTGCTCAGATCTCGCAGGACGCCTTGGTTGCCCCCTACCACGGCGTTCAGTTTGGCGGCGTACTCGGTGAACGCCTTTCCGCTGTTCGTGAAGTCGTCGCGGAGCTTCTGCATCGTCCTGACGTACTGCTGTGCCTCGGCCGCTATCCTGCCCACGTCGTCCCGGATGCCGCGGAGTATTTCCGCCAGGTCATCTTTGTCCTGTACCTCTTGGGAGATCTCGATGAGGGATCTCTGGAGGAGGAAGTAGTCGTGGGCCGCGTTGAGCATTCTCATGGATTCCGGCTGCACGGTGTTGAGGTAATACCGTGCCGTTTCCGCGGCGCTGTCCAGTTCCTTGTTGATCCCGATGGCGTGCGGCTTCACCTGGCTGCTGCAGCGGCTCGGGTCCAGCTTCTGCTGCCGCGTCACACTCATCGCATACGACTGGACGACCGCGGCCAGTCCGCCCTGCTCGACGACCGCGTTTCCGGCGCTCTGCTGGAGTTCGACGCTTGCCTCGATCTGCGTGGTCATGATCTCTCCGCTCTCCTTCGTCCGCTGCTGTCGATGCCTCGCGTCAGCCGTCGGTGATCGCGGCCCGCAGCCGGTCCGCCTGCTTCTGCAGCGCTTCCCACTTGACGGCGGCCTCGTCGATGGGCCTGACCAGGCGGGCACCGTCGCCGGGCCGGTCGTGCTGCGCCGCGGTCGCCGTGTACTCCGCGTGCACCTCCTGCCACATGTTGGCGACGGCTCTGGCCGGCCCCGCGACGGCGCGCACACTGCGCACATAGGCGTCGCAGTCCGAGCTGACCTTCGCCAATTGCTGTACTCCGGCCTGCTGCTCGGCGAGCTGCAGATGGAGCGCCGCCAGTTTTTCGCTGTCCGCACGGAGCTTCCGCAGCGCGTTGACGACCTTGGCGGGCGGAGCCTCCTCGCCCGGCTCGCGGACGTTTCCCGGACCCCCCGCTGCCTGGTCCCTGTTCCCGATGCTCTTGAGAGCTTCCGCGACGGAATCGAGGATCTTCCGCATTGCCCGGCCGGAGGTGTGAGACGCCTCGATGACGTCGTCCAGGTCGTCGCTCACGACCTGCTGCATCTCCTTCAGCGCGCGGTTGGTGTCGGCGATTTCCCCCTTTCCCGCGGAGAGTCGCGTGATCGCGGTGGCCGTGGCGCTGGTCAGCGCCGCACCCGCGGCCTCCGCCTGCTTGCAGAATTCCTCGTACATCGCGGCGAAGTCATCCGCCAGCTTCCGGAACTTCTCGAAGTCTTCCGCCGTTGCCCCGAGAAGCGCGGCCGACTGATCAGGGGCCGCCGCGACGAACTTCTGAATGGCGCGGAAAGTGGTGGCCGCACTCTGGGCGTCACCGAGCCGTTTGATGACTTCCGGCACGTGCGCGTTCAGGAATTCTTGAGCGCTCTCCCTGACCCCTTCCTGAGCCGCCTGTACTTCCTGCACCGCGCTTTCGCTCGAGGGGGGTGCGGCCCCCGCGGCGGTGTTGACGAGACTCCAGGTCTGCGCGGCAAGAGCTGCCGTCACCAGCTTGTCCATGGCGCGGCTCAATGCGAGCGGGTCGAGCGACCCGGCCACCGCAATGGCCTGTCCGGCCCTTGGTGTTGACGCCATACATTCCTCCCACGGTTGAAGGCCGTAAGTGCGGGATCAGATGATTCGGTGCGCCCCGTCATCGGGAGCGTCTCATGCGGCAGTGACTCGCGCACGGCGAGGAAACGGCGTTCACATCATGGAGCGCATGACGGGTTATCAGTCAGGTGCGGAGTGCCAATTCGGCAAAAGATGCCGAGAATTGGTACTCGGCGGTTACCCGACGGTGCCGCTCCGCGAGCAGCGGCACCGTCGGCGAGGAAAGGGAATGCTCCTGCTGTTGCGTACCACTCCGGCTAAACGGTCACCTCCACGGGTGTGGAGGCGCTCTGATGGCCGCCTACGTTGAACGTCAGTGACGAGATTCCCAGGGGGGCACTCGCGACCGCGCTGACGCCCACGTAGAGGACATAGTCCGACCCGGGGCTCGGCGGGGCGACGTTGGTGAAGGTCAGGCTCTGACCGTCCGGGGAGAGCGTTCCGGTGTAGGGCGGGCCCGGGTCGTTGAGGACCGTCAGCTGAATGTCCGGCAGGCCGGGTTGCCCCCATTGCAGTCCGGCGCCCGGGGGGAGCGTGACGGTGACGGTCAGCGGGGGGACCGCTCCCGTGCCGTTGTTGGTCACCTTCACCGCCGGGTAGCGGGTGATCCCGCCTCGCGTCAGCAGCACATCCGGCGGCCCGCCGGGCTCGACCGAGAGCGGCGGGACGACCACGGCCGTGCCGACGTGTACCGGGGTGGAATCGGAGGTCTGGCCGCCGACGGTGAAGCGCAGCGCGGTGTCGCCGGGAACGGCGGAAGCGGTGGCGCTCACGCCCACCCACATCACCGTGGGCCCGGGCAGCATCAGATCCACGTCCGAGAAGGCGAGCGAGCTGCCGTCCGCCGACAGCGCTCCCACGTACTGGACCGTTCCTCGGCTGAGGTGATGCACGGTCAGCTGGAGGTCCGGGAGCGTCTGGGTGCCGAAGAGCAGACCGTGGCCGGCGGGCAGCTCCACCGTGACCGGCACCGGGTTGACCGCCGCGTTGCCGTCGACCTGCACTCCCGGGTACTTGACCGGTCCACCCTGCACCAGATCCACGTCGGGCGGCCCGCCGGGTGCCACGGTGAACCCCGTCCACTGCAGCACCACTTGGCCGCGCTGGTCCGCGTCCCCGACCGGAGACTCGTACAGGGCGTCGTTCCTGCCTCCTGCCTGGGGACCCGTGCCGGGCACGCTGCGTCCGCCGGCGACGGAGCCGTCGACGAAGCTGCTGCCGCCACCGCCGCCGCTGGCCCAGCGCGTCGGGAAGCCCGCGTCGACGCCTCCGCCGCCGCCCGCGTAGCCGGCTCCGCCGCCGGTGAGGCCGCCGTCGCCCGCGCCGCCGCCTCCTCCCATGCCCGGGATCGGGACCTGCCCTCCGCCGGTTCCGCTCGCGTTGGAGAATCCGTCCTGGCCGGTGTTGCCCCCGCGCCCGCCGCGTCTGCTGTCCACGGACGCGTTGGCGCCGCCCGACGCATCCGACGCGCCACGCGCCAGGATCCCCGACGCCGCCGCGGTGCCCGCCTGACCGTCGGCCCCGGTGGCGCTCCCGCCGGGACCGCCGTGCGCGTCGCGGATGTTCACCGAGTAGCCTCCGCCGCCGCCTCCCGCGATCAGGAGCGGGCGTCCCAGCCGCTGACTGAACAGGCCGCTCATCCCGCCCCCGCCCTTCGAGCCGCCGCCCAGGTCGACGACGACCTGCAGTGTCTCCCCGGGCTGGACGGCGATGTCCCCGGTGACGAATCCGCCGCCGCCTCCTCTGCTGCCCTTTCCGCCGCCGCCCCAGCAGCGGGCGTTGATCGTGGTGACGCCGGGCGGGACGGTGAAGTCCTGGACGACGCCGGAATGGTTGAAGCGTTGGAGGTTGGTGTGGAGAGCGGTTTGCTGAGGCATGGCGTGACGTCCTTTCGTTGAGCCGTGCCAGGGGTGGCATGGATGCGCTGTGTTCCGCTGCGTGGTACGAGGAGCCGTGGGCCCCGCCTCGGGGCCGGGCCCGTCAGTCGATGAACTCGCGGAAGGTGGTCCCGGCGTCGGTGCCCTCGGCCCACGCCTCAACGGTGCAGGTGCCGGGGGTGGGGCCGGCGGTCAGAGCCGGGGAGGCGGCCACGCCGTCGGCGTCGCTCTCGGTCTTCGCCGAGGCGGCGCCCTCGAAGGTGGCCCTGCCTCTGGTGACGGTAAAGGTGACTCTCGTCCGCGCCGTCACCGCGATGCCGTTGCGGTCCTCGACGACGACCTTCAGCGGCTGGTCGAAGGCGGTGTCCGGGGCGGTGTGCTGGCCGGCGCCGGAGAGGTGGCGGACGTGATCGACGGACCCGGCCTGCGGGTTCACGGTGAGGTACCGGAACCGGGTGACCGCGTCCTTGCCCTGCCATTCCGCGGAGACCTCGAACGGCCCTGCCTTCACGGCCTTGAGCGGCGGGCTGGTGGCGACGCCCGCCTTCGCCGGGACCTTCGCGCTCTGCTGGGTACCGCTGAAGCGGGCGTTGTCGCCCAGCACGGTGAAGACGACCGAGGCGTCGGCGGGGCTGCTGCCGTCGACCATGGACACCTGGGCGACCAGCGGTTCGTCGAACGTCTCGCCGAGATCCGCCGCCTGACTGCCGCCGGAGACGGCTCTGATCTGGTATTTGGACACGCGGAACAGCTGGGCCGTGCCTTCGAGGGCGACCCACAGCTGTCCGTCGTCGGCCACCGTGATCCCCGACGGCCTGCTGCCCGCCCCCGTGGGGACGGTGCCGGTCACGGTCTCGGCGCCGGGCAGGATGTAGCCCACCGCGTCCAGGCTCGGCATGGTGAACCAGAGCGTTCCGCCGGGCAGGGCGAGGAAGCGGCCCACCGGAGCGGGAGTGGCGATCTCCTTCTCCCCGGGATCGTCCAGACGCCGCCGGACGATCCTGCGCTCCGGTGTCGCCGCCCACAGATACCGTTTCCCCTCGCTTTCGGTCAGGGCGATCTGCAGCGGCGCCGTCCGCAGGCCGAGGGGGCTGCCGAACCGGCCCGCCGTGAGGTCGAACGGGACGAGGTCCTTGCTGCCGGGGCAGCTCACCCAGCACCGCTTGGACGCCTCCTCGACGGCCAGGCCGTGCAGGGCGCCGCCCACGTAGGCATCGGAGTACTCCACCTCTCCCGCGGAGTCGATGAGGTAGAGGAACTTCTGGCCGTCGAGCGTGGCGATCAGACGCCCCGCGCTCCTGCCGTCCTCGGCCACGGCCATGGCCTGGCACGCTTTGGCGGGGCCGGTGCCGAGAAGCGGGTACTTCCCGGACGGGTCGCACTTGGCGGGCCGCCCTTCGGCGGTGTCGTGGACGTAGGTCCATACGTTGCCGTCCCAGGTCGTGAGGGTGCCGGCCTGCTTCTGTGAGAACTGCGGCGGAAAGACGGCGACCTCGAACGGGGGGCGCGGGACGAATCTGCCGATGCGTGCATCGGCGGTGACGAACCAGATGTTGTCGTCCGCGGGGTTGAACGCGACCGCGGCCGGTGCGGCGCCCAGGAGGTCGTGGTGGTCGAAGGAGGGGCGCGCTCCGGCCGCACCCGCGGCATCCGTGGTGCCCGTCATCACGCCTCCGTGCCCTCGTCGGTGACGGCGAGGGTGACCGCGTTCTCGGGCTCCGGCGTCCCGTACCCGACTTCGAGCCGGATGTCCTCGGTCACCTCTCCTGCCTGCACCCGGGGGAAGACGACCTGCCCCGTGCTGTCTGTGAACACGACGCACTCCCGGCTGCCGTCCTCGAAGGCCGCGTGCTCGGCGACGATGCGGCAGGTGAGCGGAATACCCGGTGTCGGGTCCCCGCCGATGGTGTGCTCGGCCACCAGGGGTGCTTCCACCATCTCCCCGGCCGGCGCCGAACTCGCGGCCTGGAGGACCACCTCGGTCCGGGCCGAGGGCTCGGGCGGCATCGTGTACTTGCCGATCTTCTTGCTCTTCGGGCTCGTGTACCAGACCACCGGCTGACCCTTCTCGCTGCCGACGACGAGGCCCTCCGCCTCGCTTCCCTCGGGGAGGTCGACCGACGAGTCGTAGGAGACGCTGGCGTCCTTTTTGAAGCGGTGGATGCACTGGGCGCCGGCCACCCAGATCAGACCGTCCGGGCCGAAAGCCAGTTGCCGTGGTTCGTCCGGCAGAATCTTTGTGCTCTGCTTCATGCGGCCCTCGTCGATTTCGTAACGGCACAGCGTGTTCGGATTCGTCGTGCCGACCCAGACATACGTCGAGTCCGTGATGACATGGATCGGAGTCTGCTTGTCTCCCTGGAACTCGATGCGCTGCCAGCGCGACCCCTTTTCGCGGGGCGAATGGGTGTACAGCCCGTTCTTCGTTCTTTTGGTGGTGTGGTCTTCCCATTGCCGCCCGGTGGCCCAGAACGTGTAGGAGGACTTGTCCTGGTTGGTGCTGACGGCCACCGACCAGAGCCAGGTGTCGAACTGGGCATCATCCTTCGGGAGCGGAAAGTAGGTCGGCCCGTCCTCTCCGAATTTGATGTACCCGACCTGCTTGGCGAGCGGCTCGGCGAATGCCACATGGTACGAGTACGTCGGAGTGTTCCGGTCCTTGATGCATACCGCGGAGACGGTCTGGGCCCGCGCCTTGGGGTCGAGATCGTACTTGTCGAATTTCTCCTTCACGACGTCGAAGTCGTAGATGGGGTCCACCCACTGTTCGTTCGCCGGCGAGGCGAACCACACGTGCTTGTCCGGCCGCTTCGGGTTGGGCTCGGGGATGATTCCCGCGGTGAGCTGGGGAATGTCCCTCTCGACTTCGTGGTAGCTCCCCGGGTCGATGGGGTTGAACCTGACCAGAGCTTTGTCGTGCGTGGTCACCCAGAGGTAGTTGTCCGGCGCGATGGTGATCGAATGCGGCTTCCTTCCGCGGGGGACATTCCACTCCCTGGGGTTGTTTCCGTCGGCCATGGTTCCTCCAGTCGTTCACCATTGCGGCTCTGGTCGTTTTCCCGTGCCGGCGCCAAGGGCCCTGGCGCCGCCGCACGGCGAATTCCTCCCGACGGGCAGGCCGCGGAAAGAAGGTGATCTCGCGCATGAGTTGTCTCGTGATTCGTTTGATGTCACCCGATGAGGCTCTGAAAGCCGTCAGGGACCGTACGAATCTCTCCGGAACGGGCCGGGGAATTGCGGGCGTTGGCGGCGTTGCGGCGTGTCATGGCGGCGTGAATCCTCGGCCGCACCGAAAGCCTGGCACGCGAAGCCGAAGCGCTTCGCCTTCGGCCGCAATCGCCGGCGGGATCACCGCGGATCTCCGCCCCGTGAAGATCGGGAAGACGCCCCCTAGGGCGATGGTAGGCGCATTGTGGTTCCGCCACCTCATGAGCGGGCTTTCGGCGGGCGCCGGCGGCCGCACCTGCCTAGTGTGGATCCGGGACGAACGGGGCGAGGCGGAACGGGCGCATCACCGGAATCCGCCATCCGATACGAGGCGGGAAGGAGTCGGTGATGAGCGGACCCGTCGGGGTCCCCGAGGCCCCGGTCGCGGAGGAGCGGTCCTCCGTCGCCACCGTGGCGGGCACCGAATCGAAGGGCTTCTCCGGGGACGACGGGCCGGCCGTCCGCGCCGAGCTGTCCCGCCCCTGCGCCGCCGCCACGGACGCGCAGGGCAATGTCTACCTCGCCGACACCGGCAACGACCGTTTGCGCCGGGTGGACGCGGCGACCAAGAAGATCACCACGGTCGCGGGCGGCACCCTCGACACCCGGCTGTCCCGCCCCTACGGCGTCGCGGTCAGCCCCCAGGGAAAGATCTACGTCGCCGACACCGGCAACCACCGGGTGTGCGAAGTGGACGTGGCGGCACGGCGGATCACCACGGTGGCCGGCACCGGCACCGCGGGTTTCTCGGGCGAGGAAGGGCCGGCCGACCAGGTCCAGCTCTACAACCCCGGCGCCCTCGCCACGGACGCCGCAGGCAACCTCTACATCGCCGACGTCGACAACTGCCGGGTACGGAAGCTGGACGTGGGGGCCGCCTACGTCACCACGGTCGCGGGCGGCACCAAGAAGACCGAGCTGAACCGCCCGTACGGCGTCGCGGCGCATGCGCGGGGCGACGTGTACATCGCGGACACCCTCAACTCCCGGGTGTGCAAGGTGGATGCGTCCTCGGCCGCGTTCAGCGTGATCGCGGGCACCGACTCCGAGGGCTTCTCCGGCGACGGCGGACCGGCCGTCCGCGCCCAGCTCAACAGGCCTTACGGGGTCGCGGTGGACGGGCAGGGCGACGTCTACATCGCCGACACCGGCAACCACCGGGTGCGCCGGGTGGCCGCGGGCACCAAGAACATCACCACGATCGCGGGCAACGGCAGCACCCACTGGAACGGCGACGGCACTCCCGCCGACCACTTCTCGCTCGATGAACCCAACGGCGTCGCCGTGGACGCACAAGGCGGCGTCCACATCGCCGACACGAATCACCACCGGGTCCGGAAGGTCACCGGTCTGTCCACCGCCGCGGTCTTCACGGTGTCGCCGGGCGGGCCGCCGGACGTCACGTTGACCGCGGGCTGCGGCACGGGATATCCGGGGGTGCGGCTGGAGGCCCGCACACGCGGCCCGTTCGCCCCGCAGAACGTCTCGGTGACGCTGCCCCCGGGGCAGGGCCTGGAGTTCGTCGCCGAGGCCGGGGCCCGCTACCAGCTGACCGTGCGGGACGCCTGCACGCGGGAGACCCACTACTACGGGACGCTGTCGCCCGACGGGCAGCAGCTCACGTTCAGCGGCGTGGATCTGGCCCTCTCTGGCAAGGGGAAGACGTCCAGTGCTTGGGTCGCGGTGAAGGCCCCTGCCGGAACCCAACCCGCGGACACCCACCTGACGTTCGACGTGGGCGGCCGCACCTCCCGGTCCACCCCGGTCCACATCGTGGTCTCGGGCCGGTTCTCGGTGTCGCCGGGCGGCCCGCCGGATGTCACGCTGACCGCGGGCGGCCCGCCCGGCTACCCGGGCGTCAGGTTCCGCGCCTTGGACGACGCACCGGTGCCCGCGAAGGACGTCTCGGTGACGCTGCCCCCGGGGCAGGGCCTGGAGTTCGTCCCCGAGTCCGGGACCCGCTACCGGCTGACCGTGCAGGACCCCGGCGGCCACGAGACCTTCCACGACGCCACTCTCTCCGACGACGGGAGACAGCTCCGGGCCACCTCGGTGGACCTGGCCCTCTCCGGCAAGGACTCGGTCTCGCTCGCCTGGATCGCGGTCAAGGCCCCCGCCGGCGCCCGGCCGGACAAGACGTCCCTGACGTTCGCGGTCGACACCCTCACCTCGCCGTCCACGACCGTCCGCATCACGTAACGGGGACACACGCGACGCATCGAAAGGAGCCCGGAATGAGCGACGCTGTCACGACCCTGGAAACGCAGACGCTTTTCTCGGTGGTACCGGGAGGCCCGCCGGACGTGGAACTGCTGGTGGGCGGCAAGATCGGCTACCCGGGTGTGGTGCTGACCGCCACAGCGGACGGCGCGGTACCCACGCTGACCTGCAAGGTGACGCTTCCCCTGGGCAAGGGCCTGCAGTTCGTCGCCGAGGGCGGCGTGGGGCAGTACCAGCTCACCGTGCAGCCCGCCCAGGGCGATCCGAAGCACTACCTCGGGACCCTGTCACATGACGGCCAGACCCTCACGTTCACGGGCGTCGATCCGGCCCTGTCGAAGAAGGGCGCGAAGTCCACGCTCTGGGTCGCCGTGCAAGCCCCTTGCGGAGGCTCGCGGGCAGACACCGATCTGACCTTCGACGTGGAAGGACAGAAATCGTCCTCCACCCCGATCCACGTGGTGTTCGGCTTCTCGGTACGGCCGGGCGGACCGCCCGATGTGACGCTGAACATCGGCGGCGGCCCCGGCTACCCGGGCGTGGTCCTGACCAGCAAGAAGACCGACAAAGTACCCCCGCAGAAGATCACCGTGACCCTTCCCCCGGGCAAGGGCCTGCAGTTCGTCGCCGAGGGCGGCGCGGGGAATTACCAGCTCACGGTGCTGCCCGCCCAGGGCGGCGAGAAGCATTACTTCGGGGCCCTGTCGGGCGACGGTCAGACCCTCACGTTCACGGGCGTCGACCCGGCCCTGCCGAAGAAGGACGCGACGTCCACCGCCTGGGTCGCGGTGTCCGCACCCGGCGGTGCCACACAGGGGCAGACCCATCTGATGTTCAACGTGTGCGGCTACGAGTCCTGGTCCACCCACATCGACGTCAAGGACACGTCGATGCTCTGAGCGCCGCCCTTCTGGCCGGACAGGTCGCGAGCTCCTACCGGAAGTCCGAAGGACCCCGCCACCGAGTTGACCGCATGACCGCCCATCGGCGCGCCCGGGTGCGCCGATGGGCGGGATTCCTACGATGGAAGGAGGGGGCACAACGGAGATCCAGGCTCGGCGTTTTCCCCGGCCACTCCGTCGACGCCGGCGTGAAACCGTCCGCACGGGCCGTCCGACGAGACCGTCCAGGTGGTGCGGCCGAGCGGGACGGAGGAGCGATGAGTGCCCCGGAGCGCGGTATGTGGCGGATGCCCGCCGAGACCGAGGTTCAGGAGCGGACCTGGATGGCCTGGCCCGTCCAGTGGTACCCGCCCGGTTCGGACCCCGACGAGGCGAGGGCCGTCTGGGCCGCCGTGGCCAACGCGATCCTGAAGCACGGAGGCCAGCCCGTCACGATCCTGGTGACGGAGGAAGAGAAGGGACAGGCGAAGAAGTGGGTGCCCGACGCGACCTTGATGGTGGTCCGGCACGACGACGGCTGGGCCCGTGACACCGGGCCGACCTTCGTCGTCGACGACCGTCAGCGGCTGGGCGCGGTCGACTGGGTGTTCAACGCCTGGGGTGCCCAGCCCTGGACGAGATGGGCCTGGGACGCCCGGGTGGCGACAGCGATCGCGAACCAGGCGGCGGCCGAGATCATCCCGTCGGAACTGGTGGCCGAAGGCGGCGGCATCCACACCGACGGACAGGGCACGTTCCTGGTCACCGAGACGGTGATGCTGGACCCCTACCGGAACCTGGGCTGGACACGGGAGCGGGTGGAGGAGGCATTCGCGCGCGTCTACGGCGAGTGCAAGCTGATCTGGCTCTCCCGGGGCCTCACCGCCGACTACTCGCCCTACGGCACGCGCGGACACATCGACCTCGTCGCGACCTTCGCCGCACCGGGCCAGGTCCTCGTCCACAGCCAGGAGAACCCCGACCATCCCGACCACGAGGTGTCGAACCGCGCCGTGGAGCTGTTGAGCCAGGCCACCGACATCCAGGGCAAGCCGCTGACCGTCACCAGGGTGCCGGCGCCGAAAAAGCTGACCGAGGCGGGGGAGTGGCTCGACTGGAGCTACATCAACCATGTGGTCTGCAATGAGGCCGTCATCGCGTGCAACTTCGACGACGAAAACGACAACCGCGCGAACGTCATCCTTCGTGACGCCTACGGGCGCGACGTCTTCCCGGTCCACGCCAGGCCGCTGTTCGAGCGCGGCGGCGGCGCCCACTGCATCACCCAGCAGCAACCACGGCTGCCGTGACCCACGTCCTCGTCCCGAGGAGCCAGGAACATGACTGTCCACGACGAACCGGCCGTCCGGGCCGACCAGTTGAAGGAGGACCTGGTCGCGGATCTGATGGAGTTCATCAAAATCCGGTCGGTCTACGACGAGAAGAACCTGAAACCCGTGCAGGACGCCGCGAACTGGTGCCAGAAGAAGCTGACGGAGGCGGGCGTCAAGCCCGACCACGTCGAGCAGAAGTGCATCGGCGACCCCGACAAGAACGCCCCGCTGGTCTACGCCACCTGCGCATCCGACGACGCCGCCGCGGACGCGCCCACGGCGTTGCTGTACGCCCACTACGACGTGGTGGCGGACGGCGGCTGGCAAGAGGCCTGGAATCCGCGGTACATCGACAACCGCACCCGTGTGCAGGGCCGGGGCGCCGCCGACGACAAGTCGGGGGTCATGATGCACCTCGGTGCGCTCCGCGCGTTCGGCGGCAGGCCACCGGTCCCCCTGAAGATCGTCCTGGAAGGGGAGGAGGAGTCCGGCGACACCCTTGAGGGGTACGTGCGGAAGAACAAGGACCTGTTCAAGGCGGATGTCATCGTCGTCGCCGACACGGGCAACTACAAGCTCGGCGAGCCGACCCTCACCACCAGCCTGCGCGGCGTGGTGGCCGTGGACATCACCGTCAGCACGCTGAAGGCGCCCGTCCACAGCGGCGTCTACGGAGGCCCGCCGCCCGACGCCTTCATGGCGCTAGTACGCATCCTCGCGGCGCTCCTCGACGACCCGGGCGATGTCGCGATACCGGACCTGGTCCGGGAGCACTGGAACGGCAAGGAACCCGGGGAAGCCGCCTTCCGCACCGAAGCGGGGGTGCTGCCGGACGTGAACCTCATCGGCAGCGACACGCTCGGCAGCCGGCTGTACGGGCGTCCGTCCGTCAACGTCGTCGGGCTGAGCGGTCCGCCGCCGTACTCCGCGCCCGTCAACCAGCTGACCGCGACGGCAAGTGCCCGGGTGAGCCTGCGCATCGCCCCGCAGGAGAAGCCGGAGGACGCCCTCGCGGAACTGGAGCGGTTCGTCAAGCGGCCCGAGCTGAACCCCTGGAACGCCGTCGTCGAGGTCAAGAAGGCGGACTCCGGTGCGGGGTTCCGGGCGGACACCAGCCGGCCCGGCTACGCGATGGCCAAGAAGGCCATGGAGCAGGCGTATCCCGGCAAGCAGGTCGTGTTCACCGGTGACGGGGGCGCGATACCCCTGGTCACCGCGCTTCAGCAGATCAACCCCAAGGCGACGGTGCTCCTGATCGGTTGTGAGGAGCCGCTGTGCCGCATCCACTCCTCGCCCGAGAGCGTGAACGTCGGCGAGCTGACGGCGATGACCGACGCCGAATGCCATCTGCTGCGGCTCCTGAACGAGGACCGGGGGTGAGCTGCCCACGCGCCCGCCGGCCATGGCTCCTGCGCCGCCGCGGGCTTCCACATCCGGAACACGGTCCTTGCGGCAGGACGAGATCTGCCCCGGGCAAGGCCGGACATCCCCAGGTGAGGCAAACCATGGAACTCTTCTCCACCGTGCGCGCCGGCGAATGGCTCCCGTCGGACCCGGACTTCCTGCGGGGCTGGCTGGACGACCGCATCAGGGAGATCGAGGGCCGGTCGCTCGAAACGGAGGAGCTGAAGCCCTCCGTCGCCGCCCTCCGCGACCTGATCAACAAAGACCCGAAGATCTACATGCTCTTCCACGACATGCTGTGGCAGCTGTCCCACCGCGAGACGCCGACCGGCTATCCGCAGGTGAAGACGGTCGAGCAGCTGCTGCTGCTGTTCAACGAGGCCATCCAGAGCGCTCCGGAGTTCAACACGTCAGGACTCGTCGGCTTCCCGATCAACGCGATCCTCAACTGGGCGATAGGCACCCAGGCGGGCTTCGCGGCGTTCCTCGACAGCGAGGTGAACAAGGCGCTCAAGAACATGCTCGACGAGTGGAGCGAGTATCTGACGAGCGATGATTCGACCTATGTGCTCGATGCGGAGCCGGGCCACTGGTTCAGCAAGGAAGCCCTGGCCGCGATGCCGGACTTCGAGAAGACCTTCGTGTGCGATCCCGCGGCCCCGCACTACGGCTTCACGTCATGGGACGACTTCTTCACACGCGAGCTCCGGGAAGGCGCACGCCCCGTCGACACGGACCCGAAGACCGTCACCAGCGCCGCCGAGTCCGTCCCCTACCGGCTGGCCCGCGACATCAAGCTGCAGGACACGTTCTGGCTCAAGGGCCAGCCGTACGCCCTCGCCTACCTCCTCGACTCCGCACACAAGGGCGCGGACGAGCCGGATCCGAAGGACTTCGTCGGAGGCACCGTCTACCAGGCGTTCCTCAGCGCCCTCAACTACCACCGCTGGCACAGCCCCGTCGACGGCACGGTCAAGGCCGTCCGCAACATCCCCGGCACGTACTACTCGCAGACGCCCGCCGCCCTCTGCGACGTCGCCGCCCCGGACCTGTCACAGGGGTACATCGCCCATCTCGCCGCCCGTGCGGTGGTCTACATCGAGGCCACGCAGCCGGCCGTCGGCCTGATGGCCTTCGCCGCCATCGGCATGGCCGAGGTCTCCTCCTGCGAGGTCACCGTCCAGCCCGGCCAACAGGTCAAGCGCGGTGACCAGCTCGGTTCGTTCCACTACGGCGGCTCCACCCACTGCCTGGTCTTCAAGCCGGGGGTGAAGCTGGACTTCGTCCCCGACGAGTTCCCCGGCGACAGGAACATCCTCGTCAACGCCCGAGTCGCGACGTTGAAGCCGTGACCCGCGCCTGATCGGACGGCCGGTCCGGCCACCGGCCCCGCGTCAGGGCTCCACCCGGCGCCACCCCGTCACCGGGCCCGGGTCCGCGTGGTCCGCGGGGGTGACCCAGAAGGCCCGGCCCAGCTCGGCGCTGAACTGGGCGCCGGACCGGCCGTCCCCGGAGGAGCGGCCGGTCAGCCGCCGGCCGATCCACGGCACCAGATGCTCGCGGGCGAACCGCACGTCCGCCGAGCGCCGTGCGCGCCAGCCCGGTGTCGCCGCGGGCGGCAGCGGGGCGTCCCAGTCGCTCTCCGCGGCGAACCCCAGCGTCTGCCAGACGGCCTCCGCCACCCGCCGGTGTCCCTCGGCGGTCAGATGCAGCCGGTCGTCGGCCCACATCCGCGGATCGGCCAGCGCCCGGGACGCGTAGAGGTCGACGACGAGCGCGCCGTGCCGGGCGGCGACCGCGTCGATGTGGGCGTACAGCTGCTCCATCCGCGGCCGGAAGCGTTCCAGGACCGGGCCCTGGCGGCCGGGGCTGCGCATCAGCACCAGCTGTCCGCCGCCCCTGGCCAGGACCGCCGCCGCGGCCGAGAACCGTTCGCAGACCTGCGCCACCTCGCACTTGGGCCGCAGCACGTCGTTGAGCCCGCCGACCATCGTGACCAGATCGGCGCCCATCGCGGCCGCGGGCCCGGCCTGGTCGTCGGCGATCTGGCCGATGAGCTTGCCGCGGACGGCGAGGTTGGCGTAGCGGAAGCCGGGTGTGCGGGCGGCGAGGCGGGCCGCGAGCAGATCGGCCCAGCCGCGGTAGGTGCCGTCCGGCAGGCCGTCCGACATTCCCTCGGTGAAGCTGTCGCCGACCGCGACAAAACTGGTGTAGCGGGCATTCATCTCCATGGCGCGGCGATCCTATCCCGCGGTGTACGGTCGGCTTCCGGCCGGTACACGACGAACGAACAGGGGTGGGTCCGCGATGACGCCTCGCCGCGGCGCGGGGAGCGCCACGCCGACCTTCACGGAGAGCGCCCGCAGGCAGCAGCTGATCGACTGCACGATCGAGCTGATCGCCGCCCGCGGCTATCCGGCGACCTCGCTCGCCGCCATCGCGGAGCGCGCGGGTCTGTCCAAGGCGGCGGTCCTCTACCACTTCTCCTCCAAGGACAACCTCACCCGCGCCACGCTCACGCAGGTCCTGGAGGCGTTCGCCGGGTACGTCACCGAGCAGGTGGCGAAGGAGGACGATCCGCGGGAGGCGGTGCTCGCCTACGTCCGGGCGATGATCGGCTACCAGCGGGCGCACCGCAGCCAGGTCCGGGTGATCACCGAGATGCTCCTCGACGACGAGGGCGGCACCCGGCTCAAGACGCCCGGCTCGCACGACACCCACGGCCGCTGGCAGTTCCTGGCCGCGCTGCTCGCCGCAGGTCAGGACGCCGGGCGGCTGCGGCGGTGCGACACCCGCACCGTCGCGCTCGCCATCGGCGGCGCCATCGACGGGGTCATCGCGCACTGGCTGGCCCACCCGGACCTCGATCTGGACGCGGCCACCGCCGAGTTGGAGGCGTTCACCCGGTACGCGATCGAGCCGCGGGACTGAGCGGCGCGCCCGCGTCCACGCGTCCTCGGCCCGGGGCGCGGCCGGACCCCCGTACCGCCCGCGCCCCGGACCGGCTCACCCCCGCCGGGCGAACGGCGGGACGCGCTCCGGGCGGATCCCGATGCCGCCCACGTAGCCGGTGACCGTCCGCAGCGGCGGCACCCGGCGCAGCAGCCGGAGCATCAGCGGCAGCCGGTGCGCGTCCAGGGTGCCGTCGAGCGCGGCGGTGATCAGCCCGTGCTCGGTGTGCTGGGCCTTCTGCGCGACCGTCAGCGGCAGTCGCCGCCGGCGCTGGACGCGCGCCAGATCGCGGACGGAGACGGTGCCCGCGCGTAGCGGAGCGGCGAGGATCCGGGCGGCCGCGACGGCGTCCTGCAGGGCGATGTTGACACCGACGCCGCCCACCGGCGACATGGTGTGCGCCGCGTCCCCGATGCAGAGCAGCCCCGGCCGGTACCAGCGGCGCAGCCGCCCGAAGGTCACCTCCAGCAGCTTGACGTCGTCCCAGGAGGCGATCGTGCCGGTCACCTGCGCGTCCCAGCCGAAGAGCGCGCCGAGCCGGTCGCGCAGCCACTGGACGTCCAGGCGCCGCAGTTCGGCGTCGCGGCCCTTGCCGATCAGGTACGAGGTCTGGAAGTAGTCGCCGCGGTCCATCGTGACGGCCGCCTGTCCGCCGCCGAAGCGGGCGAAGACCCGGCCGGAGGTGTGCGCGTCGGCCGGGGCGTCGACCCGGACCTGCCAGACGTCCATCGGCACGTCGAACTGCTCCTGGCGCAGTCCGGCGGCGGCCGCCACGGCCGAGCCGCGGCCGTCGCAGGCGACGGTGAGATCGGCGGTGAGGGTGCCGGCGCGGCCGTCCGCGTCGCGCAGGCGGACGCCGCTCACCCGGCCGCCCTCGGTCAGCAGCCCGGTGACCTCGGTGGACATCCGCAGCGAGAAGGAGGGCTCGGCGGCCGCGGCGCGGGCGAGCAGATCGAGGAAGTCCCACTGCGGGACCATCGCGATGTACGGGTGCCGCCCGGGCAGGCGGCGCATGTCGGCCAGAACCACGGTGGTGTCGCCGATCCGGGTCCGCATCTCCTCCAGCCGGGGGAACGGGATCTTGGCGAACTCCGCGCCGAGCCCCAGTTCGTCGAGGAGGCGCAGCGTCGAGGGATGGACGGTGTCGCCGCGGAAGTCCCGCAGGAAGTCGGCGTGCTTCTCCAGGACGGTGACCTTCAGCCCCGCCCTGGCCAGCAGCAGTCCGAGCATCATTCCGGCGGGTCCGCCGCCGGCGATGCAGCAGGTGGTGCGTGCCATGTCCGTGCCCCCTCGTGTCGGCCGCCGCCCCTGCGGCGCGGCGCAGCGACCGGCCAGGGCGCATGGCACACCGCCGTCGGCGCACCCTGCCTGACCGATCGGTCAGTAAACTAACCGATCGGTCAGACGGTGGGTAGGGCGGGGTGCCGCGCGGTCGCGGGGGAGCGCCGTGGGGCTCAGCCGGCCGGCTGTTGCAGCACCAGTTCGCGCAGCACGTCCTCCATCGTCACCAGCCCGGCCAGCGTGCCGCCCTCACCGATGACCGCCGCCAGATGCGTCCGGGAGCCGCGCATCGCGGTCAGCACGTCGTCCAGCGGCGTCGCGGCCCGCACCCGGGCGATCGGCCGCATCGCCGACACCGGGAACGGCACCTCCCGCGGCATCGCGTCCAGCGCGTCCTTGACGTGCAGATATCCCACGATCCGATGGGTGTCGTCGACGACCGGGAAGCGCGAGAACCCGGACGCCGCGGCCAGCCGCTCCAGGCCCTCCGGGGTGATCCCCAGGCCCGCCGAGACGACCTTCTCCACCGGCAGCACCACATCGCGCACCGGCCGCCGGCCCAGCTCCAGGGCGTCCCGCAGCCGCTCCTTGGCGCGCTCGTCCAGCAGCCCCGCCGCGCGCGAGTCGTCGACCATCCGGGCCAGCTGATCGTCCGAGAACGTCGCCGTGACCTCGTCCTTGACCTCCACCCGCAGCAGCCGGAGCGCCCCGTTGGCCAGTTTGTTGACCGCGAAGATCACCGGACGCAGCGCCCGGGTCAGCGCCACCAGCGGCGGCCCCAGCAGCAGCGCGGTGCGCACCGGCTCGGCCAGCGCCACGTTCTTCGGCACCATCTCGCCGAAGAGCATGTGCAGATAGGTCGCGAGCGCCAGCGCGATCACGAACGAGACCGGGTGGACCAGCGCGTCCGGCACCGACACCGCGTCGAAGAGCGGCTCCAGCAGGTGGGCGATGGCCGGTTCGGCGACCGCGCCCAGCACCAGCGTGCACAGCGTGATGCCGAGCTGAGCGGTGGCCAGCAGCGCCGAGACGTGCTGGAGCCCCCACAGCACCCGGTGCGCGCGGCGGTCGCCCTCGTCGGCGTGCGGCTCGATCTGGCTGCGGCGCACCGAGATCAGCGCGAACTCGGCGCCCACGAAGAACGCGTTGACGACGAGGGTCAGCAGCCCGACGAAGATCTGCAGCACGGTCATCGGCCGGCCTCCCGTCCCCGGTCACCGGGCGGCTGTGCGGCCGGTGCGCGCAGCAGCACCCGCGCGGCGCGGCGCCCGGACGCGTCGAGCACGTCCATGGTCCAGCCCGCCACCTCCACGGTGTCGCCCTCGGCCGGGATCCGGCCCAGTTCGGCGGCGATCACCCCGGCCAGCGTCTCGTACGGGCCCTCGGGCAGCCGCAGTCCGATGCGGGCGAGCTGATCGGTGCGGGCGGCGCCGTCGGCGTGGTAGAGGGCGTGGCCCTCGGGGTCGCGGCCCGCGGCGGCGAGGTCCGGGGTCTCCATCGGGTCGTGTTCGTCACGGACCTCGCCGACCACCTCCTCGACGATGTCCTCCAGGGTGACGACACCAGCGGTGCCGCCGTACTCGTCGATCACCACGGCCATGGTGCGCTTGCCGGAGAGCCGGTCCAGGAGCTGGTCGACCGGCAGCGTCGCCGGGACCAGCAGCGGTTCGCGCAGCAGCTCGGACACCGGGCGGCGGGCGCGCAGCTGGGCCGGGATGGCCAGCACGTCCTTGATGTGCGCGACGCCGACGACACCGTCGAGGCTGCCGCGGTAGACGGGGAAGCGGGACAGACCGGTCGCCCGCGTCGCGTTGGCGACGTCCTCGGCGTTGGCCTGCAGATCCAGGGCGGTGACCTGGACGCGGGGGGTCATGACGTTCTCGGCGGTGAGACCGGGGAGGTTGAGGGTGCGGACGAACAGCTCGGCGGTGTCCGGCTCCAGCGCGCCCTCCTTGGCGGAGTGCCGGGCCAGCGCCACCAGCTCCTGCGGCCCGCGGGCGGACGCCAGCTCCTCGGCGGGCTCCAGACCCATCCGGCGCACGGTGTGGTTCGCGGTGGCGTTGAGATGGCCGATGAGCGGGGAGAACACGGCGCTGAACGCCCGCTGCACCCCCGCGACCCGCTTCGCGACGGGCAGCGGGCTGGAGATCGCCCAGTTCTTGGGGACCAGCTCGCCGACGACCATCAGGACGACGGTGGAGATCGCCGTGCCGAGGACCAGCGCCACGGACCGGGCGGCGGTGTCCGGCAGCCCGATCGCGTCGAGCGGACCGGCGAGCAGGGTGGCCAGCGCCGGTTTGGAGAGCATGCCGATGACCAGACCCGTCACCGTGATGCCCAGCTGGGCGCCGGAGAGCTGGAAGGTCAGGCGGCGGACGGCCTTGAGCGCGTTCGCCGCGCCGCGCTCGCCGCGCTCCGAGGCGCGTTCCAGATCGCTGCGCTCGACGGTGGTCAACGAGAATTCGGCCGCGACGAAGACGCCGCAGGCCAGCGTCAGCAGGAGCGCCAGGGCCAGGAGGAGCAGCTCGGTCATCGGGTCACCTCCGTCCCATGATCGAACAGGATCCGGAGGTTCGCGCTCTGTCGCGAGCAGGCTCGGCAACTGGGAGGTTCGCCCATGGCTGGACGCTCACACACCTTTCGTCGGGGAGTCGTACGGGCGCCGGATGCGCCTGCGTACAGGAGAAAGAACCCCACCATGGTAAAGGACCGGCAAAAGTCAATGCGGTGAATGCGGTGTGGGGCTAAAGGGCATGCGGAAGGGGCCGCCTCGCGGGAGGCGGCCCCTTGTGCTGTTCCGTGTCTGCTCGTGCGCCTGCCCGGCGCGCGTCACACGCCGCTGGGCACCGGGCGCGGTGCGGTCTCCGCGCCGCCGGTCGTGGGCTGCCGCGGCGGTGCGCCGGGACCGGCCGTGCGGTCCGCCGGGTGCATCCCGCGGGTGAGGTGGTGGCGCAGGGCCCGCCCGACGGGCCGGTCGACCAGGCGGTACAGGGCGTAGGAGAGCAGCAGGGCGAAGATGAGCCCCGTCGCCACGGACGGCAGCAGGCCCAGTCCCGGCGCCATCTTGAGCAGCCCCTTGGCCACCGGCACGCCGATGCTCTGGTGCACCAGGTAGAACGGATAGGTCAGCGCGCCCGCCGTGACGAGGGCGCGCCACCGTATCCGGGCCAGCGGACCGAACGCCGCGAGCGCCAGCACGACGAGGAAGAAGGTCAGCAGCGCGGCGCAGACGCCCCAGGAGAGCGCGCCGCCCGCCGCGGGCTTCACGGTGTGCGAGGCCACCCGGTCGCCCAGCACCGTCAGCTCGTAGCACCAGGCGAACCCGGCCAGCAGCCACAGCACGATGTTCTGCCCGAAGCGGTGCATCAGATAGAGCGCGATGCCGGTGACGAACAGGCCCGCGTACTGGCTCAGCACGACCGCGTCGAGCGTCTTGGAGTGCAGCTCGCGGGCGAGCAGCGCCAGCGTCAGCCAGGCGCCGCAGAACGCGATCATGCGGCGGTAGGTGAGTCCGATGAAGAGCATCAGCGCCATCAGCAGATAGAACCGCGCCTCCACCCACAGCGTCCACGCGACCCCGTCGATCAGCGTGAGCCCCATCGGTCCCGGCGCCATCGTCAGATTCCCCAGCACCGTCCGGGGATCGATCGGCGTCGCCGCCTCCAGATGCGCCACCCGCGCGGTCACCACCAGCGCCACGACGAGCAGCACCGCGCACCAGTACGTGGGGAACAGTCGGGACACCCGCGAGACGACGAACTGCGCCGGGGTCCGCCCCCAGCAGCTCATGCAGATCACGAACCCGCTGATCAGGAAGAAGAACTCCACGCCGAGCCAGCCGTAGCGGCTGACCTCGTGCAGCGCCGGAACGGCCTCCCGCAGGTCGTACCCGTCCCAGAAGCGCGGGGTGGTCGTCCCCAGGAAGTGGTACGCGGCCACCGCGACGGCGGCCACCAGCCGCAGCCCGTCGATGGCGGCCAGCCGCGCCCCGCCGCCCGCGGGCCGGGGGCCGTCTCCCGTCCGGTCCGCCGCGGACGCGCGCCCCTTCCGGGCGGGAAGTAGCGAAGTGCCCCTGAGCACGGTGGTCCTCCAGAACGAGTCGAACATCCCGCCGGACGACGGGAAAGCCGACTATATAACGTGTGTATACGCGCGATGTATATACGGAGGGGATAGGGGCGCGCGGTACGTCAACCGGGCGGCAGTGCAGGGGATTTGGTGAGAGAAGTGAACGAGGCTTCCCGCTGGACCTGCGCGGTCCGGCGGGAAGCCCCAGGGTGTGGCGACGGCCGGCTCAGCCCTCCGCGGGCAGCGGCTTCACCCAGCGTCGCCAGTGGTCCTCGCGGTGGTAGCCCGCGGCGGCCCAGGTGTGGTGCGCCGGTTCGTTGGCCTCCAGGACCATGGCGTCGATCCGGCGGCCGCCCAGCGCCCGGAACCGCTCCTGCGCCGCGTCCATCAGGGCGGTGGCGACGCCCTGCCGGCGGTGGCCGGGATCGACGGCCAGCCGGTAGGCCGAGCACCGCCACCCGTCGAACCCGGCGATGACCGTCCCCACCAACTCCCCGTCCCGCTCGGCCAGCAGCAGGGACTCCGGGTCGCGGGTCAGCAGCCGGGTCATGCCGTCGTGGTCGTCGCTGATGCTGGTGCCCTCCGCGGCCGTACGCCAGAAGCGGAGTACGGCGTCGATGTCGGAGAGGCGGGCGCAGCGGATACGAAGATGATCACTCATGGCGCCATCCCATCAACGGCCCCGCGCGGACGTCGAACCCTTTCCACGATGCGGGCGGTCGCCCCGCGCCCGGCCCGCGGGGCCCAGCTGGACCCCGCGGACCCGCCCGGCCGTCAGCCGCGCCGCATCTCCGCGATCACCGGCGCGAACGCCTCCATCACCGGATCCAGCACGGTGATGTACGAGAACCCGAACCGCTCGCGCCGCTCGCGGAGTTGGTCCGCCATCTCGGCGGGCGTCCCGATGAGCAGCGTCGGCGCCTCCAACAGCTGCTTCGCGTCGAGCCCCAGGCCCTCCGCCGCCAACTCCCGCGCCGCCGCCCGGCGGTCGTCGGTCACCACCACCCGCTGGACCAGGATGTTCCGCTCGGCCAGTGTGGTGCGCCCGGCGGCCTCCTCGTATCCCGCGTAGCGGGCCACCGAATCCGCCACCTCCTCGGCGGACATCAGCTCCAGTGTGCCCTCGGTGCGCCCGGCCGCCTGCCGGACGCCGGAGAACGCGGTGATCTGCGCGTGCGCGGCGGCCAGCCGCAGCATCCGCGGGCCGTTGCCGCCGATCAGCAGCGGCGGACCCGGCTGCTGCGCCGGCTGCGGGGTGACCTCCGGGTCGCCCAGCAGCCGGCCCAACTCCTCGACGGTGCGGGTCAGATGGTCGACGCGCGCGCCGGGGGAGCCCCAGGGCAGCCCCGCCGTCTCGTGCTCGGCGCGGACGTAGCCGGTGCCCAGGCCCAGCTCCAGCCGCCCGCCGGTGAGCGCGTCGGTGGTGGCCACCTCGCGGGCGAGCAGCGCGGGGTTGGTGAAGCCGGCGTTGAGGACGAACGTGCCGACCCGCGGCCTGGAGGTCACCTCCGCGGCGGTGACCAGCGCCGGGAACGGTGCCGGGCGGCCGAGATGGTCCGGTACGAGCAGTACGTCGTAGCCCAGTTCCTCGGCCCGGCGGCAGGTGCGGCGCCAGGCGGCACCGGTGCCGAGGTTGAGGATGTTGAGTCCGAAGCGGAACGGTCGGGACATGCGATCCCCCTTGGTGGCGGGTACCCGAGGCCCGGTACCCGTGGGCGTGTTCGGGTGCGTCCGAACGGGCCCATGCAACCATGCGCGGCGCCGGTACGGAGCGATCTTTCGGGGAGTGCTGGGGAGGGGCGGGGGTGGCCGTGGGGCACGTGGCGCCATCGCTGGCGCTGCGTGATGCCAGATGGTGCCATTCTGTGCCATGGGGCGTCGCCTCGGATGTGAAGACGCGCGCTGCGGCATCCCGAGGATTGCTGGATTTTCTGCGTTCTCGCAGGTCGTGGACGTGTCCCGGGGCCTTCCTGGGATCTGCCATCGCGCAGGCTTGCGCATGGCGCCATTGTGATGCCACCATGACGCCATGGATCTCACCCCGTATGTCGACACTCTCCGCCGTGAACTCGCGGTGGCCGCCGAAGCCGGTGGGGGGGACGCCCGCGATCTGGCGGAGCGGCTCACCGCCCCGCTGGAGTCGGCCAGCCGGTTGGTGATGCTGCATGTGCTCTCCGCCGCGATGGACGAGATCACCCGGGAGCTGGCGCCGGGGTCGGTCGACGTGCGGCTGCGGGGTCTGGACCCGGACTTCGTGGTGACACCGCCGCCCGCCGCCCCCGTGGCGGAGACCGCCGCGCCGGTGGAGCCGCTCACGGCGCAGCCGCCCGTCGAGGGCGACGAGGGCGGCACGGCCCGCGTCAACCTCCGCCTACCGGCCGCCCTCAAGGCGCGCGCCGAGGAGGCCGCGGGCCGCGAGGGACTGTCGGTCAACGCCTGGCTGGTGCGGGCGGTGTCGTCCGCGGTCGACGGCGGCGCCCGGCCGGTCACCACCCAGCGGGCCCAGACGGTGGGACAGCGCTTCACTGGCTGGGTGCGCTAGCGCGCGCCGCGCCGGGGCCCGTAGCCGCACAGCCGTACACGTACCACTTCACACCGTCCCCCACCTGCGGGGACGCTCCAAGGACTCACGAGGACGGTTCAGCCATGCCTTCTTTCGACACCCCCGGGCCGATCGCGGTCGCCGCTCATCTGGACGCCGGCTCCCTTCAACTCCTGGCGGGGGAGCGCCGCGACACGGTCGTCGGCGTACGGCCCCGCGACCCGAAGCGGGATCAGGACGTCCGGGCCGCCGAGCAGGCCGAAGTCTCCTTCGCGGGCGGGGTGCTGACGCTCCGGACGCCCAAGCCGCGCTACCTCCTCGGGCGCACCGGCACCGTCGACGTGACCGTCGAACTGCCCGCGGGCTCGCGCGTCGAGGCGGCCGGCGCCTGGGTGCAGGTGCTGGGCGAGGGGCGGCTCGGTGAGGTGCGCGTCAAGACCTCGGCCGGTGACGTCCGCCTCGATGAGACCGGGCCGCTCCAGCTGACCGCCGCCCACGGTTCGGTCACCGTCGGCCGGGTCGAGGGCGCGGCGGAGATCGCCACCAGCTCCGGCAGTCTGCGGGTCGGGACGGTCGACGGTCCGGCCACCCTGAAGAACTCGCACGGCACCACGACCGTCGCCGCCGTGACCGGGGAGCTGCGGGTCAGCGGCGCCCACGGCGACATCGACATCGCCCGGGCCGAGGGGCCGGTCACCGCCACCACCGCGCACGGCGCCCTGCGGCTGGCCGATGTCGCCCGCGGCAGCGTGCAGTTGGAGACCGCCTCCGGCTCGATCGAGGTCGGCATCCGCGAATCCACCGCCGCCTGGATCGACGCCTCCTCCTCGTCCGGTCAGGTACGCAACGCGCTCACCTCCGCCGAAGCCCCGGGCGCGGCCGAG
Source organism: Streptomyces sp. NPDC000404 (assembly GCF_040300365.1). Taxonomy (NCBI): domain Bacteria; kingdom Bacillati; phylum Actinomycetota; class Actinomycetes; order Kitasatosporales; family Streptomycetaceae; genus Streptomyces; species Streptomyces sp. NPDC000404. The sequence goes on along the minus strand of NZ_JBEPDN010000002.1, from coordinate 333,319 downwards.
GACACGGTCGAGATCCACGCCCGCACCCGCCACGGCAACATCGAGATCCTCCGCGCCCGGCGCTGACCGCCGGCGCCGGCCCCCGGCCACCGCCGGGTCCCGCCTTCCGCCGTCGCCGGGGAAAGGCTCCGTACCTCTCATGTACCTGCCGCCGCACGGGCTCATCCGTGTCATGCCCATGTCCCAGCGCTATCCCGCCATGAAAGGGCACCCCATGTCTTCCACCGCATCCGTCCCGCTCGGCCTCCCGATGGAGCGCGACGCCGGTCCCTTCGACCCGCCCCGGGCGATATCCCGGTTGCGCGACGCACGCCCCGTCAGCCCGCTGCGCTTCCCCGACGGGCACGAGGGACGGCTGGTCACCGGCCACGAGGAGGCCCGGCAGCTGCTGGCCGACAACCGGTTCAGCTCCCGCCAGGACCTCGGCGTCCTCCACATCCCGTACGAGACGCCGGGCATGCCCGTGCCGACCGAACCGTCACCGCAGGTGCCGGGCCTGTTCATCGCCATGGACCCGCCGGACCACACCCGGCTGCGGCGCAAGCTCACCGGTGCGTTCACCGTCAAGCGGATGAGAAGCCTTGAGGCGCACCTCGCCGACATCGTCGAGCGGCAGCTGGACGCCCTCGCGCATCTGGCCCCGCCGGTCGACCTGGTCAAGGAGTTCGCGCTGCCGGTGCCCTCGCTGGTCATCTGCGAACTGCTCGGCGTCCCCTACGAGGACCGCGACACCTTCCAGGCCAACTCCGCCCGCTTCATGCTCAAGGAACAGCCGCTGGAGGAGAAGATCGCCGCGTACGGCGCGATGACCTCGTACCTCGCCGAGCTGGTCGCCCGCAAGCGCGCCGCACCCGGCGACGACCTCCTCTCCGATCTGGCCCGCCACGACGACCTCACCGCCGAGGAACTGACCGGCATCGCCTTCCTGCTGCTGCTCGCGGGCCACGAGACCACCGCCAACCTGCTGGGCCTGGGAGCCTTCGCGCTCCTGGAGAACCCCGGGCAACTGGCCGCACTGCGCGCCGAACCGGAGCTGATGCCGGGCGCCGTCGAGGAGCTGCTGCGGTACCTGTCCGTCGCCGACATCTTCTACCGCTACGCCACGGAGGACATCGAGCTGGGCGGCGAGATCATTCCCGAGGGCTCGACCGTCGTCGTCTCCCTGCTGGCCGCCAACCGCGACCCCCGCCGCTTCGATGACCCCGACACGCTGGACATCCGACGCAACGCCCGCGGCCATCTCTCCTTCGGGCACGGCGTCCACCAGTGCCTGGGCCAGCAGCTGGCCCGGATCGAGATGCGCGCCGGGTTCGCGGCACTGCTGCGCCGCTTCCCGGACCTCGCCCTCGCCGTCCCCGCCGACCAGGTGCCGCTGCGGACCGACATGAACATCTACGGCGTCCACGCCCTGCCGGTCACCTGGACGGAAACGGCCCGCTAGCCGCCGGAACACGGACTGAGCGCCTGCCCGGGACCGTGCGCGAACGGTCCCGGGCAGACGCTCAGTCCGCCGTCGTGCCCAGACCGCTCCAGATCTCCCCGGACAGGGCCACCGCGGTCTCCGTCGCGCCCACCGCGCAGGCGTCGATCAGCGCGTCGTGCCGGGCGGCCGAGGAGCGCGCCGCCGCCCCGGAGAACCGGAGCCGCTCCCACCGGCGCAGCAGCGGCGTGTACCGGCGCACCGTCTCGGCGAGCGCGGCGTTGCCGCAGACCTCGACCGGGACGGCGTGCAGCGCATCGTCCGCGGTGAGCGCCGCCGTGGTGTCCTCGGCGTCCAGCGCGCGGACGAAGTCCTCGTTGGCCGCCCGCATCCGCCCCAGATCGCCGGCGGTCAGCCGCGGCACCGCCTCCCGTACGGCCAGTGCGTGCATCGCCTGCACCACCGCGAGCGCGTCCCGGGTCTCCTGCGCGTCGACCGGCGCGACCCGCGTGTAGCTCTGCGGCTTCGACTCCACCAGGCGCTCCCCGGCCAATCGCGCCAGGGCCTGGCGGACCGGCGCGCGGGACAGGCCCAGGCGCGCGGCCAGCTCGGCGTCGTTGAGTTTCTGCCCGGGAGGCAGCTCACCGGAGACGATCGCCTCCAGCAGCGCGTCGTACGCCTCGTCGCGCAGCAGCCTTCTCGGGACCGGTTCCAGTGCGGTCACCAGGCGATCCTAAGGCGCCGCCGCGGGGGTGCCGGGGCCGGGCGCCGCGGGCCGTGCCGGGTGCCGTACCGTGGCCGGAAACCACTGACATTTCAGATGTCAGCTGCTCGGACGCGCGCCCGCCCGGCGCGACGGCCTCGACACGGGAGAGACGACTGTGCGGATACGCCCCGGCCGCCCGCGCCGGACACCGGCCCTCGCCACGCCCATGGCCCTCGGCATCCTCGCCGCCGCCGGATTCGCCATGAGCTTCGTGCTCAACCGGGCGATGAGCCTGTCCGGCGGCTCGTGGCTGTGGACCGCGAGCCTGCGCTACCTCTTCATGGTGGTGCCGATGACCGCCCTGGTCGCGGTCCGCGGCGGTCTGCCCGCCGTGCTGCGCAGCCTGCGCACCCGCCCCGCCCGCTGGCTCCTGTGGTCGACGATCGGCTTCGGCCTCTTCTACGCGCCGCTCGCCTGGGCGTCCCAGGCGGGCGCCGGATGGCTGGTCGCCTCGACCTGGCAGCTGGTCATCGTCGCGGGCATCGCCATCGGCGCGCTGGGCGGCGGCCGGGTCCCGCTGCGCACCGTCCTGGTCTCCGTGCTGATCGTCATCGGCGTCGTCCTGACCCAGCTGGAACACGCCGGGGACACGGGCGCCGCCACCGCGTTCACGGTGGTGGTCCCGGTGCTGATCGCGGCGGTCGCCTACCCGCTCGGCAACCGCATGCTGCTCGGCACCGACGGGCTCGACGGCGTCCAGCGGACCCTTGCGATGACGCTCGGCTCGCTGCCGCTGTGGCTGGTGCTGGCGGCCACCGCGGGCATCACCGCGGGGCCGCCGTCCGGCGGGCAGCTGGTGCAGTCCGTGATCGTCGCGCTGGCCTCCGGCGTCCTCGCCACGACGCTCTTCTTCCGCGCGACGGACCTCGTCCGCGACCACCCCGCGGCGCTCGGCGCGGTCGAGGCGACGCAGGCGGCCGAGGTGCCGTTCACCCTGCTCGGCGAGGCGCTGCTGCTCGGCGTCGCGGCGCCCGCGCCGATCGGCTGGCTCGGGCTCGCGCTGATCCTCGCCGGGCTGTGCGTGCACGCCCTCGGCCACGGGCCCGCGGACGGGGACGCCGCACCCGCCGCGGCCCCGGACGCCTCGCCCTCCGCGACGGTCCCGCTCGCCCCGCACGGCAGCGGCGCCCGGCCCGGTCCCTGAGCCGCGCCGGGGCGCGCGCCGCGGGGTGGGGCGGGGCGTACGGCTCCGCTTGCCGCCCCCGCCGGCCGCTTGCCGGTGCTAGCAGATGCGCGCTAGCGTGAAGAAGTGGCGAAAACACAGTTGAACGTCCGCGTGGACGAAGCCACCGCCGAGGCGGCCCGGGAGCGGGCCCTGCAGCGGGGAGTGAGCGTGAATCGCTATATCGAGGAACTCGTCCTCCGGGACGCCGGAGAGGCCGGCCAGACCTTCGTCGAGGCGGCCTCCGACTTCATGAAGCAGTACGAGCGCGTCTTCGCCGAGGAATTCGGCCGCGGTGCGGCGGGGCCCGGGCGCGGCGCGGCCGGCGGCAGGGAAGGACACCCGGGCAAGAAGTGACGCTCCGCATCGACCTCGCCTGGCTCCTCCTCATCGCCGAACAGCACACCCCGGGCGACCCCGCGGTCACCGACTGGGGCGCCCTCGTCGCCGCCGTCAGCCGCCATGAAGCGGAGATCCTCGGCGTCCCCGTCTACACCGACCCCCCGGACCGCGCCGCGGCGCTCCTCCAAATCCTGCTGCGCGTACCGGCGTTGGAGCGGTCCAACGCGATGTTCGCGACGGCCGTGGCCTACGGCTACCTGGTCGCCAGCGGCCTGAAGATCGCGACCTCGCCCGAGCGCGTCCGCGACCTCGCCCGCCTCGTCAAGGACGACACCACCGAACTCTCCGCCATCGCCGACGAACTGCGCAGCTGGACGGTCTGACGCCGGCGCCCGGCCGCGCGATCGGGCGCCCGTGCGAACGAATCGCGCCACGCCCTCTAGAATGGCCCTTCGGCCCCGCGCGCGGCCGGACACGGTGGGCACGCGGCACCGGCGGCATCCCGTACGGGAGACACCGACCGCCTTCGGCCCGGCCGTTGACCCCCCAGGTCGGCAGGTCGCCCCCGCTCCGTACGCAGCACTGAAGGACGCATGCCCCAGCACCCCGCGCCGGCCCCCACACCCCTCTCCGAGACGACGGCCGCGGATCCCGCGGCGCCCGACGCCGCCGCGGACCGCTACGCCCGCAAGGCCGTCGTCGCCTCCGCCGTCGGCTACGGCCTCGAAGGCTTCGACCTCCTCATCCTCAGCTTCGCGCTCTCCGCCGTCACCGCCGGACTCCACCTGACGTCCACCCAGGCCGGATCGCTGACCACCCTCACCCTCATCGGCTGCGTCGCCGGCGGCCTCCTCTTCGGGATGCTCTCCGACCGCCTCGGCCGGATCCGGGTGCTGTCCTGGTCGATCGTGCTCTTCGCCGTCTTCACCGGCGCCACCGCCCTCGCCCAGGACTTCCCGCAGCTCGCCGCCTTCCGCTTCCTCGCCGGGATGGGCATCGGCGGCGAGTTCGGCATCGGCATGGCGCTCGCCGCCGAGGCGTTCCCCAGCCGCAAACGCGCCCGCGGCACCTCGTACGTCGGCCTCGGCTGGCAGGCGGGTGTCCTCGCCGCCGCCCTCGTCTCCGCGCCCGTCATCAACGCCTGGGGCTGGCGCGCCCTCTTCGCGCTCGGCGTGGTGCCCGCCCTCGCCGCGTTCTGCTTCCGCCGCACCATGCGGGAGCCGGCCGCGTTCACCGCCGCAGCCGACCGCGCCCGCCCGGCCACCGCACCGCTGCGCAGCCTCGTCGGCACGCCCGCCGCGCGCCGCGCCACCCTCGGCGTCCTCGTCCTGACCTCGGTCCAGAACTTTGGCTACTACGGCCTGATGACCTGGCTGCCCAGCTATCTCTCCCAGCAGTTCGGCTACAGCCTCACCAAGTCCGGCGCCTGGACCGCCGTCACCGTCCTCGGGATGGCCTGCGGCATCCTCGCCTTCGGCCACCTCGCCGACCGCATCGGCCGCCGCCCCACCTTCTGGCTCTTCCAGGCGGGCGCGGTCGTCACCGTCCTCGCCTACGCCACCCTCACCACGCCCGTCGCGCTGCTCATCGGCGGCGCCGTCATGGGCGCGTTCGTCAACGGCATGACCGGCGGCTACGGCGCGCTCATCGCCGAGCTGTACCCGACGCACGCCCGCGCCACCGCGCAGAACGTGCTGTTCAACCTCGGCCGCGGCGTCGGCGGCTTCGCCCCGCTCGTCGTCGCACTGGTCGCCGGGAGCTTCGGCTTCCAGAAGGCCATCGGCCTGCTCGCGGTCCTCTACGTCCTGGACATGGCCGCGATGTTCCTCATCCCCGAACGCAAGGGCGCGGCCCTGGACTGACCGCCGCCACGGCGCTGATCCCGGGGCCCGCCGGACGGGCGCGGCCCCGGGCGCCGTACCGCTCCCGGACGGTGCGCCCCGCGGCTCTCACCGGATCCGGCCGGCCCCGGCCCCGCTCAGCCCGGCAGCCGGAACGCCCCCGAGCCGCCGAGCGCGGGGGCCAGCCACCTTGGGGCCGCGGAGCGGAACGCGGCCGGCGGCAGGCTTCCGGCGCCCTCCGGGACCAGGCCGAGCAGCGGGGCGTTCGCCGCCGCGGGCAGGTCGTCGAGGTTGCAGCGGGAGGCCAGGTCCGGTTCGGCCGGCCAGCTGCCGATCACCACACCCGCGCAGCGCAGGCCGTGGCTGCGCAGGGCCAGCGCGGTCAGCGCGGTCGCGTTGAGCGTGCCGAGACCGGCCTCCGCCACCACCAGCACCGGTGCGTTCGCCCGCCGCGCCGCGTCCGCGAGGGTGTGACCGTCCGCGTCGAACCGCACCAGCAGCCCGCCCGCGCCCTCCACCAGCACCAGATCGTGCGAGGCCGCCAGCTTCTCGGCGGCGTCGGCGACCTCCTGCGGCCCGACCTGCGCCCGGCCCGCCCGCGCGGCCGCCGTCGCCGGGGCCAACGGCTCGGGGAACCGCGCCAGCTCCTCCGCCGTCACAGCTCCCGCCAGCCGCGCCACCTCCGCCGCGTCACCCGGCTCGTCCGGCCCGACGCCGGTCTGCGCCGGCTTGAGCACGGCCACCGAACGGCCCGCCGCGAGCGCCGCCGCGGCCAGCGCCGCCGTCGTCACGGTCTTGCCGATCCCGGTGCCGGTACCCGTCACGAACAGCACCGTCATGGTGTCTCCTTCAGCTTTGTCGTACAGAGAAATCCCGGGGAAACGGGGGAAGGGACGGGCGCCCCGGAGGGCCGGGGCGCCCGCGCCGTCAGCCCGGCCGGGCGGCCGCGCACACCGCGGCGCAGATCCGGGCCACGTCGTCGTCGCCGGTGACGTACGGCGGCATGGTGTAGACGAGGTCCCGGAACGGGCGCAGCCACACGCCCTCGCGGACCGCCGCCGCCGTCGCCGCGGCCATGTCCACCTCGTGATCGAGCTGGACGACACCGATCGCGCCCAGTACCCGCACGTCCCGCACCCCGGGAAGCTCCCGGGCCGCCGCCAGGCCCGTCCGCAGCCCGGACTCGATACGGCGCACCTCGCCCGCCCAGTCCTGCGACAGCAGCAGCTCGACGCTGGCGCCCGCGACGGCGGTGGCCAGCGGATTGCCCATGAACGTCGGCCCGTGCGCCAGCACCGGTACCTCGCCGCGCGAGATGCCCGCCGCCACCCGAGCCGTGCACAGCGTCGCCGCCAGCGTCAGATAACCGCCGGTCAGCGCCTTGCCCAGACACATCACATCAGGGGCGACCCCGGCGTGCCCGGCGGCGAAGAGCGAGCCCGTACGGCCGAAGCCGGTGGCGATCTCGTCGAAGACCAGCAGCACGCCGTGGGCGTCGCACGCCTCGCGCAGCACCCGCAGATAGCCGGGGGAGTGGAACACCATCCCGCCCGCGCCCTGCACCACCGGCTCCACGATCACCGCGGCCAGCTCCTCGGCGTGCCGGGCGATCAGCTCCCGCAGATGGTTCGCGTACGCCTCGTCGACCGGCGCGTCGAAGCCCGGCGGCGGCGCGTCCGCGAAGATCTGCCGCGGCAGCACCCCCCGCCACAGCTCGTGCATCCCGCCCTCGGGGTCGCACACCGACATCGGGTGCCAGGTGTCGCCGTGGTAGCCGCCGCGCCAGGTCAGCAGCCGCTGCTTGCGTGGGCGGCCCACCGACCGCCAGTACTGCAGACACATCTTGGCGGCGACCTCGACCGCCACCGAACCGGAGTCGGCGAGGAAGACATGGCGCAGCGGCTCCGGTGTGATCGCGACCAGCCGCTCGGCGAGCCGCACGGCGGGCTCATGGGTGAGCCCGCCGAACATCACATGGCTCATCCGCCCCAGCTGCTCGTGCGCCGCCTCGTCCAGCACCGGGTGGCGGTAGCCGTGCACCGCCGACCACCACGACGCCATCCCGTCGACCAACTCCCGGTGCCCGCCCGCCGGTTCCGCGAGGCGCAGCCGCACCCCGGCCGCCGACTCGACGACGAGCGGCGCGGCGCGCCCGGGCATCGGACCGTACGGATGCCAGACGTGCTGCCGGTCGAGGGCGAGCAGTTCGGCCGGGGCGAGCGGCTCAGGCATTGGGCGGCAGCTCCGTGCCCGCGCCCCGGCGGCGCACCGCCACCAGACCGCGCCGCGCCTCCTCGGAAGGGGCATCGGCGGCCTGCTCGGGGACCTCGGCGGCGCCGTGGCAGCCGCCCGCCTCCGCATCGCCGCAGCCGCCGTCACCGCAGGCGCTGCCCGGGAGGCGGTGCTCGGGCAGCGTGGTCGTACCGGCGCCCTCCACCTCGAAACCGGCGTCCGCGATCATCGCGAGGTCGTCCTTGCCGGCCTGGCCCTCACTGGTCAGGTAGTCGCCCAGGAACAGGGAGTTGACGAGGTGCAGCGCCAGCGGCTGCATGCTGCGCAGATGCACCTCGCGCCCGCCGGCCAGCCGGACCTCGACGTCCGGGCAGACGAACCGGGTCATCGCCAGGATCCGCAGCGCCCGCTGCGGCGTGAGGTTCCACTCCTTCGCCAGCGGCGTCCCCTCGAACGGGATCAGGAAGTTCACCGGCACCGAGTCCGGGTCCAGCTCCCGCAGCGCGAACACCACGTCGACGAGGTCCGCGTCGCTCTCGCCCATCCCGGCGATCAGCCCGGAGCACGCCGACATCCCGGCCGCCTGCGCCTGCCGGACCGTCTCCACCCGGTCGCCGAAGTCATGGGTGGTGCAGATGTCGCCGTACGTCGCCTCGGAGGTGTTGAGGTTGTGGTTGTAGGCGTCCGCGCCGGCTTCCCGCAGCCGTCCGGCCTGGCCGTCCGTCAGCAGCCCGAGGCAGGCGCACACCTCGACGCCCTCGTTCTGCTCCTTGATGGCGGAGATGGTCTCCGACACCCGGTCGACGTCCCGGTCGGTCGGCCCGCGGCCGCTGGCCACCAGGCACACCCGCTTGGCGCCCCCGGCCACCCCGGCGGCCGCCGCCCGCGACGCCTCCTCCGGCTTCAGCCAGGTGTACTTGAGGATCTCCGCCTTCGACCCGAGCCGCTGCGAGCAGTACGAGCAGTCCTCGGGGCAGAGCCCGGACTTGAGGTTGACGAGGTAGTTGAGCTTCACCCGCCGGCCGAACCACTTGCGGCGCACCTTGCCGGCCGCGGCCACGACGTCGAGCAGGTCGTCATCGGACGTCGCCAGTACGGCGAGCGCCTCTTCACGGGTCGGCAGCTCGCGCCGCAGCCCCTTCTCCACCAACGTGTTCAGCAGCTCCATGGCGATGATCCTGACGTACGCCGGTGCCCCTGGCCAAGGAGGATTCCCACAACGCGGCCGGATCGGGGTGTGTGTATCACCACACCCTGGGGCGGTGGAACGACCGCTAACGTCTATCGGCAGTCCACAATCACCAACGGCCCCGCCCGCACCGCCGACGGCCCGCGCGGGCGGGGCCGCGAGGGAATCGAAGGAAGCCGATGCCAGCGGATCCCGCCCCGCCGCCGCCCCGTGACGCCCCCCGCGCCGACGCGGCCCCGCCGGACCTGGGCGCGGCGTTCGACTGGCTCGACGCGGCCCACAACGCACGGCTGCACGCCGGACTGCGCCGCACCCTGCGCCCCCGCTCCGCCTCCTGCGAACTGCTGGACCTGGCGAGCAACGACTACCTCGGCCTCGCCCGCCACCCGCTGGTCACCCGCGCCGCCGCACAGGCCGCACACCGCTGGGGCGCCGGATCCACCGGCTCCCGGCTGGTCACCGGCTCCACCGAACTCCACGCCACGCTGGAGGCCGAACTCGCCGCGTTCTGCGGCTTCGAGGCGGCCCTCGTCCTCTCCTCCGGGTACGCCGCCAACCTCGCCGCCGTCACCGCGCTGACCGGCCCCGGCACCCTCGTCGTCTCCGATGCCCAAAACCACGCCTCGCTCATCGACGGCTGCCGCCTCTCGCGCGCAGGCAAGGCCGTCGTCGCCCACGCCGACCCCGCCGCGGTGGACGCCGCCCTGTCCGCGCACGGCGGCCGGGCGCTCACCGTCACCGACGCGGTGTTCTCCGTCGACGGCGACGCCGCACCGCTGCCCGCCCTCGCCGCCGCCTGCCGCCGCCACGGCGCGGGCCTCCTCGTCGACGACGCCCACGGGCTCGGGGTGCTCGGCGACGGCGGGCGCGGCACCCTCGCCGCCGCCGGGCTCGCCGGGGCGCCGGACACCGTCGCCACCGTGACGCTGTCGAAGTCCCTCGGCTCCCAGGGCGGCGCGGTGCTGGGCCCGGCGCGCGTCATCGACCACCTGGTCAACACCGCGCGGACGTTCATCTTCGACACCGGACTCGCCCCGGCGGCGGCCGGCGCCGCCCTCGCCGCGCTGCGGCTGCTGCGCCGCGAACCGGAGCGCGCGGCCCGCACCCGCGAGGTCGCCGCCGCGCTGCACCACCGGCTGACCGCCGCCGGACTGGCCGCGGTCCGGCCGGATGCCGCCGTCGTCGCGGTCCGCGCGCCGTCGCCGGACGCCGCCGTCCGCTGGGCGGCCGACTGCCGGGCCGCCGGGCTGCTCGTCGGCTGCTTCCGCCCGCCATCCGTCCCCGACGGCGTCTCCCGGGTGCGCCTGACGGCCCGCGCGGACCTGACCGACACCCAACTGCGCGCGGCGGTACGGATCCTGACGGGGACGGCGCCGCGCGGCTGACCCGCCGGCGGCGCGTGCGCCGGAGCCGCCGTTAGCCGCCGCGCGGCCGCCGGGGGCCCGCGACCCGCTCTCACATCGGAGGATTCACCGCTTCGGGCGAGAGATATGGGCATTTCGTGGTGGATCGCGGGGCGTACCGGCAGCATGGACCGCCGGTCCGCACCCCGGCGTGCGCGGCCGATCCGGTGACCGAGCGGCGTCCCGCCTCCCGCCCGTGCGCCGGATCCGACCCCCGGTGGGAAGAAGGACGGCACCGCGATGGCAGATCACCAGGAATCCACCCTCACCCTCCCCGGCGCGCCGGAGTCGGTCGCGGCCGCGCGCAGGCACGTTTCCGCGGTGCTCGGCGCCTGGGGGCTGGACCGGGCCGCGCCGCTCACCGACGCGGTCCGGCTGATCGTCTCCGAGCTGGCCACCAACGCCGTCCGGCACACCGGCGACACCTCCCCGTACTTCACCGTCGCCCTGCGGCTCGACCGCGACGAGACGCTGACCGCGGGGGTCACCGACCGCGACCCCCGGCCGCCGCGGCAGCTCGCCGCCGACCTGTGCCGGGACGGCGGCCGCGGGCTGCTCATCGTCGGCCTGCTGGCCGCCGAGTCCGGGGGAGAGGTGGCGACGGTGGCGGAGCCGGGCGGCGGCAAGACCGTCCGGGTCCGGCTGCCGTGGCCGCCCGCCGGGGCGTGACGGGCGGCCACGCCGCTCAGCCGACCCGGCCGTACGACACCGCGCCGGACCAGATCTTCTCCAGCCGGACGACGGTGCCGGTGCGCGGCGCATGCCAGATGCGGCTGTGACCGGCGTAGATCCCGACGTGGTAGACGCCCCCGCGGCCGTGGAAGAAGACCAGGTCGCCCGCCTTGCGGGCGGCGGCGCGGATGTGGCGGGTGCGGTTGTACTGCGCGGCGGCGGTGCGTGGCAGGCTCCGTCCGGCGCGCTTGAAGGCGTACTGCGTCAGCCCCGAGCAGTCGAAGCGGTGCGGCCCCCGGGCGCCGTACTGGTAGGGCGCGCCCTTCTTGGACGCGGCGATCCGCACCGCCGTGGCGGAGACGGAGGTGGCGTCGGCGCCCGGGGGGAGCGCGACGGCCGCGCCGACGGTGGCGAGTGTGAGAGCGGAGATGGTTCCGGCCCGGGCGACCGCGGCCGGCACATGCATGCGCACAGTCATGCGCAAACCCTTCGTCAGCCGCCTGCGAAGGAAGACCTGTCGGGTTCGGGCAGGCGAAGGTGCCCGGCCGTGCGTACGGCTTCACCCCAAGGGGCGCGTCGGCCCGGGGCATGCGCCCCGGCTGCCGCGGCCCCGTCGTACTCGGGTCCTCCGCTCCTGCCGGTGCATCCGCGTCGACCTGCCGTCCGGGACGGCGGCAGGATTCGGCGTCCGCCCGGACCGCCCCGCCGCTGCGGCGGGGGCTTGTCGTCCAGGGGATCGTCACGCATGGGGCGGCCGGATTCTGCGCTGAAATGACGAAGTGTGACATTGGTCACAAATGTGTCAAATGGTGCTTTCGGGGCGTCCGGTGTCGGCCGCCGGAACCGGACGCGCGCCCCGGACCAGCGGGAAAGCGGCCGCGCGCGGTGCGGTGCGCACCGGCGTCCCGCAACGCGGCACCCCCGCGACCGCCCGGAACCGGCTGGTCCGTGCGGGCGAGCCCGGTCGGGCGAGGGGCGTCGGGTGCGACCGCCCCGGACCGGCGGCGCGCGGCGGCCGTCCGGAGCCGAGACGCGCCGCGGCCCGGCCGCCGGAGGGGCGACCGGGCCGCGGCCGGCCGGGTGGGGCCGGCCGGTGACGCACGGGGTGCGGAAGGTCAGGAGCTCAGCTCCCAGACCGCGTGGGCGATGGCGTCGGTGTGGTTGTCCAGCGCGGTGTCGTCGATGTTCTTCGCGGTGTCGCAGGACTCGTGGTAGCAGGCGTCGAACGCCTTGCCCGCCTCGCCGCCCCACGCCTTGGCCTGCGCGTCGGTCTTGATGTAGTCGGCGCCGGAGAACAGCCCGCCGACCGGGACGCCGGCGTCCTTGAACGGCGCGTGGTCGGAGCGGCCGTCGCCCTCGGTCTCCTTCTCGGTGGCGATGTTCTTGGTGGTGAACCAGTCCTTGAACACCTTCTCCAGCCGCGCGTCGTCGTCGTAGACGAAGTAGCCCGGGTTGGGGGAGCCGATCATGTCGAAGTTCAGGTACGAGTCGAGCTTCGCGGTGTCGGCGCCGAGCGAGTCGACGTAGTGGGAGGAGCCGATCATGCCGTCCTCCTCGTCGCCCCACCAGCCGAACCGCAGGTGCTTGGCGGGCTTGAGGTCCGCCTTGGCGACCGCGAGCGCGACCTCCAGGATGCCGGCCGAGCCGGAGCCGTTGTCGTTGATGCCGGGGCCCGCGGGGACGGAGTCGAGGTGGGCGCCGGACATCACGGTCTTGCTCTCGTCGCCGCCGGGCCAGTCGGCGATGAGGTTGTACCCCTTCGCGCCGCCGCTGCTGAACTCCTGGACCTTCGTGGTGAACCCGGCGGCGTCCAGCTTGCCCTTCACGTAGTCGATCGACTGCTGGTACCCGGCGGTGCCGTGGGCGCGGGTGCCGTCGTTGGCGTCGGCTATGGACTGGAACTTGGCCAGGTCGGCCTTGACGTCGGCCACCGGGATGTCCGGTGCGGCGGTCGGCGCGGTCGCCTGGGCGCTGGCCGCGACGCCGAGCAGACCGACGACGGCGGCGCAGGCGCCGGTGGCGAGGGTGAGGCGGCGGGTACGGGCGGTGCGAGTCACGGTGTGGCTCCGATACTGGTGTGGGGGGTGGTGCGGAGCGTTTTGACGCGCACATGAGGATCGTGACCGATCTCCACCCCGTCAAGAGCGGATACCGGACAGCGGCGTTCGGCCGGCGGTGACGGGTCCGGATTGCCCGGAGCATCCAATTCGCCGCGCCCGGGATGCGGTGTCCGATCGGTCCGGCGGACGTTCCGGGATGTGGAATTCCTCGCCGTATTCCCGCTGCCGGGAATTTCTGGTGTGGGAAATCCGGAAGGAGAATTCGGTTGCCGCTCGGTAACTCCCGGTAAGGGGGGATGTCCGCTCTCCGGTGCCGAGAAGGGTTTCGCAGGTGGCGGGCCGGGTGGCGGTACGGAAAGAGGGGTGAACTCGCCGCTGCCGGATGGGGCGTTGATGACCTCTTGCGGGGAGGCGGTTTGCTTTCCCTTTAGTCACTGTGTGATACATCTACCCATACAGGCGTGTCCACGCCTGTGACCTGGGCGAACGCGTACCCGGGCAGGAAGTCTGTGAGGTGGAACGTATGCAACTGACTCCGCATGAGCAGGAACGTCTGATGATTCATGTGGCAGCCGACGTGGCCGAAAAGCGTCGAGCTCGGGGGCTGAAGCTCAACCACCCGGAATCCATAGCGTTGCTGACCGCGCACATCCTCGAAGGAGCGCGCGACGGCCGTACGGTCGCCGAGCTGATGTCCTCCGGGCGCCAGGTCCTCAGCCGCGACGACGTCATGGACGGCGTCCCCGAAATGATTCACGACGTGCAGGTCGAGGCCACCTTCCCCGACGGCACCAAGCTCGTCACCGTTCACGAACCCATCAACTGACCACGGGAGAGCAGAACATGATCCCGGGACAGATCCTCTACGCCGACGAGCCGGTCCGCCTCAACGAAGGCCGCCCCCTCACGCGCATGACCGTCCTCAACTCCGCCGACCGCCCCGTGCAGGTCGGCTCCCACTACCACTTCGCCGAGGCCAACCCGGGCCTGGCGTTCGACCGTGCGGCCGCGCACGGCCTGCGGCTCAACGTCGCCGCGGGCTCCGCCGTGCGCTTCGAGCCCGGCATTCCCACCGAGGTCGAGCTGGTCCCCCTCGCGGGCAAGCGGATCGTCGCCGGGCTGCGCGGTGAGACCGGAGGCACCCTCGATGGCTGAGCTTTCCCGCCAGGACTACGCCGACCTGTTCGGCCCCACGACCGGCGACCGGATACGCCTCGCCGACACCGACCTGGTCATCGAGATCGAGGAGGACCGCAGCGGCGGTCCCGGTCGCGCCGGTGACGAGGCCGTCTTCGGCGGCGGCAAGGTCATCCGCGAGTCGATGGGCCAATCCCGCGTCACCCGCGCCGAGGGCGCCCCCGACACCGTCATCACCGGCGTCGTCGTCCTCGACCACTGGGGCATCGTCAAGGCGGACGTCGGCATCCGCGACGGCCGGATCACCGCGCTGGGCAAGGCGGGCAACCCCGAGACGATGGACGGGGTCCACCCCGACCTCGTCATCGGCCCGGAGACCGAGATCATCGCCGGCAACGGCAAGATCCTCACCGCCGGCGCCATCGACACCCACGTCCACTTCATCTGCCCCCAGCAGGTGGACGAGGCCCTCGCCTCCGGCGTCACCACCCTCGTCGGCGGCGGCACCGGCCCCGCCGAGGGCAGCAAGGCCACCACCATCACCCCCGGCGCCTGGCACATCTCCCGGCTCCTGGAGTCGATGGACAACCTGCCCGTCAACATCGGTCTGCTGGGCAAGGGCAACACCATGTCCGCCGACTCGATGCGCGACCAGCTGCGCGCCGGCATCCTCGGCTTCAAGATCCACGAGGACTGGGGCGCCACGCCCGCCGTCCTCGACGCCTGCCTGAACATCTGTGAGGAGAGCGGCGCCCAGCTCGCGATCCACACCGACACCCTCAACGAGGCCGGCTTCCTCGGCGACACCATCGCGGCCATCGCCGGGCGCTCCATCCACGCCTTCCACGTCGAGGGCGCGGGCGGCGGCCACGCCCCCGACATGATCGCCATGGTCTCCGAGCCGAACGTGCTGCCCGCGTCGACCAACCCGACCCGGCCGCACACCGTCAACACCGTCGAGGAACACCTCGACATGCTGATGGTCTGCCACCACCTCAACCCGGCGGTCCCCGAGGACCTGGCCTTCGCGGAGTCCCGCATCCGGCCCTCGACCATCGCCGCCGAGGACATCCTGCACGACCTCGGCGCCATCTCGATCATGTCGTCGGACGCCCAGGCCATGGGCCGCATCGGCGAGGTCGTCATGCGCACCTGGCAGACCGCGCACGTGATGAAGAAGCGCCGCGGCCTGCTGACCGGCGACACCCACGCCGACAACACCCGGGCCCGCCGCTACGTCGCGAAGTACACCATCAACCCGGCCGCGGCCCAGGGCATCGACCACGTCATCGGCTCCGTCGAGGACGGCAAGCTCGCCGACCTGGTGCTGTGGGACCCGGCGTTCTTCGGCGTCAAGCCGCTGCTCGTCATCAAGGGCGGCCAGATCGCCTACGCGCAGGTCGGCGACGCCAACGCCTCCATCCCCACCCCGCAGCCGATCCTGCCGCGCCCGATGTTCGGCGCGACCGGCAAGGCCCCCGGCAGCAACTCCGTCAACTTCGTCTCCGCGCAGGCGGTCGAGGACGGCATCGCCGAGCGGCTCCCGCTCGCCAAGGCGTACGAGCCGATCCGCAGCACCCGGTCGGTCACCAAGGCGTCGATGCGCAACAACGACGCCCTGCCGCGGGTCCAGGTGGATCCGGACACCTTCACGGTGACCATCGACGACGAGGTGGTCGAGCCCGCCCCCGCCGCCGAACTCCCCATGGCCCAGCGCTACTTCCTCTTCTGACGTGACGCAGGTGACCTCATCCATGAACGGCACGCACCCCGGAGGCCCGCGATGAACCGCGCCGCCCTCATGGTGCTCGCCGACGGCCGCTTCCCCGCCGGAGGGCACGCGCACTCCGGCGGGGCGGAGGCGGCGGTCGCGGCCGGACGCATCACGGACGCCGCCTCCCTGGAGGCGTTCTGCCGCGGCCGGCTGCACACCGCCGGGCTGGTCGCGGCGGGGCTCGCCGCGGCCGCCGCGGCCGGCGGCGACCCGCTCGCCCTCGACGACGCGGCGGACGCCCGCACGCCCGTCCCGGCGCTGCGCACCGCCGCCCGCCGGCTGGGCCGCCAGATGATGCGGGCGGCGCGCGCGGCCTGGCCGTCGGCCGAGCTGGACGCGCTGGCGGCGGCCCGGCCGCGCGGCGCCCACCAGCCGGTGGTGCTGGGCGTCGCCGCCCGCGCCGCCGGGCTGACGCCGCTGGACGCCGCGTACGCGGTGGCGTACGAGAACGTCAGCGGTCCGGCGACGGCGGTGGTCCGGCTGCTGAGCCTGGATCCGTTCGACGCCACCGCCGTCCTCGCCCGCCTCGCCGGTGACCTCGACCGCCTCGCGGCCGACGCCGCGGCGGCCGGGGCCCGCTTCCCGGCGGAGGGGCCGCAGGTCCTGCCCGCCTCGTCGGCGCCGCTGCTCGACATCACCGCCGAACAGCACGCCGCCTGGCCGGTCCGCCTCTTCGCCTCCTGACCCACCGCCGCCGGGAGCCCCCCCCGCTCCCGGCGGCCCATCGGCGCCCCGCGCGCCCGCACGACCTATGGAGTTTGTATGCACCTCGATCACGAACTCGACGAGATCTTCCCGCACCGCCACAGCTACAGCGCCGCCGCGCCCACCCGCCCCGACGGCACCCGCCGCGCCCTGCGGATCGGCCTGGGCGGCCCGGTCGGCACCGGCAAGACCGCCACCGTCGCGGCCCTGTGCCGCGCCCTGCGCGACGAACTCTCCCTCGCCGTCGTCACCAACGACATCTACACCCGCGAGGACGCCGAGTTCCTGCTGCGCGAGGCGGTCCTGCCGGGCGAGCGGATCAAGGCGGTGGAGACCGGCGCGTGCCCGCACACCGCGATCCGCGACGACATCTCCGCCAACCTGGAGGCCGTCGAGGACCTGGAGGACGAGGTCGGCCCGCTCGACCTGATCCTCGTCGAGTCCGGCGGCGACAACCTCACCGCCACCTTCTCCAAGGGCCTGGTCGACGCGCAGATCTTCGTCATCGACGTCGCGGGCGGCGACGACATCCCCCGCAAGGGCGGCCCCGGTGTCACCACCGCCGACCTGCTGATCGTCAACAAGACCGACCTCGCCCCCTACGTCGGCGTCGACCTGGAGGGCATGGCCCGCGACGCCAAGGCGCAGCGCGGCGAACTGCCCGTGGTCTTCACCAACGTCAAGTCCGACGGCGGCGTCACCCCCGTCGCCGCCTGGGTCCGCGACCGCCTCGCCGCCTGGACCGCGAGCGCCGCATGATCACCGCGCCCACCACCCGGCCGTCCGGCGACACCACCTCCGCCGCCGGACTGCGGGCCACCGCCCGCATCCTCGCCCGCACCGACGCGCACGGCACCACCCGGCTGCCCGTCCTGGACGGTTCCGGGCCGTTCGCGCTGCGCCGGCTCGGCTTCCCGGGGCCGCAGGCCCGCGTCTGCATGGTGGGCGCGATGAGCGCCCCGCTCGGCGGCGACCGGCTGGCGGTCGAGGTCACCGCCGAGACCGGGGCGCAACTCCAGCTGACCGCGGCCGCCGCCACCGTCGCGCTGCCCGGCCGCACCGGCGACGCCGCCACCTACGACGTCCGGCTGACCGTCGGCGACGGCGCCCGCCTCGACTGGCTGCCCGAGCCGCTGATCTGCGCCGCGGGCAGCGACCTGTGGATGACCACCACCGTCGAACTGGCCCCCACCGCCCGCCTCGTGCTGCGTGAGGAACAGGTCCTGGGCCGCGCCGGCGAGCGCACCGGCCGGCTCCACAGCCGGCTGACGGTCCGCCGCGCCGGCCGCACCCTGCTCGACCAGGAGACGGCCTACGGCCCCGGCGTGCCCGGCTGGGACACCTCCGCCGTCCTCGGCGGCCACCGCGCGATCGGCCAACTCTTCGTCGTAAGGCCGGAGTTCGAGGAGGCGGAGCAGCGGGTGCGGCTGCTGGGTGGGGCCGCGCCGGAGCGGCCGGACGCGGGCGGCGGGCAGGGCGTGCTGACGCCGCTGACCGGCCCCGCGGCCCTCGCCACCGCCGTCGCCCCGGACGCGCTGCGGCTGCGCACCGTCCTCGACGAGGCGGCACGTCACCTGCCGGGGTGAGCCGTTCAGACCTCCAGTACCTCCTCGACCCGGGCGAGCCGGTGCCGGGCCAGCGCGAGATTGGCGCGCTTGCGGTCGAGCACCAGATACAGGAAGAGCCCGGCGCCGTGGCGCCCGGTCACCGGCCGGATCAGGTGGTACTGCGAGGTCAGCGTGATCAGCATGTCCTCGATGGAGCCCTGGAGTTCCAGCATCTCCATCGTGCGCAGCTTCGCGCGGACGAGATCGGTGTTGCCCGCCGCGGCGACCTCCATATCCAGTGAGTTGCTGCCGCCGAGCGCCGCCAGCGTCATCCCGCTGGTGTGATCGACGAGGGCGATGCCGATGACGCCTTCGATGGTCGACATCGCATCGGCGAGCGCGTTTTCCATGGATGCCATAACGGTGCACACCTTTCTGGGTACGGGTTGCGGCGGGGCGAGGGATGCGGGGCACGTACGGAGCGCGGGGAGAGCGACGACCGGAGGACGCGGGGCGCAGGCGGCGGGATCAGGACGGGTCCGGGGCGGGTGCCTCGTCGACCAGCGCGCCGATGCGCTCCGCGGCCTGCCGGGCCTGCAGATGCAGCCGCCCCACATTGATCTCCGGGCCGCCGACGGTGGTCAGCACGGCCCTCGCCCCCGCCGCGTACGCCGCGACATAGCCGTGCGTACCGCGGGTGAGGGTCTCCTCGAAGCCGCCCTGACCGGTCGCTTCGGTGAGGCGCTTGGCGACGCCGATGGCCGCCGCGGTGAGCGCGGCGAGGGCGTCCGGTTCGATGTTCCGCAGATCGTGGGCGATGACCATGCCGTCCGCGCTGGCCACCATGCCGCCGCGAAGATGGCGCACCTGGTCGCGCAGCGCGTGCAGTTCGTCCCGCACCCTGGGCTGTATCGTCATCAGTCTCCTCTTCTCGGCGCGCCGTGCGAGGGCGCGTCTCATGGGTCGTCACAACGGTTCACAGGTTCTCCTCCAGTGCCGTACGCAGGCGGGTGAGGAGGGTGACATCGGGGTCGGCGGTCTCCGGGAGTCCGGCCGGCAGCCCCGGCGTCCCGGTGGACGGCTGCGGCTCCCGCTCCCGCGCCTCCTCCAGGCACACCCCCGGACGCCGCCGGGGCAGCGCGCCCGGCGCCTCGCCGCCGTCGTCCGCGGCGGAGTGCGTCGGCCGCTCCGTCTCCCGCTCCCGCCCGGCGGCCCGCGACGCCGGCCCGCCGCTCCGCCCGCCCGCGGGGCCGCGCGTCGGCAGTCCGCCCTCCCGGCCGCCGTCGGCGCCGCGCGTCGGCAGCGGCGGCGCGGTGCCCGACCGTTTGTCCGGACCGCTCCGCTCCCGCCCGGCCGTGCCGGAACGCTTCTCCCCGCCGCGCGGCCGCCCGGACCCGCCCGGCCGCGTCGTCGCGCCACCGCTCCGGCCCGCGGACCGGCCACCGGACGCCTCCGGGGAACCGGCCGCGCCCGTACTGCCGGTCTTCTCCGGACTCCCGGCAGCCGCCGCGCGGCCGGCCGCCTTCCCGCCGCCCGCCGTGCCGTTGCCCGCTTTCCCGCCGCCGGCCGCCGTGCCGCCGCCCGCTTTCCTGCCGCCGGTGGCCGCCGTACCGCCGGTGGCCGTCTTCCCGCCGCTCGTCCCCGCGCCACCTGCCGGGGCCGTGCCGCCGGTCGGCTCCGTGCCGCCCGCCGCCGTCGCTCCCTCCGGCAGCGCCACCAGCCCGCCCGCCGCCAGCCGCCGGACCTCCAGCAGCGTCCAGAACACCGAGTGCCCCAGCGCCTGCGCGAGACCGGCGGGGGTGCGCCGCCCGTCGGCCGCCGCCAGCAGCAGCCGGGCCCGCCACCCGGGGCCGTCCTCGCGCCGCGTGTCCGGGGCCAGGACGACGGGCGCGCCGTCCACCGCCGCCCACGTCCGCCAGGCGTCCAGCTGCGCCCGGCGGACGGCGACCGCCCGCAGCAGCGCGGCGACGCCCACCTGCCGTACGGCCGCGGGGCAGTGCTCCGCCCCGGGCGTGAACGAGGTGCCCTCCTCGGGAAGCGGCAGCACCAGGAACGCCGCGTCCAGCAGCACCGTCACATGACGGATCTGCCGGAGCGTCAGATTCTCCGGCCCGGTGTCCCCGGAGGTGTGCGCCTGCCCGTCCGCTCCGGACGTGCCCGCCGCGCCGCGCGCCGCCCGGCCCTGCCGGGGGCGGCGTGATCGCCCGCCCTCGCGGGGCGGTGCGGGGGCGGCGGATCCGGGCAGGTCGTCGCACTCCACCCAGGAGACCGCGCCGTCACGCAGACGGATGCGGCCGCCCGGGAAGTGGAGTGCGCCGGTGGCCCGTTCGGCGGCGAGTCGCGCGAGCGGGCCGTCCGGTCCGGTCGGGGGAGTGGCGGCGGAGTGGCCCATGGCGTTCCCCTAGCGTGTCCGGTCGAGCGGTACCGGGGCCGAGTGCGGCCCCGCGCACCGACGGTGGCGGGGCCGCGGGTGTGTCGCGGCGGCGCGGGAGCCCGCGCGGTCAGCCCGGCACGAGCCCGGCCGCCAGATCGTGCAGCCGCCTGCGTGCGACGGCCAGATTGGCCCGCTCCCGGTCCAGGTACAGGTACAGGTAGGTCTGACTGTCGAAGGCGGTGTGGACGAAGCGGATGAGGTGGTAGCCCCCGGCGGCGGTGAGGATCAGGTCTTCCAGACCCGGTCGCGCCCCGTCGGAGCCGGAGTCGAAGGTGGCGCTGCGCTGGACCGCCTGGACGACCTCGGCGGTGTCCGCGGCCGCGGCGTCGTGGTCGTTCCCCGGCGCCCGGCCCGCGGTACCGAGGGACAGCCCGCTGGTCCAGTCGATCAGCCCGGCGCCGAGAACGCCGGGTATACCCATCGCCTCGGACAACACCTGATCGATACCCGGCACGCGGAACTCCTTCTCGGTCACGGGACGGAGGCGAAACGCCGACAGCTCTCCCCGCGCGGCTGGCACGGAGGAGAGCCCGCTTGAAGGCTACTCACCGTGCGCGTTCCGGCACAGAGGCGGAACGTACATGACGGACGATTGACGCGTTCTGGCCCGTCGCCCGGCGCCTCGGATACCCAGCGTGACGTGTCCGCCGGGTCGCCGGACCTCGAACGGCCCGTTCTCCCTGGCCGGTTGGTCTTCCGCGGCCTTGGAAGCGCCCCTGGAGCGCCGCGAAACCCGGTGGCTACGGCGGATTCCGGCCGTGCTGGGAACATCCCGGCCACCACTGTCCGTAACGGCAGGGGGAGGAGGGGGAGGGGGGATGGATGAGGTGGAAAGGGCAAGGGCGCGCATCCTCCATCACCCCCATGATTCCTACAGATTGATAAAGAAATGATGTTCGAATCTTCTCCTGGCGAGTGCGGGACGGCAGGATCTCCCTGGTCATGCCGTGATCAGCCGCCATGCGCGGCGCACCTCTGCAGGGGGAACCACCACGTGAGAAGAACAGCAGCACTCGGCGCCGCCGGGACCTTGGTGACCGGCGCGCTCCTCGCCGGCGCCGTCACCGCCACGCCCGCCACCGCCGGTGAGCGCCACTCCGCCTCCTCGGCCGAGGACCGCGGCGTGCGGACCGCCGCCGCCCGCGCCGCCGCCGCGGGCGTCAACTGGCAGGACTGCCCCGCCGACTGGGGCCTGAAGGCCCCGATCCAGTGCGGCTACGTCACCGTCCCCGTCGACTACGCGCGCCCCGACGGCCGCACCATCAAGATCGCCGTCGACCGGATCGCCAACACCGGCGGCAAGGACGCGCGTCAGGGCGCCCTCGTCTACAACCCCGGCGGCCCCGGCGGCTCCGGGATGCGCTTCCCCACCCGCGTCACCAACGCCACTCCGGTGTGGAAGAAGATCTCCGCCGCCTACGACTTCGTCGGCTTCGACCCGCGCGGCGTCGGCCACTCCGCCGCCATCTCCTGTGTCGACCCGCAGGAGTTCGTCAGCGCCCCCAAGGCCGACCCGGTCCCCGGCAACGAGGCCGACAAGCGCGCCCAGCGCAAGCTCGCCAAGGCGTACGCGGACGGCTGCGCCGCCCGCAGCGGCGACCTCCTGCCGTACCTCACGACGCCCAACACCGCCCGCGACCTGGACGTCATCCGCGCCGCGCTCGGCGAGAAGAAGCTCAACTACCTCGGCGTCTCCTACGGCACCTACCTCGGCGCCGTCTACGGCACGCTCTTCCCGGGCCACGTCCGCCGCATGGTCGTCGACAGCGTCGTCAACCCCGCGCGCGAGAAGGTCTGGTACCAGGCCAACCTCGACCAGGACGTCGCCTTCGAGACCCGCTGGGGCGACTGGAAGAAGTGGGTCGCGAAGAACGACGCGACGTACCACATCGGCGACACCCCCGAGAAGGTCCAGGCGCAGTGGGAGAAGCTGCGCGCGAGCGCCAAGAAGAACCCCATCGGCGGCCTCGTCGGCCCCTCCGAGCTGATCGGCTTCTTCCAGCAGGCGCCGTACTACGACTCGATGTGGGCGCCCGTCGCCGAGGCGTGGAGCGCCTACCGCGCCGGTGACGAGAAGCCGCTGGTCGAGAACGCCGGTCCGAACCTGGACGACAAGGCCGGCAACATCGCCGCCGAGAACAGCAACGCGGTCTACACCGCCGTCGAGTGCACCGACGCCAAGTGGCCCACGAACTGGCGCACCTGGGACCGCGACAACACCCGCGTCCACGCCAAGGCCCCCTTCATGACCTGGGCGAACGCCTGGATGAACCTGCCCTGCGCGACCTGGTCCGCCAAGCAGCAGCGCCCCGTCGAGGTCAAGAGCGGCAAGGACCTGCCGCCGGTGCTGCTCGTCCAGAGCACCCGCGACGCCGCCACCCCGTACGAGGGCGCGGTCGAGCTGCACAAGCGGTTCGCCGGATCGCGGCTGATCACCGAGCGGGACGCCGGTTCGCACGGCGTCACCGGCCTGACCAACCCCTGCATCAACGACCGGGTCGACGCCTACCTGCTGGCGGGCAAGACCGACGCGAAGGACGTGACGTGCGCCCCGCACGCCACCCCCGAGCCCGCCAAGAAGAGCGTCAAGGCCGCCGCGGTGAGCGCGAGCGACCTGCCCGCCGCTCCCTGACCGGCGCAGCCGTACGGCGCGGGCGTCCCGGATCCCTCCGGGGCGCCCGCGCCCGTGTGGTGAGGCCCCGCCAGGTGCCGGACGATGCCGGAGGAACCGGTTTCAGAGAGCGGTTGCACTAGCATCGGACGCCGCACCGCGCACCCGCGCGGCGCCCGGGCGGAAGGAGCAGCAGGTGGCGACACTCGCGGACGTGGCGCGTGCGGCCGGGGTCTCCAAGGCCACCGCCTCGCGCGCGCTGACCCGCCCGGAGATGGTGACGGACGCGACCCGCGAGAAGGTACGGGCCGCCGCCGGCCGCCTCGGCTTCCAGCCCAACCGCAGCGCCCGCGCGCTGACCACCGGCCGCACCGGTCTGATCGGCCTGATCGTGCCGACGCTGGCCAACCCGTTCTTCTCCCCGCTGGTCCTCGGCGCGCAGCGCGCCGCCGAGGAGGCCGACGCCCATCTGCTCATCAGCGTCTCCGAGGCCGACACCGACCGGGAGGCGGCGCTCGCCGCGCGCCTGGGCGAACAGGCCGACGGCGTCGTCATGGTGGCGCCCGTCGGCACGGACGCCGCGCTGCGCGAGCACGCACGGCAGCGCCCGCTGATCCTCGTCGACCGCCGCGTCGGCCGTCTGCCCGCCGTCGTCCTGGACGCCGAGGAGGGCGCCACCCGCCTCGCCGACCACCTCCTGGAGCTGGGCCACCGCGACCTCGCCTACGTCTCCGGGCCGCCCGGCTCCTGGTCGGACACCCACCGCCGGGCGGCCCTGGCCGAACGGACCGCGGCCGCCGGGGCCCGCCTGCACGTGCTGGGCCCGCTGCCGCCCACCTTCGACGCGGGCATCGCCGCCGCGCCCCGACTCCCCGCCGAGGCCACGGCGGTGCTCGTCTACAACAGCTACCTCACCCTCGGCCTGCTGCACGGTCTGCGCGCCGCGGGCCGGCGCGTCCCCGAGGACCTGAGCGTCGCGGCCGGCGACGACCTCACCGCCTTCGCCGCCACCGACCCGCCGGTCACCGCCCTGGCCCTCCCGGTCGAGGAGGCGGGCGCCACGGCCGTCCGCCGCCTCCTCGACCTGTGCGGCGGCACGGGCGCCCGCACCACCACGCGCCTCGCGCCCCGGCTGGCGGTCCGCGCCTCCACGGGACCTCCGGGGCGGCGCTGAACGCCGGGCGGACGGGCGTCACCGCACCGGTGAACCGGGCCCGTCCGGCAGCCGGCGTGCCCGGAGGCGGCGCGCCGCGGCCCCGTACGCTCAGGGCGGGTCCCGATACCGCCACCGCCCCGCCCGCGACCTCACCGACCGGCCGCGCGCCGGGGTGATCTCCTGAGGACCTGACCCCTGACCGGGGCTGCGCACCGGCGGCAGCCCGAGGAAGGAAACCCCACCATGCCCATCAAGACGCTGCAGATCCCCACACCTGACGGCACGGCCGACGGCTTCGCCGCCTTCCCCGAGGGCGGCGGGCAGCACCCGGGGGTGCTGCTGTACCCGGACGCCTTCGGCGTGCGGCCCGTCCTGCGGACGATGGCCCAGGAGCTGGCCGATCACGGCTACTACGTCCTCGTGCCCAACCTCTACTACCGCACCGGCCCGGCGCCGGTGTTCGAGCTTCCCGAGCACATCGACGAGGAGTCGCGGCCCGCGCTCTTCGCGCAGATCATGCCGCTGATCCAGGAGCACACCACCGACCGCGTGCTGCGCGACGCCGATGCCTACCTGCGGTTCCTGACCGCGCAGCCCGAGGTCGCCGCCGGGCCCGTCGCCACGATCGGCTACTGCCTGGGCGCCGTCCTGGCGATGCGCACCGCGACGGCCCACCCCGGACAGGTGGCCGCCGTCGCCGGGTTCCACCCCGCGGCCCTGGTCACCGACGCCCCCGACAGCCCGCACCGCCTGGTGTCCGAGCTGACCGCCCGGGTCCACATCGGGCTCGCCGAGGGCGATCTGACCCCCGAGGCCCTGGCGGAGTTCAACCGGGCCCTGGACGCCGCGGGCGTCGCCTACACCACCGAGGTCTACCCGGGCGCCGTCCACGGCTTCACCATGTCCGACACCGCCGCCTTCGACGCCGCCGCGCTGCAGCGCCACTGGGACCGGCTGCTGCCGCTGCTCGGCACCGCCCTGACCAAGGGCTGACACCGCTCTGACCAAGGGCTGACGAGGGGACGGCCGGGGCGCCTGCGAGGGGTCCCGGCCGTCAGCGCTCCCGCCGGTCCCGGTGGCGCCGGTCCTCGATGCGGACGGTCAGCTCCGGCCAGTGCGCGCCCCACCGGGCCGCCTCGTCCCCGGTCGGCGACCACCGCGGCCGGAGGTTCTCGTCCGGCAGGAAGTGGACCCGGGTCCCCGTGGTCCCGTCCGGCGCGACCGGTTCCAGGCCGGTCACCGGCACACCGTGCGCATAGCGCCGCCGCCAGGCGCCGTTGGTGCGGCGGTTGGTGTGCGTCAGCCACCGGCTCAGCGCCGCGACGGCGGACATGCCCCGGCGCGGCGCTCCGTCCGGCAGGCGCTCGGCCCCCGGAGCGTCGAAGAACCGGAGGTCCTTCGTGGCCATGACCGGCTTCTGCACCGCCCGCCCGTCCTCGTCGAACCGGGTGTCCGTACCCCGGCCGTCATCCGCCACCGCGACGGAACCGTCGGGATGCAGGGTGACCTGGCACCGCCCGCCGCCCCGGCTCGCGGCCTCGTCGGCGGCGTAGGCCAGCACCTCCAGGACGAGGTGGACCGGCCCGCCCGGGGCGAACTCCCCGGGCCGCCGCCGGATGAGGGCGAGATGCCCGGTGTCCACGGTGGCGGCCCAGTCGTGGGTGGTGTTGATCCAGGAGCGCTTCGGCCCCGGCGGCGGGGAGAGGTCCGGAAAGAGGGTCATGGGGGCTCCTGTTCAGGGCGTCGGCATAGGTGTCCGGTGGGGGAGCGCGGGGCGGCTTCCGCGCTCAGCCGGGAAGCGTGAAGCCCCGCTCGCGCAGGCGCGGCAGGCAGAGCGCGAGGCACTGCTCCACCGATGCGCCGTCGGTCCGCACCAGCACGTCCTCGTGCAGCGGCGCGCCGGTGGCCACGACGGTCCATGCCGCACGGCCCTGAGCCATCCGTTCGGCGTCGGCCTTGACGAGCACCGTGATGCCCTGTCCGGCGAGCGCTTCCATGACCGCGATCACGTCCACCGCTGCCCTCTCCGTCCCGGCCTCCCGCGCGCTGCGCACGCCCCGCGGCGAACCTACCCGCCCGCGGGCACGGTGCCCACCGGCCCCGCTCTCCCGGGCGGCGACGGCCACTCCGCACCACGTCAAGCCGCCCGGCCGGATCTTCCCTTGACGCCGCCCCGCATGGCATGCTGTCTGCAACCGGTCTCTGCAACCGGTTGCACGACGCTCAGCGGCCGGCCCGGGAGAGACTTTCCGGGTCCGCCCCGTCCTCCTCCGAGGTGTTCATGCCCCGTACCGACGCACGCGCCGCCGACCCGACGGCCCCGGCCCCGCCGGGCTCCCCGGCGCCCGCCTCCCGCCTGGAGCGGCTCTTCCGGGTACGGGAGCGCGGCAGCACCCCGCGGACCGAGGCGCTGGCGGGGCTGTCGATGTTCGTGGCGGCCGCCTACGCGGTCGTCGTCGTGCCCAGCCAGCTCGCCAAGGCCGGGATCCCGCACGGCGCCGCCACCACCGCCGTCCTCATCGCGATCGTCCTGGCGACGCTGGCCATGGGCCTCGTCGCCAACCTCCCCTTCGTCGTCGCCCCGGGGCTCGGCGGCGTCGCCCTGCTCGCCGTCACCATCGTCGGCCAGGACAAGGTCCCCTGGGACGCCGCGCTCGGCATGGTCCTCTGGTCCGGCGTCGCCTTCCTGCTGCTGACCGTGCTCGGCATCCGCGACCTCGTCACCCGCATGATGCCGCGCCACCTCAAGTACGCCATCAGCGGCGGCCTCGGCCTCTACATCGCCCTGATCGGCTTCCGCGACAGCGGCCTCGTCAAGGCCCGGCCGGACAGTGCCGCGCTCACCGTCGGCGACCTCGCCTCCCCGACCGGGCTGCTGGCCCTGGCCGGACTCGTGCTGCTCACCGCGCTCGCCACCCGCAAGGTCCCCGGCGCGTTCCTGATCACCATCGCCGTCATCACCCTCGCCGGCATCCCGCTCGGCGTGACCCACCTGCCCGACCGGCTGCTGGCCCTGCCGGACAGCCCCGGCCCGGCCGTCTTCCACATCGACGTCCTCGGCGCCCTCAAGCCCGAGTACTTCCCGTACATCTTCGCCTTCTTCGTCTCCGAGTTCTTCTCGATGACTGGCACGCTGCTCGCCGTCGCGGGCCGCGCCGGACTCACCGACGCGGACGGCAACCTCCCCGGCGTCCGCAAGCCCTTCTACGTCGACTCCGGCGCCGTCATCGGCGGCGCGGCCCTCGGCGCGCCCAGCATGACCGCCTACCTGGAGTCCTCGGCGGGCGCCGACAGCGGTGCCCGCACCGGCCTCGCCTCGGTCTGGGCGGCGCTCGGCTTCGCCGCGCTGCTGCTCGTCACGCCGTTCGCCACGCTGATCCCGCCGGCGGCGACCGCACCGGTGCTGATGTACGTGGGCCTGACCATGCTCGGCACCCTGCGCAAGATCGACTTCACCGATCCGACCGACGCCGTCCCGGCCGCCCTCACCGTCGCCACGACCCTCTTCTTCGGCAACTTCGGCACCGGCATCGCCGTCGGCCTGACCGCCCACGTCCTGGTCAAGGCCGTCGCCGGACGCTTCCGCGAGATCCCGTGGGGCCTGTGGATCGTCCTGATCCCGCTCGGCTACTACTTCTACACGCTCGCCACCTGACACCCGCGGCCCCCGCCCACCGCATCCGCACGAGGAGATACGCCCATGACCTCCCCCCGCCCGCACGACCTGAGGATCAGCGGCGGCCAGGTGGTGTCCAGCTTCACCGGCGAACGGTTCGCCGCCGACGTCCTGGTACGCGACGACCTGATCAGCGGCGTCCTGCCGCCCGGCACCCCCGCCGACGCCCGGGAACACCTGGACGCCACCGGTCTGCTGATCGCGCCCGGCTTCGTCGACGCGCACATGCACATCGAGAGCTCGTTCCTCACCCCGCAGACCTTCGCCGCCCTCACCCTGGCCCGCGGCACCACCACCGTCCTCGCCGACCCGCACGAGATCGTCAACGTGGCCGGCGCCGCCGCCATGCGCTGGATGATCGACGCGGGCGCCGCCACCGCCCAGACCCAGCTGTGGGGCGTCCCCTCCTGCGTCCCCGCCCTGGAGGGCCTGGAGCACGCCGGGGCGAGCCTCACCGCCGACGACATCGACGAGATGCTCGGCTGGCCCGGCGTCATCGCCCTCGGCGAGGTCATGGACTACCGCGCCGTCGTCGGCGGCGACCCCCGGATGCGCGACGTGGTCGGCGCCGCCCGCCGCCGCGGCATGATCCTCGACGGCCACTGCCCCAACCTCAGCGGCGCCGACCTCAGCGCCTACCTCGCCACCGGCGTCGACTCCGACCACACCAAGAACCGCACCGAGGTCGTCCTGGAGAAGGCCCGCCTGGGCATGCTGATGATGCTCCAGGAGAAGTGCCTGCTCCCCGAGGTCGCCCAGGCGCTCCTCGCGCTCCCGCAGCTCCCGCCGTTCTGCCTGGTCACCGACGACCTCGCGGCCGACCACATCCTCACCCACGGCCACCTCGACCACATCGCCCGCACCGCCGTCCGCGCCGGGCTCCCCGCCGAGGCGGTGCTGCGCGCCCTGACCTGGAACCCGGCCCAGCGGCTGCGCCTGTACGACAGGGGAGTGGTCGCCCCGGGCAAGCGCGCCGACCTCGTCCTCCTCCGCGGCGAGCTGGCCGCCTTCGACCCGGCACTGGTCCTGGCCGGCGGCCGCGTCGTGGCCCGTGACGCCGTCGCCGTCCCCGAGGCGGCCGCCCCCACCGCCACCACCGCCGGCCCCGGCGCCCTCACCGGCACCGTCCACGTCGAACCGCAGACCGCCGACGGCTTCCGCTGGCACACCGACCTCCCCGACGGCGTCCACCGCTTCCGCGCGCTGCGCCTCAACCCCCGCGACACCTACACCGAGGAAGACGCGCTCGACCTGCCGGTCCGCGACGGCGAGGTGGCGTGGGAGGGCCGCGCCACCGTCGTGCGGGTCCGCAACCGGTACGGGCGCGCCGGATGCGTCTTCGCGCCGCTGCTGGGCCGCACCCTCGCCGACGGCGCGCTGGCCACCACGTACGCCCACGACAGCCACAACCTCGTCACCATCGGCACCTCACGCGCCGCGATGGCCGCCGCCGCGCAGGACGTGGTCGCCGCCGGCGGCGGGGTGGCCGTCGCGCTCGGCGGCACGGTGGCGGCGAGCCTGCCGCTGCCGGTCGGCGGCGTGATGTCGCCCGCACCCGCGGAGGAGACGGTCCGCCGCTCCCGGGCGGTCCGCGCCGCCCTCGACGCCTGGGGCTGGGACCACCTCAACCCCTTCATGAGCGTCTCCACGCTCACGCTCGCCGTCTCCCCGAGCCTGAAGATCACCGACCGGTCGCTGGTGGACGTGGTCCGCCGCACGCCCGTCGGACCGCTCGCCGACGGCGCCTGACGGGCCCCGCGCACCCGGGCGCCGTCCGGGCGACCGCACGGCGAGCCCGCTTGCCGCCCGGCCCCGCGCGCGGTGCGCTGAGGCGGTCACGGGCGCGCCCGCCCGGCCACCACGGCCGGTCGGGCGCGCCGGTGCCGCCCACCCCCACGAGCGCCCAGGAGACGCCCCATGCCCGTCAGCCGACGCCGCCGAGCGGCCCGCGCCACCGCGGTCACCGCCGCCGCCCTCGTCACCGCGGTGGCCGTCGCCCCCGCCCGCCCCGCCGAAGCCGCCGAACCCCAGGAGGACCGGGGCCTCTTCCTCACCGTCTCGGACACCGCGCACACCTGGATCCGCGGCGTCCTGCTGCGCTGCCCCGACGGCCGCGACCACCATCCGCAGCACGACGCCGCCTGCTCCGAACTGACCTGGGCCCGCGGCGACCTCGACGCCCTGCGCGGCCGGCCGCACGCCTGCACCAAGCAGTACGACCCGGTGACGGTCTCCGCCGAGGGCGTCTGGCGGGGCGCGCGCATCGACTGGGAGCGCACCTTCGCCAACGCCTGCACCATGGACGCCGCCACCGGGCCGCTGTTCCGCTTCTGAGCCGCTCGCGCTCCGCCGGAGCCCGGCGGGCTCACCGCCGGCCGGTCACCACCATCGCCGCCGTCGCCAGCGCCACCACCAGCCATGTGAGCCACACCCACGGACTGCCGCCCAGCGCCACGCTGTACGCGGTCGCCACCACCAGCCCGGCCACCGTGAGCCCGGTCATCGTCCTCGTGGATCCGCTCATCGGCGTACCTCCTCAACGGGGGCCGCGGGCACAACGACGGCGGGCCGCGGCCCGGGACCCATCGTCCCCGGCCGCGGCCCGCGCCGCCATCCGTCCGCCCGCGTCAGCGCCCGCGCGCGTTCAGCGACGCCAGATACGCGTTGTAGTCCGCCAGGTCCTGATCGCCGTTGCGCTCCGCCGCCCGGTCCGCCCGCTGCGACTGCCGCTCCTCGGACTTGTACCACTGGTAGACCAGCGCGATCAGCACCACCACCGACGGGATCTCGCTGAACGCCCACGCGATGCCGCCGGCCGCCATCTGGTCGGAGAGCGCATCGATGCCCAGCGAGGCCGGCGGGTGCAGATAGGTGCCGACCATCGGCTCGGTGCCCATCATCAGCGCGATGCCGAAGAACGCGTGGAAGGGCATGCCCGCGAACAGCTCCAGCATCCGCATCACGTAGCCGGGCCGGTGCGGCCCCGGGTCCACGCCCATGATCGGCCAGAAGAACGCCAGGCCCACCGCCAGGAAGTGCACCATCATCGCGATGTGCCCCACCCGCGACCCCATCAGGAAGTCGAAGAGCGGCGAGAAGTACAGCGCGTAGAGGCTCGCGATGAACAGCGGGATGGTGAACGCCGGGTGCGAGATGATCCGCACGTACCGGCTGTGCAGGAACGCCACCAGCAGCTCCCGCGGGCCCTTGCGGCCCCGTCCGGCGGCCGGGAGCGCGCGCAGCGTCAGCGTCACCGGCGCCCCGAGCAGCAGCAGGATCGGCGACAGCATGGAGATCACCATGTGCTGCACCATGTGCACGCTGAACATGACCATGCCGTAGTCGTTGAGCTTGGTGCACATCACCAGCGCGACGGTCAGCACGCCGATCACCCAGGCGACCGTCCGCCCCACCGGCCAGGCGTCCCCGCGCCGCCGCAGCCGCGCCACCGCCCAGCCGTACAGCACCAGCGCCAGCAGGGAGCCCACGAGAAAGAACGGATCACCGCCGAACTCCATCCCCCGCCCCAGCGTGAACGGCGGCAGATCCATCGTCATGCCGTGCCCGCTGTGATCCATCCGCTCGCTCCTGGTTCGTACCGATACTCCGGCGACCAGACTAGAACCGCCCCCGGCGCCTGCCTCGGCCGGGGGCGGTTCACACGGCGCGCCTACCCGCGGGCGCGGCCGCCGGTCACAGCACGCACTCGGCCTCGGCGTAGCGATCGCCCGGCACCGTCTTCAGCGTCTCGACCGCCTCCGCCAGCGGCACCAGCGTGATGTCCGTCCCGCGCAGCGCCGTCATCATCCCGAACTCCCCGCGGTGCACCGCCTCCACCGCGTGCCAGCCGAAGCGGGTCGCCAGCACCCGGTCGTACGCGGTCGGCGTCCCGCCGCGCTGCACATGGCCGAGGATCACCGGGCGGGCCTCCTTGCCGAGCCGGTGCTCCAGCTCGCGGGCCAGCTGCCGCGCCACCCCGGCGAACCGCTCGTGCCCGTACATGTCGGTGTCGCCGACCTCGAACCGCATCGACCCCTCACGCGGCTTCGCGCCCTCGGCCGCCACCACGATCGCGAACTTCTTGCCCGCCGCGAACCGCTCCCCGACGCGCTCCGCCAGCTCCTCGATGTCGAACGGCCGCTCCGGCACCACGATCGCGTGCGCGCCCGCGGCCATGCCCGAGTGCAGCGCGATCCAGCCGGTGTGCCGCCCCATCACCTCGACGATCAGCACCCGCTGATGCGACTCGGCGGTCGTCTTCAGCCGGTCCAGCGCCTCCGTCGCCACCCCCACCGCGGTGTCGAAGCCGAACGTCACATCGGTGACCGCGATGTCGTTGTCGATGGTCTTCGGTACGCCGACGATCGGCAGCCCGGCGTCCGACAGCAGCCGCGCCGCCTTCAGCGTGCCCTCGCCGCCGATCGGGATGATCGCGTCCAGACCCAGGTCGGCGACGTGCCCGCGGGCCCGCTCGACGCCGTCGCGCAGCTGCGCCGGCTGCACCCGGGACGAGCCGAGGATGGTGCCGCCCAGCGCCAGGATGCCGCCCACGGCATCCAGATCGAGCTTGCGGTAATCGCACTCCAGCAGGCCCTTCCAGCCGTCGTGGAAGCCGATGACCTCGTCGCCGTGGTCGGCCGTGGCGCGATGGACGACGGAGCGGATGACGGCGTTCAGACCGGGGCAGTCGCCGCCGGAGGTGAGTACACCAATACGCATGCCGGAAACCCTCTGCAAGGTAGAGCGGGGAGGCCCGGACCCCGTCGTCCGGTGGGATGGCGCTCACCCTACAAGCGCGGAGCCCGAACGCACACGTACGCCCGCAGTGCGGGACTGCGGGCGTACGGGATGGGGCGTGGCCGCGCGGGAGGTGCCCGGCGCGGCGGCCGTCAGGCGGTCGCGGTGGCGGCGGCGATCCGCTCCTGACGCAGCGCCTCGTACCACCGGTCGTCGGCCGGCGGCAGGGCGTTGACGTCCAGGGCCAGCTTCAGCAGCAGGTCCGCGATGTGCGGGTTGCGCGCCATCACCGGGCCGTGCATGTAGGTGCCGAAGACGGTGTCCTGCCAGGCGCCCTCGAAGCCGTCGCCGACGCCGTTGCCGTTGCCGAAGCGGACCTTCGCGAACGGGCGGGCCGTCGGCCCCAGGTGCGTGACGCCCTGGTGGTTCTCGAAGCCGGTCAGCGGCGGGAGGTTGAGCTGCGGGTCGATGTCGGCGAGGACGTCACCGACGCACCGCTCCGCCTCGCCGCGGGTGCTCACCACGTCGAGGAGGCCCAGGCCCTGCTGCTGCTTGTCCTGGTCGTTGATGAACTCGTGACCGAGGATCTGGTACCCGGCGCACACCGAGAAGACGATCGCGCCGTTGGAGACGGCGCGGTTCAGCCCGCCGTCGCGCAGCAGCCGCTCGGCCGCCAGCCGCTGCGGCCGGTCCTCGCCGCCGCCGATCAGGTAGATGTCACCGGAGGTGGGGATCGGCTGGTCGGACCGTACGTCGAGGCGCTGCACGTCCAGGCCGCGCTGCCGGGCCCGGCGCTCCACGACCAGCGCGTTGCCCTGGTCGCCGTAGGTGCTCAGCAGGTCCGGGTAGACCCACACCAGCCGCAGGCTGTTGTCGCTCATTCTCGCTCGTCCTTGTCGTTCCATCGCCATCAGTTGCCCACGCGCCGACGCAGGTCCTGGAAGGCCGTGTAGTTGGCGATGACCTCGATGCGGCCGGGCGGCGCCATCTGCACCGCCTGGTCGAGGCTGTCGCAGACCTCGAAGTCGAGCCCCGCGACCTCCAGGCGGACCGCGAGGTCCAGCTTCCGGTCGCCCAGCACGAACAGCGGGTGCCCGGCGAGACGGGTGTAGTCGACGTCCCACAGCCAGGAGGTGTCGGTGCCGTCCGCGCCCCGGGCGTTGACGGACATGATCACCGGGGTGGGCGGCGGGTCGATCAGCGAGAACGTCTCCAGCCAGCCGGCCGGGTTCTTCGCCAGCAGCAGCCGCAGCTCCCGCTCCATGAACGACACCACGTCGTAGCGGCCGGCGACCGCCTGCACGCTGTACATCCGCTCCAGCGCCACCTGCGGGGGCACGCCGAAGGCGGCGGCCACCGCGGCGGACGTCGTCGCGTTCGCCTTGTTGGCCCGGCCGGGCAGCTGCAGCTTGATCGGCCAGGCGCTGCCGTGCGGGTCGAGGACGTAGTCGCCCGACAGGGCCCAGCTCGGCGTGGGGCGGCGGAAGCCGCACTCACCGCAGAACCAGTCGTCGTCCGGGCGCTGCATCACACCGCCGCACGACGGGCACGACCAGGCGTCGTCCTTCCACTCCTGGCCGGCCGCGACCCACACCACGTTCGCCGACGAGGACGCCGCCCACACGATGAGCGGGTCGTCGGCGTTGGCGATGATCAGCGCCTTGGAGCCGGAGAGGCCCTCGCGCCAGTGCTCGGCCAGCATCCGGGTCTCCGCCGCGCGGTCGAGCTGGTCGCGCGAGAGGTTCAGCAGCGCTATGGCCTTGGGTGTGACGTCCCGCGCGACACCGGCGAGGTACTTCTCGTCGACCTCGATCACGCCGAACTTGGCGTCCGAGCCGCCCGCCAGCGCGGAGGTGATCCCCGCCGGCATGTTGGCGCCCAGCGCGTTCGAGACCACCGGGCCACCGGCCCGCAGCGCCTCGGCGATCAGCCGGGTCGTGGTCGTCTTGCCGTTCGTCGCGGACACGAGCACGACATCCAGATGACGTGCCAGCCGGGCCAGCAGGTCGGGGTCGAGCTTGAGTGCCACCCGGCCGCCGATCACCGATCCGCTGCCGCGGCCCGCCGCGCGCGATACCGCCGCCGCGGCTCTGCCCGCCGTCACGGCCAGCTTGGCCCGCGGCGACAGCGGCTCCGTGTTGCCTGCCATCGTCCTTGATCCTCCTTGCATCCGGCGCCCGCCTGCCCTCCGGGCTGCCGGTGGAACGCCTCCTCCGCGGCCCAGGACCCGTCCGGAGGCTTCGGTCGGGGATCAGCCTATCGAGATCCGGGCCTGTGCCCGAACCCCGCCACCCCTGAGAGGTCATCCGGTCCCCGGGGGACCGTACGCTGGTCCCCATGCCGCCTCGCACCATTCCCGGCCGTACCGGGCAACCGCGCCCCCTCCGACTGCTGGGCGATCCGGTCCTTTCGGCCCCCTGCCGGGAGGTCACGTCGTTCGACGGCGAGCTGTCCCGGCTGATCGAGGACATGTTCGCGACGATGTACGCGGCGCGCGGCGTGGGCCTGGCCGCCAACCAGATCGGCGTCCCGCTGCGGGTGTTCGTCTACGACTGCCCCGACGACGAGGACCGCCGCCACCTCGGCCACCTCGTCAACCCGCAGCCGGCCGGCACGGACGGGCCGGTCGTGCGCGGCCCCGAGGGCTGCCTCTCGCTGCCCGGCATCGAGGCCGGCACCCCGCGCCACGACGAGGCCGTGGTGGAGGGCTTCGACCGGACCGGCGCACCGCTGCGGGTCGAGGGCACCGGCTTCTTCGCGCGCTGCCTCCAGCACGAGTGCGACCACCTGGAGGGCGGCCTCTACGTGGACCGGCTCACCGGGCTGCGCCGCCGCCGCGCGCTGCGCGCCGCGGCCCGCGCCCCGTGGGCGAAGGAGACGGCGGGCGCCCGCTGACGCCGGGCGCCGCGGGCCGCTCCCGCGACGCCTGCGGCTCAGAACCCGGGACCGTCCGGCCGGTCCTCGATCGCGGCCAGCTGGCCCCACAGCAGATCCGTCAGATGGGTCACCAACTGCTGCCGTGAGCAGGGGCGTTCGCGCAGCCACCAGTCGCCGGCGGCGTGCATCATGCCGACGATGCCGTGGCCCCAGACGCGCGCCTTCTCCTCGCCCGCCGGGCCGAGGGCGAGGCGTTCGCTGATCACCTCCGCCAGCTCCTCGCCGAGGCGGCGCAGCAGCGGGGCGGAGTGCCGTCCGACGTCGAACCCGGACTCGGCGGGCGTCGCCTCGTCGGCCGGGTGCATCAGGAAGCGGTAGACCTGCGGCCGGGTCTCGATGGCGAGGAGATAGGTGTCGAGGGTGGCCTCGACCCGCTCGCGGCGCGGCACGGGGGAGGCCAGCGCCGCCCGCAGCCCGGCCAGCAGTCCGTCGGTGTGGCGGACCGCGAGGGCGCGGTAGAGGCCGCCCTTGTCGCCGAAGTGGCGGTAGAGGATCGGTTTGGTGATCCCGGCCTCGGCGGCGATGGCGTTCATCGACGCCTCCGGGCCGTCGCGCAGGACGATCCGCTCGGCCGCCTCCAGCAGCTCACGCCGCCGGTCCGCGGTCGTCTGCCGCCTGCCGTCCCGCTCGGTGCTCTCCATGGTCCAGCTCCCCGCCCTTGTGAATCCGTGGTGCTCGCGCAACGTAACACCCGTGCCGCGCGGTGCCTGCCGCCAGCGGGGGAGTTGACACGCCTACTCACGAGTAACAGACTCCTGTTACCGTAAGTAACGCCTGATGTGGCGCGTACCGCTGGAGGGGACATGGCCGAGTTCATCATGGAGCTGAACGACGAGCAGAAGGAGGTCCGGGACTGGATCCACGGCTTCGCCGCGGATGTCATGCGTCCCGCGGCCGCCGAGTGGGACGAGCGCGAGGAGACGCCCTGGCCGGTCATCCAGGAGGCCGCCAAGATCGGCATCTACTCGCTCGACTTCTACGCCCAGCAGTACTTCGACCCCACCGGCCTCGGCATCCCCATGGCGATGGAGGAGCTTTTCTGGGGCGACGCGGGCATCGCCCTGTCGATCGTCGGCACCGGCCTCGCCGCCGTCGGCGTCCTCGCCAACGGCACCGAGGAGCAGATCGGCACCTGGATACCCCAGATGTACGGCACCCCCGACGACGTCAAGGTCGCCGCCTTCTGCTCCTCCGAGCCGGACGCCGGCTCGGACGTCGCCTCCATGCGCACCCGCGCCGTCTACGACGAGGCCGCGGACGAATGGGTCCTCAACGGCACCAAGACCTGGGCGACCAACGGCGGCATCGCCAATGTCCACGTCGTTGTCGCGGTCGTCGACGCGGAGCTGGGCTCCAAGGGCCACGCCTCCTTCATCGTGCCGCCGAACACGCCCGGCCTGTCCCAGGGGCAGAAGTTCCAGAAGCACGGCATCCGCGCCTCGCACACCGCCGAGGTCGTCCTGGAGGACGTCCGCATCCCCGGCAGCTGCCTGCTGGGCGGCAAGCAGAAGCTGGACGAGCGCCTGGCCCGCGCCCGCGAGCGCGCGAAGGCGGGCGGCGGTGAGCGCGTCAAGAACGCCGCGATGGCCACCTTCGAGGCGTCCCGCCCGGCCGTCGGCGCGATGGCCGTCGGCACCGCCCGCGCCGCGTACGAGGAGGCCCTGGAGTACGCGAAGACCCGCGAGCAGTTCGGCCGCCCGATCATCGACAACCAGGGCGTCGCCTTCCAGCTGGCCGACATGCGCACCTCGATCGACGCGGCCCGGCTGCTGGTGTGGCGGGCCTCCTGGATGGCGGTCAACGGCAAGCCGTTCACGGCCGCCGAGGGCTCGCAGTCGAAGCTGTTCGCGAGCGAGACCGCCAAGAAGGTCACCGCCCAGGCCGTCCAGATCCTCGGCGGCAACGGCTTCACCCGGGAGTACCCGGTCGAGCGGATGCACCGCGACGCCGCGATCTACACGATCTTCGAGGGCACCAGCGAGATCCAGCGCCTGGTGATCGCCCGGACCCTCTCCGGGATGCCGATCCGCTGAACCCGTACGGGGCGCGCCGCCACGGCCGCGCGCCCCGTACGGCTTCGACCGCCGGCGCCCCCGACAGCCGCGGGGGGACCGGCGGTTTTCCGTGTGCCGGGGCGGGCTACGCCAGCGCCGCGGCCGTCGCCCGGGCGAACTCCTCCGGGGCGTCCAGCATCATGTTGTGCCCGCAGCCGGGCAGGCCCACCACCGCGACACCCGCCGCGGTCAGCCCGTCCGCACCGGGGAAGGGCCCGTCGTCGGCCGGGTACAGGAACGTCCGGGGGACCGGCAGACCGCACAGCACCTCCCGGACTGACGGCGTCGTCCCGCGGACCAGGTCGACCGCGCTGCGGTGCACCGCATCCCGCCCGGCCAGCCGCATCGTGGCCCACCACTCGCTGCCCGTCGCGGCGGCGGTCTCCGCGTCGCCGGTCCGGAACTCCTCCGCCGTCCGCGCCGCGATCCCGCGGCTGCCGCCCGCGCCCCGCTCCGGCTCCAGCGCGTCGAGATTGGCGTCGACCAGCACCAGCCGCGACACCAGCCGCGGATGCCGCGCCGCCAGCAGCACGGCGACCGTGCCGCCCATGCTGTGCGCCACCACCTGCGCGCCCGACACCCCGGCCGCCTCCAGCGCCGCCGCCACCGCGTCGGCGTGCGCCTCCATCGTGTACGGGAACGCCGCCGGCCGGTCGCTGATGCCGAAGCCGAGCAGATCCAGCAGGAGCGCCCGGGGCCCGGCGAGCAGGGGGTGGGCCGCGGTGGCGCTCCAGTAGACGGGCGAGGAGGCGCCGAGCCCGTGCAGATAGACGCGGGCCGGCCGCCCGGTCCCGTCGCCTGGGTGCTCGATCCAGCGGATGCGGTCACCTGCGGGGGTCACGGCGGCGTGGCGCACGGGCGGTACTCCTGATCTCGACGGGGTCCGGGCGCGGCGCCCGGCGGCCGTCTGGCGGCCGGACGTGACGGTACCGGCCGCCGGGGGCAGGTCCGGAGTGGGGCGGCCCGATGCACCAACTCTCATATAAAAAGCGGGAGTTGGCGTGTCCGTAGCGACCCGGACGGGCGCCGCCGTACCTCCGCCGCCACCGGATCTCTTGACGGGCCCCGCACCGCGCTCTACTTTCCTTCCATAAAGCAAAACATGAATTCCATGATGCGGAATTGATCGGGTTCGGTCTCTCGCCGGACCACGCCCCTGACAGGCCGACGCAGGAGTACGCGATGCCTCGAATGACAGCCGCCCGCGCCGCGGTGGAGATCCTCAAGCGGGAGGGCATCTCCCACGCCTTCGGAGTCCCGGGCGCGGCGATCAACCCCTTCTACGCGGCGCTCAAGGCCGCGGGCGGGATCGACCACACGCTCGCCCGCCACGTCGAGGGCGCCTCCCACATGGCCGAGGGGTACACCCGCACCCACCCCGGCAACATCGGCGTCTGCATCGGCACCTCGGGCCCGGCCGGCACCGACATGATCACCGGCCTGTACTCCGCGACCGGCGACTCCATCCCGATCCTCTGCATCACCGGCCAGGCACCGGTCGCGGTGATGCAGAAGGAGGACTTCCAGGCCGTCGACATCGCCGCCATCGCCGGGCCCGTCACCAAGGCGGCGACCACCGTCACCGAGGCGGCACAGGTCCCCGGCGTCTTCCAGCAGGCGTTCCACCTGATGCGCTCCGGACGCCCCGGCCCGGTCCTCATCGACCTGCCGATCGACGTCCAGATGACGGAGATCGACTTCGACCCGGAGACCTACGAGCCGCTGCCCGCCTTCAAGCCCGCCGCCACCCGCGCCCAGATCGAGAAGGCCCTCGCCCTCCTCAACGCGGCCGAGCGCCCGCTGATCGTCGCCGGCGGCGGCATCATCAACGCCGACGCCTGCGAGCTGCTGGTCGAGTTCGCCGAGCTGACCGGCGTCCCGGTCGTCCCCACCCTGATGGGCTGGGGCATCCTCCCCGACGACCACGAGCTGAACGCCGGCATGGTGGGCCTGCAGACCTCCCACCGCTACGGCAACGCCACCCTCCTCGCCTCCGACTTCGTCCTCGGCATCGGCAACCGCTGGGCCAACCGCCACACCGGCAAGCTCGATGTCTACACCGAGGGCCGCACCTTCGTGCACGTCGACATCGAGCCCACCCAGATCGGCAAGATCTTCGCCCCGGACTACGGCATCGCCTCCGACGCCAGGGCGGCGCTGGAGCTGTTCGTCGAGGTCGCCAGGGAGCAGCAGGCCGCGGGCGCACTGCCCGATCGCGGTGCGTGGGCCGCCGCCACCCAGGAGCGCCGCGCGCGGCTCCAGCGGCGTACCCACTTCGACAACGTCCCGATCAAGCCGCAGCGCGTCTACCAGGAGATGAACAAGGCGTTCGGGCCCGACACCCGCTACGTCACCACCATCGGCCTCTCGCAGATCGCCGGCGCGCAGCTGCTGCACGTCTACAAGCCGCGCCACTGGATCAACTGCGGCCAGGCCGGACCGCTCGGCTGGACCATCCCCGCCGCCCTCGGCGTGGCCACCGCCGACCCGGACACCCCGGTGGTCGCGCTCTCCGGCGACTACGACTTCCAGTTCATGATCGAGGAACTGGCGGTCGGCGCCCAGCACCGCATCCCGTACGTCCACGTCCTGGTGAACAACGCCTACCTGGGGCTGATCCGCCAGGCGCAGCGCAACTTCGACATCGACTTCCAGGTCAACCTGGAGTTCGAGAACATCAACACCCCCGAGCTGGGCGTCTACGGCGTCGACCACGTCAAGGTCGCCGAGGGGCTGGGCTGCAAGGCGATCCGGGTGACCGAGCCCGAGCAGCTGCTGCCCGCGTTCGAGGAGGCGAAGAAGCTCGCCGCCGAGCACCGCGTCCCGGTGGTCGTCGAGGCGATCCTGGAGCGGATCACCAACATCTCGATGGCCGGTGCCGAGATCGACAAGGTCAACGAGTGGGAGGAGCTGGCGACCGAGCCCGGCCACGCGCCTACGGCGATCCAGCCGCTGAAGGTCTGACCTGAGTCTCCGCCCCGGCGGGGAGCGACCCGGAAGAGGCCCGGACGGGGGTCTTGGCAGGGTGGTCCCGCCGGGGCGGGCGCGTGGCCACCGTCACCGGGGCGGGGCGGAACACCGCTCCCCGGTTCGCTGTTCTCCTGAGTGCGGGTGCCGGAGGAACAGTGTCCCCGGGCCTAACCCTCCGCCTGTGGGGATGATCGTTCGGCTGAAGCCCCACAGTGCCTTTCGCCGAGGGGCGACCGCCTCCGGGCCCGCACCTCAGCCGCCCCGGCCGGATCCCCCCCCCCGACCGGCCGGGGCTTGTCCGTACGGGCCGCCCGGCGCGCCGGACGGGACGCCGCGGACCGGGCCGACATGCGAGGCCGCGGACCCCGTCGCAGGCTGGAGGCATGACAGAGCACCCGCCCGTCATCGTGCATCCGCCGTCGTCCTCCGGTGGGCGCCGCGTCACCGTGCACGGCCAGATCGTGGGTCTGGCCCACGGCCGCGGCGATGTGGCCGAGTTCCTGCGCCGGGCCGGACTCTGCGAACCGGCCGAGGACATCACGCTCGACGACCCCCGCCTCGTCGAATGGCGCGGCGGCGGCCTGGACGACTGGCCGATGCCACCGGCCTGACCGGCGCCCCGGGCACCGGCGGCGGCCGTGTGCCCGAGGCCGCCGGGCGTCCGTCCGCGTCCGCGAGGCCGCTCCGCCCCCACCGGAGCGCCGTGTCCGATTTCCGCCAGCGAGAGCCCCGGCCGTACCGCACAGTGGAGCGTGTACGGCCGAGAATCTTAAGGAACGGACAGCCTCATGACCCACTACGCCACGTACGACAGCCCGCTGGGCGAGATCCTCCTGGTGGGCGAGGTGTCGGCGACGGCCGTCGGCGGCACCGCGCTGACCGCCCTGTCCCTGCCCGGCCAGAAGGGCGGCGCCTCCGTCCAGGACGGCTGGACCCACGACCCGGCGGCCTTCACCGAGGTCATCCGCCAGCTCCGCGCCTACTTCGACGGCGAGCTCACCGACTTCACCCTCGAAATCGCCACCCCGGGCACGGAGTTCCGCGAGCGCGTCTGGAAGGCCCTCGAAGCCATCCCGTACGGCACCACCACCAGCTACGGCAAGCTGACCGCCGAGATCGGCGCCGCCCCCGGAGCCGTCCGCGCCCTGGGGACCGCCATCGGCGCCAACCCGGTGCTCATCGTCCGGCCCTGCCACCGCGTGATCGGCGCCGACGGCTCCCTCTCCGGGTACGCGGCCGGACCCGAGCGCAAGGAGCAGCTGCTCCGCCTGGAGAACGCCCTGCCCCGCACCGCGTGACCCCCGGCGCCCCGGTCGCGACCGGGGCGCGCCACGGCCCCCGACCCGCCCGCACCGGAGCCCCGCATGTCCACGACCACCCTCCGCCACCCCGACCGCTCCGGCCTCGCGGCCCGCGTCGCCGCCACGGACCCGCAGGCCCTGGCCGCGGAGCTCGACACCCTGGGCTGCGCGATGACGCCGCCGCTGCTCACCCCCGCGGAGTGCCGCGACCTCATCGCCCTGTATGACCGGACCGACCTCTTCCGCTCCACCGTGGACATGGCCCGCCACCGCTTCGGGTCCGGTCAGTACCGCTACTTCGCGTACCCGCTGCCCGAGCCGGTCCGCCAACTGCGTGCCGCGCTCTACCCGTTGCTGCTGCCCGTCGCCCGCGACTGGGCAGACCGGCTCGGCCGTCCCGCGCCCTGGCCCGACACCCTGGACGCCTGGCTGGAGCAGTGCCACGCCGCAGGTCAGGATCGGTCCTCCCAGATCCTGCTGCGCTACGGCCCCGGCGACTGGAACGCCCTCCACCGCGACCTCTTCGGAGACATGGTCTTCCCGCTCCAGGTCGTCATCGGCCTCGACGTCCCCGGCGACGACTACACCGGAGGCGAATTCCTCCTCGTCGAGCAGCGTCCGCGCGCCCAGTCCCGCGGCACCACAACCGTGCTGGAACAGGGCCGCGGCCTCGTCTTCACCACCCGCGACCGCCCGGTGCGCTCCGCCCGCGGCTGGTCGGCGGGGCAGATCCGGCACGGCGTCAGCACGGTCCGCTCCGGCAGCCGCCACTGCCTCGGGATCGTCTTCCACGACGCCTGAGCTGCGGGATACGGGAGGGGGCGGGAAAGGGCCGGGTGGCGAACCCGGCCCTTTCTTTGCGTGTTGAGCACTTCGGCGCCGCTCGCGGTCAACCCGTTGTCAGTGGTGTGCTGTTGACTGGGAACCGTGGCCGGATAGACCGCGGCCGCCGCGGCCCGGACGCCGTCCGGCCGCCCGCGGTCCGGGGCCGCATCCGGGCGAGCCGCCGGCCGCCCGGCCGGATCAGCAGCGAAAACGACAACGGGGGAGGGCCGATGACGGAGCGACACCTGACGGCGGGCAGGGGAGTGACCCAGATCACCCGCATCTCGCGGCATGGACGAGATCGCGCCGGAATACGGCCACCGCATACAACGTTCGGTATGCACGTACCTGGCCCGCCACGCGGCACCCCGACACCCTGACCTCGCCCCACCGAAGCCACCGCCGCGCCAACACCCTTTCTCCACCCTGACGTTGACCGCCCCGCGCGGCCATCGACCGTCACCCCGACACCGGCGCACACCGCCGTGCCCGGGCCGCCCGGCCCGAGGCCCCGCCGCGCGCCGGGACCCGTGCGGACACCGTCGCGCCCACCGGATGCGGCCGCGTACGGGACGACCGCTGCCCGCGGCGCACCGCCGCACCCGAGACCGACCACGCCGTCCGGCCGCACCGAAGCGGCCGGACGGGCCCGATCCGTATCCGTTCCACTCCGCCCGGAGGCCGCAGGCATGACCCAGACGACGACGCAGCAGCCACCCAGGAGCGCGCCGCCCACCGCCGCGCTCCCGGTGTCCGACCCCGCAAAGGAGCGGAGATCCGGCGGCCTCGTCCCCGTCCTCGCCTTCTGCGGCATCGTCGTCGCCGTGATGCAGACGCTGCTCGTGCCGGTCATCAAGGACCTGCCGACGCTGCTGGGCACGGCACCGAGCAACGCCACCTGGGTACTGACCGCCACCCTGCTCTCCGGTGCCGTCGCCACGCCCATCATGGGGCGCCTCGGCGACCTCTCCGGCAAGCGGAAGATGCTTCTCGCCAGCCTCGCCGTCATGGTCGTCGGCTCGCTGATCTGCGGCTTCACCGACAACCTGATCGTCATGATCGTCGGCCGGGCGCTCCAGGGCTTCGCCATGGGCGCGATACCGCTCGGCATCGGCATCATGCGCGACGAACTCCCCAAGGAACGCCTCGGTTCGGCGATGGCCCTGATGAGTTCGTCCATCGGCGTCGGCGGCGGCCTCGCCCTGCCCGTCGCCGCCCTCGTCGCCC
The DNA here is from genome assembly GCF_040300365.1 of Streptomyces sp. NPDC000404. Lineage (NCBI taxonomy): Bacteria > Bacillati > Actinomycetota > Actinomycetes > Kitasatosporales > Streptomycetaceae > Streptomyces > Streptomyces sp. NPDC000404. Next base: position 289,141 of record NZ_JBEPDN010000002.1, on the reverse strand, counting down.
AGCACGCCGACTGGCACGCCCTGTTCTTCCTCGCCGCCGGGCTCGGCGTCCTGTCGATACTGCTGACCCTGCTCGTCGTGCCGGAGACCTCCGTCCGGGCACCCGGACGCTTCGACCTGCTCGGCGCCCTGGGGCTGTCCGCCGGTCTGATCGCGCTGCTCCTGCCGATCACCAAGGGCAGCGACTGGGGCTGGGGTTCCCCCACCACCCTCGGACTGTTCGGCCTCGCCGTGCTGATCCTGGTGCTGTGGGGCGTGATGGAACTCCGCCTCGCCGACCCGCTCGTGGACCTGCGCACCAGCGCCCGCCGCGAGGTCCTCCTCACCAACCTCGCGTCCATCACCGTCGGCGTCGCCTTCTACGCCATCTCCCTGGTGCTGCCCCAGGTGCTCCAGCTGCCGACCTCCACCGGCTACGGCCTGGGCCAGCCGATGCTGGTCGCCGGTCTGTGCGTGGCGCCGCTCGGCCTGACGATGATGCTGACCGCCCCGGTCTACGCCCGCCTCGCCGCCCGCCGCGGCCCGAAGGCCACCCTGCTCCTGGGCATGCTGATCATCGGCATCGGCTACGGCGCCGGCATCGGCCTGATGAACGCCCCCTGGCAGACGGTCATCATCGCGGTGGTCGTGGGCGCCGGCATCGGCCTGGCGTACTCCTCGCTGCCCGCCCTGATCGTCGGCGCCGTCGACCCGTCCGAGACCGGCGCCGCCAACGGCCTGAACACCCTGATGCGTTCGATCGGGACCTCCGTGTCCAGCGCCGTCATCGGCATGGTCCTGGCCCATATGTCCACCACCAAGGGGCCGGTCACCTACCCGACGATGGCCGGGTTCCGGGTCTCCTTCGTGATCGCCACGGGCGCGGTGGTCCTCGGCGTCGTCTTCGCCGCGTTCCTGCCCTCCCAGCGCCGTGCCACCCGCCCCACCCTCGTCGCCGGGAACACCGACGGGGAGACGGAGACCGGCGGCGCGCACCCCGCCGGGCCCGCCGAAGGCCGGGCCGGTGAGGCCGACCGGGCCGGTGCGGCCGGCCTCACCGGCGTGCGCGGCGGCATCCGGACCGCGGCCGGTGCGCCCGTTGCGGGGGCGAGCGTCACCCTCATCGACCGGCGGGGCCGCCAGGCCGGAGTCACCACCACCGACGCCGAGGGGCGCTTCACCCTCCCGGACCCGGGCGCGGGCAGCTACGTCCTCACCGGCGCCGCCCCCGGCCACACCCCGCACGCCCTCGCCCTGACCTGCGGCGACGCCACCGTGGACGTGCTGCTCACGCTGACCGGCGCCGCGCGGCTCGCCGGCACGCTGTCCGGCGGGGAGCGGGGCACCGCGCTCGCCGGCGGCGAGGTCATCGTCACCGATGCCGGCGGCGAGGCGGTGGGCCGCGCGACCACCGGCGCCGACGGCCGCTGGGAGATCCGCGAACTGCCCTGCACCGTCTGCACGGTGACCTTCAGCGCCCCCGGGCACCGGCCCGAGGCCCGCAGCGTCGATCTGGCGGACGCCTCCGGGGCCACCGGCTGCGAGGAGATACGGCTGCGGCCGGTCGCCTCGGTGCGCGGCACGGTCCGGGGCCCCGGCGGCGCGCCGCTCGCCGACGCCGCCGTGACGGTGCTGACGGACGGCACGGTCGCGGGCCACACCGTCACCGGCCCGGACGGCGCCTTCGCCTTCGACGACCTGACCGGCAGCAACCTGACGCTCACCGCGTCCGGCTACCCGCCCCGCGCCACCCCGATATCCCTCACCGCGGGCAGCCACCGCACGCTCGACGTGGACCTCGTCCAGCCGGCGCCCGACGAGACCGGCTGAGGCGGACGGCGCCCGCGTACGGCGGAGCGCCGCCCACCCGGGGCCGGCCGGTCACGGCCCGGCCCCGGGGCGGGTTCCCCACCGCGCTCACTTCAGATCGATCCGGAACACCTTGTCCGAACCGGCGCCGCCGTCACCGTTGTTGTCGCCGTTCGTCGTCGTCAGCCACAGCGCCTTCTTGCCGGGGACGGCCTCGACGGTGCGCAGCCGCCCGTAGTCCTTGGTGTAGTACGCCTTGGGCGTACCGGCGTTGGTGCCGTCGACGGGGATGCGCCAGAGCCGCTGACCGCGCAGCGCCGCCATGTAGATCGCGCCGTCCGCGTAGGCGACGGCGCTGGGGGAGGCGTCCTTCACCGGCCACTGGCGCTTCGGGTTGGTCATCCCGGACTCCGAGCAGTTGCCCTCGCAGACCGGCCAGCCGTAGTTCTTGCCCGACTCGATGAGGTTCAGCTCGTCGTACTTGGCGTTGCCGAACTCCGCCTCCCACAGGCGGCCCTGGGCGTCCCAGGTGAGGCCCTGCGGGTTGCGGTGGCCCATGGAGTAGACGAGGTTGCCGAACGGGTTGCCCGGCGCCGGTTTGCCGTCGGGTGTCATCCGCAGGATCTTGCCGTTGAGGGACTTCTTGTCCTGCGCCAGATCGGGGGTCTGGGCCTCGCCCGTGGTGGCGTAGAGCAGCCCGTCGGGGCCGAACTTGATGCGCCCGCCGTTGTGGTACTTATTCTTCTTGATCCCCTTGACCAGCACGGTGTAGCCGCTGAGCTTGCCGTCCTGGTAGGTGAGGCGGGCGATGCGGTTGCCCTCCTTGGCGGTGTGCATCACGAAGACCTGGTGGCCGCTCTCCCACTTCGGCGACACCGCGATGCTCAGCAGACCGCCCTCACCGCCGGTGGTCACCACCTCGGGGACCTTGCCGACCTGCTTCTTCTTGCCGTCCTGGGTGAGGGCGAAGACCTTGAAGGTGTCCCGCTCGGTCAGCAGCGCGGACCCGTCGGGGAGCCAGCTCAGCCCCCAGGGGATGGACCAGCCCTCCGAGACGGTCACGGGCTTGCCGGGCGCGGAATCGGTCACGGCGGCGGGGCTGCCGGTGCCCGCCGGATGCACGGGCCCGGCCGTGGCCGGTCTGGCCGTCCCGGCGGCGAGCAGTAGCCCGGCGGCCAGGGCGGACGCACCGAGGCTGGGGAGCGAGAGGCGGTGGGTGTCGAAGGGGCTGCGCTTGCGCATGGGGGCCTCCGGTCAGGAAGGTGCGGCAGGACAGCGCCGGGGGAGCGGTGGCGCGGGCGGTGCGTGGCGGGGTTCGGCCACGGCAATCGAGCGCGGCTCGCCCGCACCCCGTCCGGGCACGGGGCCGACGGCGGACCGCCAGAAGCTGATAGGAAAGTTTCCTGTTTGTTGACTGGCGGGGAACCTACTGCGGGCCCCGGACACCGTCAAGAGACCCGGCAGCGGCGTGAGAAGCGCGGGGCGTGCTCTGACACCGTGCGGCGTCCCGCCGTCCGCCACCTCAGACTCCCGCGCCACGCCCGCCACCTGCGGCGAAGCCCGGTACCCGCCGGAGGAAACGCCCGGCGTGCGGCGGGGGCCAGGGCCGTGGCAAGGCGCGGCAGCGAGGCGGAGCCGGAGGCGAGGCAAGGCCCGCCCGGCGCACCGTGCGCGCCTCCGGAACCGCTCGCCCCCGCCGCCCGCCGCCGGATGCCGCCGCCACCCCCGGAATCCACAGGCGCCCCCGAGCGCCCCCGAACAGGCCGCCCCACCAGGCGCGTTACCCGTCAGGAAGGGAATGGGGCCGGCGCCCCATGAGGAAAAGGACCGGACCAATGCTGTCCCGCCCCATTGACTCCGGCGCGCGTGGGCGGTGATTCTGCGATGCGGTACGGAGCGTCACGGCGCGGCGGGTGCACCGGGCATGCCCGGCCGGCCGGAACGGTGCCGTACCGAAGGTTGTCGCGCGTCAACTCGCATGAAATACAGCTGAGTTGACGGAATTCCGGGCGTCGCTGCCGTGGCCGGTGCGGGCGGCGCCCGGGGCGTGCGGCCGCAGTGTCCGAAACTCTCCGTTCCCACCACCCGTATCAGCGAAGGGCGGAACCCCCATGACCAGCCTGCCGACCGTACGCACCCCGCACACGGCGGACGCACCCTCCACCGAGACCCCGGCGGCCGCGCCCCGTCCGCACGGCGCCGCCCGGCCCGCGACCGCCTGGGCCACCCCCGGTTACACCGTGATCGACGCCGCGCTCGAAGTCACCGCGTACCGCCTCGCCGACCGCTGACCCACCGACCGCACCCGCCGCCGACCGGCCCGGACGCCGTGCACCGCCAACGGGCGCACCCGTAGCCGGGCCGGCGGCCGTATGCACCGGCGCCGCGGCGCGTGCCCGGCCCGTTCCGGGCGCGCGCCCACCCGGAACGCCACCCCCACACCCTTCTCACCCCCACCAACCCCGCACACCGCCGCCCGCGATCCGAGGCGCGGCGCCCCCACCCGGGCGTCCGCCGTACCGGAGCGCGCCGCGGCGGAAGGGATGGAGATCGCGCCATGAACGGCCTGCAGGGAGACCCGACCCCCGACCACCGTGTCCCTCCGGCGGCCCGGGCCTCCTTCGAGGAGCGCCTGCGCACCGTCGCACGCGAGCACTACCACGACCGTCATCCCTTCAACGTCCGGATGCACGAAGGGGAGTTGACGCCGGACGAGCTGCGCCGCTGGATCCGCAACCGGTTCCACTATCAGCGCCACATCCCCGTCAAGGACGCCCTGATCACCGCGAAACTCGGCACGCCCGAGCTGCGTCGGATGTGGCTGCGGCGGATCCGCGACCACGACGGCGACCGCGAGGGCGAGGGCGGCATCGAGCGCTGGCTGCGGCTCGGCGAGGCCGCCGGGATCGACCGCGCGCTCCTGCTGGACGAGTCCGGGGTGCTGCCCGGCGTCCGCCTCGCCGTCGAGGGCTATGTGAACTTCTGCCGGCTGCGCTCCCCGCTGGAGGCGGTCGCCGCCTCCCTGACCGAACTGTCCGCGCCGGACATCATGCGCACCCGCATCGGCGCCTTCGAACGCCACTACCCGTGGATCGAGCGGGACGGCCTGACCTACTTCCACGACCGGCAGGGCCAGGGCAGCCGGGACAGCAAGGAAGCCCTCGCCCTCGTCCTCGACGGCGCCCGGACCGAGGCGGACCAGGACCGCGCCGTCGCCGCCCTCACCTTCAAGTGCGAGGTCCTCTGGTCGCTCCTCGACGCGGTCGAACGCGGCGGCCGTCCGCCCGCCGCCGACCCGGCCGGAGCGCCGGCATGACCGCCTGGCGCCCGGCCCCCGCCCCCGGAGTCCTCCTCCGCGCCGACCGGGTCCGCGGCGTCGACCTGCTGCTCCTGCCCGAACGCGTCGTGGTGCTGGAGGGCTCGGCGGGCGAGGTGCTGCGGCTTTGCGACGGCACCCGCGACGTCCCGCAGATCGTGCGCGAGCTGACGAGCCGTCACCCCGACGCGCCGGTCGCCGACGAGGTGCCCGCCTTCCTCGACCGCGTACGGAAGGAGGGCTGGCTGCGATGACGCCCCACCCCGCCCCCGACGACGGGCCACCGCCCGGCATCACGCCGCCCGCCTCCGGCGAAGGGTCCGCGCCCGGCGCCACGCCGCACGCCCCCGACGACGGGCCCGCACCCGGCATCACGCCGCCCGCCTCCGGCGAAAGGCCCGCGCCCACCGCCGGCCCGCAGGCCCCCGTGCCTCCGCCGCCCTGGGCGCTCCTGGCCGAGCTGACCCACGCCTGCCCGCTGCACTGCGCCTACTGCTCCAACCCGCTCGAACTCGCCGGACGCAGCGCGGAGCTGACGCTCGCGGAGTGGCAGGACACCTTCCGGCAGGCCGCCGGCCTCGGCGTGGTCAGCGCCCATCTCTCCGGCGGTGAACCGCTGCTCCGCCCGGACCTCACCGAGATCGTCGCCGCGGCCGACGGGGCGGGCATCCACACCCAGCTGATCACCAGCGGCGTCGGGCTGACCCGCGAACGGCTGGCCGCCCTCACCGGCGCCGGGCTGCGCAGCGTCCAGCTCTCCGTCCAGCACGCCGACGCGGCGGCGGGGGACCGGATCGCCGGGCGGCGCCGCGCCCACGCCGAGAAGGAGCGCGCCGCCGCCCTCGTCACCGACGCCGGACTGCCGCTCGGCCTCAACGTCGTCCTGCACCGCCACAACCTCGCCGCCCTCGACGCGCTGATCGACCTCGCCCCCGCCTGGGGCGCCGGCCGCATCGAGCTGGCCAACACGCAGTTCTACGGCTGGGCCCTGCTCAACAAGGCCGAACTGCTGCCCACCCGCGCGCAGCTGGCCGAGGCCGAGGAGACCGTACGGCGCCGGCGGCGGCAGCTCGACGGCCGGGTCGAGGTGATCTGGGTCGTCCCCGACCACTTCGACGGCACCGCCAAACCCTGCATGGGCGGCTGGGGCGCCGTCTCCCTCACCGTCACCCCCGACGGTACCGTCCTGCCCTGCCCGGCGGCCGCCGCCCTCCCCGGTCTCGACCCGCCCCGCGTCCGCGACCGGTCGCTGCGCTGGATCTGGGAGCGTTCCCCGGCCTTCGCCCGCTACCGCGGCACCGACTGGATGCGCGAGCCCTGCCGCAGCTGCGCGCTGCGCGAGCGGGACTTCGGCGGCTGCCGCTGCCAGGCGTACGCCCTCACCGGGGACGCCGCCGCCACCGACCCGGCGTGCCGCCACTCCCCGCACCACACCGTCATCCGCGACCTGGTGGACGCACCCGCGCCACCGTCCACCGCGCTGGGCCGCCCCCGGCGCCCCGGCCGCCCGTCCCCGTCCCCGTCCCGCAGAGTGGAGAACTCCTGATGGATCGCGCCACCTCCCCCACCCGCCGCCGCACCCTGGTCGGCGCCGTGGCCGCGACGCTCCTGGCCACCGCCGCCACGGCGGGCGCCGCCGGCCCCTCCGCCGCCGCGCCGCCCGCCCACACCCCGAAGGCGGCCCCGCCGATGGCCGCCGCGCCCTACGAGTACCTCGGCTGGGGCGACCCGCAGCCGCCCGCCGAGGTGATGAAGGCGACCGGCATCAAGTGGTTCACCCTCGCCTTCATCCTCTCCGACGGCGGCTGCAACCCCGCCTGGGACGGCGACCGGCCGCTGACCGGCGGCAGCGACGCCAAGGCGATCGACGCGATCCGCGCGGGCGGCGGCGACGTCGTCATCTCCGCCGGCGGCTGGAGCGGCAACAAGCTCGGCGAGAAGTGCACCAGCGCCGACGCCCTGGCCGGCGCCTACCAGAAGGTCATCGACGCGTACCACCTCAAGGCCCTCGACATCGACATCGAGGACACCGAGATGAGCAACGCGACCGTCCGGCAGCGCGTCGTCGACGCCCTGAAGAAGGTCAAGGACGCCAACGAGGGGCTCGTCACCTACGTCACCATGGGCACCACGCCCGAGGGGCCGACCGACGAGGGCAAGGACCTCATCCGCCGCGGCGCGAAGGCGGGGCTGGACAACGACGGCTGGGTGGTCATGCCGTTCGACTTCGGCAGCCACACCGGCACCATGGGCGAGGCCACCGTCAGCGCCCTCGACGGTCTCGCCGCCGACGTCAAGGCCGCCTACGGCTACAGCGACGACGAGGCCTACCGCAAGATCGGCGTCTCCTCCATGAACGGCCACACCGACGAGGCGGACGAGAACGTCACCCTAGACGACTTCAAGACCATCCTCGACTACGCCCGCACCCACCACCTCGCCCGCTTCGCCTACTGGGCCGTCAACCGCGACCGCTCCTGCGGCTCCGGCAGCGACGGCGACAGCTGCAGCGGCGTCGACCAGGAGCCGTACGCGTACACCAAGATCGTGGCGCAGTACGAGGGCTGAGCACGGGGGATGACCCGCGAGCGGCGGCCTCCGGAGCACCGGGGGCCGCCGTACGTCCGTGACCGGGGGCGCGGGTGACGCCGCGTCAGGCGCGCTGCGTCACGCCGCCTCGACGACCTCCGCGCGCACCGCCTGCGTCCAGTTCTCCAGCAGCGCCGCGTACTCCGTCATGTCCTGCGCCGTCCACGTCCAGCTGGGCCGGGCGCAGACGAAACGGCGGATCGCGTCGTTGGCCTCGGAGGCAGGGGCGGGCGCGCCCGAAAGGGCGGAAGGCGTAGGGGACATGGCAGACATGCTAGGGGCAGTCACTGACATTTCCTCACCCCGTGCACGCCCCTTCCCGGCCCCCACCGCCGCACCAGCCGCCGTCGGCGTTCCCCCAACTCCGGGCTGACCAGCGCAAACAACGGAACGTTCCCCAAGGGTTCGCTGGCTGCATGTGTCCCTTCCCACACGCTCAGCGACCGCCGCGGCCCCTGGCGGCCTCATACCGCCGACCGAGCCGCGTGCGGAGCGAGCACCCCGGCGCCGGTGAGCGCGAACAGCGCGAGGCCAAGCCCAGTCGAATACTGCCTCCGGCAGCAGATGTCATCGTCGGCTCAACCGTGGCGGAAATCGGCGGGTGAATGCTGCCCTTCACCGCGTTGTGTTGACTCGGCTCCGCTTTGACCCGCGCACACAGGAGTACTAGGGGAGAAGGGTTACGGAAGGGAAAACCCGGTGTGAGATCAACCGCTGTCTGAAGCGTTACGGAGACTGGGAGTTCTACCGCATCGTCAGGGGCAGCATCAGAGCTCCAGTGGCTTGTGAACGGCCTTTCAGTGTGTCCACGAGTACGCGCGGGGCCGCTCGGCCGACCGGGGCTGGCACACCGGTTCCCACGAGTGCTGCGCGATGGCTGGACGACCTGCCCCCAGTGGCCGACCTCGGGACACCTCCGCTCGCGCGGAGCCGACCCTTCCTGACCTGCGGTGTTATTCGGGCTTTGCGATTTCCTCACCAAGGAGGTGTTCGTTCACAGTGACGCCCTTGCGGTCAGGTGGTGATCTTCGGATTCCCCGTCAGTCTATCTGCGTGGACAGGCCGTTGTTTGAGGAGAGCCCCGGATCGGGACTCGTTGTCAGTGGTGGGTGTTAGACGTTTGGCATGGGTGCAGAAGATGTCGGTGCTGTCTGGTGGCGGCTGGATGTGCGGTTGCGGGGCAAGGAGTTGGGGTTGCCGGGGCCGTGTCCGGTGATCTGCCATCTGCTGGATGTGGGAGCCGTTTTCGGTGTGCTCTGGGATGTGCTGCTGCACCCGCGACTGTGCGAGCGAATCGCGAGTGATCTCGGCGAGGTCACTCTGCTGTTCCAGGTACAGGTTCCAGCGGCGTTCAGGGCAATGAAGAGGGCGATGAGGCATACAGCGCCGCAAAGGGCGCCGAACGGCCGACCTCAGACTTCTGCAGGTCCGCTGCCGCGTGGAGACCGGCCACGGCGGCGTGGGTCGGACCGTCGTGCAACTGCACCACGGCGTCCGGCGCTTCGCCGCCCGCCCCCGCGTCGTTCAGGGCAGGTCGACGGTGATCACTGCATTCGTGCAGAACAGCACGGCCAGCGGCAGGACGGGCAGCGCGAAGGCGACGGCGCGCAGCCACGGGTACGGGCCCCGAGCCGTCGGCAGGGCGGGCCAGCGGCGGACGGACTCGGCGGCCGTCGCTGTCACCAGCCCCGCGCCGATCGCGCACAGGACGCCCGGGACGTGCCCCCACTCGCCGGTGCGCAGGGCCAGCAGCCAGCAGGTGGCGGCGGTCAGCGGCAGGGAGACGGCCTTGAGGCGGTCCAAGGGGCGGGAGATACAGGCGCGGCGGGGCCGCACCACGCCGAGCAGGGCGAGCGCGGGGGCGCCGGCCGTGAGCAGTCCGGTGGCGGCGAGCAGGACGGGGTGCGGGGTCCGGGGTTCGTCGAACTCGGGGGCGTCGACACCGAGCAGGGCGAAGCCGATCTTCTCGGCCGGTGTGCGGGTGGAGTTGGTGAGGACGACCACCGCGCGCTGGTCGGTGGTGTGGGCGACGAACGCGCGGGAGCCGTTGGTCAGTCCGTTGTGCCAGCTGACGGTCGTGCCACCGGCGTTCCAGAGCTGCCAGCCCAGGCCGATGTGCCCGTCGCGGTCGGCGTAGTCGGCGACGGCGGCGTGCGGGGTGTGGGTGAGGGCGAGCGCGGTGGGCGGGTTCGGGGCGGCGCCCGCGGCCAGGAAGGCCGCGAGGTCGGCGCTGGTGGTCCAGGTGCCGGTGCCGACCGCCGCCCAGCCGGGGTTGGTCCACGGCACGACCGGTGTGCCGGCGGTGTGGAACGGGAGGGCAGCCCGGTCCGGGGTGCCGGGGGCGGTGCGGACGGTGGTGTGGTCCATGCCGAGCGGGGCGAGGAGCCGCTCGCGCAGGGCGGTCGGGTAGTCGCGGCCGTCGACCTTGGCGAGGGTCTCGCCGAGGACGGCGTAGCCGAGGTTGGAGTAGGAGAACGCGGTGTCCGGCTCGGGCCCGGAGCCGGTCAGGGCGGCGAGCGCGCGCACCGGGTCCTGGAGGAGCGAGTAGCCGTTGCCGCCCAGCAGGTAGCCGGCCATCGCGAGCGGGAAGCGCGGGCCGTCGGCCGGGAAGGACGGTAGGCCGGCGGTGTGGGTGGCGAGTTGCTCGACGGTGATGCCGGCCACCGCCGGATCGGCGAACGAGTACTCGGGCCACAGGGCGCCGACGGTGTCGGTGAGCCTGATCTTCCCGGCATCCAGGAGGCTGCCGAGCAGGCTCGCGGTGAGCACCTTCTGCGCCGAGCCGGTCTCGAACGCGGTGTCCGGGGTGACTGGGGTCGAGCCGTCGGTGGTGCCCAGCGCGGCCCTGGTGACGGTGTCATGGTCGACGACCGCGACGGAGACGCCCACCGAGCCGCCCGCGCCCCGGCCGTCCGGCAGCAGGCCGGCGACCCGCTCGGCCAACGTCGCGTCACCACTGCGGTGGGCGGCGACCGGCGCGCTGCGCGGACCGGCGGCGAAGACGGCCAGCGCGGCGGCGACGGCGGCGACGACCGTCCAGCGCACGGCTGCGCCAAGCCGGGCGGGCCGGGGGCGGACGCCGTCGGGGCCGGCGTCGCCGGAGGTCTTGGGAGGGGGCGGGGTGGTTTCGGGCAGGGGCACGGGGCTTCCTCCAGGAGGTGCGGGCGGCGGGCGGACCGGGCCGCGGATTGACGAGCTTCACGTTCGCCCAGGTCAGCGGGGTGACGCAGCAGCCACCCGGCCCGCTTCGAAGTAGCCGATCGGCCACCCCCGGCGCCTTCGCGCCCACGTACGGTGGCGGCATGCACCACCGACCGGCAGCCAGTCCGCCCGCTTCCGCCCGCGAGGGCACCGCCGCCCGGCGCCCCCACCCGATGCCGGCCCTCCTCGCCGCGGTCGCCTTGTTGGCGGCACTCCTCACCGACCTCGACCGCTGGTGGGACATGCGCCCGGGCCCCGTCGGCGACGCACTGTTCCTCGTCTCCGGCGCCGCGATGGGATCACTCGTCCTCTGGACGCTGCGCCCGTTCCCCGCCCACCGCTGCGGCGGGACGGGAACGGCGGCAGCTGCCGCCGGCGCACTGCTGATCTCGTTCACGGCCTCCGCCGGCTACCGGCTGCTGCCCGCCGGCCACCGGCCGATCGGCCTCACCGAGGCGCTCGCCCTCGCCCTGCTGCTCTCGCTGGTCGCCCGCCGTTGCCGGCCGCTGGTGATCGCGGGCACGGCGCTGGCTTCCTTCGCAGCCCTCCTGGCCGCCGCCGGGCGCGCCGGCGGGCCGTACGACGTGGACAACGCGCTGCTGGTGCTGGTGCTGCTCGGCCCCGGACTGCTGCTGCGCTGGCGGGCGGAGCGCCGGGCCTGGCACATCGAACGCGCCGTGCGTGAGGAACGCAACGCGCTCGCCCGGGACCTCCACGACGTCGTCGCCCACCAGGTCACCGGCATCGTCGTCCAGGCCCAAGCACTCCAGCACATCGCCGCCCGCGACCCCGAACTGCTGCGCACCGCCCTGGCCGACATCGAGCACGCCGGGGCAAACGCGCTGACCGCCATGCGCCACCTGGTCGGTGCGCTCCGCGATGGCGAACACCCACGCCAGGTCGCGGACTCCCCGGCGCGTCAGCTCACCGCCCTCGCCCGGCCCGGCAACGGCCACCGCCCCGAAATCGCCGTCAGCGGCGAGGAGGAACTGGACAGCGCACCGGCCGAGCTCACCGCCGCAGTTCTGCGGATCGCCCAGGAGGCCGTCACCAACGCCGACCGCCACGCCCGCGGCGCCACCAGGATCACCGTCCGGGTCCACGGTGAGAGCGGGTGGCTGCGCCTGGACGTCCACGACGACGGCCGCGGCCCCGTCCGCACCTCCACCGGGGACGGCTACGGGCTGATCGGCATGGCCGAGCGCGCCAAGCTGCTCGGCGGTACCTGCCACGCCGGACCGGCCGCATCCGGCTCCGGCTGGCACGTCACCGCCCACCTGCCCGGCGCGGCGGACCGGCCCGAGCGGCCGGCTCCGGCAACCGGCGGGGCTGCGCTGCGATGACCCTCCGCGTCCTGCTCGCCGACGACCAGCGCATGGTCCGTACCGGCTTCCGCTACATCCTCGACGCCGAACCCGACATCGAGGTCGTCGCCGAGGCCGACGACGGCATCGAGGCCCTGCGCCTCGCCGAGCACCACCGCCCCGACGTCTGCCTGCTGGACATCCGGATGCCCGGCATCACCGGACTCGACGTCACCCGCCGACTCGCCGGCCCCGGCGTACCGGACCCGTTGCGCGTCATCGTCGTCACCACCTTCGACCTCGACGAATACGTGCACGAGGCCCTGCACGGCGGCGCGGTCGGCTTCCTGCTCAAGGACGCCGGCCCCACCATGCTCATCGAGGCCGTGCGCGCCGCCGCCCGCGGCGAGGCGATGGTCTCCCCGCAGATCACCGTCCGCCTGCTGCGGCACTTCACCTCCCACCGGGCCCGCCCGCCGCTCCTCGGTTCGGGCCCGCATCCGCTGTCGGAACGCGAGCTGACGACCGTCCGGGCCGCCGCCGAGGGGCTCACCAACGCCGAGATCGCCGAACGCCTGTACATCTCCCTCGGCACGGTCAAGAAGCACCTCGCCGCCGCGCAGCTGAAGCTCGACGTCCGTAACCGGGTCGAGCTCGCCGCCTGGGCCTACCGCCACGGGCACATGGACGAGCCGCCACGGCCGCCGGGATTCCCGCTACGGCGACGGCCGGCCGGTCCATGAGCGCAGTGGCACCGGCGGCACGCGGGGGACTTTGGTCGCCGTTGCCTGCCCGGCCCCGAGTCGGTTGAGGGCCTGGGAGGGAGAACTGGCCCTGCTGGTCTCATCCCACCGTGAGCCCGCCATCCTCGCCGACCCGGCGTGGGCCCCGTTCCAGGTTTACGTTCTCAACCCGGACACCGGCGAGATGGTCCGTGAGCGCGTGCCTCTGGCGAGTGTCAGTCGGTAGCCGACTGGGCCCTTCGCCTCGCCGAGTTCCCCGGCCCGGGCCCCGAAGGGCGTCACGGTCAGTCGACTGAGCGCTGATGTACGTTCGACCCCATGATGCGCTCTGGAACTCCGGCTGGTGGCCCGGTGAGCGGTTGGTGGGACTGCTTGGAGGAGCGGACCTGCCGAGAGGTCGATGCCGATGTGCTGCGCGACCGCCGGCTGTCGGCGGTCAGGTCCGTCCGGGAGGCCCTGCGCCCGCTGGGGGTGGGCCTGCACGAAGCCGAGCGGGTGGTCCACGCGCGATACGAGGCTCTGGGCGACCGCGTGCAGCGCACCCCGCCTGATCCGCTGGACCTCCCCTCGCTCGCAGCCCGGCCGCGGCTCTCCCCGGTCGTGTGGTGGCGGTGGAGGTGTTGTGGGACGGCGATACAGTCCACGACTGGTTCGTGCTTCTGGTCGCGGTCCTGGACGCCTCAGAAGGGGAGGGCCGCCTGGCGACCATCTACCAGCGACCTGACGGCCCTCCTCCTGGTGTTGCCGCCGCCGCGGCCGGCCGGGCGCTGGCCGGCCACCTGCGGGTGCCGTTCCACTTCGCGTCTCCGGACGTCCCTGATGACGACGCTCCGCGTTGGAGAGAGCCCCAACGGCTGGTGGAAGGGCCGTGACCGCAGGCGAGGCGGCCCGCATCCACGGAGCGCTCCTGGACGGCCGCCCGAGAGCCGGGCAACCCTGCTGGTCGACGCCACCCATGACGCCATACGCCGCAGCTATGAGGAATGAGGCACCGCCACATCGGAGACCAGCGCGCTTTTTCCGCCTCCTCGGTCTACAGCATGCTGGTACGAGGCCTATCTGAGTAGCTCAGCCAGGCGTCCCGTGCCCTCGCCGGGACCGATGGCAGCACACCGACCGGGGCAAAGTGGGAGAACAGGCCCCTGCTCCCCTCGCCGTCGGGCTGTGTGGTTTCCGGTACCCGCCGGCCGCCACCGTCATCGCGCCGTTCGTAGACGCTTATCCGGCGGCCTCGTTCGACGCTGTCTGCACAGCGCACGAAGTGTGCGTCCAGGGTGCGTTGCTTGGTGCGGTCGGCCATCGAGTCGTCTTGGCGGGGCCCGGGATCGGTGACAAGCACTATCCGTCGCGCGCTCAGTATCGCGCGCTCTATATCGAGCGGCCCGGCCTCTATGCCCTTCAGGGTTCCTGACTCCACCGGTCCCTGGGCCAGGGCGAGGTCTCGCAGACCCGCGAATGCGTGGGGTGAGACGAGGGCGGTGTCGCGGCGTGCGGCGGGAATGTAGAGCACGCCGTCGGCGGCGCCGCGGACCTGGCCGACAGTGGCTGCCGCGGTAAGGACGTCGTCGACACGGTTTTGTTCGCTACGCACGCGGAGCTCGATCGGGAGAAGCGCCAGGAGGGCCACGGCGAGAGCAGCGGGGAGCAGTACGGCGGCGGATGTCCTCAAGCGCGTCGCGAGCACGGCGAGGAGGGCGCCTATGAGGAGCGCGAGTCCCGCATAGGCGAACAGCACGTAGCGCGTCACGTAGAGGGGTTGAATCAGGGAGATCAACGCCAGAGCGAGCTGGGGGACCGCGCAGAGCGGGAGTCCGACGGTGGCCAGGTTCACGCGTGCCTGGGGCGCGTGCTCGCGCATGCTCCCCGGCATGCGCGCATGCGCCAGCAGTGAGCACAGGGCTGCGATCGTCACGGTGGCCAGCACGCCGAGTAGCGTCGACCAGCCGGTCGGCTTGATCCAGGAGACCTGCGAGGCTTGGGCCCGGCTGGCCAGGATCAGCGGCAGGGCCGCGACAACAGCCCCGAGGGCGGCAAGCAGCCACCCGGCTCGTCGAGCGCGGTCAAGGCGGGCCCACGCCACCGTCACACCGTGCGCGACCAGCGCGAACAGCGAGAACCAGTTGAGCAGCGCGGCGATCAGAACGGCCAGCGCGTACCAGGTCCACCGCCGACTGCCCGGCCGCTCAAGGGCGCTGATGAGGAGCCAGGTAGCGAGTACCACGAAGACGAGGACAAGGGCGTACGAGCGGCCCTCTTGGGCGAACTCCTGGACTGCCGGAATGACCGCCAGGGCCAGCCCCGCACCTATCCCGGTCCAGCGGTCCGAAAGCCGGGCTCCGACGAGTGCCGTCAGCCCGCACGCGGTGGCGGTGGCGAGGACGGAGGGCAGCCGCAAGGTGACCAGACTGTCGCCGAAGAGGGCGAACACTCCGTGCATCACCACGTAATAGAGGCCATGGACGACGTCGGCCTGGCCGACGAGGTGCCCTATCTCGGCCAGGGACCGATGCGCCGACTGCCACGTTGCCGCCTCGTCCCGCCACATGCTGTATTCCCGCGTGATACCCCACAGCCCCAGAGCAAGCGAAAGGACGGCCGGGCCGAGGAAGACAGCAACCCGGCCGCGCCGCACTGCGCCCCTGAACTTTCCCACCGTGCCGTCCTGCTCGCCGCCGGCTCCTCCGTCATCCGGGCCTCCTCGCAGGACCCGCTGGTCACTCGCCATGCGGACGCCACTGCGACGACTGGCGCTGCGCTGCACAAGAGCCCCACCACCAGGTCAGTACGGCGAGCGTGGCCAGGGATCCCGCCGTCGCGGCGAGCATCCCGCTGGACAGCTCCACACCATTGGCCGCGCTCACCTGAGGCATGGCCAGCCAGGACGCGACGATGACACTGGTGGCGATCGTCGCGAGCATCGGGACCAGCAAGGTCCACAGGGCCGTGGAGTAGTAGATCTTGCGCTCACCGGTGAGCACGCTCAGGGGCGCGACCACGTGGCTGAATCGCAGGAATTCGGCGAGGTTGGCGAGGACGATGGCAAGGGCGACGATCAGCACACCGGGGAGCCCGAAGAAGACGACCCAGCGGCCATGGGCCACCTGATTGTTGGCACCGACCAGCCAGGAGCCGCCAGGGGATTCGACGGTGACCGCGGCCAGCGGCAGGGCATCCCTCAAGAGCTGGTTGATCTGCGCCTCGGGAAGGTCCTTGCCGTCGGACGAGGCCAGCACGACGGTCCGGGGACCACCGCCCGTACCGGCCGGCAGCACAGGCCCCTGCTGCGCCGATATGTGTTCACTGCCAGGGCTGGTCCACAAGACGGCCTCGGCGATCCGCTGGTCGGCACTACGCGCAGCGGTGGAAGCAGGCTTCTGCGAGCAGGTGAGCTGCACGGCCTGCAACGCCGGACAAGAGCCCTGGAGCCGCACCACGCCCCCCGGTGCCGGGTCCGTCGGCGGATACAGCGCGATCATCTCCGTTCCGCGCGGGAAGCGCTGGAGAACCGGGTCCAACTGCCGTCGCGTCGGGCCGCCGGGCTCAATGTGCATGAGCAGCATGCTGGTTCCGACCCTGTTCACCGTGGCTTGCGCGGCCCGCGCACTTTCGCCGAACTGGGAGTTCTTCAACTGAACCTGGCTCACCAGGACCAGCGCGATGCCGACGCCGGCGACCAGGCGAGAGACCACTCCTGGGTGCGCGGACGCGTGTCGGCCGGCGATGAGGGCGCCCGCGCCGCCGGTGCGCCGCGTCGAGCGGGCCAGCCGAGCGCCGAGGGCGGCGGCGCCGACCGCGACCGCGCACGGCAAGGTCGCCATGGCGGCCACCACGCCGGTGTTGTACAGCTTCATTCTGAGATCGGAATACTGGGCAGGATCGAGCTGAGCCGGCCCCCAAACGGTGCCCACCACCAGCAGCGGGCAGGCCAGAGCAGCCCAGCGCACCATCTGCCCCTTGTGGGCGGCAAGCCGGGTGGCACGTGTCCGCCCACGCCGCCCCGTGCGGTGCAATGCGCACACGAGCAGGAGCAGCACAGCCGCGGCGACGCATCCCGCCACCGGCACGGCCCACCACCAGCGTTGCAGGTCAGCTGCCGAAACCCAGTAGTTGATCCAGGGGAGCCGGAGGTTTCCTGTGGCCGGCACGCACAAACCCGGGAGCATCCCCAGGGCTGCGCCCGCGAGTATCGGTGCCGCCGACTCCCCGACATTGAGCAGAACTCGATGGCGCCCGCCGCCGCCCAGGGCGCTGATCAGCGCCGTGCGCTTGTCACGTCCCGCCGATCCCATACGGGCAGCGACAACGGCAAGAGCTCCGGCGGGCACCAGGATCAGGTAGAGGGCCGTCAGGAACTTCCCTTCGTCGGCGACGAACAGCGGATCGCCGGTCCGCAGCCCCTTCTCCCCACCGAACCCGACGACGGAGAGCGCCGCCTTCTTGTCCAACTGCCGGTCGGTGGGGTTGATATAGCCATACCGTTCCCCCGGACTGGCCAGCCCTTCATCGCGAATCGTTCCGACCACCTTGCCGTACCGGCCTACGGCTCCTTCAGACCGCAGCGCCTGCACAAGGCTGGGAGACAACAGCGCCTCGCCCGGCGCCGGCCACCGATCGATGCCAGGGGGAAGCGGCATGTCCTTGGTCAGCGGACGCAGGTAGACCAAGCTGAACTGCCGGCCATCGCTCTCGTCGAAGTCATTCTTGCCCAAGGCCACCGGCTGGCGATCAGGAAAAGCATCCTTGAACTGCAACGCCCGGTTCGCCGAACGGAGTGCGATGCCTTCGTACGCGGCGTGCACCGCAATCATCGACGTCAGGCCCAGCGTCAGCACGGCAGTGGCCAACAGCAGGGCAACCGCCCTGACGTGACCGCCGCCCGCCCGCAGCCCCGAGGCCCAGCCCATGCGCAGAAGCTGCCCCCACAGTGAGCGCTCCCTCATGACCGGCCTCCCAGATCACGCCGCACGAGCGTGGCGTTCTTGAGCTCCCAGCAACGGTCCGCACGGTCAGCCACCTCGGCGTCATGCGTGACGACGACCAGCGCACAGTCGTGCCGTCGGGTCACCTCGAACAGCACCTCTGTCACGCTGTCGCGGGTTGCGGCGTCGAGCGCCCCGGTCGGTTCGTCGGCCAGCAGAACGGCGGGATCGTTGATCAAAGCGCGTGCTACGGCGGTGCGCTGCCGCTCGCCGCCGGAAAGCCGGCCGGTGGGCACTCCCCGGTAGGGCACACAGAGTTCACCGAGCAGTTCCTCGGCGCGCTGGTACGCCCGCTGAGCCTTGCTTCCGCCCAGCAGGGCCGCCAACGCGACGTTCTCCACCGGGGTCAGTTCGGGCAGCAGCTCCCCGAACTGGAAGACCACTCCCATGTGCCTGCTGCGGTGCCGCTCCAACGCCCGTCGACGCATCTTGACGATGTCGCCACCCGCTACCTGCACCGATCCCGCCGACGGCCGGATCAGCCCCAGGAGGCAGCCGAGCAGCGTGCTCTTGCCGCTTCCGCTCGGCCCCACCACGGCCGCCGACTGCCCTGCAGACACCGTCAGGTCCACCCCGTCAAGCAGCACCCGGTCAGCGACCTCGTACCGAAGACCGGTTACTGCCAGCATCGGATCCACCGTTGCTGCGCCGTCCATTCCCTGCCCCCTGGAGCACTCTCGCCAGTCATCGACCTGGCACGACAAGGCAGGAGGGGCGGCGGAACCGCCGCCCCTCCTGCCTCTTGATCCTCAACTTCTGCGTAGAGGCGACTGAGCGTTCAAGCCACCCGGCACGGCATCAGCCGCGGTTGAACTTGCTGCACTCGTCGTCGTTGTCCGGCACCCAGTTGCAGGTGCGCAGCTGCGTCACCTTGCCACCGTGGTTGCTGTAGACGGTGCTCCCGTTGATCCCCGACTTGTGCCACAGGGTGTAGTAGCTGGACGGATCCGTGGTCCGGTAGTAATCAGCGTGTGCCTTGACGTTGGCCTTGTACATCTTCAGGCCGACCTGGTCATTGTTCGAGCGCGTGTAGGAGTACGCCTGACCGCCCGGCGACCATGCCTCGAGAGCAGACGCCGAAGTCGCCCCCATCAGCGTCGTGCCGGCGACCATGAGGCCCACGACCGTCTTCTTCATTCTGCAATCCCTCCCTGAACGGGCGTTTCGGCACTGTTGCCGGAACGGCCCGTGAGTGCGCCATAAAGTACGAACTCCGTTCGACGGCGATCAACCGTTCTATCGCTCAAATGTCCGGAATCTGACGTCGTGCTTCAAACGAAAAGAGAGGATCAAGCGGGATGTAGGGAGATAAATTGCCGTGATCGCAGCAAGTGATCTAAGGAAAGGAGTTGGCCAAGTTTGATCGGTAGGTGCGACATCATTGGTCAGAGGCCGGTGTGGGCGGTATCTGCTGGTTATAGGCCAGGTGGGGTGTGGCCGCTGGTCAGATGTGAGCCAAGCCGGTTCAGTCAGGCACCTGCACGCAGCGGGACTGCGTAGTGCATGGGGACGCGGACTTGTTGGCGGGTGAACCTGTCGCGTTCGCCAGAACCGTGGGTGGGGAACGCGATAGGGGGGCGGAGCATTGGTGTAGCCACCATCGGCTGCCCCACTCCAGCCCGACCTCGCCGACGCGCCCGGCCCTGCTGTGTCACTGGGACTTCGGCGGCAGCGGGAGCGCTGGGCGATCGCGGCCGACCTCGGCTGCAGCCCGGCCCAGGTCGACCCCTGCGCTTCCTGCCGAGAGGCGACGCACCGCTACGGCCACGGCGCCAATCCCCTGTGCACCGCCTGCCGCGCACCACGCCGTCGGCGCTGATCCCGCTGCTGGTAGGCGTACCCACCGTCGGGTGATCGCTGTGTGCGTCGCGGGAGTCTCCCCACGAGGTTCCCGCCCACCGGCCGCGCCTGGAGCAGGGCTCGACCACCGGCAGAAGCCAGATGCCGGCACCGGCTCGGGCAACCTCGACATTCCCCGAGCGGAGAATCCGCTTGCCCGGGCTGCCAGTTCGTCCGCAGACTCGCGATCATGATGCCTCACGCGCGCGGCCTGGTCCTTGAACGCTTCCGCTGGATCGGCGGCCATGCTGACGTCTGGCAGGTCTTCCGTGACCCCGAGACTCTTGCTGCGGTGGTCCGTGGACTGGCCGAGCCGTTCCGGGAAGACGGAGTCACGGCCGTCTGCGGCATTGAGTCGCGGGGGTTTCTGCTGGGCGCGGCAGCTGCCGTCGAGCTCGGCGTCGGCTTCGTCGCGGTACGCAAGCGCGAGGGGATCTTCCCCGGGAAGAAGGTCACCAGGCGCAGCGACCCCGACTACCGGGGTACTCGCCAGGAACTGCGTCTGCAGCGGATGACGGTGGGCCCCAAGGACCGGGTGCTGCTGGTCGATGACTGGATCGAAACGGGTAGCCAGGCGTCGGCTGTGCGGTCGATGGTCGAGGAATGCGGCGGGCAGTGGGCCGGCTGCTCCGTCATCGTTGACCAGACAGCCCCGGCCCGGCGGGCGGATCTGGGCGTCCGCGGCATTGTCACCGTAGCCGAACTTCCGGCTTGGGATGGGCAGTCCTGACACGTGTCCGCCTGGCTGGTTGCTCGGTCGACTGGATGTGTCTGTCCGATTAGCGATCACTGATGCGATGTGGGACAGGATCGCGCCACCGATGCCGGCCGATCCGGTTCGCGGGCGGCGGTGGGCCGACCACCGCCGCACGCTTGAGGCCATCGGGTGGAAGTACCGCACCAGCTCGCCGTGGCGAGACCTGCCGGACGAGCTCGGCCCGTTTCAGACTGCTCACAAGCGTCTGATCAGATGGGCCGTCGACGGCACATGGGAACGCGTCCTCGCCGCTCTCCTGGCCACAGTCGATGCCGAGGACGACACCGACTGGACCGTGTCGGTCGACTCGACCCCTCGCCGTCCTGGCCGACCGTGCGTATTCCTCACGCGCCATCCGTACCCACCTGCGGCGTCGGGGCATCCGCGCGGTCATTCCACAGCCGTCCGACCAGGCCGGTCATCGCCTGAGGCGAGGCCGACTCGGAGGCCGCCCGCCAGGCTTCGACAGCGAGGCATGCAAGCAGCGGAACACCGTCGAGCGGTGCATCAACCACCTCAAGCAGCGGCGCGGCCTGGCCACACGAACCGGCAAGCCCGCGATCGCCTACCAGGCAGCCCTGCACCTCGCGGGCATCCTCATCTGGGCCCGACGCTGGCCAAACAGACAGAACCCAGGCCGCGACACGAACCTCAGCTGACCCGCTCCACCCTCTGTACGGAAGGGCCCGCACGGCAAGCCGTGTGGGCCCTTCCGCGTCACCCCTTGCTTTGCGGACGCACACGCTCTATGAGGTCGTATCCCGCCTCCCCGGTGGGAGATGAGTGGGAGACAAGTGGGAGATGATCACGGCGTGATGCTGCAATCAGGCGCTGGGAAGTGCTGGATAGCGCTACCTGCACGGCCCGGTTTCAGCCCGCCGAAGCGCCCGTGTCCGGAGTCAGGACACCCGCTCCGACCAGCGCGAACAGCACGATCCCCAGCACGATGCGGTAGACCACGAACGGCAGGAAGCTCTTCGTGCTGATGAACTTCATGAGCCAGTTCATCGATCAGCGCTCCGTGCTGCCTTGACCTGGGCTTTCATCCAGCCATGGAGATCAACTGGGAGTGAAGTCGGAGACACTGGTAGCCATTCAGGATCCAGCGTCACAACGAACCGCTCCCACCGCATCTGCAACGACTCCATGATGCGTCGCTCCATCGCCGTGGTGACGTTGCTGTACAGCCCCTCAACACCTGCGACCTCATGGCCCATCCGTGACTCGATCGTCACCCGGGCGTTCCCGCCGCCGTCCTCGTCAAGCCACTCCTTGTGCCTGTGCCGCATCAGGTACTGACGCTTGCCCGTATATGACGTCGCAGGCATCCTGGGCTGCGACCGACGCGACCGTACTGTCTGCGTCTGCCCTGGTCTCGTCCTGACGAAGTTCTCCTGAGCCGGCCTTCCGTCGGCGATGCGCCTCCAGTGGTAATAGGTGAAGTTCGCGTTCGCCGGCAAACCACCACCAATGAGCACAAAAACCCATTCGCTGTCATGAGTGCTCAGAAGCATCTCCAGCAGTTCCGCCAAGAACCGGGGAATCACCAAATCGCGGTATGACGCTATAGCCGAGGTGCGCTGCCTTCACCCATCGATTTCGGCGGCAGGAACTCGTAAGACGATTACGACCGGGCCTTCTTGAGGTGTCTCCAGCAGATGAGGCTGCAGGCCAGGGCGACGAAGGCGTCGTGCAGTTCGGTTCGGTGTTCCCATCGGACGGCGAGGCGTTTGACCTGGTGGAGCAGGGCGAAGGCCTGCTCGACGACGTACCGGAGTTTGCCCAGCTCCTTGAAGATCGGGGGCGCCCTTGCGTGAGATGACCGGCAGGATCCGGCGCTTGCGCAGCTCGCGGCGGTTGGGTTTGGAGTCGTAGCCCTTGTCGCTGAGAAGTGCGTCGGGTCGGCGGCGAGGGCGGCCGGGCCGTCCAGCCACGGGCGGGATGCCGTCGACGTGGGCGAGGGTCTGGGTGACGTCGTTGGCGTTGGCTGCGGTGGTGATGACCTTGAACGGGGTGCCGCGGCCGTCACAGATCAGGTGGTGTTTGCTGCCCGTCTTCCGTCGGTCGACCGGCGAGGGACCGGTGTCGGCTCCCCCTTTTACGCGCGGATGTGGGAGCCGTCCGCGCACGCGCGGGACCAGTCGAGTTCGCCCGCCGCGTTGAGTTCGGCGAGCAGGATGCGGTGAAGCTGGTCGAAGACAGATCTGGGGCCGGGAAACGAACTGATCGAGCAGCTTGGGCATCGCTGGGTGCAGCATCCGCGCATGGAACGTTCGCGCCATCGGCAGGTGGATCCGGGTGAGCAGACCCTCAGTCGGTTGCCGGTGCGGGTAGCTCCGTTGGTCGCGTCGCCGTCGAAGCCCACGATCACCTCCAGCGGGGCATCGCCTCGTCGGTAAGCTCGGTCGAAGAGGGCTGTGGCCGCCCCCGGTGCCCGCCCGGTCCGCGAAGGCAGCGCCCAGCGGCCTGCTTGGTTTCGGCTGTACGGCAATGGTGGCCGATGACGAACGCGGCTTCGACGCCGACCATCAGCTCCAGCTCGGAAATCAGCCGACGCACCGCAGTCGGTGCCTGCGACGAGCGTGTCACCACGCGGACCGTCGCTCACCGGGCGCGGTCGCCGGAGAACCGGCGTCGAGGCCCGCATCAGTCGTCCCGAGCATGACTTTGGCTTCTGCCACACCCGCCTCCACCGTCCGACCTGGACCGGAATCGGGGCCTTCGCGTACAACCATCCAACGGATGGCCGCCCTCAGCCGGTGCGACGGCCCCCATCAACAGACCAGCAACCTCGGGATGTCCGCCCGCTCCGTGGTTCCGGACAGTGCTGCGCCTGGCCGTCTCCTGGATTCTGCACCGGCCGAGTGGAGGTGTGATGTACGCCATGGTGAACAGATGCAGGCTGTGGATGCTGGATCGACACCGAGGCTCCGGTCTCTGTGTCAGGCGCACGCCAACTCTTCGAGGGGCTCGCAGACACCACGGATATCTACGGCGGCACCCCCTTGCGTGAACAACTAGGCAACGTCGAACCACACTTGCTCTCTGAGCCGGCTGCTTCGAGGTTGGGCAGCCTCTATCCGGATACCTCGTGATGGAGCGGACGCGCTCACCGACGAGAAGACCCCCACCCTGGAGCGAAATCCTGAGCTGCCGTTGCTGTGTCGTGCGGTCGCAGAGAGCGGAGCGGTGCCCTTGACCTGGGGCGGAGGTCGTAAAGTGAGCGTGAGGCTTGTGACGCAGTGATGGCACCAGGGGGAGTGCACCGGCGATGGCTGGCTACTACAAGGTTGAACTTGAGATGCTCGCGCAGCTCATCAACCAACTCGGCGAATGCGCGGGCAACATGCGGTCTGCGATGAAAGAGCTGAAGGACATTGGACCCAAGGGCGCCGGATACGACGAGTTGGAGGATGCCTGCGATGACTTTCAGGACAAGTGGGGGTACGGAATCGGCCTGATCGCCGATGCCACGGGGGGCGTCACCGAAGGTCTCTCCGAGTCCCGCAAACTCTATGAACATCTTGAGCATCAGATCGCCGAGTCGTTCACGTCGTCCGGGAAGGCTGTCGGCAAGTGAACTCGATACCAGGCCCTCGAGCCGCCCGGACCCAGGTACCGCATCCCGCAGATCCGGCATGCGCTGACGCGCAGGCCGACCGCCCGACGGCCGCTGTAGCCGGACCCGGTGCTGACTCCGGCAGGGACCGCTCCTTCGCGGCAGAGCCGGGAGGCAGCCCTGACGTCGAGCGGGCAGCCTTCCGCCTGCAGGTCCAACCGGAGTTCCACGCCATCCCGCTGGGGCTCGGTCAGGGGGAAGAGGCGTTCGACGAGCAGATGCGGCAGTTCGCTCGTGACTACTGGGGCGAAGAGGAAGAACGCGAACCGCTCCGCAAGCTCACCACAGCTCTGTACTCCACGAACTCACAGGAACTGGCTGCAGGCGGCACTGTCTACAACGCCTTCGGGGTATTCCGCATTGCCGGATCCGATGACGAGGAACAGCCCTCCGAGCGCATCAGCCGTGCCTCCCTCACCATCAGCGTTCGCGACCTGGACAACACGAACGCCGACCTCGCGGCCGCCGGCATCGCCGAGACGCTGGAACAAGGCCAAGGAAGCGGCGAAGTCCAGCTGATCAGTCTCCCCGCCGGACCGGCTGTCGTGCACATCGCCGGGTCGCGTGCGGTATGGGAACTCTCCGACGGAGAGCACGAGAGGCATTTCGTCCGAATCGAGATCTGGATGCCGTTTCCCGACGAGGACCGGCTGCTGCTTCTGTGCCTGAGCACTGCCGACGTCCAAGACCTCTTCTTCTACCAGTCAGTCCTTGCGGACGTGGCCGACACCATCACCTTCGGCGAATCCGAAGAGCCCGATTCCGGCACCAGCCCACAGGCGCCGGCCTCTCTCTGACCGCGCCGAGGAGAACGCACCTATGAGCACGCAGACCTACGACGCGCTCGGCTTCGACCCGGCGCCCGGAGTGCCCGCCGCGGTACAGCATCTGGTCACCACCCTCAGCAGAGTGGGCAATCAGCTGAACGACGCTCACGGAACCCTCACCAAGCTCGGCAAGGCCGACGGCGCGTGGGAAGGCGAGGCGGCGGCCGCTTTCGCGAAGAAGGTCGGCGAATTGCCGAAGCATCTGACTGAGGGGCACAGCTCCCTCATCGATGCCGCGCATGCGTTGAACACATGGCAGTCGAAACTTACCGACTTCCAGTCGATCGCCCACCGGTACGAGCGGGAGGCCGAGGAAGCGCGCAGCGCCCTCAAGGAGGCGCAAGGTAACCCAGATCTTCAGCTTGCCGGTCAGAGCTTCGACACCGAAGAAGCGCTCCAGAACGCCCAGCAGCGATTGAACTGGGCAACCAGGCGTGTCAACGAGGCCACCGAATCCCTGGACGCTGTCATCGGCAAGGCCCGGAACTTGCTGAAGGATCACGAAGAGGCCGCGCGTGCGGCCGCTGCCGCGATCCGTAAGGCAGCCGAGAAAGCGCCGGACAAGCCCGGACTTTTCGACCGCTTCATGAAAAATCTCAAGGTCCTTGGCGACGGGATCAAGGAGCTCGCCGAAGGCATCTGGAACTGGATGAAGGAGAACGCCGACCTTCTCTACGAGATCGGAGACTGGCTCGGCTACGCGAGTGCCGCATGCGACGTGCTGGCAGTCATCTTCTCCGAGACCCTCGTCGGCGCCGTGGTCTTCGAGGGCATCGGGATGGCCCTCAACGCCGGCGCCCTGGCCTTCCATGGAGCCGGCTGGGCAGCGGGCGCGAAGAAGGGCAGCTGGGTGGACATCGGTCTCGATGTCGCCGGCTTCGTCCCCTTTGGTGACATGGCGCGAGTGGGAAAGGTCGGAGTCGGCGCGTTCAAGGGAGTCAAAATTCCCATGAACGTTCTGGACTTCGGCGCCAAGGCGGCGGACTCGTGGAAGCGTGCAGGCGACATCATCGAGCACGTCGGCGGAACCGCGAAGCTCGGCGACGATGCCGAAAAATGGGTAGCGCGGAAGAAACATGCCATCCATGTGACAGCGGACAACATGGCGGACAGGTTCAAGGTCGCCGTGGCCAAGGAGTTCGGCGACCGCAACCTGTACCGAGCCGGCGCAGGATTGACGGACGGTGCCTTCCAGAGAATGGTGCCGCAGCTTGTCGAGAACACCCCGTTGGGCCGCATTCCTGCCCTTGCGGACTCCGTCAAACCGATCATCGACAATGCGGGCGAGAAGGTCGGACACTACGTCGACCCCCGGTCCTGGACGGCTCGTGGCTATGAAGCGGTGATGGGGGCGAAGAACCTCTACAAGGAAGGCGCCCGCATCGTCACGGAAGACGTGCAATACGCCTCGGAGAAGGTTCACGACTCGATCGACAAAGCCCGTGACGCAGCCGGCCAGGCCATGGACCGCGCCGCTGCCCTGAACCCTTTCGGATGAGCATGAGCCGGCATCAGCACCCCGCGCCCGCCTGGAACGCATCAGGAGCGGGCGGCCTCCCCCCGTACGCCTTCGTGGTCCGTACCCACAATCCGGTCCCGGTTGGCGGCAGTTGCCCCAACGGTCTCCCTGCCGATGCCGAAATGAGCTCGACGATCATGCAGGTGGGGGCTGCGGCCGGTGACGCTCCGCTTGCTCGGGTGTATGAGGCGCGATCGGCCCAGCGGTGGAGCCGTCAGGCCCCGCGCCCGCTGTGGATCCACTGTGGCCCCGAGGGCATGCCGGCGAGCATCGTTCAACCGGCCTCTCCAGGTGTCCATGAGGTGTACGCGGCAGACGGCACACCCCTTGCCCGGATCACGCGTCGCGCCGGACGGTGGCTTCCGTGGCCTCGGCGCGTCCGGTGGACGGTGCGGACCCACGCCGCATCACAGCAGTTCACCGGCAAGGTCGGCAGCTGGTACGCCTGGCTGGGATACGCGGTGACATCCCCGCTCTGGCTGCTCTTCTGGCTCTGCCTGCTGGTCTACTCACTGCTCGACGGGGATGGCTTCGACGCCGACATCGACGGCCCGACCCGGACTCGCTGGCGCACGCCCGGCCACGGCACAGCCCTCGACCACCGCGGTATCAACAAGGTCTACCACCTCAAGCCGGCACACCTGGACGTCCGAGTCGCCTATGCCCAGGCAATCCTCCAGGCCTGGGAACGCCGGCGCTGATTCATGGGAACCGCGTCCCTTCGTGGGGTGATTGCCGCTGATCGATGGTGCGGCCATCGACGGCAGGTCGAGCGCCGGGGACGGCGGGGCGGCGGGTCCGATCCCGGACTTGCGAGAACGTAAGAGCCTGTCACACGATCTTGAGGGCTCGTGCAGGCAAGCTGCGGCCGGCGCCATCGCCCCGGTTTTGGGTGAAGCGATACATCCGGGGAAGCGCGAGCTGGTCAGTCGGCCCGGCCGAGATCCTTGCCGTAGCAGATCTCGACGTACAGACCCGCGCAGTACGCCGGGATCTCGTGGTAGCTGTGGCGGACGTACATAGCGCGGCACTGAGGTGGTCATCGTTTGAGTATCAGGGGCGAATTGGCCTGGCGTCGGGCCGGATCCGGGCTGTCCGGTGGCCACGCGAGGCGACCAGCCCGCTGGGTTTCGCAGGGAATCAGCGTCAATCGATCAGGCGAGCCCACCGGGGATAGTCCCCATGCCCTGGTTGGCATGACGCCCCTTCAGCGGAGTCGACCTCCGTATGAGCGGCTCACCGCATCTGTTCAACTGTGGGAGTGAAGTGGGAGATGATCAAGTCGGAAGGGCTTGAATCGCCTCTGGAAACCTCTGGATCAGCGGTCTGCTTCCGTCGCTCGGAAGACCTCGATCACCCTGCCTAAGCGCCCGTGTCCGGAGTCAGAAAACCCGCTCCGACCAGCGCGAACAGGACAACGCCCAGCACGATGCGGTAGACCACGAACGGCAGGAAGCTCTTCGTGCTGATGAACTTCATGAACCACGCGATCACCGCGTACCCCACGGCGAACGCGACGACGGTGGCCAGCAGCGTCGGCCCCCACGCGACGTTCCCCTCGCCCGCGTCCTTCAACTCGTAGAGACCGGAGGCGAGGACGGCGGGGACGGCGAGCAGGAAGGAGTAGCGGGCGGCGGATTCGCGGGTGTAGCCCATCAGCAGACCGCCGCTGATCGTGGCGCCGGAGCGGGAGACGCCCGGGATCAGCGCCATCGCCTGGCAGACGCCGTAGATCAGTCCGTCGCGGACGCTCAGATCGGCGAGGTCCTTGCGGCGGGCGGCCGCGCGGTGGCGTCCGCCGTGCTCCGCGCGCGCCGCCCGCCGGTCGGCGAACCCCAGGACGAGGCCCAGCACGATCAACGTGGTGGCGATCAGCCGCAGATCGCGGAACGGCCCCTCGATCGCGTCCTTCAGCGTCAGCCCCAGCACCCCGATCGGCACCGATCCCACGATCACCAGCCAGCCCATCCGCGCATCGTGATCGCTCCGCATCCGGCGGTCGAACAGCGACCGCGCCCACGCCGAGACGATGCGCGCGATGTCGGCGCGGAAGTACAGCAGCACGGCGGCTTCGGTGCCTATCTGGGTGATGGCGGTGAACGCCGCGCCCGGATCGTGCCAGCCCGCGAACGCGGCGGTCAGCCGCAGATGGGCGCTGGAGGAGATGGGCAGGAACTCGGTCAGCCCTTGGACGAGTCCGAGGACGAAGGAAGCGAACCAGCTCATGGGGCGGCAATCCCGGGATGAGGCCGCCCGCTCCCGCGCGCCGCCGGGCGTCGGGAAAGCGGCACGGCACGGCGGACGGCGAAGGCGATCATGCGGCGGCCCGGGCACCGTAACGACGGAAGGTGTACGGCGGGCCACGCCCGGACGGCCACCGGGTGACCGCCGCTCAGCCGCCGCGCAGCGCCGCCCGCTTGCGCCAGGCGAGCCCCGCCGCGACGAGCCCGCTCACCGCGATGAACGCCGTCGCGAGCAGGAACGCCGGCGAGGTGGGGGCGGCCGCCCGCGCCCCCGCGACCGCGTACGCCACGGTGTTGGGGACGCTGCCCACCGCGGTGGCCAGCAGAAACGGTGCCCAGCGCATCCGGGAGACCGCGGCGCAGTAGTTCGTCCCCCAGAACGGCAGCCCCGGCAGCAGCCGGACCACCAGCATGGAGCGGAAACCGTGCTCGCTCAGCTGCCGGTCGGCGGCGGTCAGCCACCGCGCCCGCAGCATCCGCCGCAGCGCGTCCTGCCCCAGCCACCGGCCGAGACCGAACGCGAACCCGGCGCCCAGCACCGTCCCGGCGAGCGAGGTGAGGCTCCCGGAGGCGCTGCCGAACACCGCGCCCGCCGCGAGGTTGAGGAACGGCCGCGGGACGAACGCCATGGTGCACACGCCGTACGCGACGGCGTAGACGATCAGCGCGCCGGGCCCCGTCAGCCGCTCCGGCAACTCCCCGGTCAGCAGCCGCTGCGGCTGCCACCACAGCATCGCCGCCGCCGCCCCGGCGAGCAGCACCACGAGCAGCGCCAGCCGGAACCAGGGGGAGAGGAGGACGCGCACGGCGCGCGCGGCGAGGCCGTCGGAGGGCGCGGCGGGTTCGAACACGTCGGGAGCGTAACCGACGGACGCCCGGGCGCCGGGCGTCCATGAGGCGCGCCGCTCAAGGGCGACGGCGCGGCGGCCGCGGGGCACGGCGTCTTCCGGCGGTCCCGCCCGCCGCGCCCCGTCCCCGTGCCGCCCCCGCCCGCCCGGCACAATGGGAGCGTGGACGCACCTTCCGAGCCGATACCGGTCATCCGTGACGTGGACGGCGGCACCGCCCGACTCCTGCCCGACGTCGACCGGCCCCGGGCCCGGCTGCTGACCGTCGACGGCTCCCCGCAGTCCTATGTGGACCTCGACGCCCCCGAACACCTGGAGTTCGAGTACGTCCGCCGCCTCGCCCACGTCCTGGACGAGGCCGCGCCGCCCGGCAAGCCGCTCGACGTGCTGCACCTCGGCGGCGGCGCGATGACCCTGCCCCGCTACGTCGCGGCCACCCGCCCCGGCTCCCGTCAGCGCGTCGTCGAGGCCGACCGGGGCCTGCTGGCCCTCGTCGCCGACGAACTGCCGCTGCCCGCGGACAGCGGCGTCACGGTGCGCGCCGGCGACGCCCGGCGGGAGCTGGAGGCGGCGCCCGAGGGCTCGGCCGACCTCGTCATCGGCGATGTCTTCGGCGGCTCGCGGGTCCCCGCGCATCTCACCACCGTCACCTACGCCCGCGCGGTGGCCCGCGCTCTGCGCCCCGGCGGGGTGTACGCGGCGAACCTCGCCGACGGCGCGCCCTTCACCTTCCTGCGCGGCCAACTCGCGAACGCCGCCGCGGTCTGGCCGGAGGTGGCGCTGATCGCCGAACCGTCCGTGCTCCGCGGCCGCCGCTTCGGCAACACCGTCCTCGTCGCCTCCGCCGAGCCGCTGCCGCTGGCCGCGCTGACCCGCCGCGCGGCCGGCGACGCCTTCCCGGCCCGGGTGACGCACGGCGCCGCCCTGCGCCGGCTGACCGGCGACGCCGCCCCGGTCGCGGACGCCGACGCGGTCGCCTCGCCCGAGCCGCCGCGGGGCGCGTTCAGCCTCGGCTGACCCGGCCGGGCGGCCCGCCGCCTCAGCCGACCGCCGGACCCTCCGCCACCGGCGGCGCGACGTCCGGCGTGCGCTCGCCCGCCACCGCCTCCGGTGTCCGCCGGGTCAGCCGCCGTACGCCCGGGACGCACAGCACCGCCGCGGTCAGCAGCACGACCAGACCGGCACACCCCCACAGCGCGGCGCGCAGGCCGACGGCGTCCTGTACGGGCCCGGCGAACGCGGTGGCGAGGGGGATCCCGGCGACCGAGCCCAGCCAGTCGTACGAGGAGACCCGGGAGAACTTCTCCTCCGGGATCTCCTGGTGCAGCGCCGTCATCCACGTGACGACGAACACCTCGACCGCCACGCCCGTCAGGCCCATCACGAGGGTCAGCCACCCCGCGGACACCGGTACCGCCAGCGCCGCCGAGGGCAGGGCCAGCGGGAAGACACACAGCGAACCTGCCAGCAGCAGCCGCCGGGGCCGGTAGCGGGTCATCAGCAGCGCCCCGGCCACGGTGCCCGCGCCGAACGCGCCGAGCGCCACGCCCCAGGGCCCCGGGCCGCCCAGGTGCGCATCGGCGACCAGTGGGCCGTAGACCGCCTCCGCCGCCGCGATCACCGCGTTGACCACGGAGAACTGCACCACCACCGACCACAGCCAGGGCCGGGAGATCACCTCCTGCCAGCCGTCGCGCAGCGCCCGGACCATGCCCCCGTCGCCCGTGCGCGGCGGTACCCCGCTCACGTCGAGGAAGGCGCGCAGCGCCCCGGCGCAGGCGAAGGCCGCCGCGTCGGCGGCGAGCACCCAGCCCGGCCCGACGGCCGCGATCAGCGCGCCGCCGAGCGCGGCGCCGCCGATGTTGGCGCCGTTCATGCCCATCCGGTACACCGCGAACGCCCGCGACGCGTGCTCCCCGGAGACGCTGGCGAGCACCATGCCCTCCGAGGCGGGCCCGAAGAACGCCTGCCCGGCGCCGCCCAGCGCGGCGAGCGCCGCCATCTGCCACAGCTGCGGGTCGCCGGTCAGCACCAGCAGCGCGAAGCCGCCCTGGGAGAGGCAGCTGAGGGCGTTGGCCGCGACCATCACCCGGTGCCGCGGCAGCCGGTCGGCGAGCGCCCCGCCGACCAGCAGCAGCGCGACGAGCGGGACGGTGCGGGCGGCGGCGACCAGCCCGACGTCGGTGGCCGAGCCGCCCGCACCCAGCACGGCGAACGCGGCGGCGATCAGCGCCCCGGCGTGGCCGAGCCCCGAGACGACCGTGGCGGTCGTGAGGATCGTGTAGTTCCGCCCCGCCCACTGGGGTCTGCCCCACCTCACCGCCGTACCGCCGCCGCGACGGCCGGGCGTACGGGGCGGGGGAGCGGGCTCCCGGTGTGCTGCGGGCCCGGTCTCCCGGGCGGCTGCGGTGCGGTCGTCGTCATGGGCGTCCACGATATGCGGCGGCCGGCGCCGCGGTGTGGGGACGGGCCTTCCGCCGGAAGCTACTCACAGGTAACATGACGCTCATGTCTTCCGAGCCCCTGCCGTCGATCGGCGCGATGATGGCGGCCTCCGTGCCGATGGTCCGCACCCTCAACCTCGAATTCACCGAGACCACGGCCGAGCGCGCCGTCGTCCGCCTGCCCGACCAGCCCGACTTCCACAACCATGTCGCCGGACCGCACGCCGGGGCGATGTTCACCCTCGCCGAGTCCGCCAGCGGCGCCATCGTGATGAGCGCCTTCGGCTCCGAACTGCACCGCGCGGTGCCGCTCGCCGTCGGCGCCGAGATCGGCTACAAGAAGCTCGCCAAGGGCCCCGTCACCGCCACCGCGCAGCTGGGCCGCCCCGTCGCCGAGGTGATCGCCGACCTCGACGCCGGACAGCGCCCCGAATTCCCCGTGAACGTCACGATCACCCGCGAGGACGGCGCGGTGACCGGCGAGATGTCCATCGTCTGGACCCTCCGCCCGAACAGCTGACCTGGGCCCTGCCTCCCGCCTTCGGATGTTCCCCGGCGCGTGCGCGACCCCGCCCGCGCGCCGGGCTGTCGAGTACGCTTCCCAGGCGCGCCCGTCCGGCGCGCCGGGGGAATCGGATGCACCGGCTTCGGTGACACCCGGCAGTGGCCCACGGGGGCCCGACACCATGCGGAGGAAGCGGCTTTGCACATCCAGGAGTGGCTGGCGACGGTACCGGCCCTGAGCGTGTATCTCCTGGTCGGGGTGGTCATCGGGGTGGAGAGCCTGGGCATTCCGCTGCCGGGCGAGATCGTCCTCGTCAGCGCGGCGATCCTGGCCGCCACCCAGGACCACATCGACCCGTTCGTGCTGGGCGCCTGCGCGTCGGCCGGTGCGATCATCGGTGACTCGATCGGCTACCTCATCGGGCGCAAGGGCGGCCAGCCGTTGCTGGACTGGGCGGGCCGCAAGTTCCCGAAGCACTTCGGGCCCGACCATGTCGCGATGGCCGAGGAGAAGTTCCACAAGTGGGGGATGTGGGCGGTCTTCATCGGCCGTTTCATCGCCCTGCTGCGGATCTTCGCCGGTCCGCTGGCGGGCGTGCTGAAGATGCCCTACTGGAAGTTCCTGATCGCCAACATCCTCGGCGGCATCGTCTGGGCCGGCGGCACCACCGCCCTCATCTACAGCGTCGGCGTGGTCGCCGAGCACTGGCTCCAGCGCTTCTCCTGGCTGGGCCTGGTCGCCGCCCTGCTCTTCGGCGCCGGTTCGTTCCTCGTCATGAAGCAGCGCGCGAAGAAGGCCGCGGCCGCGCGTGAGGCGGCGCAGGAGAAGCCGGTCGGCGCCTCGGCCGACTGATCTCCAGCTCCGCAGCTCTTCCCGGCCCGGTGGCTTCCGCCACCGGGCCGGTGCCGTTCAGCGGGTGAACCAGATGTCGGGCCCGCCCTCCCGCCACTCGCAGATCCCCGCGTCGTCCCAGATCAGATCCGCCGCCGGGAACCCGGCGCGGCGCAGGATGGCGGCGATGTCGCCCGGCCGCCGGGCCCGCCCGATGTCCTGCCCGTGGAGCGTGACGCGACGGCCGCCCGAGCAGGGCGGGTGCACGATGACGGGTGCGCGCTGCATGGCCTCAGCCTGCCCGCCACCGCCCTTGATCGCATGCCGGCGGTGCGGGGCGCGTCACCGTGGGTGAGGGCGGCGCGGGCGGCCTTCCCGTAGCCGGGGCTCAGATCACGATGACCCGCCGCCCGCGCGCGTGCCCCCTCCGGCTGTCGATGTGCGCCGCCGCGGCCTCGCCGAGCGGATACGTCTTCTCGACCGGGATGTGGAGCGCGCCCCGGGCCAGCAGGCCGACGGTCTCGGCGAGCGCATCCGGCAGGCTTCCGGCCGCGCCGGAGAACCGGACGCCCAGCTCTGGCGCACCGAGGTCGGCGATGGAGACCACCCGCCGCGGATCCCCGGTCAGGCCGACCAGTTCGCGGATCACTCCCGAGCCGGCCAGATCGAGCGCCGCGTCCACCCGGCCCAGCCGCCGCACCCGCTCGGCCCAGCCGTCGCCGTAGGTCGTCGCGACGGCGCCCAGGCTCCGCAGATAGTCCTGGTTCGCGGCGCCCGCCGTGCCGATCACCGCGATGCCGCGGTCCCGGGCGATCTGCAGCACCGCCGATCCGACGCCCCCGGACGCGCCGCTGACCAGCAGCGTCTGCCCGGGCCGGACGCCGACCTCGCGAAGGACGCGCAGCGCGGTCTCCATCACGGACGGGTACCCGGCCGCCTCCTCGAACGACAGCCCCTCCGGCATCCGGGCCCAGGCCGTGAGCACGGCGGACTCCGCGTACGTGGCCACCCCCTCGCCGAACACGCGGTCGCCGATCCCGACGCCCGTGACGCCCGCGCCGACCTCGTCGACCACCCCGGACGCGTCCTGCCCGACCCCGGCGGGCAGCTCGACCGGATGGGCCGCCAGCCGCTGGCCTTCCCGGATCCGCCAGTCGACGGGGTTCACTCCTGCCGCGCGCACGGCGATGCGTATGTGTCCTGTGCCCGCGTGGGGCTCCTCGGCGTCCTCCAGGCGCAGCACCTCGGGACCACCGAACTCGGCAAAGCTCACTCTCTTCATGCGGCCGACCGTAACACTAACCGTTAGTGTTTTGGAGTTGTTGCACTTTTGCATTTGATAGCGTCGGCGCATGACCGAGCCGCCCGGACGCCGAGAGCGCAAGAAGGCCGCGACCCGCCGGAAGATCGCCGATGCCGCCCTGCGGCTCTTCCTGGAGCGCGGCTACGACGCCGTGGGCATCCGCGAGGTGGCCGCCGAGGCCGATGTCGCCGTCACCACGCTCTTCTCCCACTTCGCCGCCAAAGAGGCCCTGGTGTTCGAGCAGGACCAGGACTTCGAGCGGCGGCTCACCCGCGCGGTCACCGACCGGGCGCCGGACGAGCCGCCGCTGCTCGCACTGCACCGCGAGGTCCACGCCCTGGTCCGGCACTGCGCGTCGGACGCCGCCGCCCCGGTCCGGCGGATGATCGAGGGCTCGCCCGCCCTGCGGGAGTACGAGGAGTCGATGTGGCTGCGCCACGCGGAGTCGCTGGCCGCGGCCCTCGCCGCCGACGCCGGTCCGTCCCGGAGCGCGACGGCCTGCCGGGCGCTCGCCCGGTTCGTGATCGACGCCTACGCGCTGGCCCTGGAAGCGGCCGACCCGAAGGCGGCGGTGGACGAGATCTTCCGGATGATCGAGGCGGGCTGGGAGGCCGCCTGACGCCGCGTCCGCCCCGTCGCCTACTGTGCACCCGGCGCGATTCGAACGGACGAAGGAGAACGGCAATGGCGCAGGGCGCACTCATCGCGGGCGTGGGCAACACCGCACCGGTCGTGGACCCGGCGGCGTTCACCGCCCCGACCTCGGTCGTGCTGGGGGAGGTGACGCTCGGCGCCCGGGCGAGCATCTGGTACCAGACGGTGCTGCGCGCCGACTGCGGCCCGATCACCGTCGGCGCCGGCAGCAACATCCAGGACAACTGCACCGTCCACGTCGACCCCGGCTTCCCGGTGACCGTCGGCTCCGGGGTCTCGGTCGGCCACAACGCCGTGCTGCACGGCTGCACCGTCGAGGACGACGTCCTGATCGGCATGGGCGCCACCGTCCTCAACGGCGCCCACATCGGCGCCGGTTCGCTGATCGCCGCGCAGGCGCTGGTGCCGCAGGGCATGGTCGTGCCGCCCGGATCGCTGGTCGCCGGGGTACCCGCCAAGGTCAAGCGGGAGCTGACCGACGAGGAGCGCGAGGGCATCAAGCTGAACGCCGCCGTCTACCGGGACCTCGCGGAGACCCACGCCGCGGCGTTCACCGACTGAGCGACGCCCCCCGTGCCACGCCCGCCGGGCTGGGGCGAAGATCACAGGGGCGGGCGCGACCGGGCGCCCGGCGCGCTGAGTACGGTGTGCGAGTGGTGTCGAACAAGAACGTGTTCTCCTCCCTCGCCGCCTGGCGGCGCCGGGCCGCTTCGCGCGCCGTGCACCGCGGGACGCGGTGGATGAGCCGGGCGGGCGCGGTCACCGCCGAGCGCCCCGGGCCCTACCGCTTCCGCGCCATCGGCCCCGGCACCCGCCTCGCCTTCCCGCAGGGCACGGTCTTCGGCGACCCCTGGATAGCCCTCGGCGACCACTGCATCATCGCCCAGGACGTCACCCTGACCGCCGGGATGATGCCCGACCTCGACCTGGGCCCCGACCCGATCCTCACCCTCGGCAACGGCGTCGTGCTCGGACGCGGCAGCCATGTGATCGCCGACGTCCCGCTCACCATCGGCGACGACTGCTTCTTCGGCCCGGGCGTCTACCTCACCACCACCAACCACAGCTACGACGACCCCGAGGTGCCCGTCGGCAAGCAGTGGCCCCGCAGCGCACCGGTCAGCATCGGACCGGGCAGCTGGGTCGGCACCGGCGCGGTCATCCTGCCCGGCGCCCGGCTCGGCCGGAACGCGGTCGTCGCGGCGGGCGCGGTGGTCCGCGGCGAGGTACCCGACCACGCCGTCGTCGCCGGGGCTCCCGCCCGGGTCGTCCGCCGCTGGGAGGCGGCGTCCGGCTGGCAGCCGCCGCTGCGCACCCCGGCGCCCGTACCCGTGCCGGAGGGCGTCACGCCCGAACAACTCGTGGCCCTCTCCGCCCTGGAGGCACCGTCCGAGCCCGAAGGCGGCACACCGGACGCCGGGTGAACGGCGCCGCCGCGGGTTGACGGAGTCCGCCCGCCCGGCGCCTCCCCGTACCGGCTTCCGGCAACCGGGCCGCGCGCCGCGCCCGCCGGACCCGGCCCCCGGGCAGCGCCCGCCGGCCCCGCCTCCCGCCGGCCGGCCCCGCGCCGCCCACGCCCTGAGACGCCCCGCCGGGCCCCCGCTTCCGGCTGTTAACTTGGCGCCATGCCCGTGCCCATGGATGCCTTCTCCGATGTCCGGCCCGCCGTCGAACGCCTGGACCTGCTCGCCGCGCCCGTCGCCGCCGCCCTGCGCGCCTGGAGCGGTTCGGTGCCCGTGGAGGAGATCCGCTACGTCGACACCGACCCGGCCATCGCCGACACCGCCGTCCTCGTCGCCCACCACGGCGCATGGCTTCTGGAGCAGTCGGCGAACTGCGTGGTCGTCGCCGGGAAGCGCGGCGGGGCGACCACCCTCGCCGCCTGCCTGGTGCTCTCCCACACCCGCGTCGACGTCAACGGCGCCGTCCGCCGCCAACTCGGCGCCCGCAAGGCGTCGTTCGCCCCCATGGACACCGCCGTCGGCGACAGCGGGATGGAGTACGGCGGCATCACCCCCATCGGGCTGCCCGCCGACTGGCCGCTGCTCGTCGACGCCGCCGTCGCCGACACGCCCTACGCGCTGATCGGCAGCGGCAGCCGCCGCGGCAAGCTCATCGTCCCCGGCAAGGCGCTGGCCGAACTCCCGCACGCCACCGTCCTCGACGGGCTGGCGACCGCCTGACCCGGCTCAGCCGTCCGCCCGCCACGCCTGCACGTCCAGCGAGAGCGCGGTGGAGTGCGGCGCGAACCCCAGGCTGCGGTAGAGGGGTTCGGCGGCGTCCGTGGCGTGCAGATCGACCCGGGTGACGCCCAGTTCCGCGAAGCGGACGAGCAGTGCCCGCGTCGCCGCCCGGGCGTATCCGCGGCCCCGGTAGCGCTCGTCGGTGCAGACGGTGAAGACGAAGCCGAACCGGCCGGTGGGATGCCCGGGCGCCGGCAGCCGTTCCTCGACCGTGCCGACCGCGCACGCCGCCAGATGCGGCGCACCCGCACCGGGCGCGCCGTCGACCACGTACGCGACGAACGCCTCGGGGGAGTCCGTCAGCCGGCGCCGGGCCATGGCCTCGGCGTCGCGCTCCCAGGGGCCGGGCGCGTCCCGGCCGTTCATCGCGGCGAACATCGACCGGCGCAGCCGCACCAATTCGGCGGCGTCCCCGGGAACGGCGGAACGTGGCGTGTTCATGCCCGGACGCTACCGCCACCCCGCCGCGCCGCCGCCACCGGACCCCGTGCCGCTCAGCCCAGGCGCGGAATCTCGATCGCCGGGCAGCGATCCATCACCATCGCCACCCCCTGGCCGCGCACCCGCTCCCACGCCGCCCCGTCCACGACGCCGAGCTGGAACCACACGCCCTTCGCGCCGATGGCCACCGCCTCGTCCGCGATCGCGCCCGCCCGGTCGGCGGCCACGAACACATCCACCACGTCGACCGGGAACGGAATAGCCGACAACGACGGATAGCCCTGCTCGCCGTGGACCGTCTCGGCCCGCGGATGCACCGGCACGATCCGCTTCCCGAACCCCTGCAACGTCCTGGCGACGCCGTACGCCGCCCGCGAGGTGTTGGCCGACAGGCCGACCACCGCCCAGGTGTCGCCCAGCTCCGTCAGCATGCGGCGGATCACCGCCGGATCGCCGTACACACGCGCCTCCCGATTCCGTTCCGTGCCGTACCGGACCCCGCGGCCGCCCCGGAGAACGGCGGGATCCGTACCGGCAACGGCCGGCGGCCGCCCGGGATTCCCGTCCGTGCGGAGCGCGGGCAGCGGAACGCCCCGCCCGAAGGGGAAGACGGGCGGGGCGGGTTCGTGGGCGGGCCGTCAGGCCGCGCCGCCGCGGGCCCCGCTGCTCGCCATGCCGGCCCCGACGGCGGCGGTCCGCGCCGGCTTCGGCAGGCCGCCGCGCTCACCCGCCTCACCGTCCCGCACCGGCTCCGCGCCGCCCGCGCCCGTACCGGGCCGCCCGATCGCCGCCTCCACCGCGATCCGGCCCGGCGCGCGCTCCGCGACCGCCGCCCGCACCGCGTCCGGCTCCACCAGCATGCTCACCGCGCCCGTCGGGTTGACGTACAGCGCGTGCCCGGCCGGCAGCCGCTCCAGCAGCTCCGCCACCGGGCGCCGGTCGACCAGCAACCGCCCCACCGGCTCCAGATGCTCCTCCGAGGTGTAGACCGGCACCACCGGCGTGCCCTCCGGGGACGCCGCGGGCAGCGGCGCGCCCGCGGCCGTGACCAGGTACGACACCTCGGCGACCGCCAGCGTCCGGGCGACCTCGGGCACCGGCCCGTACCCCGTCGCCGCGAGCTGGACGGCCTGGTCGACCGGGTCCGTCGGCTCGGCCCAGTCCAGCATCTGCGGAGAGGGCCGGTACTCCGGGTTGTCCCGCCAGTCCTCGATCTCGCCGGTCGGGCCCGACCGCCACTGCCCGATCACCGACCACAGCGGCGGCGGGCCCTCGCCCGACCAGGTCAGGTCCACCATGGCCAGCCAGTGGTCCGGCGCCTCGCGGGCCGCCTCGACCACCTCCGGCGGCGGTTCGGGCATCGCCTCGCCCGTCACGGGCACGCCCGCCGCCAGCGTCGTGTGTGTGTTGTCGTCCATGAAGCCCTCCGCCGACCCGCCGTACGGTTCCTGGGTTGCGCGAGCGGGCCCCGCGCACGAGGCCGTCGCCCCGGCCACAGTGCCCACGGGCGGCCCCCGCGCCCGTCCGACGCACCGCAACACCCGCCCGGATACGCCGCCTGGACGTGCCGCGGGCCCCCGGACGGCGGACACCGCCCCGCACCCCGGCGCGGGTGGCCGGTGACCGGGCCCGCCGCGCCGCCGCATAGGCTGGTGCGATGCAGGAGCAGTACCGGACCCTCGCCCACGCCGGCGTGCACGAGATCGAGATCAACAAGTCCCGCTTCCTCTGCGCCCTCGCGCCCGTCGCGACCGAGGCCGAGGCGCAGGACTTCATCGCGGCCGTCCGCAAGGAGCACCCCACCGCCCGCCACCACTGCTACGCGTACGTCCTCGGCGCCGACGGCGGCGTACAGAAGGCCAGCGACGACGGCGAACCGGGCGGCACCGCCGGCGTCCCGATGCTCCAGATGCTGCTGCGCCGCGAGATGCGGTACGTCGTCGCCGTCGTCACCCGCTACTTCGGCGGCATCAAACTCGGCGCCGGCGGACTGATCCGCGCCTACGGCGGCGCCGTCGGCGAGGCCCTGGACAGCCTCGGCACGGTCGTCCGCCGCCGCTACCGCCTCGCGACCGTCACCGTCGACCACCAGCGGGCCGGAAAGCTGGAGAACGACCTGCGGGCCACCGGGCGCACGGTGCGCGAGGTCACCTACGGCGCCGAGGTCCGCATCGAGATCGGCCTGCCCGAGGCGGACGTCGCGTCGTTCGAAGCCTGGCTGGCGGACAGCACCGCCGGCACCGCCGTCCTGGAGCTGGGCGGCGAGGCGTACGGCGAGGCCTGAATCGGGGCATGCGTCCCGGCGCGCCCCCGG
This sequence comes from Streptomyces sp. NPDC000404, assembly GCF_040300365.1. Lineage (NCBI taxonomy): Bacteria > Bacillati > Actinomycetota > Actinomycetes > Kitasatosporales > Streptomycetaceae > Streptomyces > Streptomyces sp. NPDC000404. The sequence continues at coordinate 248,835 of NZ_JBEPDN010000002.1, read as the reverse complement.
AGCCTGCGAGGATGTCCGGGTGACTGCGGACCGGCGTGGCCGCCCCGGGGCGGCCGGTGAGGGAGTGACGATGCGGACGGGAGCGGCGTGGTGAGGCTGCTGCACACCTCCGACTGGCACCTGGGGCGCTCCTTCCACCGCGTGAGCCTGCTCACCGCGCAGCGCGCCTTCCTCGACCATCTCGTCGAGACGGTCACCGCCCGGGAAGTCGACGCCGTCCTCGTCGCCGGCGACGTCTACGACCGGGCGGTGCCGCCGCTCGCCGCCGTCGAGCTGTTCGACGAGGCCCTGCACCGCCTCGCCGCGCTCGGCGTCCCCACGATCATGATCTCCGGCAACCACGACTCCGCCCGCCGCCTCGGCGTCGGCGCCGGGCTGATGGAGCGCGGCGGCATCCATCTGCGCACCGACCCGGAGCGCTGCGGCGAGCCGGTCGTGATCGACGACGCCGACGGCCCGGTCGCCTTCTACGGCCTGCCCTACCTCGAACCCGCCCTCGTGCGCGAGCGCCTCGGCGCCGGGCGCGCGGCCCACACCGAGGTGCTGGGCGCCGCGATGGACCGCGTCCGCGCCGACCTCGCCGCCCGGCCCGCCGCCACCCGCTCCGTCGTCCTGGCGCACGCCTTCGTCACCGGCGGCGAGGTGAGCGACAGCGAGCGGGACCTGACGGCCGGCGGCGTCGCGTCGGTGCCCGCCGCGGTCTTCGACGGCGTCGACTACGTGGCGCTGGGCCATCTGCACGGCTGCCAGACGCTCTCCGACCGGGTCCGCTACTCCGGCTCCCCGCTCGCGTACTCCTTCTCCGAGGCGGCGCACCGCAAGTCGTCCTGGCTCATCGACCTCGGCGCGGACGGCGCGGTGACGGCGGAGCGCGCCTATGCCCCCGTCCCGCGCCCGCTGGCCCGGCTGCGCGGCCGGCTGGAGACGCTCCTCGACGACCCGGCGCTGGAGCGGCACGCCGAGCACTGGGTGGAGGCGACGCTCACCGACCCGGTCCGCCCGCCGGAGCCGATGGCCCACCTCACCGAGCGCTTCCCGCACACCCTCGCCCTCGCCTTCGACCCGGACGAGGGCCCGGCCGTCACCTTCGCCTCCTACGCCCAGCGGGTGCGCGGCCGCGGTGACCAGGAGGTGGCCGAGGACTTCGTGGAGCATGTGCGCGAGGGCCGGGCGGCGGACGAGGAGGAGCGGGCGGTGCTGCGCGCCGCGTTCGAAGAGGTACGGCTCCACGAGGCGACGGAAGAGGTGGCGCCGTGAGGCTGCACCGGTTGTCGGTCACGGCGTTCGGACCGTTCGGCGGCGCGCAGACCGTCGACTTCGACCGGCTCTCGCGCGATGGCCTGTTCCTGCTGCACGGCCCCACCGGCGCGGGCAAGACGTCCGTCCTGGACGCGGTGTGCTTCGCGCTGTACGGCTCGGTGCCCGGCGTCCGGCAGGCGGGGCAGGCGCTGCGCAGCGATCTCGCCGACCCGTGGACGCCGACGGAGGTGGTCCTCGAACTGACCGTCGCCGGACGCCGGTTGGAGATCACCCGGCTGCCCGAGCAGACCCGCCCGAAGAAGCGCGGTACGGGCACCACGCGGGAGAAGGCGCAGAGCCGGCTGCGGGAGTACGTGGCCGGGCCGGGCGAGGGCGGCCGGTGGAAGGCGCTGAGCCGGTCGCACCAGGAGATCGGCGAGGAGATCGGCGGGCTGCTCGGCCTGAACAAGGAGCAGTTCTGCCAGGTCGTGCTGTTGCCGCAGGGCGACTTCGCGCGGTTCCTGCGGGCCGACGCGGAATCCCGGGCGCGGCTGCTGGGCCGCCTCTTCGACACCCGCCGCTTCGCCGCCGTCGAGGAGCGGCTGGCGGCCCGGCGCAAGGAGGCGGCCGAGCGGGTCCGCGGCGGCGACGAGCGGCTGCTGGCGCTCGCGCACCGCGCCGCGGAGGCGGCCGGGAGGTGCCCGGACCTCGCGGCGCTGCCCGCGCTGCCGGCCGGTTCCGCGGCGGCCACCGTCCCGGCCGCCCGGAAGCCGGGCACCACGGGCCGCCGCCCGGCCCCGCGGACCGATCCGGATACCCCGGGCGTGGGCGAGCCCGGGTTCGCCGCGTCCGTCCTCGTACGGCTGGCGGTGGCGCGGGCCGCGGCGCGCGAGCGGCTGGCCGTGGCCGCCTCGGCGGAGCGGTCCGCGCAGGCGGCGGAGCGGGCGGCGGCCCTGGTGTGGGAGGAGGCGCAGGAGCGCGACCGGGTACGGCGGCGCCTCGCCGATGCCCAAGAACGCGCCGCCCGCCTGGCGGAGACGGCCGCGGCGGACGCCCGGGACCGGGCACGCCTGGCGGCCGCGGGCCGCGCCGCCGAGGTGGCGCCGGCGCTGGCGTGGTGTGCGACGGCCCGGCGGGAGGCCGAGGCCGCGGGCGCCGCGGAGCGTGCCCGCCGCGCCGAACTGCCCGCCTCCCTCGCCGGTGAGGAGCCCGCGCGGCTCGCCGAGCGGGAGCACGAGGAGCGCGCCCAACTCGGCACGCTGGCCGCGGCCCGCCGCGCCGAGGAGCGCGTCGCCGCGCTGACCGCCGAACGCGCCGCGGCGGACCGCGAGGGCGCCGCCGACGAGGACGCGGTGGCGGAGTGCGCGGAGTGGCTCGACGGCTGGGACGCGCGGCGCCGCGCCCTCCAGGAGCGGCTGGAGCACGCCCAGGAGGCCGTGGGGCGCGCGCAGGCGCTGGAGGCGGCGGTGGCCACGGCGCGCGAGCGCGCGGTGGCGGCCCGGCGCCGGGACGAGCTGACGGCCCGTCTGGAGCGGCTGCGCGGCGCGTCGCTGGCCGCGCGGGAGCGCTCCGCCCGGGCGCACGAGCACTGGCTGGAGCTGAAGGACCGCCGGCTGCGGGGCGTCGCCGCCGAACTGGCCGCCGCGCTGCGCGCCGGCACGCCGTGCGCGGTCTGCGGCGCGACGCAGCACCCGGAGCCCGCGCAGCCGGGGGAGGGGCACGTCGGCCGCGCCGAGGAGGAGGCCGCGCTCGCCGCGTACCGCGAGCGCGAGGAGGCGTACCGCACGGCGGAGGGCCGGGTGCGCGAGGCGCACGGCGAGCTGTCCGCCGCCACCGACGCCGCCGGGGACTCCCCGGCCGGCGACCGTGCCGCCCGCGCCGAGAAGCTGGCCGCCGAGTACGCCGAGGTGCGCGCGGTGGCGGCCGGGGTGCGGCCCGCGCGGGAGGCGCTGGCGGCCGCGGAGCGCGAGGCGGAGCGGCGGCGCACGGAGCGGCAGGACGCCGAGCGCCGGATCGCGGCCCGCCTCTCCCGGCGCGAGGCGCTGGAGGCCGAACGGGCCGCGCTCCGCGACGAGGTGACACGGGCCCGCGGCGAGTGCGCGAGCGTCGCGGAGCGGGCCCGGCGCGGTGAGCGGCGGGCCGCGATGCTGGCCGCCGTGGTGGAGGCGGCGGGCGCCGCCCGCACGGCGGAGCGGCGGCTGCGGGAGGCCGAGGCGGCGCGGGACGACGCGGTCGCCGCGGCCGGGTTCGCGGACCCGGCCGCCGCCGAGGCCGCGCAACTGCCCGAGGCGGCCCGCCGGGAGCTGGCCGAACGGGTCGCCCACCGGGAGGCGGAAGCGGCCGCGGCCGCCGGTGAACTGGCCGTCGCCGAGGCGGCGGCCGCCACCGCGGCGACGGGCACCGCGCCCGATCCGGCCGCCGCGCGCCGCTGTGCGGAGGACGCCGGACGACGGCTGCGCGAGGCGGCCGCCGCCCGCACGGGAGCGCAGGAGCGGTGCGCCGCACTGGACCGCCTCTCGCACCTGGCGGCCACGGAGGCCCGCCACCTCGCCCCGCTGTACGCCGAGTCCGACGTGGTCGGCGGCGTCGCCTCGCTCGTCGCGGGCACCTCGGGCGAGAACGTGCGCCGGATGCGGCTGGAGTCATATGTGCTGGCCGCCCGCCTGGAGCAGGTCGCGGTGGTGGCGGGGGAGCGGCTGCAGCGGATGTCGGGCGGGCGCTACACCCTGGTGCACACGGACGCCCGCAGCGCCGGGACGCGCCGCTCCGGGCTGGGGCTGCGGGTGATCGACGCCTGGACGGGGCGGGAGCGGGACACCTCCAGCCTGTCGGGCGGGGAGACGTTCTACGCCTCGCTCGCCCTCGCGCTGGGCCTCGCCGACGTGGTCACCGACGAGGCGGGCGGCACCCGGCTGGACACCCTCTTCATCGACGAGGGCTTCGGCAGCCTCGACGAACAGAGCCTGGACGAGGTGCTGGACGTCCTGGACGGGTTGCGCGAACGCGACCGCAGCGTCGGCATCGTCAGCCATGTCGCGGACCTGAAGGGCCGCATCCCGGCCCAGCTGGAGGTCGTGAAGGACCGGTCGGGATCGGCGGTGCGGCACCGCGGCGTGGGCGGGTAGGGCGGATGCCGGGGCTACCGCGGGCGCTCCGCATCGCGCCGGTACCAGGTGCCGGCCGCGCCGCCGAGATCGGCCGGACCCGCCGGGCCCACCGGCAGGAAACCGGCCTTGACCAGCACTTTCCGGGACGCGATGTTCCCGTGGGAGACGGCCGCCCGCAGGGTGCGCAGCCCGTACCGCTCGGCCGCCACGCCGCACAGTTCCCGGACGGCCGCGGTCGCCACGCCGCGGCCGGCGACGTGCCGCGCCACCCGGTAGCCGAGCTCCGCGGCGCCGTTCTCGATGTCGACGAGGTTGAACCGGCCGAGCACCGCGCCGTCCTCCGCGACGAGCACATGGAAGGCGCAGACACCCGCCGCCTGCTCGGCCAGCAGGGCGTCGAACCGTTCGGTGAAGCGGTCGAAGTAGGCGTCGCCGCGGTCGGGGACCGAGGCGGCGAAGTAGGCGCGGTTCGCCAGCTCGAAGGCGAGGACCGCGGGGGCGTGATCGAGGTGCAGCGGCTTCAGCTGGGGCATCGCGCCACCGTACCCGCGCGGCGGGGACGCCCGGCCGGGCCATCGGCGGCGCCTCCCGGCGGGGCGCGGCCGTCCGCGTCAACCGCACCCAGCGGCAGGCATGTTGAGCCGTGCCGTTCCGGGGGAGATTTCCCGGCGATCACGGAAAGCCGCCGCGCCCGCGGTGGCTTCCGGGGCTCCGGGGCGGGCGCAACCGCCAAGAACCCCGCGTGTTTGGCGAGTTGGGGAGGCTTTCGATGAGGGTGACGTTGCTCGGTACCGCCGCGGGCGGCGGATTTCCGCAGTGGAACTGCGGGTGCGCGCTGTGCGCCCGGTGCCGCCGCGGTGAGCTGCCGTCCCGGTTCCAGGACTCCGTCGCCGTCAGCGGCAACGGCCGGGACTGGTGGCTGCTGAACGCCTCGCCGGACATCCGGGTCCAGATCGAGGCGGCGTCCGCGTTGGCCGCGGGCCCGGGGCCGCGCGACACCCCGGTGCGCGGCGTCCTGCTGACCGACGCGGAGGTCGACCACGCCCTCGGCCTGGCGGTGCTGCGCGGCGGCGCGGATCTGACGGTGTACGCCGCGCCGCCCGTCCACGAGGCGCTCGCCACGGCGCTGCCGCTGCGGGGGCTGCTGGACCGCTATGCGCCCTGGCGGTGGCGGGAGGCCGGGCCCGCCGACCGGACAGCCGCCTCCGCGCCGTTCCCGCTGGCCGGCGGGCTCACCGCCACCCTGCACCCGGTCGGCACGAAGGCCCCGAAGTACGTCGCGGCGCCCGCCTCCGGGGTGCCCTGGGTGAGCGCGGTACGGATCGAGGACCCGGCGACCGGCGGGGCGCTGCTCTACGCGCCCTGCCTGGCCACCTGGCCCGACGGCTTCGACGACCTCCTGGCGTCGGTGACCTGCGCCGTCGTCGACGGAACGTTCTTCAGCGCGCAGGAGCTGGGGCGGGCGGTCCGGTCGCCGGACGCGGGGCAGGCGCTGATGGGCCATCTGCCGGTGAGCGGCCCCGGCGGCACCCTCGCCCGCCTCGCCCGCCACCCGGGCCTGCGCCGCCTCTACACCCACTTCAACAACACCAATCCGCTGCTGGACCCGTCCTCCGATGCCGCGGCCGAGGTGCGGCGCGCGGGGGTGGAGGTCCCGGAGGACGGGGCGGAGCTGACGGTGTGACGGGCGGGGCCCCGGCAGTCGAGAGCCCCGGCAGGCGGGGGTCCGCGCCCCGGGGGCCCGCCGTGCGGCACCGCTGAGCCGGGAGCGCCGGGGCGCCTCTGCCCCGGTCCGGAGCCACACCCCCGTGGTGGTTCCGGGCCAGGGCCGCCGGCGCCCTGCGGCGTGGCTCCACCCTGCCGCCCCGTGAACCGGCCGCGCCTCCCCCGCCCGTGGCGCCCGCCTCCCCCGTGCGGGGGAGGCCGGACGCCGCACGGCGGTGCCAGGATGACGGCCATGCGCCGGTTCCTCCGCTCCCTGACCCTCGCCAACGTCTGCAGCCGCTGGCTGCACCTGGTGACCGGCAGCATGATCGCCATGGTCTCCCTCTTCATCTGGCCGGGGCCGGACGGACACGGGCAGACCGTGCTGCTGCGTGCCGCGCTGTTCTCGGTGCCGCTGCTCGTGCTGCTCGGGCTGGTGCCGGTGGTGCGGCTCGCCGAGGGGGTGCAGGCGCGGCTGATGCTCGTCCCGGGGCGGCCCTCGCCCGACCGGGACGCCCGCCGCGCCGAGATCACGGCGGCCCCGGCGGCGTCCCTCGCTGACCTCGGGCGCACGGTGTGCTGGCTGGTGCTGAGGGTGCAGCTGGGCGCGCTCACGCTGAGCGCCTCGGGGTGGCTGCCCACGCTGGCGGTCCGGCTGGCGCGCCTCGGCGACGCCCGCGCGCTGCTGGCGCCGCTGCCGCTCCTGGGCCTGGTGGCCGTGGTGGTCGGCGCCGGTGCCGTCATCGCCGCCGCGGCGCGGTGGCTGCTCGCGCCGTCGGCGGCCGAACGCATCGCCGCGCTGGAGGAACGCACCGAGCGGCTGATGGAGCACAACCGGCTCGCCCGCGAGCTGCACGACTCGATCGGCCATGCGCTCACCGCCGTGGTGGTGCAGGCGGGTGCGGCGCGGGCGGCGGGCTCGGCCGAGTTCACCGGGCAGGCGCTGACCGCCATCGAGGACACCGGACGGCGCGCCCTGGAGGAGCTGGAGCGGGTCCTGGAGGTGCTGCGCGAGGACGCCCCGCAGCCCCGTGCGCGTCCCGAACTCACCGACGCCGCACGGCTGCTGGACGCGGCGCGGGGCGCGGGGGCGGAGGTGACGGCCGAGGTGTCCGGGCCGTTGGACGCCGTCGCGGGGCCGGTGTCGCGGGAGGGCTACCGCATCCTCCAGGAAGCGCTGACCAACGTGGTGCGGCACGCCGGTCCGGTCCCCGTCACCGTACGGATCGCGGTCCACGGCGACCTCGTCGAACTGGACATCCGCAATCCGCTGGGCGACGCCGGGGCCGCGGCGGGCCGGGGCAGGGGGCTGCGCGGCATCCGGGAGCGGGCGCGTCTGCTCGGCGGGCACGCGGAGGCGGGCCCCGATGAGGGCAGTTGGCGGGTCCATGCCCGGCTGCCGGCCGCCGTAGGGTGATCCCGTGCCGCTGACCGTTCTTCTCGTCGACGACGAGCCCCTGGTCCGGGCCGGGCTCCGGGCGATCCTGCAGGCGCAGCCGGACATCGAGGTGACGGGCGAGGCAGCCGACGGCGCCGCGGTCCTGCCGCTCATCCGCCAACGGCGCCCGGACGTGGTGATGATGGACGTCCGGATGCCGCTGCTCGACGGGATCGAGGCCACCCGCGCGGTGCTGGCCGCCTTCCCGGACCCGCCGAAGATCTTGGTGATCACCACCTTCGAGAACGACGACTACGCGTACGAGGCGCTGCGCGCCGGAGCCAACGGCTTCCTGCTCAAGCGGGCGCAGCCCGCGGAGGTGGGCCACGCGATCCGGCTGGTCGCCGCCGGTTCCTCGCTGCTCTTCCCGGTCGCCCTGCGCCGCATGGCCGCCGGCCGCACCAACCCCCGGGCCCGCGCGCTGCTGGAGCGCGCCGCGCTGACGGGCCGGGAGGCGGAGGTCCTGCGGCTGATGGCCCGGGGCATGTCCAACCAGGAGATCGCCGCCGCGCTGGTGCTGGGCACGGAGACCGTCAAGACCCATGTCAGCGCGGTACTGGCGAAGGTGGGGGCGCGCGACCGCACCCAGGCGGTGATCGCCGCGTACGAGTCGGGGTTCGTCACCCCCGGGTAGGGCGTGTCGTCGAACTCCCGTCGTCGCTCGTGGGGCAGACGGGAGTTTGACGACAGACCCTGGGACGGGCCGGTGAGGCGCCGTCCGCGCGGCGGCGCCCGGAGCGCGTCGCCGCCGGTCTCCCCGGTGCGAGGGAGGCCGTTCCCCCGCGCGGGGGAAGTGGCGCAACGGCCGCGCCCGGCAGAGTGCGGAGCATGACAGGACCACGAACCATCGGGAGGGACCGGGCGGCCGCACGAGCGTCGCGACCGGTCGCCGGCACCTCGCCCGCGAGGACCATAAGGAGATGCGTACTCGCCCTGGCCCTGGGGATGTTCTCCCTCGGCGCCGCGCCGTCGGCCCCCGCCGTGCCCCGGCCGGCGGACCGGCTCGCCTGGACGCCGTGTGTGCAGCCGGGCGGCCCCGGCGACCAGCAGTGCGCCGAGATGTCCGTCCCGGTCGACCACCGCGAGCCGGGCGGCGCCCGCCTCAGCCTGCGCGTCACCCGCCTGCCGAGCGACCGCCCGGCCGCCCGCCGCGGCGTCCTCCTCGTCGCCCCCGGGGGCCCGGGCGGCTCCGGCGTCGAAGCCCTCGCCCACCGGGGGCCGGCCCTGCGCACGGCCCTGCACGGCGCCTACGACCTGGTCAGCCTCGACCCGCGCGGCGTGGGCGGCTCCGACGGCTCCGGCTGCGGGCTGCGCGCGGACGACCGGGACGTGCTCGCCTACCGCAGCTGGCCGGGGCCCGGCGGCGACATCCGCGACAGCGCGGCCCGCGCCCACCGCACGGCCGACGCCTGCGCCCGCAACGGGGGCGCGGTGGTGCGCAGTTACTCCACCGCGAACGAGGTACGCGACATCGAGCGCCTCCGCCGTCTCCTCGGCACGCCCCGGCTGTCGCTCTACGGGGTGTCCTACGGCACCTACGTCAGCGCCACCTACGCGCAGCTGCACCCCGAGCACACCGACCGCACCGTGCTGGACAGCACGGACGACCCCGATCCGGCGCGCGTGGGGCGCGGCTGGCTCGCCCGTACGGCCGCCGGCGCCGACGAACGCTTCCCCGACTTCGCCCGCTGGGCCGCCGACCCGGCCCGCGACCGGGACGGACTGCGTCTCGCCCGGCGCCCGGACGGGGTACGGCCCAGGGTGCTGGCCCTCGCCGACCGGCTCGACCGCGCACCCCGCACCACCGACACCCCCCACAAGCCGCTCACCGGCAATCTGCTGCGTCAGGCCGTCCAGCAGGCGCTCACCGACGACGCGGCCTTTCCCGATCTGGCCCGCCTGATCGTGGCGGCGGAGGACCCCAACGCCGTGCCCGCGCTGCCGCCGGGGTACGCGACGCCGGTGCCGGACCGGGACGCCACCGTGTTCCTCGCGACGCTCTGCAACGACGTGCGCTGGCCCCGCGACGTCCGCGGATACGCCCGTGACGTGGCCGCCGACCGGCTGCGGCACCCGCTGACCGCCGGTCAGCCGGTGAACGTCACCCCGTGCGCCTTCTGGCACGGCGCCCCGGCCGACAGGCCCGTCCGCATCACCGCGGACGGACCGCCCGACGTCCTGATGATCCAGAACCTCCGGGACCCGACCACGCCCTACGCCGGCGCCCTGCGCATGCGCAAGGCACTCGGCGGGCGCGCCCGGCTGGTCACCGTCGACCGCGGCGGCCACGGCGTCTACCTCGCCCACGGCAACGCCTGCGGCGACCGGGCGGTGACGGAATTCCTCCGCACCGGACACCGCCCGGCGGCCGACCTGCGCTGCCCGGACCGGCCCGCGCCCGTGGAGAAGCCGCGGGGCTAGCTGCCGCTCCCGTCCCCGCGGGAACCCCCTACGCCGAGAACGGCGGGCGCTCACCCGCCCACGGTGCGGCCTCCTCCAGCTGGGACGCCAACCGGATCAGCACGTCCTCCCGCCCGTATGCCGCGACGAGTTGGACGCCGATCGGCAGGCCCTCGGCGTTGCGGTACAGGGGCAGGGAGACAGCCGGCTGGCCGGTGAGGTTGAAGGGCAGGGTGAAGGCGATGCCCTGCGAGACACCCGCCACCAGCTCCTCCGGCTCCTGCGCGGTTGGGGCGAGGCGGCCCAGCGGCAGCGGGGGCGTGGCGAGCGTCGGGGTGAGCAGGACGTCGATGCCGTCCTCCCAGAGGGCGGCCACGTCGCGCCCCCAGCGCTGCCACGTCTGTACGCCGGAGAGCCACTGCGCGGCCGTGACCGAGCGGCCCGCCTCGGCGAGCGCTCCGTTCATCGGCTCCAGGTCGGCGGGTTCGAGCCGCGCGCCGGTCCGCCGCGACCAGTGCGCCAACTCCCAGGCGAGGACGGCGCCGAACAGGTCCGGCAGCGCCTCGAAGAGGCCGGGGGAGTCCAGGGCGGCCGCGGCTTGCGGGGCGACGCGGTGGCCGAGCCCGTCGAGCAGGCGCGCGGTGTGCTCCACCGCCGCCACGCAGTCCGCATGGGCCGGGGCGGCCGTGCCCGGTGTCGCCGTCCGGAACCCGATGCGCAACGCGCCCGGGTCGGCGCCCACCTCCTCGCGGTGGGGCCGCGCCGGAGCGGGCGCGGTGTACGGGTCGCCGGGCGCCGCCCCGGCGATGGCGTCCAGCACCGCCGCGCTGTCACGGACCGAGCGGGTCAGGACGTGCTCATGCGTCACCGGCCCCCAGTACTCGCCGAACTCCGGCCCCAGCGAGGTCCGCGCCCGGGTGGGCTTGAGGCCGACGAGACCGCAGGCACTCGCGGGTATCCGGATCGAACCGGCCATGTCGTTGCCGTGCGCCACCGGAACCATGCCCGCGGCGACCGCCGCCGCCGACCCGCCGCTCGAACCGCCCGGTGAGCGGCTCAGGTCCCACGGGTTACGGGTCGGGCCGTAGGCCAGCGGTTCCGTCGTCACGCTGGTGGCCAGCTCCGGGACGTTGGTCCGGCCGCAGATGACGAAACCGGCGGACCGGAACCGCTTCGTCAGCGTCGCGTCCTCCGGTGCCCGCCAGCCGCGGTCGCGCAGCGCGCGCATGCCGTGGTGGACGGGGTCGCCCGCGGAGTGGCACAGGACGTCCTTCAGCAGCAGGGGAACCCCGCGGAACGGGCCTTTCGGCAGCCGCGCCGAGCCCGCCGCGGCGCGCGCCTTCTCGAACAGCGGGGTGATCACCGCGTTGAGTTCGGTGTCGAGCCGTTCGATCCGGGCGATCGCCGCCTCGGTCAGCTCCGCCGGCGACAGCGCCCCACGGCGGACCAGATCGGCCTGTGCCGTCGCATCCAGCCAGGCCAGCTCTTCGTCCGGGACCTGCGCGCCGCCGGGTGCCCGCCCGTCGCCCAGTACCTGATCAGCCGTCATCTCCGCCTCTTCTCCTGGTCGTTGTGCCGGCGTCCACCGTAGGGACGCGGCGAAGGGGGCCGTGGTGCCGGGCGCGCACACAGGTGCGCCTCGGGGCGGCGCGGCGCCGGCGCGCTCCTCGGTCCGGGGGTCTTCCCGTGATCCGGTGCCCTTTCCGGGGCCCGGGAAAAGAGAGTGGATTCCGGTGTGAGTGGTGAGCGGGGTGCCGAGTGATACGGCCGCCGGTGATTTCCGGCGGGGAATATAAAAATATTCTCGGAACGCTCCGAAGAGGCGTCCAACGGATTGTGACCGGTCATTACCGGAGCCAGGGTAATTCTTTATCCGGAACGCGGGGTGCGTCGGTCGATTCGCGCCAACCGAATGCCCGGTCGAGGTCTTGAATGTGTGTCATCTTGCCCGGCGGATTGCCGTATTTGCCCAAGTGTGGACGATAAGAAGCTGCCCGATAAGTAGCATTTACATGCTTTACGTGTGGGTGTGGTGAAGGCCGGTGATCCTGTCGTGCCGTCTCCCGAACGGAGAGAGATCCGCAGGTGATGGACGCGTCACGCGCAATTCTCCCGGAGCGCGGGTCGGGCGCTCCGCCGCGGGATGGTGATCCTTTCCGTGCGGGGCGACCGGTTGGTTTTGTGGCCTGCACCCGGCTGGTTCGAGCGAGAGGGCAGTTCTACTTTCTTCAACGATCCCTTCGACGGGGACGGGAAATGGGGGAGCTGTGCGGAAGAAAAGCGAGCGGTACGCGAACGGCGCCGAAGGCGGCCTGCCGGATTCCCCGGGCACCGGCACACCCCGCTGAGCCCCCGGATGCGCACCCCCTGATCCGCCACCGTCCCGCCGCACCGATCACCACCGCACCCCGCCCGCGCGCACGGGCACGACGCGTCCAAGGAGTTCACGTGGGGAGAGAAGAACCGACCGGAACCACGCCCGGCCACCCCGAACGCGCCGCACCACCCGCCGCCCCGGACGCCACCGGCCCGGCGCCCGCCCTGGAGACCGCGCTCGCCGCCGTCCTCGCCGACGTCCTGCACACCGAACGCGTCCCCGCCGACAGCCACTTCTTCGACGACCTGGGGGCCGACTCCCTGGTGATGGCGCACTTCTGCGCCCGCGTCCGCAAGCGCGGAGAGCTGCCCGCGGTCTCGATGAAGGACATCTACCGGCACCCGACCATCGCCGCGCTCGCCGCCGCCTGCGCCGGCCACGTGCCCGGCAGTCCCGCCGAGGCCGCGCCCTCGGCCGTCCCCGAGGAACCCGCCGGCCCGCTGCCCGCCCACCCCACCGCGCGCTACCTCGCCTGCGGCGCCGCACAACTCGCCTTCTTCCTCGGCTACTCCTGCCTCATCGCCTTCGCCACCACCCGCGGCTACTCCTGGGTCTCCCGCGCCGCCTCGCTCCCGGCGCTCTACAGCCGGGCCGTCGTCTTCGGCAGCGCCGAGTTCACCGGCCTCTGCGCCCTCCCGGTGCTGGCCAAATGGCTGCTCATCGGGCGCTGGACGCCCCGGGACTTCCCCGTCTGGGGCGCCGTCTACCTGCGCTTTTGGATCGTGAAGGTGCTGGTGCACGCCAACCCCGTGGTGCTCTTCGTCGGCAGCCCGCTCTACCCGCTCTACCTGCGGGCGCTCGGCGCGCGGATCGGCCGGCACGTCACCGTCCTGTCCCGCACCGTCCCCGTCTGCACCGACCTGCTCACCATCGGCGCCGGCTCCGTCATCCGCAAGGACTCCTTCTTCCTCTGCTACCGGGCCCACGCCGGACGCATCCACACCGGCCCCGTCACCCTCGGCCGGGACACCTTCGTCGGCGAACGCACCGTCCTGGACATCGACAGCGCCATGGGCGACGGCGCCCAACTCGGCCACACCTCCACCCTCCGGCGCGGCGACACCGTCCCCGCGGGCGAACGGTGGCACGGCTCCCCGGCCCGACCCACCGACGTCGACTACGTACGCGTCGCCCCCCGGCGCTGCGGAACGCTGCGGCGGGCCGTCTTCGGCGCGGCGGACCTCGCCAAGACCCTGCTCGTCGGCATCCCGCTGACCCTCTTGCTGCTCTCCCTGCTCTGGACCGGCCTCCCGGTGCTCGGCGGCCACGGCGACCTCGACGAACAGCCCCTGACCTCGGCGGTGTTCCACCTCAACGCCCTGCTGCTGTCCCTGACGCTCTTCTTCGGCGCCGTCACCCTCGGGCTGGGCGTGCTGTGCACCGTCCCCCGCCTGCTGCGCCGGACGATCCGGCCGGACAAGGCCTATCCGCTGTACGGCCTGCGCTACGGCACCCACCGCACCATCGCCCGCCTGACCAACCTCAAGTTCTTCATCCAGCTCTTCGGCGACAGCAGCTACATCGTCCCCTACCTGCAAGGCATCGGGTACGACCTGTCCCGCGTCGAACAGACCGGCTCCAACTTCGGCTGCTTCCTCCAGCACGACTCGCCGTTCCTCACCACCGTCGGCGGTGGCACGATGATCGCCGACGGACTCTCGGTCCTGAACGCCGACTTCTCCGGCTCGTCCTTCCGCGTCGGCCGCACCACGATCGGCCGGCGCAACTTCCTCGGCAACTTCATCGCCTACCCCGCAGGCGGCCGCACCGGCGACAACTGCCTGCTGGCGACGAAGGTGATGATCCCGCTCGACGGCGAGATCCGCACCGGCGTGGGCCTCCTCGGCTCGCCCAGCTTCGAGATCCCGCGCACCGTCGAACGCGACGCCCGCTTCGACCACCTGCGCACCGGCGACACCCTCCGCGACCGCCTCCGGGCCAAGAACCGCTACAACCTCCGCACCATCGCCCTCTTCCTGCTCATCCGCTGGGCGCACTTCCACGGCATCGTCCTGATGAGCCTCGTGACCACCGGGGACGACGACACCCTCGGCACCCTGATGGAAGCCGGTTTCCTGGTCGGCGCCATGACGTACACCGCCGTCTACTACGCCCTCGTGGAACGCTGCCTGACCCGCTTCCGCGCCCTGCGCCCCCAGGTGTGCTCCATCTACGAGCGGGACTTCTGGCACCAGGAACGCGTGTGGAAGGTGCCCGAGACCCACTTCAACGCCTTCAACGGCACGCCCTTCAAGAGCCTGCTGTGGCGGCTGCTCGGCGTCCGGATGGGCCGCCGCGTCTTCGACGACGGCTGCATCCTCACCGAACGCACCCTGACCGCCATCGGCGACGACTGCACCCTGAACTTCGGCAGCAAGATTCAGTGCCACTCCCAGGAGGACGGCACCTTCAAGTCCGCCCACAGCACCCTCGCCGCCGGCTGCACCCTCGGCGTCGGCGCCCTCGTCCACTACGGCGTGACGATGGGCCAAGGCGCGGTACTCGGCGCCGACTCCTTCCTGATGAAGGGCGAGGACGTCCCCGCACACGCCCACTGGGCCGGCAACCCGGCCGCCCCCGCGGACCCCAGCCGCCGGCCGGCCCCGGTGCCGCCCCGGCCCCGCGGGCCCGGCGCCACCGCCCCGGAGCACGCACCGCGCTGACCCCCGGCGGCCGCACCACCACCGGCACACCCCGGCCGCCGCGGCCCGCCGTGTCCCGTCCGTACAGACAGGAAGGGTTCCTGATGACAAAGCCGACCGACCACGACCGGGAGTACTGGCGCACCGTCCTGACCGGTGCCGGCTTCACCGCCGTCCCCCGCTGGGCCCCCACCCCCGTGCCCGGCGTCGCCACCCATGAACTCCCGCTCCCCGCCGAGCTGCTGGACCGGCTCGACCGCTGGGGCGGCGAGCACGGCGTCCCGTGGGAGGCGATCCTGCTCGCCGCGCACACCAGGGTGCTCGCCGCCCTCTCCGGGGAACGGCAGGTCACCACCGGCTGCACCACCGCCGCCACCGGCCCCGCACTGCCCTGCCGCCTCTCCGCCGCCCCCGTCACCTGGCGCGAACTGGCCCAGGAGGCCGCCCGCCACCTCACCGACCTCGCCGCCCACCGCGCCTGCGCCGTCCCCCGCCTCGCCGCCGAACTCGGCCTGGACCCCGTGCTCTTCGAAGCCGAAATCGACCCGTACGGCCACGGCGGCGACCCGCTCGGCACCAGTGTGCTGCGGCTGTCGGTGACCCGCCACGGCAGCGGCGCCCGGTTGCGGACGCGCCACCGGACCGATGCGCTGGACGCGGAGAGCGCGGCCCGGATCGCCGGATACCACCGCACCGCCCTCACCCACTTCGCCGCCGACCCCGACGCCCCCTACGGACGCCACGGCCTCCTCTCCGACGCCGAACGCCGCTTCCAGCTCGACGCCTTGGCCGGGCCCCACCGCCCGCTGCCCGACCGCCGCTTCCACGAACTCTTCGAGGACCGCGTCCGCACCCACCCGGACACGGTCGCCGCCGTCCTCGGCGACCGCTCCCTCACCTACCGGGAACTCAACGACCGCGCCAACGCCCTCGGCCACGCCCTCCTGTCCCGGGGCCTGACCCGGGAGGGCGTCGTCGCCGTCGTCACCGAACGCAACCTCGACTGGATGGCCGCCGTCCTGGCCGTTTTCAAGGCGGGCGGCGTCTACCTGCCCGTCGAACCGCACTTCCCGCCCGACCGCATCGCCGCCATGCTCACCCGCGCAGGCTGCACCCTCGCCCTGACCGAACCCGGCAGCACCACCACCTTGGACCAGGCCCTCGCCGCCCTCCCCGCGGTCCGCACCCTCCGCATCGATGCCGCCCTCGCCGCCGGCCACCCCACCGGTGACCTCGGCGTACGGGTCGCCGCCGACCAACTCGCCTACCTCTACTTCACCAGCGGCTCCACCGGCGAGCCCAAGGGCGCGCTGTGCGAACACGCGGGCTTCCTGAACCATCTCCACGCCAAGATCGCCGACCTGGGCATCGCCGAGGGCCACACCGTTGCCCAGACCGCACCCCAGTGCTTCGACATCTCGCTGTGGCAACTGGTCGCCGCCCTCCTGGTCGGCGGCCGCACCCACCTGGTCGAACAGCCGGTCGTCCTGGACGTGGAACGCTTCGTCGACACCCTCGCCGCCGCCCGTATCACCGTCCTCCAGGTCGTCCCGTCCTACCTCGAAGCCGTCCTCACCCACCTGGAACGCACCCCCCGCCCGCTCCCGGACCTGCGCTGCGTCTCGGTCACCGGGGAGGCGCTGAAGAAGCCGCTGGTCCAACGCTGGTTCGCCGCCCACCCCGGCATCCGGCTCGTCAACGCCTACGGGCTGACCGAGACCTCCGACGACACCAACCACGAGGTCATGGACCGCGCCCCCGACGGCGACCGGATCCCGCTCGGCCCGTGCGTTTCCAACGCCCGCGTCTACGTCACCGACGACCACCTGGAACCGGTCCCGCTCGGCGCCCCCGGCCAGATCGTCTTCTCCGGCGTCTGCGTCGGCCGCGGCTACGTCAACGACCCCGAGCGCACCCGCCAGGCCTTCGGCGACGACCCGCACCGCCCCGGCGAACGGCTCTACCAGGGCGGCGACATCGGCCGCTGGCTGCCGGGCGGCAAGCTGGAGTTCCTCGGCCGCCGCGACGCCCAGGTGAAGATCCGCGGCTTCCGCATCGAGATCGGCGAGATCGAGAACGCGCTGCTGCGCGTGGACGGCGTCCGCGACGGCGCCGTCGTCGTGAGCGGCGAGGGTCCCGGTACCCACCTGGTGGCCTTCTACAGCGGCCCGCACCCCCTGGAGACCACCGCGCTGCGCGCCCGTCTGGCCGAGTCGCTGCCCGCCTACATGCTGCCGGCCGCCTTCCACTGGCACGCCCGGCTGCCGCTCACCGGCAACGGCAAGATCGACAAGCGGACGCTCGCCGGGCTCGCCGCCCGCCCCGCGCCGCCGGAGGAGCGCCACCGTCCGCCGCGGACCCCGGCCGAACGGCGCCTGGCCCGGGCCTGGTCCGAGGTGCTCGGCGTCCCGGAGGCCGCCGTCGGCCGGGACGACCACTTCTTCGACCGCGGCGGCACCTCGCTGGCGGCGGTCAAGCTCGTCATCGCCCTCGACCGGGCCGTCTCCCTCAAGGACCTCATCCGCCGCCCCGTCCTCGCCGACCTGGCCGCCCTGCTCGACGACGGCCGGGGCCCGGACCACGGACTGCTGCAGACCCTCGCCGAACCGGCGGACGCACCCCGCGGCCATCTGGTGGCCTTCCCCGGCGCGGGCGGCAACGCCCTCGGCTTCCGCCCGCTCGCCGAGGCGCTGCGGACGGCCGGGTACGCCGCCCACGCCGTCGAACTGCCCGGCCACGACCCGGCCGACCGCACCCCCCTCGCCCCGCTGGAACGGGTGGCCGAGGCGACCGCCGACGAGATCGCCCGCCGCGCACTGACCGGAGTCGTCCTGTGGGGCCACTCCGCCGGCGCCGCCCTCGCCGTCGCCACCGCCCGCCTCCTCCAGGACCGCGGAGCCCCCGCCCGCCATGTCTTCATCGGCGCCCGCCTGCTGGCGGAGGCCGGCGAGGCGTCGACGGCACCGGGCGACACGGCGGAGCTGCGCGCGGTCCCGGGCCCGGCGGACGAGGCAGCTGCGGCTCTTGGCGCCACCGGGGAGGCGCGCGCGACCTCCGGGCACGCGATGTCCGAACGCGCGGCCGCCGACGCCGCCGGGCCCGCGGCCGGCGATTCCACCGGGCCCGCGGCCGCCGACTCCACCGTGCCCGCGGCCGCGGGCGGGACGGGCCCGGCAGCCGTCCGGGTCACCGGGAGCGGGACCCGCCTCACCGCCGTCCGCACCACCGCCGACCGCACGGACGCCGGCACGGCCCTCGCCGCCCACGCCGCCGGCACCGGGACGGACACCGCCCCGCCCCTTTCCGGTGACGCCCCGGAACCCGCCGCCCCCGAGGACGTCCACGCCGCCCGCGCCGCGGCCCACCGGCACGACAGCGCGGTCGCACACCGCTACCTCGCCGCCGTGCTGGACCAGGACGAACCCCCCGTCCGGCTGACCGTGCCGCTCACCCTGGTGCTCGCCGACGACGACCCGCTCACCCGCACCACCGGCCGGCCGCACGACGCCTGGCGCCGGCTCGCCGCCGACGTCACCCTCCACCGGCTGCCCGACGGCGGCCACCACTTCCACCACACCCGCCCCACCGAGACGGCCCGAGCCGTCCTCGACCGCATCACCCCACCACCGGCCTGACCCCTCCACCACCACCCGCCGACCCCACCGAGCCACCGACCCACCCCGCCACCCGACACCCCTCACCACCCGTCACGGAAAGAGGCCCCATGGCATCGCCCCCTTCACCGCCCCTGCCCGTCCCGCTCCTGCGGGTCGGCCGACCGCCGGTCCTCCCCGTGGAGCCGAGCGGCGACCCGGCGCACTGGGCCGCCCGGCACCGGGACGCCCTGCGCGCCCTCGTCACCGAACACGGCGCCCTCCTCGTCCGCGGCCTCGGTCTGCGCGACGCCGCCGGGACCGCCGCGGTCTTCGCCGCCCTCTCCGACGACCTGATGGCCGAGACGGAGAGCTTCGCCCCCCGCTCGCTCCGCGCCCCCGGCACGTACACCACCACCCCCTGGCCCCCCAACCAGCAGATGTGCCCGCACCACGAGCTGAGCTACGCCACGGAGTTCCCCGGCCTGATGCTCTTCGCCTGCCTCACCGAGCCCGACGGCGGCGGGGAGACCGTGGTGGCCGACGCGTCCGCCGTCCTCGACGCGCTGCCCCGGCGGCTGGTCCGGCGCTTCGCCCGGCAGGGCTGGCTGCTGACCCGCACCTACAACGACGAGATCGGCGCCTCCGTGGCCGAGGCCTTCGGCACCGACGACCGCGCCGCCGTCGCGGAGCACTGCCGCACCCACGCCATCGCCCACCGCTGGCACCCCGACGGCACCCTGCGCACCCGCCAGCGCCGCAGCGCCGTCGTCCGCCACCCGGTCACCGGCCGGCGCTGCTGGTTCAACCAGGTCGCCTTCCTGAACGAATGGACGCTCGCCCCCGACATCCGCGAGTACCTCGTGGACAGCTACGGCCCCGACGGCCTGCCGTTCAACACCCGCTACGGCAACGGCGACCCCCTCGAACCGGAGACCGTCGAGCTGCTCAACGACGTCTACCAGGCGCTCACCCGCCGCACACCGTGGCGCTCGGGGGATCTGCTGCTCGTCGACAACGTGCGTACCGCGCACGGCCGGGAGCCGTTCCACGGCCGCCGCGAAATCCTGGTCGCCCTCGCCGACCGGGTGTCCCTGACCGACTGCTCGCCCACCATCGAGGTGACCGCCGCATGACCACCACGCCGCACCACACCGACCCCCGGACCCCCGCCCCCGTGCCGTCGTTCGCGGTGATCCCCGGCCACCAGGTCCAGCGCGCCCTGACCGGCCGGGCCCACGAGATCGTCGACCTCGTCGAGGCCACCTACCGCCTGCACGGCGACGGGAACTCGGTCAACCCGCCCTCGTACTTCCTGAAGTTCCCCGACCGGCCCGCCTCCCGCATCATCGCGCTGCCCGCCTCGCTCGGCGGCCGCGCCCCGGTCGACGGCATGAAGTGGATCTCCAGCTTCCCCGCCAACGTCGGCGCCGGCATCCCCCGCGCCTCCGCGGTGCTGATCCTCAACGACCACGACACCGGCTACCCGTTCGCCTGCCTGGAGAGTTCCATCATCAGCGCCACCAGGACGGCGGCCTCGGCCGCGCTCGCCGCCGACCGGCTCAGCCGCGGCCGCCCCCGCCCCCGCCGCATCGGCTTCTTCGGCACCGGCCTGATCGCCCGCTACATCCACACCTTCCTGGCGGAGACCGGCTGGGAGTTCGACCACATCGGCGTGCACGACCTGTCCCCCGACAGCGCCGCCGGATTCCGCCTCTACCTGGAGCAGTCCGGCGCCGGACCGGTCACCGTCCACCCCGGCGCCGAGGACCTGATCCGCACCAGCGACCTCGTCGTCTTCGCCACCGTCGCCGGGCAGCCGCACGTCGACGACGTCTCGTGGTTCGACCACCACCCGCTGGTGCTGCACATCTCCCTGCGCGACCTCGCCCCCGAGGTGATCCTCGCCGCCACCAACATCGTCGACGACATCGAGCACTGCCTCAAGGCGGACACCTCCCCCCACCTGGCCGAACAGCGCACCGGCGGCCGCGACTTCCTCACCGGCACCCTCGACGACGTCACCGCGGGCCGGGTCACCGTCCCCGCCGACCGCACCGTGATCTTCTCCCCCTTCGGCCTGGGCGTCCTCGACCTGGCGGTGGGCCGGTACGTCTACGACGAGGTGGTCCGCACCGGCGAACTCCACCGCGTCGACGACTTCTTCCACGAACTGCGCCGTCATGGCTGACCGGCCGGGAGCGCTGCCGCCGAGGAGGGACGCAGCATGACGATCATCTCCGGTCCCGCGGAGTTCAACGCCGAGGACCTCTACGTCGACCTGCGGCCGATAGTGGACCACCCCCTCTTCCTCAAATGCGAGGGCTTCAACTTCGCCGGCTCCATCAAGCTCAAGGCCGCCGCCGCCATGGTCGAGGCGGCCGAACGCGACGGCATCCTCAAACCGGGCTCCGTCCTCGTCGAGTCCTCCTCCGGCAACCTGGGCGCGGCGCTCAGCATCATCGCCGCGAGCAAGGGCTACGGCTTCCTGTGCGTGACCGACGCCCGCTGCAACCTCTCGGCCCGCCGGTTCATCGAGGCGATGGGCGGCCGGGTGCACATCATCGCCGAACCGGCGGCCACCGGCGGCCTGCTCGGCGCGCGGATATCCCACGTCCGAGCGGTGTGCGCGGCCGACGACCGGTACGTCTGGCTCAACCAGTACACCAACGCCGGCAACTGGCAGGCCCACTACCGCATCACCGCACCGGGCATCGCCCGCCACTTCCCGCACCTGGACGTCCTCTTCGTCGGCGCCGGCACCACCGGCACCCTGATGGGCTGCGCCCGCTACTTCCGCGAACGCCACCCGGCGGTGAAGGTCGTCGCGGTGGACAGCGTCGGCTCGGTGACCTTCGGCGGCACACCGGGCCGCCGCATGATCCCGGGCCTGGGCGCCGGCGTCCGCCCGGCCCTGCTCGACGAGGACTTCGTGGACGAGGTGATCCACGTCGAGGAGGCCGACACCGTCCGCGCCTGCCACCGCCTGGCCCGCCGCGGCTTCCTCTTCGGCGGCTCCACCGGCACCGTCGTCAGCGGCGCCACGGCCTGGCTCTCCCACCACCGCGCCCGCCGCCTCACCGCCGTGGCCATAGCTCCTGACCTCGGCGAACGCTATCTGGACACCATCTACCAGACCAACTGGCTGCACGCCCTCTACGGCGAGGACGTCCTCGGCCCCGACCCGGTCGCCCCGGACCTCGAATCCGCCTGACGCCCCGCACGGACGCCGCCCGGCCCCGGGAGACCACCCGGGCCCGGGCGGCGCCGCGCTGTCCTGATTCCGCTCACTCGTCCGGGTGGTGGTCGGGGAGAGCGGGGTGGGGTTCCGGGGAACGCCTGTCGGCCCCCGCACGCCTCGCCAGGATGAGCACATGAGTCATGGTGAGGTGCGCCCCGGCCGGAGCCGGCCGGTCGTGGTGAGATACCCGGACGGTCCCGTCGAGGCCGTCATGGAGGCCGACGCGCTCGACGCGATGTCGGACGTCGACGTGATGCTCGTACGCGGCCCGCTGTTCGGCGTCGCGGCCCAGAGCCCCGAGGACGCGCCCCGCTGGCGGGTGGTCGTCCCGGTCACGGCGGGCAGCCCCCAGGAGGCCCGCGACAGCCTCAACTCCTGGCTGTGGTTCCGGGCGAAGGACGAGGCCGGCAGCCGGGCGGAACGCCGCGCCCTGCTCGCCGGCGTCGCCCGCCTGGAGAAGGAACCGGCCGACGAACTCACCGTCCAGGGCACCCGCTACCGCGTCGTCCGCGCCGAGGAGTACGCCGGAAGCGGCCGCGACGGCATCGAGCAGCCCCGCGCCACCGACCCCGAACCCGCCGTCCCCGACTGGGAACACAGCGGCCACGACCGCATCGACGACCAGCTGGTCCTGGACCCGCAGGAACCGGTCACCCCCACCCACGCCGCCGAACGCCTGGCCCTGCGCGCGCTCGTCTACGACGGCTCCCGCTTCCCCGAGGAGGTGTGCCGCGACTCCCGGCTGATCCGCGAGAGCCACCCCGACGTCCTGCTGCTGCCGCCCGCCTTCCGGGTCGTGGAGAAGGACGGCATCGGCTGGAAGACGGGCAGCGCCCTGCACGCCAGCGCCCACGAGGCCCGCAAGACCCTGGACTTCTCCCTGACCTGGTTCGAGCCGCGCCAGCAGGGACTCATCCCCTGGGACCTGCCCGACCGGACCGTCGACGCCCGCGCGGTGGCCGCCGAGAGCGACGAGGCCACCGCCGCCGCGCTCGCCGAGTACATCCGCGCCGCCGACCGTCTGCGCACCGAACGCGCCAACCAGATCGAGGTCCACGGCACCGTCCACCGCATCTGCCGGGCCCGCCGCCTGCTCCGCTGGGGCCCGGACGGCCCCGAGGGCCCCCGCCCGTCCGACACCGACACCCATCTGCCCGACAAGCTCCACCCGTTCCTCGACGAGGACGGCGTCGTGCACTTCGACCACGACGACGAAGCCTGACGGCGGGACGCGGGGCGGCACTCCACCGGCGCCGCCCCGCCCCCTATCACGCCTTGCGGGCGAGCCCGCCGACGATGAGCTGTTCCCAGACGGTCAGTTCGGCCTTCGCCGCCCCGGCGTGCAGCGGGTCCGACCCCGCCTCCGGGCGCCACAGCGAACACGGCACGATCCCCGGCTGAAGAATTTCCAGATCGCCGAAAAGCTCCCGGATCTCCTCGTCGCTGCGCCACCGGCCACGGCCGAACGTCGACTGGAGCACCGCCTCCGCCTCGGCGGTCTGCGGATTGTTGCCGCTGCGGAAGTGCGAGAGGAAGAAGTAGCTGCCGGACGGCACCTGGTCCTGCCAGTAGCGGACGAGGGAGCGGGGGTCCTCGTCGTCGTTGATGTGGTGCAGGATCGCGCTGAGGATCACCGCCACCGGCCGGTCGAAGTCGATCAGCGCCACGGTGTCCGGGTGCTCCCGGATGACCTGCGGGTCACGGACGTCCGACTGGAGGACGCGGGTGTGCGCGTTGTCCTCCAGCAGGGCCCGGCCGTGCGCCAGCACGATGGGATCGTTGTCGATGTAGACCACCCGGGCGTCGGGCAGATGGCGCTGTGCGACCTGGTGGACGTTGTCCGCGGTCGGCAGCCCGCTGCCCATGTCGATGAACTGATCGACACCGGCGAGCGCCAGCTCCCGCACGGCACGCACCAGGTTCTGCCGGTTGGCGTGCGCGATGGCCACCGAACCGGGCATGTCGTGCTTGAACGTATCTCCTACGGCACGGTCGACGACGTAGTTGTCCTTGCCGCCCAGCAGATAGTCGTAGACCCGGGCGATGCTCGGCTTCGACTGGTCCACGCCGGAATAGCCCTCGGTCATCACAACTGCCTTCCTGCCCACGGAAAATGTCTGAGGATCATGGTAGGAGGGGCCGGATCGGATCGGTGGGGGAGGGTCACCGCAGGTCGGGCGGGTCGCAGCTCAACTCACGCCCGCCGGCCGGCGGCGAGCCGGGCGAGGGCCTCGGCGCCGGGCGATCCGGGCTCGGCGTGGTAGACGACGAGTTCCTGCCCCGGGGCCGCGCGGACGCCGAAGACCTGCATCGTCAGCGTCAGCGGGCCGACGCCGTCGTGGTGCAGGCGCTTGCGGTGCAATGTCTTGCCGCGCGCGTCATGGCGGGCCCACAGCTCGGCGAACTCCGCGTCGGCCTCCAGCAGTTCGCCGAGCACCCGCCGGACCCGCGGATCGTCCGGGGCCTCGCCGTGACCGAGCCGGAAACCGGCCACGGCGCCCCGGGCGACCTCGGGCCAGTCCCGGTAGAAGGTCCGGGCGGCCGGGTGGGTGAAGACGAGGTGCAGGAGGTTGCGCGAGTGCGTCCAGCCGTCGAAGAGCGCGTCGGCGAGGGAGTTGGCGGCCAGCACGTCGTAGGCGCGGTTGTGGACCAGGGCCGGGTGGTGCGGCCAGTCGGCAAGGAGCGCCCGCAGTCCCGGGTCCACCCGGTCCGTCACCGCGGCGTCCCTGGGGCGCGGCCCGATTCCGGCGAGCCGGAACAGATGCAGACGGCCGTCCTCGTCCAACCGCAAGGCGGCGGCGAGCGCATCGAGCACCTGCGCGGAAGGGGCGCGCTCCCGGCCCTGCTCCAGCCGTACGTAGTAGTCGGCGCTGATCCCGGCGAGCAGCGCCACCTCCTCACGCCGCAGGCCCGGCACGCGACGGTGACCCGTCACCGGAAGGCGCACCGCGGCCGGTGTCACCCGGGCGCGGCGGGCGGTGAGGAAGGAGCCGAGTTCGGAGCGGGGCATGCCGCATCGTAGCCCCGGGCCCGGCCGCTCTTCCTGGGTGTGCCGCACCCGGGAAGAGGCCGCCTCTCCCGCGAACGCCCTGGTCGGGCCAGTGTCTTGGCCATGAGCACACCAGCACCGGAAACCGCCGGGCCGGACGGCCGCAAGGTCGTCCTCGTCACCGGCGCCAGCAGCGGCATCGGCGCGGCCGTCGCCGCACGACTCGTCGCGGAAGGCCACCACGTGGTGGCCGGCGCCCGCCGCACCGACCGCCTGCAGGCCCTGACGGCCGCCACCGCCGGGGCCGCCGCCCGATCCGGCGGCAGCCTGCGGCCGGTCCGGCTCGACGTCACCGACCGCGAGGACACCGCGGCCTTCGTCCGCACCGCCCGCGACCGCCACGGCCGGGTCGACGTCCTCATCGGCAACGCCGGCGTCATGCCGCTGTCCCGCCTCGACTCCCTGCTCGTCGACGAGTGGGACCGGATGATCGACGTCAACATCCGCGGTCTGCTGCACGGCATCGCCGCGGCCCTGCCGGTCTTCCGGGAACAGGGCGGCGGCCATTTCGTCACGGTCGCGAGCACCGGCGCCCACGAGGTCGTGCCCACCGGCGCCGTCTACTGCGCCACGAAGTTCGCCGCCCGGGCGATCACCGAGGGCCTGCGCCAGGAGGCCGATCCCGCGATCCGGGTCACCACCGTCTCGCCCGGCGTGGTCGACTCCGAACTCGCGGGCACCATCACCGAACCCGGCGCCGCCGAAGCGATGCGCACCTACCGCGCGCACCCGATCGGCCCCGGCGCCATCGCCGCCGCCGTCTCCTACGCCCTCGCCCAGCCACCGGACGTCGACGTCAACGAGATCGTCGTACGCCCCGTCCACCAGCGCTGACCCCTGCATCCGGAGGGAGAACCGCGACATCCGGAGGGAGTCCCGCGCGGCCGCCCGCCGACGGGCCACGGGCGGGGGAGGCGCTCGCGGTGGGCGGCGGAGCGGACGGGGGCGATATCCCGTTGATCACCGCGACCCGGCTCCGTACGCTCGCCCGATGGCGCATGACGACCTTCCCGCCCTGGAACTGGCCTTCCCCGGCCCGGAACGCGACCGCGGCGTGGCGGCGATCCTCCGCGGGGAAAAGACCGCGCTCACCGGCCTGTTGGAGATCTACGAACACGCCGGTGAGGCGGTACCGCAGGCCGGAGCACGGTTCGCGGTCCTCGATTCCGCGGCCCGCCCGGCCGCCACGATCGAACTCACCGAGGTCGCCACCGTCCCCATGAAGGAGATCGACGACGCCTTCGCCCACGCGGAGGGCCGCGGCTACGCCGACGCCGCGCAGTGGCGCACGGCCCACGAGGAGTTCTTCCGCGGCGCGGGCGTGAGCGCGTTCCTGGGCCGCACCCCGGTCATCGACGGGGAAACTCTCGTCGTCGCTCAGCGCTTCCGGGTGGTCGAGCCCGGTGAGCCGCAGAGCGGATGACCGGCACGCCGTAGCGGCTGCCGGGTGTCGCAGGCGCCCCACCGGGCTTCCCTGCGGGCGGCGTTCGCCGCCGGGCCCGCGCTCTCGGACCGCTCCCCGCGAGGGGGAGGCCGGTCCGGGAGGAAGTGACGAGGTTCAGGCGGGGGTGGGGGAGGCCGCGGACTGCTTCGTCCAGAGCATGACGACGGCCGCCAGACCGGCCACGCAGGGCACGACGCCGGCCACGGTCATCATGACCGGGTGCGGCTGGCTGAAGTTGTACACGGCGAGCACGGACCCCAGCACCACGGCGGCGGCGCCGACGCCGCGCACCCAGCGGCGGCCGCGGCGCAGCGCCCACGCCATCGTCGTGAACAGGGCGGCGCCGAGCACCGCGAGGGTGAACAGATAGGTGAGGATGCTGGATTCCGCCATCTTGATGTCGGCGGCGCTGCGCTCCGGGTAGACGCTCTGGAGCTGCTGGGCGAGGCCGCCGCCCGTGGCCTGGTCGATCACGATGGCACCTGCCGAGGCCACGGCCAGGATCGCGGCGGCGTAGAGGGCGCGGCCGGCCGGACGGGCGGAGGCGGGAAGCTGCTGGTCGGACATCGGGTTCTCCTGGGAGACGATCCGGAAGTAACGAGGAGAGTTGGGATACAGTGTCTCAAGTCTCAATTGGGAGAGTAGAGGGCCGGATGTCGAACGAGCAACCTCCGACCGGAGTGGTCCGGCGCCGTCGGCGCCTCAGTGACGCCGAGACGGCGCAGCGCATGCTGGACGCCGCGGTGGCGACCGTGGAGCGCACCGGCCTGACCGTGTCCCTGGACCACCTCAGCTTCGAGGACGTCATCCGCGACGCCGGCGTGGCGCGCAGCGCCGTCTACCGCCGCTGGCCGTACAAGGACCTCTTCTTCAGCGATCTGCTCAAGGACCTCGCCCGGCGCGCACCCGCGGCGGCCGGCGCCGACGGTCAGGTCGGCGAGGCGGCCGTCCGCCGGCTCGCCCGGGAACGCCTCGACCAGCTCGCCACCGCCCAGGGGCGGCGTGAGCTGTGCGTGGAGCTGCTGCGGCAAGGCGCGCTGCAGGACTTCGAGGCCATGCGCACCTCCACGCAGTGGCGCACCTACATCGCGCTGCACGCCACCTTCCTCGGCCTGACCGACGACGACCTGCGGCGCGAGGTCCGGGCCGCGCTCGCTGCCGCCGAACACGACCTCAACGACCGGATCGCCCACTCCTACCGGGAGTTGGCCGACCTCCTCGGGATGCGGCTGCGGCCGGACCTCCACACCACCTTCGAGGAGCTGGCCACGCAGCTCAACGCCACCATGCGCGGCTTCGTCCTCACCTCTCTCGCCCGCCCGGAAATGGCCGAAAGGCAGCTACGGCCAGGCGCATTCGGGATGGCCGACGAGGTCGAGTGGTCCCAGCCCGCCCTGGGCGTCGCCGCGACCGCCCTCTCCTTCCTCCAACCCGACCCCGAGGTGACCTGGGACGCCGCCCGCCTGGCGCGGATACGGGAGACGCTCTGAGGGGGGCCTTCCGCTCTCCCCGGCGGGTCTCCCCGGCGGGCGGCGTGTGACCCGGCCGCCGACGAGGGCGTACGTCACCACTGCCCCGCGTGGAGTCCGGTGACGGGCGACGGCGCCGGGCGGGGGATACCCCAGCGCTCGTGGGCGATCCGCACGGCCGAGGTGGCCTGGTGATGCCCCTGGGCGCCCCGGCCGAGCAGCGCGGCGACCCGGTGGGGAGCGGCCAGGAGCCGGGTGAGGCGCCTGCCGGTGGCGGGGTCCGCCGAGGACGGCCCGGCGGCGGTCACCGGCGCGGCCGACCGGAGCCGCGCGCACTCCCCGATCCCTCCGCAGACCTCACCGGCCGGATCGTGGACCCAGCCCAACCGGACGGTCTCACCCACCGCCGGCCGGCCTCCTCATCGGCCTCACGCCGCAAGGCGGCCTCGGGGCACCGTGGGTGGCCTCGACGGTGCCGCCGGGGAGCATCGGATACCGCTTCCCGGATCGACGACGACCATCACCCGGCCGTCGGGGCCTCTCCCACATGCCGTCCGGAGGCGAGATCCGCGGTCGTACCGGACAGGCGTGCGCGCAGCGCGGCCGTCATGGTCCCGGCGTCCACGGGGATCATGCGCGCCGCGGCCCCGGCGGCATCGAGAAAGGCGAAGTCCGCCAGTTCGTCAGGGGGCAGGCGCAGCGCGGCGATGTCCGGCGCGGTGAGGACGCCGCCGTCGTACACGTACTGGATCTCCCCGGGGAACGGCAGGTCACGGGCGACATCCGGGTGGCCCGGCGGGAGGAAGTGGGTGGCCAGGAGCCTGCCGGGACGGCGTACGAGCCCCAGCTCCTCGGCGACTTCGCGGGCCGCCGCCTCGGCGGGGCTCTCGCCGGACTCGACGCCGCCCCCGGGCAGCAGCCACTGCCGCCGGTAGACGGGCTTGACCAGCAGGACCCGGCCGAGCACATCGGTGAACAGCACGGAGGCGCCCAGCCATACCGCGTGCCGTGAGCGGGCGTACTCCGCCTGCGTCATCCGCGGTTGCCCGGGGGCGCGTTCCGGGACGGGTCGGGATTCGTTCATCGTGCTCCTTCGGCTTCGTCGTACGCGGGGGATGTCCGGAGGGGCCGGGCTACGGCAGGGCGCCGGGGCGGTCCGCCACCGGGGTGCTCCTGGCAGGGGTGGTCGGTCCGGGGAGGAACTTCGCTGCCTTGAGGGCCAGTTGGCGGCGTAGGTACTGCTCGGCGTCATCGGGGCGCATCCGTTTCAGCGAGACCAGGGCGGTGATGACCACGTCCGCGACCTCGGCATGCACCTCGTCCCAGGTGACGGGCGCCTTACGGGGGTTGGTGCCGCGCGCGCCGATCACCGCTTGGGCGGCCTCACCGGTCTCCTCCGAGATCTTCAGCACCTGCAGCGTCCATTGCTCGACGGGGCTGAGCCCCTGCGCCGTGTGGTGCGCGGTGAACCGCCGGGCGAGCCGGGCGATGGTCGCCTCAAGGGAGTCGGACGCGGGCCGTTCCGGGGCCGGGGGAGGTACGGCACCGGCGGTGCCGGCGGCGGTCCCGGGACGGTCACCGGTCTTCGTCCCCGGGCCGCTCGCCGTCCCGGAACGGTCATCGGCCTCTGTCCCCGGCCCGTCCTCCGCCTCGGAACGGGCCCCGGCCCCCGTCCCCGTCCCCGTCCCAGGCCCGCTCGCCGTCCCGGAACGGGCCCCGGTCCGGCCCTCGGTGCCCTGTTCGGCCGCGTGGCGGAACACCAGCTCGCGGGTGGATTCGGTCAGGAGCAGCCGGTCCAGCAGCGGCGGGGCGAACCAGTGGAGCAGCACGCCTTCGGTCAGCCCCGCGATGCCGGCGTCGCCGTCCCAGCGGCCGGTGTAGATCTGCACGGGCACGCACAGCCCGTCGGCGCCGGTCACCTCCACCACGGCGAACGGTGCCAGGTCGAGCGGCCCGATCCCCGGTGCCTCCTCGGCCAGTTCGCGCCGGACCGTGTCGAGCAACGACCGGTCCTGCGGCTCCCGGCCACCGCCCAGGAGCCCCCATGCGCCAGGCTGCCAGATACCGGGGAGGTTGTCCCGCAGCTGGAGCAGATAGCGTCCCGCACCGTTGTGCAGCAGGGCCGATGCGTGCACCGGGCGCGGGCGGCCGTCCAGGCTGCTGCCGTGCAGCTTGGCCCGGAGCGTCGGCGAGGCGACCTCGTCGAAGCTCCGCCACGCCACCTCCGCGACTTCCGTCGGCCGCACCGCGCTCCCGGAAGCGGCGTCGTGGGCCAGGTGGAGGGCGAACCCGATGTCGACGTGGTGGCCGTCATGGGTGCTGATGTCGATCGGTACGCCACCCAGCTGCGGCGTCAGACACAGGTCGCCGGGGCGGAGCCCGGTCGTCTCGCCCAGCTCGCGGAGGGCGGTGGCCAGCGGCGTCGCATCGCCGGGCGCCATCCGGCCGCCCGGCAGCGAGCCCGCACCGCCGCCGGAACGGCTCCGGAGGTGCAGGACGCGCCGGTGCCGGTCGATGACGACCGCACTGAAGGTGAGACCCGCCGGCAGCTCCGCCGCACCCGCCGCCTCCACGGGAGCGTCCAGTGCAGCCGCAAGCCCCGCCGCCGGGTGTTCGGCGGGATGCTGCGCCAGGTAGGCGTGGACGAGGGTGCGAAGGGCGGATCGGGCGGAGGACATGGCGGTACCTCGCGGGGTCGGGGAGGCGGTTGGATGGGTGGCGGATGGGGGATGGCGGCCTGGTGGCGGCCCTGCGCCGGTGGCCGCGGAGGACCCCGGCGCGGGAGCGTCAAAGGCGCCGTATCGGTCGGGCGACGGCGGGCCACTGCGGGCCAGAGCGGGCCGCGACGGCCCGGCGTTCCGGGGCGGCTCATGCCGGCGCCTCATGCCGGCGCTTCGTATCGGTCGTCGTCGCCGCGAGCGGTGTCCGAGGTGATCTGGCAGGCCAACAAATCCCGGAACAGTCCTTCCTGCTCGGCGAGTTGCCCGTACGTGCCCTCCTGGACGATCCGGCCCGCGTCGAGGACGACGATCCGGTCGGCCACGGCCAGGTTGGCGAGCCGGTGGGTCACCAGCAGTACGACCTGGTGCCGGGCCAGGGCCCGCAGCCGCTGGAAGATCCGGAACTCGGCCAGCGGATCCAGATTGGCCGTCGGCTCGTCGAGCACCAGCAGGCCCGCCTCCCGGAAGAAGGCCCTGGCCAGCGCGATGCGCTGCCACTGACCGCCGCTCAGCTCCTCCCCGCTCAGCCACTCGCGGGCGAGAAGCGTGTCCAGCCCCGAACCGAGCGCCTCGACGACCTCGTCCGCGCCGGCGGCCGCGCACGCCTCCCGCACCGCCGCGTCACCCTGCGCCGAAGGCTGCCCCAGCGTGACGTTCTCGCGTGCGCTCAGCGGCCACCGCGCGTACTCCTGTGGTACCAGGGCCACCTGTTGCCACAGGGCCTGCGGATCGGCGTCGGCGGTGGCCAGGCCGTCCCACCGGACCTGTCCGGACGTCGGCAGATACAGGCCGCTGACCAGCTTCGACAGCGTCGACTTCCCCGAACCGTTGAAGCCCACCAGCGCGGTGACCTCGCCCCGGCGCAGGGTGAGGGAGACGTCGCGGAGCGCGGGGCGGTCCTTGCCGGCGTACTGATGGGTGACCGAGGTGATCTCGATCCGCTCGGGTGGCCCGGGGCGGTGTGCGCCCCGCCGCATCCGGAACCCGCCGGCCCGGTCGAGGAAGCCGCTCCAGTCGTCCATGTACAGCCCGGTGCGTACGGCGCGGGCGCCGACGCTCACCAGACCGCGGACCGCCTGCCCCACCGTCTGCAGCGCGAAGACGGCCGTCCCGGCGTGGCCGACGCTGATCCGGCCGGTGGCCAGCAGGAACACGACCGCCGCCCAGACGACCGCCGAGCCCACGCCGCCGCACACCGCCCCGACCAGCGACATCCGGGCGCCCTTGTCGGCCGCGGTCCGGTCCTCGCGGTTGATCCGGGCGACCGTGTCGCGGTACCGGCCGGACAGGAAGGCGGCCATGGTGCCCGCCCGGATCTGATCGGCGGCCTCCCGCGTGAAGATGTGCCAGCGCAGCACGGAGAGCATCCGGTTGGCGCCGTTGCTCCGCAGGTTCGCCAGATACCGCACCCGGGCGGCGCTGACCTGCGCGAGTGCCTGCGGCAGGCCCGCCGCCACCAGCAGCGGGAGGAGCACCGGGTGCACCCCGGCCAGGACGACGGCCCCGGCGAGGAACGAGGCGGACGAGGCGATCAGATCCTGCCCCTCGTCGATCAGATCGCCGGTGACCTGGGCCCCGCGGTCGGCGGCCTCCCGGCCGCGGTTGAAGGCGGGGTCGTCGTACGCGCACAGCTCCACCTCGGTGCAGGCCGCCAGCAGCATCTGCTCGGCCTCCCGTGACATCAGCGGCCGCAGCCGCGAGGAGAGCCAGGTGACGGTGATCCCGAGGAGGGCGCGGACGCCGGAGGCGCCCGCCAGCAGGGCCACCGACGGCCAGGCGTCAACCAGCCGTTGATAGACGTCGCCGCTGGTCAACAGGGCGGTGAGGGTGCCGCTGATGGCGACCAGGCCCAGGGCCTGCATGACCCCGGCGACCGCCTGGCACACCAGCAGCCCGACGGTCGCCGCACGGTCGACGCGCCAGGCGAGCGCCAGTGACCGGCGCAGCAGCCGCGGCAGCCGCCTGGCCATGTCCCGCATCCGGATCGACCGCCCGGCCGCCTCCCGCCTGCCGGTCACATCCACGTACCGCATCGTCGGCTCGGCACCGGCCGCCGCGGGTGGCGCCCCGGGCGCGGACGGGGCGGAGCGCGGCCCCGGAACCTTGCCGGCTGAACCCTCGCCGGACCCGCTCATACCGCCCACCCCCGGTCCGGACAGGCGAAAACACCGACGCCGTACGGGGGCGTGGCGAGCCGCTGTCCGTGCAGCCGGGGGCGGTGTGCGGGGCGAGGGGTGGGGTGCATCGCGACGTCCTTCGGGCCGGTGCTGGGCTGTCACGGCGTCCAACGAGACGACCGGCGTTTCGAACACATGTGTTTCGGACGTCGCGAGAAACCAGCGCTGGAGCGAAAAGATGTTCGTTCCATTTGCATCGGCCCTTGTCGGGCGGATGCCGGCTGCGAGGGCTAGGTGACCGAAACGCCGAGGGTGGTGATCCGGGGGTCCCGATTCGCTGACCGGGTGAGCCGATCCGGTTCCTCCGTGGTCTTGGGTCAACGGTGTTTGGTGCGGGAGAAGCTGTTGCGGGGTGGCTTCGCGTGCCCGGTCCGGGTCGTCCTTGAGGGGCGATGGCCCGCTTCCGGGAGGGCTGATTCGTACGCGAGAGCTGCCTTCGGCGTGGGAGCTGGAAGGATGCTGTGTCATGTCGGACAACAGCACGAGTCGATTCCAGGCGGGGCAGACGGGGCTCATCGTCAGGATCCCGGACGCGGAGACGGCAGTCCGTACCTGGCGTGAGCGGTTCGATCCGTCGGCCCGGGCAGGAGTGCCTGCTCACGTCACGGTGCTCTTCCCA
Organism: Streptomyces sp. NPDC000404; assembly: GCF_040300365.1. Lineage (NCBI taxonomy): Bacteria > Bacillati > Actinomycetota > Actinomycetes > Kitasatosporales > Streptomycetaceae > Streptomyces > Streptomyces sp. NPDC000404. The sequence goes on along the minus strand of NZ_JBEPDN010000002.1, from coordinate 215,616 downwards.
TTCCTCGACGTGAGCCGGACGGATGCACGCGTCCGTTCGGAACTGTCGGATGTTTTCGGTCGGCATCACGCTTTTGACCTGCGGTTCGAGGACTGCGGAAGGTTTCCCGGCGTGCTCTTTCTCCGTCCCGGGCCGGATGAGCCGTTGCGTCGGCTCACCGAGGCGGTCGCTGACCGGTGGCCCGAGGCGCGGCCCTACGGCGGCCGGTTCACCGAGGTCGTGCCCCATCTGACCGTTGCCGATGGCCAGGACGACGTGGTCCTGGACGAGATCGAGGCCGACCTCTCCGGCGAACTCCCCCTCACCTCCCGGGTCTCGTCGGTCGACCTGATGGCGTACGACGGCGCCGCCTGGTACCTGCAGGAGTCGTTCGCGCTGCGTGAGTGACCGGGGCGGTGAGGGGCGACCGCGAGGGCGGGCACGGAGCGTCATCGGGCTTCGGGTCGGCCCTCGCCCCCGATCGCTGGACCGCCGCCTACGGCGCCAGCGGTTCCGGTCCTTCCTGATGGGTGAAGACGACCTGTACGGAGCTGGGGATCGTGTGGGCGTCGAGCGGATGAGGCGGCCTGGGGAGTACGAGGGTGCGCAGACGGGGGAAGCGGGCGAGCCAGTTCATGCTGCGGAAGACGGTGGTGTACCCCTCACGCAGCCACAGGTGAGTCAGCCGCTCGGGGGACAGATGCGAGGCGAGGTCGCCCGGGTGGTGTTTTCCGAGGATCTGGATCCGGGCGCGGTCGCCCATCGCACGCAGTGCCAGGAGATGTTCGGTGCTCGCGGCGGTGAAATACAGCTCGTCGTCCTCCGGCAGATGGGAGATGATCTCGTCGGCGTAGGTGGTGCAGTCGAATCGGTGCCAGGACCAGGCGAGTTGGCGCCGCACGGCAAGTGAGGGATGTGTCCGAAAGCCGGCCAGGTAGGCGATGGCGGCGTTGGACGCCAGCCGGGTGGCGGTGATGACGCAGGCTTCGGCCTGGTCGTCGTCGAGGTCGTCGGGCCCCGGCAGCATCGTGATCAGATGCGGCCCGCCGTACTCGGCCAGCCTCCGGGCGGCCCCGTGACTGCTCGGCGGCAGCAGGTCGCGCGTCAGCAGCAGGATGTGCTCCTGGAGCATCGAGTCCACCTCGGGGGCGTGATCCAGGCAGGAACGTGCGAGCAGGACGCGGCGCAGCGGCAGCCGCCGCCCCCTGACGGATCTCGACGCGGGGGCTGTACGAGCCCGTTGGAAGTGGAGCTGTGGCCGCCCCGGGCTGGATCCCTCGGGGGGCCGGGGATCGTTGAGGACGGGGACGAGTCCGCGCAGGATGCGGGCCCGTTCGTCCGGTCGGCCGTGGGCCACGGCCATGCGGATGACGTCCTCCCACTGAGGGTTCTCGGCGTTGTTCTCCAGCCAGGGAAAGTCGCGGGCCTCGACGATGGCTTTGGCGGCGAGGTAGTCCTGGAAGGTGCGATGGATGAAGTCCACGGTGTCGGCGGTGGGCTGCCGCAGGACGCCGCTGCGATCGAGCAGGTACCGCAGCACGCTCTCCGCATCGGCGTCGATGTGCGTCATCGACGGGAGGTGTTCGGCGAGAACGGCGTGGGCGTCGTCACGGCCCATCTCGGAGCGGTCGTTGCGGACCATCCAGTGGGCGATGCGCTGCAACAGCGCGATCTGCGGCTCCTTTCCGATCCGCAGATCGCCCGGGCGGTGCATACCGCGTTCGAGGTCGCGGCGTTCCAGCAGCATGGCCAGGGCGGCGTCGTAGAGCTCCTTGCGGTCCTCGGGAAGGAAGCCGTGGCGCTCGCGGTGGAGGGCGCACAGCAAGCCGCACATCAGGGGGTTGACGGCCAGTTCCCCGAGATACGGTTTGGTGCGGACGGCCATCAGCAGGGCCTCGGCCCGTTCGTTCCCGGCATGTGCTGCAGCGTGCCATCGCCGGATGAACGCGGCGATGTCCTCCTCCGTCATGGGCATCAGGGACAGTTCCTCGAACGTGTCCGACTGCAGCCAGTCGTTGTGGACCGCGGAGGGGCGCGTCGTGACCAGCCACAGATTCCGTTCCGGGAAAGAGGCGATGAGCTGGTGCAGCCACTGCCGCGCGGCCTCCCGCATGTCGCGGGGAACCTCGTCCACCCCGTCGACGAGCAGCAGCCCGCGGCCGGCGGTGAGCACCCGCTCCGCCCATCCGGAGGGTTCCGTCAGGGGGAAGCTCACCGAGGAGAGGAATTCCGCCGGGCGGGGCAGTTTCCCGCGGGCGAGGGTCCGTAAGGGCAGCACGAACGGGATACGGCCGCGCAGCGCTCCGAGTTCATCGGGCAGCTTCTCGCGGGCGGTGGACACGGCCAGCCACTGCAGCAGGGTCGTCTTGCCGGAGCCTGCCAGACCACGGAGCAGCACCCGGTCGCGCCCCGCGAGGATGCGCTCGGTGGGGACGGGAACCGCCGGGCCCTGCCGGGTCTCCGTCTCCAGAGAGATGTAGGCGGTGTCCAGCTGCCACTCGCGGGCGTGGCGCAGATCCAGCCCGTAGATCGTCAGCTCGCTGTGCCGGCGTATGACCTGCTGTGCGTACCGGGCCTCGAATTCCGCGTCCCGGGAATCGATGCTGGGGAGGCGGTCCAGCAACGTCGAGGTGTCCGAGCGTATGAGTCCCTGACGCCGGGTCTGCTCCACCAAGGAGCGCGCCACGAAGGTGGACCGCTGGGAGAAGAATTCGAGGATGTGCCGGCACGCCACGCGCAACACGGCGTCGTGCAGGACCACGGCGTCCTGCGACAGGAACAGGAACGTGGCGGGGGGCACTTTTTCCTTCAGGCGGTCCGCCAGTTTGCCTTCGCCCAGCTCGACGGCGTGTATGTCGTCCATGTCGAGGTCGCCGAGTGCGTGCAGAGTGAAGGCCAAGGCGTGTGCGGTGGCGGCCGTTTCGTCCTCGGCCGGCCGGTCGCTCGACGGCAGCGGCCCGACTGCCCGCCGCACCAACTCCGATGCCAGCTTGTGCAGATCCTTCTCGCTCAGCTGCTTCTTCTCGCCGCGGAAGGAGAGCCACCCCGACATCCGTACGGGACGTTCCACGACCCCCGCGCCGGGTCCATCCGCGACGAGCAGCTTCCGTACCAGCGGCTGGAGTGCGGCCGCCCCCAACCGCGTGGCGATGACCGACGGATCCATCTGACAGTCCCCTCCCGTACGCCGTGCCGTGTCCGGCCGTGCGGGTCGAGTATGGCGGATCTTCCGGAGGGGATTTCCTGGGCGCGGGGAGCGCGGGCTCTTGGCAGGTCAACGATCCACACCCCCCTCCCCGACCCCCACCCCGTACGGCAACGTCAGCGTCGAATCGGTGTGGAGCGTGAGGTGTACGGGGCGGAGGGTGGTGGCGTCGAGGGGGGTGTGGTGGGTGCCGGGGTGGCGGGCGTAGCGGGGGTGGGCGGCCGCGCTGAGCTGCCAGCGGATGCGGTGCCCGGCGGCGAAGCGGTGGGCGGTGGAGCTCATCGGGACGGTGAGGCGGGTGGGGGAGTGCGCGGTGGCGCGGAGCAGTCCCAGGCCGTCGCAGACGTTGACGGAGCGGCCTTGCGGGTCGACGTCGCACAGGCGGGTGAAGACATGGGCGTGGCCGGTGTCCGTGGAGATGCTCACGCGTGCGGTGACCGGGCCCAGGATCTCGACGGGTTCGGTGAGGGGCGGGCCGGTGAAGGTGAGGACGTCGGCACGGGATTCGAGGGGGCCGTTGTCCTGCGGGCCGGCCGTGCGGGAGAGGAGGGGGCCGCCGAGGGACGGGGTGGGGTCGGCCGGGTCGTAGCGGAAGGACGCCAGCGGTGCGGAGCCCGTGGGGGCGTGCCGGGTGAGGCGCCGGTCCGGGGCTGCGTGCCAGGTGGTGGGGGTGGCGGGTGGCGGCCAGTCGGGAAGGTCGTGCCAGGTGCCGTGGCCGCCGAGGTGGACGCGGACGGGGGCGGGGCGCAGGTCGGTGGGGTCGGCGTGCAGATGGGCGCGGAGCCAGGTGAGGCTTTCGGTGAAGACGCGGGGCCAGCCCTGGCCCAGGGCGGAGGTGTGGGTCCAGGGGCCGACGAGCAGGGAGGCCGGGCAGCCCGCTCGGCGGAGCCGGCCGTACTGCGCGAGGGTCTGGTCGGCGAGCACGTCGTGCCATCCGGTGATCAGCGCCGTGGGCACGCGGAGCCGTTCGGCGGGCTCGGCGAGCGAGGCGCCGTCCCAGTAGGGGTCTTCGGGGTCGGGGTGGGACATCACACCGTCCAGCCAGGGCGGTTCGCCGCCGAGGGCGGCGGCGTGGGCGCCGCGCAGGGGGCGGGCGCCGATGATGTCGCGCAGCCGGCGCTGCAGGCGCAGGGTGGCCTTGAGGAACGGCACCGTGCCCCGGTGCTGGTGGGTCATGCCGACGGCGACGGCGAGGGCGTTCTCCAGGTGCGGCGCGCCGTCCGTGTGGAAGAGGGCGTGCGGATCGTGCAGTCCCACCTGGACGACCATGGCCTTGAGCTCCGGTGGCGGGTCGAGGGCGAGGGCCCATTGGACGTAGCCGAGGTAGCTGGGGCCGATGGTTCCCAGGACGCCGGTGAACCAGGGCTGTCCGCGCAGCCAGGCGACCGTGGCGTGGCCGTCGGCGGCTTCGTTGCGCCACAGATCGAACGCGCCGCCCGAGCCGCCGGTCCCGCGGCAGCTCTGCAGGACCACATGGAAGCCCTGTTCGGCGAGGAGCAGGCCGAACAGGGGTGACCAGGGCAGGCCGCGGCCGTAGGGGGAGCGGACCAGGAGGGTGGGGAAGTCGCCTTCCGCGCGTGGGAAGTAGTGGTCGGTGAGCAACGGGCTGCCGTCGGCGCCCGGCACCACCAGCCCCGGCTCCCATCCGGCCCGGTACCGCCGCGCCGGCAGCCCCCGCCAGGTGGCCCGCAGCATCCGCGACGACAGCGGCGGCCTCCCGGCCGGCGGTGCCCACGCGGCCATCCCGACGGCGCCGCGCTCAGGTGACGTCATCGTCTCCCCTCCGTTCCCCGTGTTCCCACGAGCATTAATTCCGTACAGCGTACGAGAATGGGTTACAGGGTAAAGGGTGTTTGGATGACCACCGCAAGCGCACCCCACCATCAGGCAAGGAACAGCAGACGTGCCCCACGGCGCACCGCCCGGCTCCGCCGGCCCCGACCCCGAACAGCTCTGGCTGCGTCCCGCCGAACCCCGCCGGGGCCGCCGCCCCTCCTTCAGCCGCGAGGCGATCACCGCGGCGGCCGTCGCACTGGCGGACGCGGAAGGGCTGGACGCGGTCACCATGCGCCGGGTCGCCACCGAGGTCGGCGCGGGCGTCATGTCGCTCTACAGCTACGCCCCCGACAAGGAGACGCTGCTGGAGTTGATGGTCGACCACGTCGCCGGCGAACTCGCCGTCACCGACCCGCCCACCGGTGACTGGCGAGCCGACCTGAAGACCCTCGCCCACCGGCAACGCGCCCACATGCTCCGCCACCCCTGGCTGCCCGCCGCGCTCACCACGCGCCGCACCCCGGGCCCTCGCACCCTGGCCTTCCTGGAGCACGCACTCGCCGCGCTGCGCCCCACCGGTCTGGACGGCGCGGCGAAGCTGGAGGTGTTCGCCCAGCTCACCGCGTTCGTGGCCGGGCACGTCAGCCACGAGATCGCCCAGGCCGCCCTCGCGCACTCCCCGGACCGGGCCGCCGCCGAGTCCCGCTATCTCGCCGCCGTCGCCGCCGACGGCGCCCATCCGGAACTCGCCGACGCCCTCGCCTCCCCGGGCCGCCCCCAGGACGCCGAAGCGACGTTCGGCCGGTTCCTGGCGCGGTTGCTCGACGGGGTGGAGGCGGGCTGAGCCGAGCTGCCGCCGCGGCCGGCGTCCCGGCGCCGCCGTTGCGCCGTTCCGCCGCCGGCGCCTTGTGCCGTCGGGCCCGGCCTCCTCCGGATCCGACGCCCCCGGGCACCAACGCGGACCTCTCGCCCTCTTCCCGCTCCCCGCTCCTCTTGGAACACTCGGCACACCCGCCCCACCCCGCACCGCCTGCCACCGCGCCGCCCGACCACGGCGCCCCACACACACAAGAGGTCCAGGCATGCCAGAACTCAACCGCCGCAGGTTCCTTCAGATCGCCGGCGCGACCGCGGCGCTCTCCGCGCTGTCGGGCAGCATCGCCCGCGCCGCGTCCATCCCGGCCCGCCGCAGCACCGGCACGATCGAGGACGTCGAGCACATCGTCGTGCTGATGCAGGAGAACCGGTCCTTCGACCACTACTTCGGCACGCTGAAGGGCGTACGCGGCTTCGGCGACCCGCGCCCGGTGACGCTGCCGAGCGGCAAGCCCGTCTGGCACCAGTCCGACGGCACCACGGACCTGCTGCCGTACCACCCGGACGCCGAGAACCTCGGCATGCAGTTCATCCAGGGCCTCAACCACGACTGGGCGGGCGGCCACCAGGCGTGGAACGACGGCAGATACGACCGATGGATCGCCGCCAAGGGCACCGGAACGATGGCCCACCTCACCCGGAAGGACATCCCCTTCCACCACGCCCTCGCCGACGCCTTCACCCTCTGCGACGCCTACCACTGCTCGATGATCGGCGCCACCGACCCCAACCGCTATTACCTCTTCTCCGGCCATGCCGGGAACGACGGCAAGGGCGGCGGCCCGGTCCTCGGCAACGAGGAGGCCGGATACGACTGGACGACCTACCCGGAGCGGCTGGAACAGGCCGGAATCTCCTGGAAGGTCTACCAGGACATCGGCGACGGCCTGGACGCCGACGGCGGCTGGGGCTGGATCGACGACGCCTACCGCGGCAACTACGGCGACAACTCCCTGCTCTACTTCCACAAATACCGCAACGCCCGGCCCGGCGACCCACTCCACGACAAGGCCCGCACCGGCACCGACGTCAAGAACGGCGACGGCTACTTCGACCACCTCAAGGCCGACGTCCAGGCCGGAACGCTGCCGCAGGTCTCCTGGATCGCCGCCCCCGAAGCATTCAGCGAACACCCCAACTGGCCAGCCAACTACGGCGCCTGGTACGTCTCACAGGTCCTCGACGCCCTCACCTCCAACCCCGAGGTGTGGAGCAAGACGGCGCTGTTCCTGACCTACGACGAGAACGACGGCTACTTCGACCACGTCCTGCCGCCCTTCCCGCCTGCCTCCGCCGACCAGGGCGCCTCGACCGTCGACACCGCCCTCGATCACTTCCCCGGCAACGCCAGCTACGCCGCCGGCCCCTACGGCCTGGGCCAGCGCGTCCCCATGCTCGTCATCTCCCCCTGGAGCACCGGGGGTTACGTCTGCTCGGAGGTCTTCGACCACACCTCCGTCATCCGCTTCATGGAACGCCGCTTCGGCGTCGAGGAGCCGAACATCTCACCGTGGCGGCGCGCCATCTGCGGCGACCTGACCTCCGCCTTCGACTTCGCCCTCCAGGACACCGCCCCCGCCGCCCTGCCCGGCACCGGCGCCTACGAACCACCGGACAGGGACCGCCACGACAGCTACGTCCCCGAGCCGCCCGCCACGCCCGCCCTCCCCGAACAGGAGCCCGGCTCCCGCCCGGCGCGGGCGCTGCCCTACGCCCCGCTGGTGGACGGCGCCGCCGCCCCCGAAGCCGGCACGTACACCCTCACGTTCGGCGCCGGTGACGACGCCGGGGCGTGCTTCACCGTCACCGCCGGCAACCGCACCGACGGCCCGTGGACCTACACCACCCACGCCGGCGCACAGCTCTCCGACACCTGGAACACCGCCTACTCCGGCGGCGTCTACGATCTCTCGGTCTTCGGCCCCAACGGCTTCCTGCGCACCTTCAAGGGCTCGGGAAAGGCCGCCGGCCCCGAGGTCACCGCCCGCCACGACGCGTCGACCGGAAACCTCGCCCTGACCTTCGCCAACCCCAACGCCGCCGACTGCCGCCTCACCCTCACCAATGCCTACGACGGCACCACCGCGCACCTCACGGTCCCCGCGGGCGGCAGCATCCGGCACACGGCGGACCTCGGCGCCGGAAAACGCTGGTACGACCTGACCGTCGTCTCCGACTCCGACCCCGCGTTCCTGCGCCGCCTCGCCGGCCATGTGGAAAACGGCACGCCGGGTGTCAGCGATCCGGGCCTGCGCACGGCTTGAGGAGCGGGGCAGAGGGGAAGCGCGCCGGGGCGCCGTCCGTCGATTGTGTGGGGGTGTCGAATCCCTGACATGTCGTCAACTCGATGGCGTTCCGGTGCAGATGAGCGCTCCGGCAGACCCGCATGTCATACCTGGGTAGCGTCCGGCGTACGCATCGGGTCTGATCCCGGTCTGCCGTACTGACGTCCACGGGGTGATGTGCCGGCCCGCTCCGGCAGGCGATCGTCGTAACGATCATGAAGCCGACCGGAAGGAACGGACCCGTGCGCATACGACGCTGGGCACCGCTGCTCGTCACGGGAGCCCTCGCCACGCTGGCCCCGACTCTGATGCCGGCGCGGGCATCCGCCGCGGACCCGCTGCACCGCTTCCACCACCAGCGCCCCGAGTGGCACCGCTGCGGCGCCACGATGCCCGCCGCCTACCGGTGCGCGACGCTCAAGGTGCCCCTCGACTACCGCCGTCCCACCGGCAAGACCATCGACCTCGCGGTCTCCCGGATGAAGACGAGCACCCCGGGCAAGCGGCACGGCGTGATGCTCTTCAACCCCGGCGGCCCGGGGATGCCGGGCGCGTTGATGCCCATGGTGATGGCCGACACGATGCCCGAGACGGTCCGCGAACGGTACGACCTGATCGGCTTCGACCCGCGTGGCGTGGGCCGCAGCACGCCCCTGAGCTGCGGCCTGACGACAGCGGAACAGAGCATCAAGCGCCCCTACCACCCCGGCACCTTCCAGAAGGACGTCGCCTGGGCCCGGAGCATCGCCGGGAAGTGCCGGGCGCACCACGGCGACGACCTCCGGCACTTCACCACCCGTAACACCGCCCGCGACATGGACGTCCTGCGCGCCGTGCTCGGCGAGAAGAAGATCTCCTACCTCGGCACCTCCTACGGCACCTACCTCGGCGCCGTCTACACGCAGCTCTTCCCCGAACGCACCGACCGCTTCGTCCTGGACAGCGCCGTCGATCCCGCGCGGATCTGGCGCGGCATGTTCCAGTCGTGGGCCAAGGGCGCCGAAGAGGCATTCCCCCGCTGGGCGCGGTGGACCGCTCGCCACGACGCCACGTACCACCTGGGCACCACCCCGGCAGCGGTGCGGAAGACCTTCTGGGACCTGGTCGCCCGGGCCGACCGCAAGCCGGTCCCGCACAACGGCGACACCCTCAACGGCGACGGCATCCGCGCCACCATGCAGCCGCTGTTCGTCACCCCGGAGTTCGCCGCCGAGACCGTCGCCGACCTGCACAAGGCCGCCGCCGGCAGCGGCAAGCCCGCCAAGGACACCGCGCCGGCCGAGGGAGCCGAGCCCGCGGACGGCGCCGGCGACAGCGGTCCCGGCGACGACGCCCCCGCCGACAACAGCCCCGCCGCCTTCTGGTCCCTCGCCTGCGGCGACACGGCCTGGCCCCGCGACCCCGCGCAGTACCGGCGCGACGCGGCCCGCGACAAGCGCGCGTACCCCCTCTACGGCGACTTCACCTCCAACATCACGCCCTGCGCCTTCTGGGCCGAACCGGCCGAGCCGGCCACCACCGTCAACAACACCACCGGCGTGCTCACCGTCCAGAACCAGTGGGACTCCCAGACGCCCCTCGCCAGCGGCCTCGGCATGCATCGCGCCCTGAAGGGCTCCCGGATGCTCTACGTCGCCGGCGGCGAGGGCCACGGCGTCTACAAGAAGGACCCCCGCACCTGCGCCGACCGCACCATCAACGCCTACCTGACCACCGGACAGCTCCCGCCCCACGACCTGACCTGCAAGGTCTCCGGCGCCCCCGCGGAAGGGACGACACCGGCACACTGACGCACACCGGCGGCCCCCGCCCCTGACCGCAAGCCCCTCGTCCTCGAATCGCCGACGGTCAATGTTTTGACTGCGGTAGCGAGAATTGACACGATCAGTGGTATGTCGGATCGGGTGGATGACGAGGGTGAGCTTGCGGCGGCGGTCGAGGCGCTGAAGGTCGCCGAGGAGCGGGTCGCGGCCGCGCTGCGCGGCTATCTGGCCCGCGACCCGGTGACCGGGCGGCCGGTGCACGGCCGGATCGGGCGGGCGGCGCAGATCACCGGGTGGGGCGAGCAGCGGGTGAAGGAAGTCGTCACCCCGGAGCTGGCCGAGCGGCGCCGCGCCCGGCGGGCCGGTGCGGAGGTGACGCAGCGATGAGTGAGTTCGAGGCCATCGACTCCCTGCTGGCTTCCCTCGTTCCCGAAGCTCCCCTCCCCGACGCCGAGGCCCGCCGGGCGCTGCGCGAGCAGGCCGGACTGTCGAAGGCGCAGGTGGCCCGGGCGCTGGGGGTGAGCCCTTCCACGGTCACCGGCTGGGAGACCGGCCGTGACCCGGCCGGGCAGACCCGCGCGAAGTACGCCTATCTCCTGGACGGTCTGGCCGCCAAGCTCACCCCCGAGCCGGAGGCCCCGCCCGCCTCTCCCTCGGAGATCCCGGCAGCCTCCGGGCCGGACGCCCCGTCCCGGACGGACGAGCCCGCCGAGGGCGCCGGCGCGTCACCCGACGGCTGCCGCGGCGAGACCGGCGACGAGAACGACGAGCGGCACGGCGACGACGGCAGCGGCGACGAGGACAGCGGCGACGACGTCGAGAACCTGGCCGTGCCGGAGTCGTGCGTCCTGTGCGGTCGCCCGGCCGCCCACCGGGTGGCGGGTTTTCCGCAGCACCTCAGCGCCGCCGATTGCCAGGGCGCATCAGCCGCATCGGCCGCATCGGCTGCTTCAGCGGCATCGGCCGCTTCGGTCGCCGAGCAGGTCCCGCCGCCCCCGGCGGAGCCGGCGGCGGCTCCGCCGGCGGGCGCCGCTCGCCCCGCCCCGAGCGCCCGGAAGTCCACCGCGCAGCCCGGCAAGCCCCCCACCCGGCGCGCCTTCCGTCCCCCGTCCGAGCCGACCGACGCCATCGGCCGGGCGGTTCAGGCCGCCCTCGCCGACCACGGCGGCGACCCGGAAGCGGCCACGGCGGCGCTGGTGAGAAGGGCGATCCCGGATGCGATGGCGCTGCTGGACGAGACCCGGAAGGGCGCCCGCTACGACATCATCGCCCACCCCTGGATGCCGGACATCCTCCAGAAGCAGAGCTCCCGCGGCCCCGACCAGATCTGGGAAGCCCGCCCCAAGTGGACCCGCGGCGAACTGCCGCCGGGCGAACACCAGGTCACCGCGCTCGACATCAACGGTGCGTATCTCTCGGCGCTCAAGACGCATCTGCCGATCGGTCAGCTGGAGCACTCCACCGGATTCGCCCACGACCGCCGCCGCGCCGGCGTCCACCTCATCACCCCGCCGCACTGGAGCCACGAGCACACCCTGCCCAACCCGCTCGGACAGCGCGACGAACCCGGCCCGCTGTGGGTCACCGAACCCACCCTGCGTCTTCTGCAGCGCCTCTCCGGTCCCCGCTACGGACTGTGCGACCCGCCGGAAATCCACGAGTCCTACACCTCCGGCGCCACCGAGAACCTGCTGGAGAAATTCCGTACCGTCCTCAAGAACGCCCGCGACGGCGCACTGGCCACGGACGACACGGTGACCTTGGAATACGTCAAGGCGATGTACGCGAAATTCGTCTCCACCATGGGCGAATCGAATTACAACCGCGAGCTGTACCGCCCCGACTGGATGCACCTCATCCGTTCCCAGGCATTTGCCAACCTCTGGATGAAAGCGCTCAAAGCCCATGAGGAGGGCCTGACCGTCGTTCGCGCCATGGGCACCGACGAACTCCATGTCATCGGCGACTGGCGCCGCGTCTTCCCCGAAGGCCGTGCGGTGACCGAGGTCAAGGTCAAGGACATCTACACCGCCGGCACCGCCACACAGCCGGCCGGGAATGAGGGGGAGGGGGAATAGCCGGCGGCTCCTGGCCGATCCGGTGCCGTCCACCCGGACGACCAGGAAACCGCCGCCGGCGTCGCCCGGTGGCCGGTCAGTGCGAGGGCGCGAGAGCCGGGGCGCCGCGCCAGATGTCCACCACCACCTGACGGTCCTTCAGCTGCGCTCCCGAGGCGCCACGCGCATAGTTCTGGTCGACCTGCGCCGCCTCGGTGGCGTCCGGCTTGTCGTTGGTGCACGAGGGGCCCGGGCCGTGACCGGACATGATCTCGGAGCACGGTCCTTCGTAGTCGTCGGGCAGCCCGAGGATGTGCCCGGTTTCATGCGTCGCGACGCGCGCCAGGTCGTAACCCTCATTCACCGCTTCCTGGCCGAGCTGCACCTCACCGCGGCCGCCGGGGAAAATCGGCCCCAATGTCGACTGCGGCCAGCCGTTGGTCTCCTTGTAGACGAAGTCCGCCGAAGCGGCCGAACTCGCCGGCTGCAAATGCACGTTGTGCACCGCGTTATTCCAATTCTCCGCCGACTTCTTGATCGCATCCGCCCACTTTCCGGCCCCGCTGGCGTCGTAGGTGAGCGTGACGACCGCCGACGTCTTCGGCGCGGACTGCGCCGGAACATTTGCGGCCGTAGCGCCCAGCATGGCCGGGACCAGCGCCGCCACCGCGACAATTCGATTGATCATGAGCCTTGTTCGCCTCCTCAAGCATCAGTTGCCCTGCAAGCGGTAAGGGCACCATGCGCGAATCGGCCGCCACAAGTCGGCAATCGGCCGCTCTCGCCTCGCTCATTCATGGGGATATAAGGCACATGGGCCCGCTGTTCCTCGCGCCTCGGCTCTTATGCCTTATGTCTTATGCCTTATGGCTCACGGCTCACGGGTCCCGGCTCAGAGGTTGTCTCACGTGGCATGTTTCGCGAGCCTTTGGCGGCAGGTCAGGGCGGTGGCCGTGGCCAGGCCCCGGCTCCGCCGGTCGTCGCGGACCACGTAACGGATCTTGAGGCCACGAGCGGCCCATGGCAGGCTCCTGCCGCATGATCGATGAATTCGCGAAAGACACCCTGCACGGGATACTGCGGCGGGACCGTGAGGCGCTGCTCTGGAAACTCGACGGCTTGTCCGAATACGACGCCCGCCGGCCTTTGACGGCGACCGGAACCAACCTCCTCGGCCTGGTCAAACACGTCGCCACCATCGAGGCCAGGTACTTCGGCGAGGTCTTCGACCGGCCTTCCCCGGAGCCGCTGCCCCGGTGGCAGGACTCCGACGGCAGCGATCTGTGGGCGGCCGCGGACGAGACCCGCGAGCAGATCACCGGCTTCTACCGGCGCACGTGGGCACACGCGGACGCGACGATCAACGAGCTTCCCCTCGACGCCCCCGGCCATGTGCCGTGGTGGCCGGAGCCTCATGCCGACACGAACCTGTTCGCTGTCCTGGTCCATGTCCTCGGCGAGTCCATCCGGCATGCCGGGCAGGCCGACATCCTGCGCGAGGGCCTCGACGGCCGGACCGGGTTGCGCGCCGAACACGAGAAGCGGATCGACGAGGAAGCCCGGGCGGCCCACCGCGCGAAGATCGAACAGGCCGCCAGGTCGGCCACACTCATCGAGGCTTAGACGTTGTCTCATGTGACGTGACGTGACGTGACGTGACGTGACGTGACACGACGCGCGTGGCATGGCATGGCGTGATGTGCGTTCGGGGTGATGTGCGTTCGGCTTGATGCCGGTGACGAACTCGGGGCCCGTGGCGAGGTGGACCGGGCCTCGCTGCGGTCACGCGCTCTGATAACCGAAGGCACATGAATCGGCATCGGAAAGCCATCGGGAACGGCCTTACGGGAAGCGCGGCCCGGCCTCACCATGGATCCCGATCGGCATCACCACTCACATCGGGGGACAACCACCTCATGCCATTCCGACTTCGCCGCAAGGCTTCCGCCGTCCTGCTCGCACTGGCCACCCTCGGCGCCCTCGGCACCTCCGCCGCACCGGCCGGTGCCACGACCCCGTCCACGCAGTCGTTCCAGTGCTATGACGGCGGCTGCACCGGGAAGGACCCGCAGGCCATGGGATGCGCGGCCGACGCGGTCACCATCGAGCAGATCTACGTGTGGGACAACATCTGGGACCTGCGCTACTCGCCTGCCTGCAACGCCCATTGGGGACGCCTGTCGCAGAACGGCGGCGGAAACAGCTGGACCACCAACCTGGACGGCACCCCGCCCGACGCACATCCGCCGTACACGTTCACGGCCGTGGCCTACAGCTACAGCAACGGTTTCGAGCGGACCTGGACCGCCATGGGGGCCGGCCGGGACAACGTCCGCATGTGCACGCACGTGGAATACGTCTATCCCACCCCGTGGTACTGCACGAAGACCTACTGAGAACCTGCTGAAGACCTGCTGAGGCGTCAGCCGTCCGCCGTGCCGCCCGGCACCGAGTGCGTGGCGGTGGGCTCCGGAGCCCGTGTCCCGCGGGTGCGATGTCACACATGACAGATCGGGCGGGAACCTCCCCCCGAGGTTCCCGCCCGACCGGCGTGCCCTGAAGCGCGCCCGGTCTCCCGGCACGATCAGAAGTCGTAGGGCTTCTTGGTGTTCCAGTTCAGGACGTCGGCCTCGTTCCAGGCGAACTCGCTGTTCTCGCCGGTGACGTCGAGGGAGTACTCGGGCTGCAGGCGGCCGTCGTTGTCGCGCAGCGCCATGGAGATGCCGCTGGCGCGGCGGTTGTCCTTGCCGTAGTCGAAGAGGGCGGCGGCGCTGTAGACCGTGCCCTCGGGCTGGAGCGTGATCCGCTGGTCGCCGCCCTCCGCCTTCTTCGACAGCGGCAGTGCGGCGCCTTCGCCGTTGAGCTTGACGGACGGGTACGAGGTCACCCAGCACGGCGTGTCGCCCTTGTTCACCGCGGTGATCAGCAGGTGGTCGCCCTGCTGGCCCGCGAACCGGTGCTCCACGGTGACGTGCAGCTCGTCGCCGACGCACTGCCGGACGTCCGCCGTGGAGCCGCCCTTGCCGGCGGTCTCCGTGCCGCCCGTCGCCGACGCCGACTTGGCCTCCTCCTTGGAGCCCTTCGCTTCCGCGCCGCCGGCCTTCGCCGTGGAGCCGCCGGCGGCCGCGCCGGACTGACTCTGCCCGGCGGCGTCGCTCTTGGCGGCCCCGTCGTTGCCGCCGCAGGCGGTCAGGCTCAGGGCGAGGGCTGCGGTGGCGGCGGCCAGCACGGTGGTGCGGATACGGGAAGTCCGGGACATGCGCATGGTGTTCCCCCTGTGCTCGTGCGGGACTTCGCTGCGTCGTTCCCGCGGTGTGGACACCACTTTTGCCGGGGTCCCTGACGTTCTGGAAACGTCTCACTCACGTCTCGTGGACGACCGCGCGCGGGCGGGCGGTGACGCGGAGACCGGGTCCGCCGCCGCCCGGGCAGCGCTGACGGGCAGGCAGCTTGTCTCCACAAGGACGACGACGAAGTGAGCCGTCCAGGACCGCTGTCAGTGGTCGGGGGCAAGATGGCGGTCATGGCTGCGCTCCTTCCCCTGGCCCTGCCCGCCGCCGTCGTGGGCGAGCACCGCGTCGACCTCACCGCCAAGCCCGCCGAGGGGTGGGCCTTCACGACGTACGACGTCACCGCGAACGCAGCCGGTGAGATATACGCGCTGTGCGGAGCGGTCCGCTACCGACCGCAGGCCGTCGCCTCCTCGGACCCCTGCCGGCTCAACTTCACATACCACCTGATCACCCGGTTCGCCCCCGAGGGGACGCCCACCGCGACGGCCCTGCTCGGCGGGCCGGCGCCCGGCAACGCCCCGGTCTCCCCGAGGGGTCGGACATGAACCTGGCCGCCCTCAAGGCCTACGGCCCCGGACGGGGCGCGCTGAAGAGGCGGCACGCCCCGGTGAACTGGCACTGGATGACCGACTCCACCCAGATATACCGATTTTGAGCGCGGCCCGCGGCGCGCGGCCGACGGCGGATCGGATCGAGCCGGTCGTCGCAGGTCGCGGCGGCGGATGGCCGGTGTGCGGCGCACCGGACGGACGCATCTGTCCGTATTGCCAGTGATCGAGGTCCTGTGGGTGTTGTGTTCACCCGTCGCTTTGGTGCCAGAGAACTTGGTGAATGGTTCCGTTGCTGGATTCCGGGACGGGTGCCTACCACTCTGGAAGTGCGGGAGGAAGCGGCCGGACAACGGCGGCCGGGACTTTTCCCGTACCCCTCACACCGAATTCCGGGAGAAGTCATGAAGTCTGTCCGCACCGCCGCGGCCGCTGTTTTCTGCGTGAGGACCGTCGCTGCCGTGGCCGGACCCGGCCGCGCCGGCACCCGGACGGCCTCATCCGGCCTGGCCGGCGGCGGCTGCGGACGGGGATGACCTGCGTGTACGCGGGGGAAAGCCGGCACCTGACGACTTGTGGAGCCTGCCGCCCACCGGGCCCGGAATGCAGGAATCGTACAGAGAAAGGGCTCCCGAATCCGTGAGCAGCAAACTACGGGAAGCAGTCCGCGAAATTGGTGACCGGGAAAAGGAGAAGCTCGGACACCTTGCGTTCGGGGACGCCTGTGGGGAGACCGAACGGCGCATGAACGCCGGTCCGCACACCGTCGGAAAGATATCGGCGGGCAGGCCTTCGCTGCGCGATCGCGCGGCCCGCGGCCTACGGGAGCCGCCGGCGCCGGCGGGGGGAGCCGGCTCGGCCGTGCCCTTCGCGGAGCTGTTGAAGAGGCACCGGGGCCGGTCCGGGCTGACCCAGCAGCAACTGGCGGACTTCGCCACGTTGAGCGTCCGGGCGATCCGCGACCTGGAGAGCGGCCGGGTGCGACGGCCCCGGCGGGAGAGCGTGGGGCTGCTCGCCGACGCGTTGCGGCTGGGCGCCCCGGAGCGCCTGCAGCTGCACGCCGCCGGGGGGAGCCCGGCGGACCACCGGCCGGCGCTGTGCGAACTGCCCGCGCCGCCCGCTCCGCCCGGCGCGCTGGTGGGCCGGGAGGCGGAGCTTCAGGTGCTGCTCGATCAGGTCACCGTGCACGGCCACCGGCTGGTGAGCGTGGTCGGCATCAGCGGCATCGGCAAGACGCATCTGGTGCTGGAGGCGGCCGAGGTGCTGCGTGCCAGGGGCTGGCGGGTGGGGTGGCACTCC
Source organism: Streptomyces sp. NPDC000404 (assembly GCF_040300365.1). Taxonomy (NCBI): domain Bacteria; kingdom Bacillati; phylum Actinomycetota; class Actinomycetes; order Kitasatosporales; family Streptomycetaceae; genus Streptomyces; species Streptomyces sp. NPDC000404. The sequence goes on along the minus strand of NZ_JBEPDN010000002.1, from coordinate 198,535 downwards.
TCGGCCGGGGATCCGCTGTCCTGCGGCGGGCCCCCGGCGGCCGACCCGGGTTCCGGCGGGCCGCCGGCGCGCGCCACCGAGGTCACCGACGACCTGGCCGCGGCGATCGGCGAGCGGCACCAGCTGCTGGTGATCGACGGGGACGACGCTCCGGGGCCCGGCCGGGTGGACGTCGGCGCACTGCTGCGGCGCTGCCCGGGGCTGCGCGTGGTGGTGACCGGTCTGGCGCCCCGCCACCTGCCGGGCGAGCGCGTCCTGCCGCTCACCGCGATGGCCGTGCCCCAGGAGGCGCGGGAGTACGACTACGCGCGCCTGAGCGAGGTCGCGTCCGTGGCGCTGTTCCTGTCCCATATGCGCCGGTCACGGCCGGGATTCCGGCTGCGGGAGGACAATGCGCACGCCGTGGTGCGGCTGTGCCGCTGGCTCGACGGCGTCCCCCGGGCGCTCGAATACGCGGCGGGCTGGTGCCTGGTGTACTCGCCCGAGCTCCTGCTGGCCCGAGCCGGCCGCGACTCCCGCCTCCTCTCCTCGCCGACGGGCTGCGCCTGCCAGAACCTGCTGCGTTCGCTGGCGCGCAGCGTCGACGCGGTGGGCGAGCGCTACCGCCAGGTGCTGGCCGAGGTGGCGGACCGGCCGTCCTGGACGGCCGCGGACATCGATCACCTCGTCCCGGATCCGGCCGCGGCCTTGCACGCGCTGGTGATCCACGGCCTGGTCCGGCCGGCCGGCGCCCACCTGCCGGAGCAGTTCACCGCGCTGCAACTGGTGCGGCTGCTGTACGTGGAGGACCGCCCCGCCGGGGGCGGGCCGGGCCGCTGAGACTGCCGCTGGTTCTGCCTGTCGGGGCCCGGCCCGGCCCCTACGTTTACCCGTGCCCCGTGACGGCCGACGAAAGGAAAGGGAAATGGTCACCTGCCCGGAATGCGAGAACTCGGTGGTTCCCGCCGGAAAACCAGTGATCGGCGAAATCGTGGAATGCGGTGAGTGCGCCAGCGAATTGGAGATCCTCACGCTGGATCCGCTGCGGGCCGCGCTCGCGCCGGAGATAGAAGAGGACTGGGGCGAGTGAGCCGCGCCGTGCCCCTCGCCGTACTCGCTTCCCGGGTGCGGGCCGACGAGAAGAGCATCTTCGAAGCCTTCGCGCGCAGAGGGATCGCCCCTCAGCACCTCGACAGCCGTGCGTGGTGGCACCAACTCGGTGACCGCGGCCCGCGCCCGACCGTGCTGAACAGGGAGATCGGGCTCGCCAGGGCGACGTACGCGGCCCGTGCGCTGGAGTCGGCGGGGGCCACGGTGGTCAACTCGGCGCGGGCGACCGAGCTGTGCGGGGACAAGTGGCGCACCTCCGCGGCGCTGGTCGAGGCCGGACTCCCGACGCCGCGAACGGCCCTCGGGCTGACCCCGGAGGCGGCGCTGACGGCGCTGGAGACCCTCGGCTATCCGGCCGTGGTGAAGCCCCTGCAGGGGTCGTGGGGGCGGCTGGTCGCCGCGTTGCCGGACCGGCGGACCGCGGAAACCGTGCTGGAGTACGTCGCCGCACTGCCCTCACCGCAGGCCCGCATCGTCTATCTGCAGGAGTGGATAGCCAAGCCGGGGCGGGACATCCGGGTCGTCGTGGTGGGCGGCGAGGCGCTCGCGGCGACCTACCGGCGCAGCGAGGACTGGCGGACCAACGTGGCGCGGGGCGCGGTGAGCGAACTGTGCGCCCTGACACCGGACATCGCGAAACTCGCGGTCATGGCCGCGCAGGCGGTGGAGGCGGAGATCGCCGGTGTCGATCTGATCGAGGACGGGACGGGAGAGGTCCTCGTCCTGGAGGTCAACCACGGCGTCGAGTTCTCCGGTCTGCAGCAGGCCCTCGGCGACACGCTGTCCGTCGCCGACCGGATCGTCGACCACCTCCTGACGAAGTCGCGCCCATGCGCCGCGTAGCGATCGTCGGGGCATCCGGCTACATCGGCGGCGAGCTGCTGCGCCTGCTGCTCGGTCATCCACGGGTCACGGTCGTGGCCGCCACGTCCGACCGCCTCGCCGGGCGCCGGATCGACGGCCCCCATCCTCATCTGCGCGGCCACACGGACATGTGCTTCGTCGGCCACGACGCGGTGGAGAGCGCCGATTTCGACGTGCTCTTCCTGGCCGCTCCGCACCGGAAGACGATGGGAAGGATGGCCGGTTTCCTGAAGCTGGCCGAGACCGTCATCGACCTGTCCGGGGACTTCCGCCTGCACGACCCCGACGTTTACGCGTCCTACTACGGCGTCACGCACACCGCACCGCAGCTGATCCCCGAATTCACCACCGGGCTGCCCGAAGGGCATCGCGCCCAACTGGCGTCGAGCGACCGGATAGCGGTTCCCGGGTGCATGGCCACCGCCGGCATTCTCGCGGTCCGGCCGGTGGCCCGGGCGGGCCTGATCGAGGGCACGGTGCAGGTGGACGCCCGTACCGGCTCCAGCGGATCGGGGGTCTCCGGCGGACCGGCCGGCGCCCACGCCGAACGCAGCGGTGCCCTGAGGGTATTCGCGCCCTCCCGGCACCGGCACGAGGCCGAGATCGCCCAGGCCACCGGGCATCCCGTACGGATGACCGCCACCGGTGTCGAGGCGGTCCGCGGCGTGCAGGTGGTGTGCCACGCGAAGCTGGCGTCCGGCGTGTCGGAAAAAGACGTCCGCTCCGCGTTCCGCGCGGCGTACAAAGACGAGCCGTTCGTCCGGGTCATCGCCCAGCGCCAGGGCCTGTACCGGCTGCCGGAGCCGAAGATCCTGACCGGATCCAACTTCTGCGACGTCGGGTTCTCGGTGTCCGCGGACGACGGCACCGTGGTCCTGATCGGAGCCCTGGACAACCTGGTCAAGGGCGGCGCGGGCGGCGCCGTGCAATGCCTGAACGTCCGCTTCGGCTGGCCGGAGAGGACCGGGCTGGAATTCACCGGACTGCACCCGAACTGACGTGAGGCGAAGAGAGCGAATGCGAGACATGCTGGTGGTCAAGTGCGGTGGGAACGCCGCGGTGCGGTCGGAGGCGATCTGCGCGGACGTCGCCGCCGTGCACCGCGGCGGCCGGCCGGTGATCCTCGCCCACGGCGGTTCGGCCGACATCGACGGCCTTGCCGAACGCCTGGGGGTGCCCTCCCGCCGGCTCGTCGCCCCGGACGGGGTGTCGACCCGGTACACCGACGAGCGCACCCTCGAAGTGGTGCAACTGGCGCTGGCCGGCTCCGTCAAGCCCCGGCTGCTGGCCACCTTGCGCGCCTGCGGGGTGGACGCGGTCGGGCTGACCGGGCTGGACGCCGGCCTTCTGGTGGCCGCCCGCAAACCGGCGCACCGGGCGCTCATCGACGGACGCCGGGTCGTGGTCAGGGACGACCACAGCGGACGGATCACCGGCGTCAACGGCGATCTGCTGTCCGCGGTGCTCGCGGCGGGGCTGCTGCCCGTGGTGTCGCCGCCGGCGCTGACCGAGGACGGCCGGGTGGTCAACACGGACGCGGACCGCGCCGCCGCGGCCGTCGCGGGCGCCGTCCGGGCGAGCACCCTGGTGCTGCTCACCGGGGCGGGCGGGGTGCTGGCCGACCGGCACGACGAACGGTCGGTGCTCCCCGTCTGCCGGGTCCCCCGCGAGGGAACTCCTCCGGTGGTCACCGGCGGCATGGGGGTCAAGCTGATTGCGGCGCGCGAGGCGCTGCTGGCCGGTGCGGGGCGCGTCCTGATCGCGGACGGCCGTCGGCCGCATCCGGTACAGGAGGCCCTGGCCGGCTCGTGCACCGAAGTGCTCCTGGAGGAAGAGTGACAAGGTTTTCTGATCCGGCAGCGATCGACCTGCTCCACGGCATGCTGAAGATCCCCTCCCCGTCCTACGCGGAGTCGGAGCTGGCCGGTTACGTGGTCGACGCCATGCGCGGCGCCGGTCTCACCGCCCGGATCGACAAGGCGGGCAACGCGGTCGGGGAGATCCGGCGCGGCCCGGGGCCGACGGTGATGCTGCTCGGGCATCTGGACACCGTGCCGGGGGACGTCCCGGTGCGGCTGGACGGCGATCGCCTGTACGGCAGGGGCGCGGTCGACGCCAAGGGGCCGCTCGCCACGATGATCTGCGCGGCCGCCGGCAGCACCGGATTCCGCGGCCGGATCGTGGTCGTGGGCGCGGTGGAGGAGGAGACCACGATGTCCCGGGGCGCGGTGGAGATCCGCCGTACGCACGAGCCGCCGGACGCGCTGATCATCGGCGAGCCCAGCGGCTGCGACACGGTCGTCCTGGGGTACAAGGGAAAAATCGACCTCCGCTACGACGTGCGGTGCGAGGCGACCCACCCCAGCAACGTCGTGCCCAAGGCGTCCGAGCTGGCGACCCGGGCGTGGGCGGAACTCCTGGAGCTGCTCGGCCCGGAGGCGAGCCATGCCCGCTTCGACGCGCCCGGCCCGACCCTGACGTCGATCGACGGCGGACTGACGTCCGCCACCGCGGAGTTCAGCATCCGCATCCCCCCGGGCTTCGACGGCGAGCGCCTGGTGGCCGCGCTGGCCGAACGGTCGGCGCCGGGCACGCTCCGGGTCGTCAACGCGGTGCGCGCCTGCCGGGTCGGCCGCAACGATCCCGTGGTGCGGGCGCTGTCGGTCGCGATCCGCGCGCAGGGCGGCAGCCCGCGGGCGAAGGTGAAGACCGGCACCTCCGACATGAACACCCTGGCGGAGGAGTGGACGGTGCCGATGGCCACCTACGGGCCGGGCGACAGCAGCCTGGACCATTCCGACCGGGAACACATCACCCTGCCCGACTACCTGTTCGGCATCCGGGTGCTGACCCGGGCGCTGACCGAACTGGACGGGCATCTCACCGGAGAGGACCGATGAGCGACGACCACGCACGCAGGGCACGGGAACTCATCGTGCGGATGTGCGCCAACCCGGAAGGCGGCCACCTCGGCGGATCGATGTCCCTCGTCGAGATCCTGGTCACGCTCTACCACCATGTGCTGCGGATCGACCCGCGGCAGCCGCAGGCCCCGGAGCGGGACATCCTCCTGCTGAGCAAGGGCCACGGCGCGATCGGACTGTACGCGGCCCTGGCGGAGCGCGGCTTCTTCCCCGAGGAGTGGCTGGCGAGCTACGGCGCCCCGGACAGCCTGCTCACCGCACACCCGAACCCGGCCGTCCCCGGCGTCGAGATGCCGACCGGGTCGCTCGGGCACGGCCTGCCGCTCGGCGTCGGCTTCGCCCTCGCCGCCCGGCTGGACGGGAGCGACCGGCGGTGCTTCGTCGTGCTCGGCGATGGCGAACTGCAGGAGGGCTCGGTCTGGGAGGCGGCGATGGCCGCCGGTTCCCAGGGGCTGGACCGGCTGGTGGCGATCGTGGACCGCAACGGGCTCCAGATCACCGGCGACACCGAGGAGACCGTGGGCCTGGAGCCGCTGGGGGACCGCTGGCGCAGCTTCGGGTGGACGGTGCACGAGGTCGACGGGCACGACACGGACCAGCTGCGAACGGCCCTGTCGGGCGTCCCGCACACCCCGGGCAGACCGACCGTCGTGCTGGCCCGCACGGTCAAGGGCAAGGGATTGCCCTACATCGAAGGCCAGGCCCGCAGCCACTACGTCCGACTCACCGAGCGCGGGTACCGGCGTGCCCGTGCGGCGGTGAGGCGCGGCGAACGAACCTGAACGGAGACGACATGTCCGTCGTGACAGCCGAACCCACCGCGGTGGACCGGGACCGCGCGGCCCGGGAGATCTACCGGGACGTCCTGGTCGAGTTGGCCGGCGAGGACGAACGCTATGTGTGCCTGGACAGCGACACCGGCCTGTTCTCCGCCACGTCCTGGGGAGAGGCCGCACGGCGGTACCTCAACCTCGGTATCGCGGAACAGAACCTGATGGGCGTGGCGGCGGGACTGGCCAGGTCCGGCCGGATCCCCTTCGTCAACACCATGGCGACCTTCGCCGCCACCCGTGCGCTGGAGGCGGTGAAGCTCGACATCGCCTGGAACAACCTGCCGGTGCGGATCGCCGCCACCCACGGCGGGCTCTCCGCCGGCCATCTCGGCTCCACCCACCACGCGCTGGAAGACCTCGCCGTCATGCGGATGCTGCCGAACATGACGGTGCTGGTACCCGCGGACGGCCCCGCCACCGAGAGCCTGGTCCGTGCCTGCGCACAGCTGCCGGGACCGGTCTACCTGCGCCTCGGGCGCGGCGCGACACCGGCTCTGGCCTCGCCGGAGCCGGTGCGGATCGGGGTCGCGCAGTCCTTGCGTGAGGGAGCCGATGTGACGCTGATCGCCACCGGTCCTGACCCGGTGCGCACCGCGGTCGAGGCCGCCGACGAGCTGGCCGGCGACGGCATCGACGCGGCCGTGCTCAACATGCACACCGTCAAACCGCTCGACCGGCAGGCGATCGTCACGGCCGCCACCCGCACGCGCGGCATCGTCACCGTCGAGGAGCACTGGGCGGCCGGGGGCCTCGGCTCCGCCGTCGCCGAGGTCGTGGCCGGCCTGGGCGTCGCCTGTCCGGTGCGGCGGGTGGCGGTGGCCGACCGGTTCGCCGCCGGCACCGGCGGCCACCGCCATCTGCTGGCGCGCAACGGCATCTCCGGCGCGGCGGTGGCGGAGCAGGCGCGGCGGCTGCCGGCCTGAACCGCCGCCGAGGTCATCAGTGGGGGAACGCCGTGGACCACTCGGCGTCGGCGATCTGTGAGGCGCGTTCCCAGTGCGGCGTGTGGGCCGCCGTCGCAGCGACGGCGGCCAGCTCGTCGCGGTGCTGCCAGACCTTCTCGAACGCATCGGCGTACCGGGCGAGCAACGGCCCCGCCTCCGGGTGCAGATGCGCCTTCTGCAGGGTGAAGGAGTCGTCGAGGACCCGCAGGGTGGCCGGGAAGTCCTCGGCGCGGTAGGGGCGGGCCGCCACGCCGGGCAACGCCCACGGGTAGGCGCCGAACCCGCGCTGTTCGGTGAACACCCGCTGCGCGGGCAGCGGCTGGAGCTGGTACGGCGCGGCGGGCACCCCTTCGGCACGCAGGGCGCGCTGGACGACGGCGCGCAGCGGGCCCGCGCACTCGTCGGCCAGCCCGAAGGCGGCGGGGTCCACCCGGAAGCGCAGGATGTGCCAGGCGTGGGTGCGGTCCTGCGGGACCTCGGGCACCAGGAAGCCGGGGCAGGCGGCCACCCGTCCCAGCAGCCGGCGGACGTTCTCCTCGCGGACGGCCGCCTCGGCGGGGAACTGCGCGAGACGGCTGCGGGTGAACGCGGCCTGTATCGCGTTCGGTTTGCAGTTCCAGCCCAGCAGATGCGCGACGTAGCTGCGCTCGCCGCGGGCCGGGATGAGCTCACCGAACTGCCGCAGCATGGTCGCCCGCGTCGCCACGTCCGCGTCATCGGTCGTGATCAGGCCGCCCTCGCCGCAGGTGGCGAGATTCTTGCTGACGTTGAGGCTGAACGTGTTCACCGCGCCGATCGAGCCCACGGCCCGGCCCCGGTACCGGGCGCCGTGCGCCTGGGCCGCGTCCTCGACCACGGTGATCCCGTGCCGGTCGGCGATCGCGCAGATCCGGTCCAGATCGGCCGGCAGACCGTGCAGATGGACCACGACGATCGCCTTGGTGCGCGGGGTGATCGCGGCTTCGAGCGCCGCGGGGTCCAGATTGAACGTGACGGGATCGATGTCCACGAAGACCGGCACGGCCATCAGATGAAGCGGAGCGGTGGCGCTGCCGATGAAGCTCAGGGCGGGCACCACGACCTCGTCGCCGGCGCCCACGCCCGCGGCGCTCAGCGCGACCGACAGCGCCGCGGTCCCGTTGCTCACCGCCACGCAGTGCTCCGTACCGACGTGCCGCGCCCACGCCCGCTCCAGTTCGGCGATCTCCTGCTCGCCCGACGAGGCGGAGGTGAACCGGCCGGAGCGCAGCACCCGGTGGACCGCCTGTTCGTCCTGCTCGGTCACCATCGGCCAGGGCCTGATCCGCAGGTCCCTGGGTACGGCCCGGGTGCCGCCGAACATGGCGAGGCCGGCCGTCGACTGCGCCGGTTGCTGGATTGTCACCGTGAAGCCCCTTCTCGATGTGATTCCGGGTGAACGTCGCGCCTGTCAGTTTCGGCGTGCGCCGTCGCCTCCGGCGGCAATCGCACCGGCAATTCCCCTGCCCTCCCCGGTGGTTCTCCCGCGGATTGCCGCTGTGACTGCCGCTGACGCCGATCACCGCTCGATAGCTTCGTTCCCGATTCCAGACCGGACTCGGAATGAGGGAATACGTGACCAGCCCTTTCGACGAACCGAATTCGAGCGTGGCCGGGGAAAGTCCGGTCACCCGGCGCCGGCGCATCCTGTGTGAACTGGTCGCCGAGGTGCTCCGGGTGAGCGACCTGGGGCCCGACGACGGCTTCGTGGCGCTCGGCGGGGACTCCATCCTCGCCATGCAACTCGTCAGCCGGGCACGGAAAGCCGGTCTGCGGATCACCGTCGGCGAGGTGCTGAGCCGGCGGGACCTGGCGGCACTGGCGGATGCGGCCACCACGGTCGACCTGACACCCGCGCCCGTCGCGGACAGCGGGGTGGGACCGGTCGCCACCACTCCCATCATCCGCTGGTTCCGCGAGCGCGGCGGCGGGGTGGACACCTACAACCAGTTCGCGGTCCTGCGGACCCCGTCCGGGCTGACCGAAGCGCACCTGACCGCGATGGTGCAGGCCCTGCTCGACCACCACGACGTGCTGCGCCTGCGGCTGACCCTGCCCGGCGGCGAGGGGGACTGGGCGCTCGAAACCCTGCCGGTGGGGGCGGTCGCCGCGGCCCCGGCCGTCCGGCGGATCGATGTGGCGGGGCGCTCCGCGACGGACCGGGCCGCGCTGGTCCGGCAGGAGTTGGCCGAGGCGCGCGACCGGCTCCGCCCGCGGGAGGGCAACGTCCTCCAGGCCGTGTGGTGCGACGCCGGACCGGGCCGCCGGGGCGAACTCGCGCTGGTCGTCCACCACCTGGCCATCGACTCCATCTCCTGGCGCATCCTGGCCGACGACCTCGCGACGGCCTGGCGAGCGGCCGCGAAGAACGCCGCGATCGCCCTCGAACCGGTGCCGGTCTCGTTCCGCCGCTGGTCCGAGCTGCTCACCGAGCAGGCGCACGCGCAGGCCGGCGCCGCGGAACTCCCGGGCTGGCTCGACCGGCTGCGCCCCGGCGCCGCCCGGTTCGGCGACCGGGCGCGGGTGTCCGGCCGCGACGAGGAGAGCCGGGAGCGGTCCTGCACCGTGTCCCTGCCGGCCGAGTTCACGGAGGAGCTGCTGACCTCGGTGGTGTCGTTGTTCCACGCCGACATCAACGACGTCCTCCTCGCCGGTCTCGCGCTGGCGCTGGACGACTGGCACCGCGCACGCGGCACGGCGGGCGACGGCACCGCGCTGCTGCACCTGGAGGGCCACGGCAGGGAGAGCGCGCTCGCGGACGTGGACCTCTCCCGGACCGTGGGCTGGTTCACCAGCATGTTCCCCATCAGGCTCGACCTGGGGGAGCTGGACCGGGCGGAGATGGACGCCGCCGGGCCCGCGGTGGGCACCGCGGTGAAGCGGATCAAGGAGCAGGTGCGCTCCATCCCCGACAAGGGCGTCCGCTACGGCCTGCTCCGCTATCTGAACCCGCAAACCGCCGCGCTGCTGGAGCAGGCGGAGCGGCCGGAGTTCGTCTTCAACTACCTGGGCCGCTTCCCGGTCTCGGACGACGCCGACTGGTCGGTCGTACCGGAGTACGGGACCGGTCTGGACGACACCGGGCCCGGAATGCCCATGGCCCACAGCATCGAGGTCAACGCGGCCACGGTGGACCGGCCGGACGGCCCGGTGCTCCGCGCCACCTGGACCTGGGACGGCAGCGTGGTGTCCGAGGCGGACACCCGCGAGCTGGCGGAGACGTGGTTCCGGATGCTCCGGACGCTGGTCGCGCACGCCCGCGAACCCGGAGCGGGCGGACTCACCCCGTCCGACCTGACCCTGAGCTCGCTCAGTCAGGAAGAGCTCGAAGAAATCGAATCCGATCTGCGGGCAATCTGAGGAAGGTGGCACTGAAGATGAGTCAGTCAGCAGTCGAGGACGTCCTTCCCCTGTCGCCCCTTCAGGAAGGGCTTCTCTTTCACGCGCTGTTCGACCGGGAAAAGCACAGCCCCTATCTCGCGCAATTCGCGGTGGACCTCGACGGACCGGTGGACACCGCGCTCCTGAAGACCGCCGCGGAGACCGTGATACGGCGCCACGCCACGCTGCGGTCCGGATTCCGGTACCGGAAATCGGGCGAGCCGATACGGGTGGTCCGCCGCGATGTCCCGCCGGACTGGCGGGAGATCGACCTGGGGCAGGAGGAGAGCGCGCCGGAGCGGTTCGCCGAACTGACCGCGCGGGACTGGGCGGAAGGCATCGACGTCGGCGGGGCGTCGCTGATCCGCTTCACCCTCGCCCGGCACACCGCCCGCCGCCACCGGCTCCTCGTCACCGCCCACCACCTCCTGCTGGACGGATGGTCCTTCGCCCTGCTGTTCCAGGAGCTGTTCGCGGTGTACTCCCAGGGCGGCGCCACCACCGGCCTGCCACCGGTGCGCCCGTACCGGGACTACCTGGCGTGGCTGGCGGAGCAGGACCGGGCCGGCGCGGAGCGGCACTGGGCGGCGGCCCTGGAAGGGGTCGATGAGCCCACCTTCGTCGCCGCCGCCGACTCCCGGAGCGGCCCGCCGCCGGAGGAGGTGGCGGTGCTGCTGCCGGCGGAGACGACGGCGCTGCTGACCGCGCACGCCCGGCGCAGCCACGTCCTGCTCAACACGGTGTGCCAAGGGGTGTGGGCCGTCCTGGTCGGTGCGCTCACCGGACGCGAGGATGTCGTGTTCGGCTCGACGGTCAGCGGCCGTCCGGCGGAGCTGACCGGCGCGGACTCGATGATCGGGATGCTCATCAACACGGTCCCGGTGCGGGTTCGGCTGGACCGGGCGGCGTCGATGAGCGCGCTGTTCGAGCAGATCCAGTCGGGACGCGCCGCAGCGCTCGACCACGACCACCTCGGCCTGACGGAGATCCAGGCCCTCACCGGGTGTCCCACGGCGCTCTTCGACACCAACGTGGTCTTCGACAACTTCCCGATGCACGACTACCAGGTCGACTCGCCCGACGGCGAACTCCAGGTCGGCGTCGCGTTCCGCGACAGCGCGCACTACCCGCTCACCCTCGCCGTCGAACCGGGCGAGCGGCTCGCCCTGCGCCTGCACTACCGTCCGGACCTGTTCACCGCCGCCGAGGCGGCCGAACTCGCCGACCGGCTGCGGCTGCTGCTGGAACAGGTGGCCGAGGACCCGGACCGGCCGCTCTCCGCGCTGACCGTGCTGACGCCCGAGCAGCGCGACCGGGTCGTACGGGAGTGGAACGACACCGCGGTCGAGCTGCCGGAGGTGACGCTCGCCGAGCTGTGGTCGGCGCAGGTCCGGCGCACGCCGCAGGCGACGGCCCTGGTGGCGCCCGACGAACGGCTGAGCTACGCCGAGCTGGACGCACGGGTGGAGCGGCTGGCGTCGCAGCTCGCGCACCGTGGCGCGGGCCCGGAGCGGGTCGTGGCCGTGGCACTGCCCCGTTCGGTGGAGCTGGTGGTCGCGATCCTCGCCGTGGTCAAGGCGGGCGCGGCCTACCTCCCGGTGGACCTGGACCACCCCGCCGGGCGGATCGCCGGGATGCTCGCGGACGCCGGACCGGTCCTGGTGCTGACCGACGCGCAGGGCGCCGAAGCCCTGCCCGGCACCCTCCCGACGCTGCTGCTCGACGAGCCGGTCGCGCCCGCCCCCGCCCGTCCGGAAGCGCCGCTTCCGGCGCACCCCGCCTACGTCATCTTCACCTCCGGCTCCACCGGGCGCCCCAAGGGCGTCATGGTCCCGCACGCGGCCGTCGTCAACCGGCTGCTGTGGATGCAGGGGCAGTACCGGCTCACCGGCGACGACCGGGTGCTGCAGAAGACCCCGGCCGGTTTCGACGTGTCGGTGTGGGAGTTCTTCTGGCCGCTGATCTCCGGCGCGGCCCTGGTGCTGGCGAAGCCCGGCGGGCACCGCGACCCCGGCCACCTCGCCGAGCTGATCCGCCGCGAAGCGGTGACCGTCACGCACTTCGTACCTTCCATGCTGCAGGCGTTCCTCCGGGAGCCCGGTGCGGCCGGCTGCACCAGCCTGCGCCGGATCATCTGCAGCGGCGAGGCGCTTCCCGCGCAGACCCAGCGCGAACTGTTCGCGACCCTCGCCGCCACCGAGCTGCACAACCTCTACGGGCCCACCGAGGCGGCCGTCGACGCGACCTCTTGGCAGTGCCGCCGCGACGACGCGGGAAGCACGGTGCCGATCGGCCGGCCGCTGGCCAACGTGTCGGCGTATGTGTTGGACGGTGCGCTGCGGCCGGTGCCGCCCGGGGTGGTGGGCGAGCTGTACCTGAGCGGCGTCCAGCTCGCCCGGGGTTACACCGGGCGTCCCGCGCTCACCGCCGAGAGGTTCGTGGCCTGCCCGTTCGCGGCGGGGGAGCGGATGTACCGCACGGGTGACCTGGTCCGGTGGCGCGCCGGCGGGGAGCTGGAGTTCGTCGGCCGCGCGGACTCCCAGGTGAAGATCCGGGGCGTCCGGGTGGAGCCGGGCGAGATCGAGGCCGTGCTGGCCGGCCACCCCGAGGTGGCCCAGGCCGCGGTCGTCCTCCGGGAGGACCGGCCGGGCGACCCGCGCCTGGTCGCGTACGCCGTGACCCGGTCCCGCGCCCGCACGGACCAGGAGCTGCGCCGGTATCTGGCGGACCGCCTGCCCGACGCCATGGTCCCCGCCGCCGTGGTCCTGCTCGACACCATGCCGACGACGGTGAACGGCAAGCTCGACCGCGCCGCGCTGCCGGAGCCGGACCGGAGCGTGCACACCGTGCGGGAGCCGCGGAGCCCGCGCGAGGAGATCCTGTGCGCACTCTTCGCGGAGGCGCTCGGAATGCCCCGCGTGGGGATCGACGATCACTTCTTCGACCTGGGCGGACACTCCCTTCTCGCGCTCCGGCTGCTCGCCCGGATCCGGTCGGTCCTGGGCGAGGGGTTCGAGATCCGGGACCTGTTCGCCGCACCCACGGTGGCCGGGCTGGCCCGGCTGACCGGGGCCGCACGCCCGGCGCTGACCGCCCGCGCGGGGGCGGAGCCCGTACCGCTGTCGTTCGCCCAGCGACGGCTGTGGTTCCTGAACCGGATGGAGAGCGGCACGGGGACGTACAACGTGCCCGTCGCGGTCCGTCTCACCGGGACGGTGGACCGGGACGCGCTGGCCCGGGCGCTCGCCGACGTCGCGGAACGGCACGAGAGCCTGCGCACGGTCTTTCCCGAGGACGGCGGTGAGCCGCACCCGGTGGTGCTGGACACCGTCCCCGGCATCGAGGTCGTCGAGGTGACGCCGTCCGGTCTCGACGCCGCCATGGCGGAGCGGGCCCGGCACCGCTTCGACCTCAGCGAGGACGCACCCCTGCGGGCCACGCTGTTCCGGCTCGGCCCCGAGGAACAGGTACTGCTGCTGGTCATCCAGCACATCGCGGCCGACGGATGGTCCCTGCGCCCGCTGCTGCGGGACCTCGGCCTGGCGTACACCGCCCGCTGCGAGGGGAGCGCCCCCGACTGGCCGGCGCAGCCGGTGCGCTACGCCGACTACACGCTGTGGCAGCGGGAGCTGCTCGGCAGCGCCGAGGACCCGACGAGCCTGATGAGCCGTCAGCTGGAGTACTGGCGTACCCGGCTCGCCGGGCTGCCCCCGGAGCTGACGCTGCCGGTGGACCGGCCGCGCCCGGCGGTCGCGGCACAGTCCGGCGGGATCGTGGCCGTCGACTGGGACCCGGAGCTGCACGGCAGGCTGCTCGCACTCGCCAGGTCCGCCGGCTGCACCCCGTTCATGGTGGTGCAGGCGGGCTTCGCGGCGCTCTTGACCCGGATGGGCGCGGGCACCGACATCCCCTTCGGCACCCCGGTGGCGGGCCGGTCGGACAGTGCGCTCGACGATCTGGTCGGATTCTTCGTCAACACCCTGGTGCTGCGCACCGACACCGCGGGCGATCCCGGCTTCGCCGAACTGCTGCGCCGGGTCCGGGACACCGACCTGGAGGCCTTCGCCCACCAGGACGTCCCGTTCGAGAGCCTCGTCGAGGATCTGCAGCCCGAGCGGTCGCTGTCCCGGAACCCGCTGTTCCAGGTCATGATCCAGGTACAGCCCGCCGAGACCGCCACCCCGGACTTCGCCGGACTGGAGGGCGAACGGGCCCCGGTGAGCTGGGACGTCGCCAAGTTCGACCTCAGCCTTGAACTGGTCGACACCCGCGACGCCCAGGGCGCACCCGCCGGACTGACCGGCTACCTGGAGTACGCCGAGGACCTGTTCGATCAGGCCACCGCCGAACAGCTCGTGGCACGCCTGCGGCGGCTGCTGGAACAGGTGCTCGCCGCCCCGGAACGGCCGATCAGCGCCGTCGACGTGCTCTCGGACGAGGAACGGCGACGCCTGCTGCCCGAGCGCCTGGCGCCCGCGCCGCGGAGCGTCTTCCTGCCCGACGCCTTCCGGGAGCAGGTCGCCCGCACACCGGACGCGACGGCGCTGGTCTTCGAGGACACCGCGCTGACCTACGCCGAACTCGACGCACGCGCCACCCGGCTCGCCCGCCGCCTCGCCCGCCGGGGCGCGGGCCCGGACCGGGTGGTGGCGGTGGCCCTGCCCCGCTCCGCCGACCTGGTGGTCGCGCTGCTGGCCGTATTGAAGGCGGGCGCCGCATTCCTGTTCGTCGACACGGCGTACCCGGCCCCGCGGATCGCCTACCTGCTGGAGGACTCCGGCGCCGCCCTGGTCGTCACCGACCGCGAAACCGCCGAGCTGCTGCCCGCGTGCGCACCGTTGCTCATCGACGCCCCCGCGCCCGACGACGAGTCCGCCGAGGAATCCACCGAAGAACCCGCCGCCACTCTCGCCGCGGACCATCCGGCATACGTCGTGTACACCTCGGGATCGACCGGCCGGCCCAAGGGCGTGATGGTGACCCACGGCGGGCTGGCCAACCTGCTGGCCTTCTACCGCGCGGAGGTCATCGCCACCGCCGAACGGATCCGTGACGGGCGACGCTGCCGGATGGCCCTGACCGCGTCCCTCTCCTTCGACACCTCGGTCGTCGGACTGCTCTGGCAGGCCGTCGGCCACGAACTCCACCTGATCGGCGACGACACCCGCCGCGACCCCGTCGCCATGGCCCGGTACCTGGACCGGTGCGGCATCGACGCCCTCGATGTGATGCCCAGCTACGCCGAGGAGCTGATCCGGCAGGGGATGCTCGATCCGGACAGAACGCCGCCGGCGGTGGTGATGACCGGCGCGGAAACGGTCGGCGAGAAGCTGTGGGCACGCATCCGGGAGACCGACGGGATCACCGTCTACAACATCTACGGACAGACCGAGACCACCGTGGACACGCTCTTCTGGTCGTCGGACGAGAGCGACCGCCCGCTGATCGGCCGCCCGATCGCCGGGGTGGACGTGTACGTGCTCGACCCGGCGCTGCGGCCCGTCCCCTCGCGCGTGGTCGGCGAACTGTACGTCGCGGGCGCGCAGTTGGCGCGGGGCTATGTGAACCGCCCCGGCCTGACCGCGGAACGGTTCGTGGCGAACCCGTTCCGTCCGGGCGAGCGCATGTACCGCACGGGCGACCTGGTCCGGTGGACCGGCGACGGCGCGCTGGAATTCCTCGGCCGGGCCGACGACCAGGTCAAGATCCGCGGCTTCCGGGTCGAACTCGGCGAGGTCGAGGCGGCACTGGCCCGCCACGAGGGCGTCGCGCACGCCGTGGCGGTGCTGCGCGAGGACCACCCCGGGGATAAACGCCTCGTCGGGTACGTACTCGCGCGGGACGCGGAACTCGATGTGCGGCGCGTGCGCGAGTTCGTCCGGCAGAACCTGCCGGACCACATGGTGCCCGCCGCGATCGTGGTGATCGACGAACTGCCGCTGACGCCGAACGGCAAGGTGGACGGCGCGGCCCTGCCCCGGCCGGTCCACCCCACCAGCGGCACCGGGCGCGCCCCGCGCACTCTCCGCGAGGAACTCCTGTGCGGGCTGTTCGCGGAGGTGCTCGGCCGCGACGCGGTGGGCATCGACGACGGCTTCTTCGACCTCGGCGGCCACTCCCTGCTGGCGGTGCGGCTGAGCAGCAAGGCGCGCTCCGTCCTCGGCGTGGAAGTCCCGGCCCGTCTGCTGTTCGCCACCCCGACCGTGGCCGGGCTGGCGGAGAGCCTCGACGACCTGCTCCCCGCCAGGCCGGTGCTCCGGGCGGGGGAGCGCCCGGACGTGCTGCCGCTCTCCTTCGCCCAGCAACGGCTGTGGTTCCTGGATCAGTGGGAGGAGGCGGGCACCGCCTACAACCTCCCCCTGGCGCTCCGCCTCTCCGGGCCGCTGGACCGAGGCGCCCTCGAACAGGCGCTGTCCGACGTCACGGACCGGCACGAGAGCCTGCGGACGGTCTTCGCCGAACGCGGCGACCGGCCGGTGCAGTCGGTGCGCGCACCGGGAGAGGTCCGGCCGGCGCTGGTGCACCGGGAGGTGCCCGAGGCCGAGGTCGAGGCGGCCGTCCGCGAGGCCGCGGACCACCGGTTCGCGCTGGCGGCGGAGCCGCCCATGATCGCCCGCCTGTTCACGACGGGCCCGGAGGACCACCTCCTGCTGCTGGTGTTCCACCACATCGTCTGCGACGGCTGGTCCCTCGGACCGCTCCTGCGCGACCTCTCCACCGCCTACGCCGCCCGCACCCGGCGCGAGGCCCCCCGGTGGGACGCCCTGCCGGTGCAGTACGCCGACTACGCGCTGTGGCAACGGGAGCTGCTCGGCGGCGAGGACGACCCGGACGGACTGCTGTCCCGGCAGCTGAGCCACTGGCGCACCGAACTCGCCGATCTGCCGGTGGAACTGGCCCTGCCGACGGACCGGCCCCGGCCCGAGACCGGCGACGGCGCCGGCGCATCGGCCGGCATCGAATGGGACCCCGAACTCCACCGAGGCCTGCTCGCGCTCGCCAAGGAGCACCACTGCACCCTGTTCATGGTGCTCCAGGCCGGCTGCGCGGCCCTGCTCAGCAGGCTGGGCGCGGGCACCGACATCCCGATCGGCACCCCGGTGGCGGGCCGCTCGGACAGCGCGCTCGACGATCTGGTCGGCTTCTTCGTCAACACGGTGGTCCTGCGGACCGACGTCTCGGGGAACCCGGGCTTCGCGGAGCTGCTCCGCCGCGTCCGGGCCACCGACCTCGCGGCCTACGAGCACCAGGACGTTCCGTTCGAGCGGCTGGTCGAAGCGGTGAACCCGCCGCGCCTGCCCGGTCGCCACCCGCTCTTCCAGGTCATGGTCCAGCTCCAGCACGCGACCGCCGGGCCCGAATTCCCCGGCCTGCGGGCGACGGAGTGGCCGGTCCCGACGACCACCGCCAAGTTCGACCTGGTCATCGACGTGGAGGAGCGGCTCGACCGGGACGGAGCACCGGCCGGGCTGGCCGGCGCCCTGATGTACGCGACCGAGCTGTTCGACGCCTCGACGGGGGAGCGGCTCGCGGACGGTCTGCGCCGGCTGCTCACCCAGGTCGTCGAGGACCCGGACCGGCCGATCGCCGACCTCGACGTGCCACCCGTCCAAGACCGGCGCTCCCCGGACACCACCGCGGCTCCGCCGCGGGACGCGGCGCCGGCCCCCACCGGGCCGCGTACGGGGCACGAGGAGGTGCTCGGCGAGCTGTTCGCCACCGTGCTCGGCGTGGACACGGTCGGAATCGACGACAACTTCTTCGCCCTGGGCGGTCATTCGCTGCTGGCGACCCGGCTGATCTCCCGGGTGCGTTCGGCCCTCGGGCTGGAACTGCCGGTCCGCGAGTTCTTCCGGTCCCCGACCGTCGCCGGTGTCGCCGCCTACCTGGCGACGGCCCGGCCAGCCCGCCCGGCGCTGCGGCCGGCCACCCCCCGCTGACCGCGGGCGCTCACCGACACACCTGGGAGACGGACCCATGCTCACCATGTTCGGACTGGAACGGATGGAAGAAGCGGTGTACCGGGAGATGCGGACCTCACCCGCGCCGGCCGCCGAGACGATCGCCGACCGGCTGGCCCTCGCGCCGGACCTGGTCCGCGGCTGCCTGGACCGGCTGCTCGAACTCGGCCTGGTGCGGCAGTCGTTCGAGGTGGTGGGCGGGTTCGTCGCGGTGGATCCGGTCCTGGGCCTGCAGCAGTCGCTGGCCGGCCAGCACGAGGAGTTGCTGCGCCGGCAGCGGCGGCTCGCCGAGACCCACGCCGAGGTCGTCCGCCTGCTCCTGTCCGGCGCCTCCGGCCTGTCGGGCAGGGCCGAACAGGTCGAGCGGCTCGTGGGGGCGGACGAGGTGCAGTGCCGGGTGGACCGCCTGGCGGGGGAGGCCACCCGCGAGGTGCTGACGTTCCGGCCCGGCGGTGCGCCGTCGCCGCAGGAACTCATGGCGTCGCGCCGGAACGAGGCGGCGCTGCTGAGCCGCTCGGTGTCGGTCCGGACCGTCGGCACCGACACCGGCTCCTACGACGCCGCGACGCTGGCTCAGGTGCACTGGCTGACCGGCAACGGGGGCCAGTTCCGCGGCTGTGAGACTCCGCTGCCGCGGATGACCGTGGTCGACGGCGCGGTCGCGCTGGTCTCCGCCGACCCGCAGGACGGGGCGGCGGGCGCGCTCCACGTGACCGATCCCGGCCTCGTCGCCCCCCTGGTCCTTCTCTTCGAACAGACCTGGGCGTCGGCCACCCCGCTGGACGCCGGGCGGCCCGCGGCCGGCGACGGCCCGAGCGGCAAGGAACTGGCGCTGCTCAGGCTGGTCGCCCAGGGGTGCACCGATGCCTCCGCCGCAGGTCAGCTCCACATTTCGCACCGGACCGCGCGACGCATGATGGCCGCGTTGATGGAGCGCCTCGGCGCCCGCAGCCGCTTCGAGGCCGGGGTCAAGGCCGCCCGGCTCGGCTGGCTCTGACCGTCAAGCAGGCCGGTCGCATTCGTACCTGACGCAGCATCAGCCACCAGGCCGATCTCCCTGATCCGGCCTGATCATCACCGTGAAAGGACAGACCCATGAACAACCCGTTCGACGACGAAAACGGCTCCTACCTCGTACTGACCAACGCGGAGCGACAGCATTCCCTGTGGCCCGCGGACATCGAGGTGCCCGCCGGCTGGACCACCGTGTTCGGAGCGGGACCGCGGACCGCCTGCCTGGACTACGTCGAGGAGCACTGGAGGGACATGCGGCCCGCCGGCCTGATCGCCACGATGAACGGGGCCTGACCGATGGCCGCGAACACCACAGGCATCACCCGGTTCCGGGCCGGGCCGATCCGCACCGGAGCGACCCGGTGAGCGGCGCCCGGGACACCACGATGGTGCCCCTGCACCGGACGCCGGACGCCGAGCGGACCCTCGTCGGCCTGAGCTTCTTCGGCGGCGGCACGGCCGCGTACCGGCCGTGGACCGCGCACCTGCCCGCCGGGACGGACCTGGTCGCGCTCTGCTACCCCGGCAGGGAGGGACGCTTCACCGAGCCCTTCGCCCGGGACTGGGCCGACCTCGCCGACGGGGTCACCAAAGCGCTGTCCGCCGCCGATCTCGGCCCGTACGTGCTCTTCGGGCACAGCATGAGCGGCTGGCTGGCCTTCGACGTCGCCGCCCGGCTGGAGAAGGCCGGGGCGCGCCGGCCGGACGCGCTCGTCCTCTCCTCCTGCAACGCCCCCGACCGGGGCCTGACCGACAGCGAACGCTTTCCCGCCCAGCAGGACGACGACGAGCGGCTCCTTCAGTGGCTGGGGACCTACGGTCTGTTGCCCCCGCACGTCCGCGCGGACGACGAACTGACCGAGCTGGCGCTGGAGCTGATGCGGGCCGACTTCGCCGTCCGGGACACCTACGTCTACACCGGCGCCGAGGTCGGCGTGCCCCTGCAGGTGTTCTCCGGCGCCGACGATCCGCTGATCGCCGCCGACGCCGGAGCCCGCTGGAGCGGCCTGACCTCCGGCCCGTACCGGCACGACGTGCTCCCCGGCGGCCACTTCTACACCCCGGAAATCTGGCAGGCCCTCCCGAGCCGGATCCTCGCCACCCGTTCCGCCGCATCCGGCTCTGCCCCCTGAGGAGTGACCCGTGTCCCCCGTGTCCTACGCCCAGCGGAGGCTGTGGTTCCTGAACCGTGTGGACGGCCGGTCGGCGGTCTACAACTGCTCGCTCGTGATCCGGGCCAGAGGTGAACTGGACCGCACCGCCCTGGCGGCGGCCCTGACCGACCTGGCAGACCGGCACCAGGTGCTGCGCACGGTCCACCCGGCCGTCGACGGCGAACCCGTACCGGAGGTCGCCGACCGGCGGCCCGGGCTCGACGTGGTCGAGTGCGAGGCGGAAGGCCGGCTCGACGAGGCGCTCGCCGCCGCCGTCGACCGCGGCTTCGACCTGACGACGGACCTCCCGGTCCGGGCGACGCTGTTCGCCCTGGCGCCGCGCGAACACGTGCTGGCGCTGGTGATCCACCACATCGCCTGCGACGAGTGGTCCTGGCAGCCGCTGCTCGACGACCTGGCCACCGCCTACGAGGCCAGGGCCGCGGGCCGGCCCCCGCAGTGGGCACCGCTGCCGGTGAGCTACCCGGACTACGCGGCGTGGCAGCGGGAACTGCTGGGCGAGGCGGACGACCCCGCGAGCCTGCTCGCCACGCAGCTCGCCTTCTGGCGGGAACGGCTGGCCGGACTCCCCGCCGAACTGGCCCTGCCGTTCGACCGCCCGCGCCCCGCGGTGGCCGACCACCGCGGCGACTGGGTGCCGCTGAAGCTCGACGGCGATCTGCACCGCGGCCTGCTCACCGTCGCCGCCGACCACGGGTGCACCACGTTCATGGTGCTGCAGGCCGGCCTCGCGGTCCTGCTGTCCCGGCTGGGGGCCGGTACGGACATCCCGATCGGCACCGCGGTGGCGGGGCGTTTGGACGAGGCGCTGGAAGACGTGGTGGGCTTCTTCGTGAACACCTTGGTGCTGCGCACCGATGTGTCCGGCGACCCGTCCTTCGGCGAGCTGCTGGACCGCCTGCGGGAGGCGGACCTCGCCGCCTACGACCACCAGGACGTCCCGTTCGAGCGGCTGGTCGAGGAGCTGAACCCGGAGCGGTCACTGGCACGCCATCCGCTCTTCCAGGTCATGCTGACCCTCTCCCGGGCACAGGAGGCGACGCTCTCGCTGCCGGGCCTGGTGTGCACCGAGGAGCACCCGGACTGGAAGGCCGCGAAATTCGACCTGTCCGCGGACTTCCGCGAGCACTACACACCGGACGGGCACCCCGCGGGCATCGACGGCGCCCTGGAGTACGCCACCGGCCTCTTCGACCGGGCCACCGCCGACCACATCGCCGACGCCCTGCCCCGGTTGCTGCGGCAGCTCGTCTCGGCACCGGAGCGCCCCATCGGCGAAGCCGACCCGCTCTCCGCCGAACACCGCCACCAGACCCTCGTCGCCTGGAACGACACCGCCCGGCCCGTGCCGCCGGCCTCCGTCCCGGAGCTGTTCGAGGCGCAGGCCGCGCGCACGCCCCGGGCGACCGCGGTGGTGTGCGGGGACACCCGGCTCACCTTCGCCGCACTCAACGACCGGGCCAACCTTCTCGCCCGCCGGCTGCGCGCCGCGGGCGCCGGGACCGAGCGGGTGGTCGGGCTGGCCCTGCCGCGGTCGGCCGAGTCCGTGGTGGCGATGCTGGCGGTGCTCAAGACCGGCGCGGCCTATCTGCAGCTCGATCTCGAATACCCGCCGGAGCGGATCGGGCACATGCTGCGGGACGCCGCACCGGTCGCCGTCGTCACGGACACCGCGACCGCGGCCACGCACGCCTTCGGCGAACTGCCCGCGGTGCACATCGACCGGCTGGAGGCGCCGACCGCTCCCGTGCCCGACCTGAACTGCCGCATACCGCCGTCGAGCGCGGCGTACGTCATCTACACCTCCGGATCCACCGGCCGCCCCAAGGGCGTGCTGACCCCGCATGCCGCGCTGAGCAACCTCTACGCCTTCCACCGCGACGGCCTGATCGCCCGCGCCGAGGCCACCGCGGGCCGGCGGCTGCGGTCCGCCGTCACCGCCTCGCTGTCGTTCGACACGTCGTGGGAGGCGCTGTTCTGGATGCTGGCCGGACACGAACTCCATGTGATCGGCGACGACATCCGGCGCGACGCCGCCGCCCTGACCGCCTACGTCGCGGCCGCCGGCATCGACGTCCTGGACGTCACCCCCACCTACGCGGAGCACCTGCTCGACGAGGGCCTGCTGTCCGGACCGCATGCGCCGCTGGTGCTGCTGCTCGGCGGGGAAGCCGCCGGACGCACGCTGTGGACCCGCATCCGGGAGGCACCCGGGACGCTCGGCTACAACCTCTACGGGCCCACGGAGTGCACCCTGGACGCGCTGTGGTGGGACGTCGCGGACAGCCCGTCCCCGCTGATCGGCAAGCCGATCGGCAACACCAGGGTCTTCGTGCTCGACGAGCGGCTGCGCCCCGTCGCGCCCGGCGTCCCCGGCGAGCTGTACGTGACCGGGCCCGGCGTGGCCCGCGGCTATGTGAACCGCCCGGCCGCGACCGCGGAACGGTTCGTCGCCTGCCCCTTCGTCCCGGCGGGGGAGCCGGGGAGCCGCATGTACCGCACCGGCGACCTGGCCCGGTGGGATCACCGGGGCCGGCTGGACTACCTCGGCCGCGTCGACGACCAGGTCAAGGTACGCGGCTTCCGGATCGAACTCGGCGAGGTGGAGGCCGCGCTGACCCGCTGCCCGGAGGTGGCACAGGCCGCCGTGGCCGTGCACGAGGCCGCCGGGGGCGACAAACGGCTGGTGGGTTACGTACAACCCGCGGCCGGCCGGACGCCCGACACCCGCGCTTTGCGCAGACGGCTGTCCGCCACCCTGCCCGACCACATGATCCCGTCGTTCTTCCAGGTGGTGGAGCGGCTGCCGATGACGCCCAACGGCAAACTCGACCGGGACGCGCTGCCGCCCCCGGACCTCGCGCACCGCCCGGCGTCGCGCGGCCCGCGCGGCCCCCGCGAAGAGGTCCTGTGCGGACTGTTCGCGGAGGTGCTGGGGCTGAGCCGGGTCGGCGCCGAGGAGAGCTTCTTCGAACTGGGCGGCCACTCCCTGCTCGCCACCAGGCTGCTCGCCCGGGTGCGCGCGGTGCTGGGCGGAGAACTCACCATCCTCGACCTGTTCCAGGCCCCCACCGTGGCCGACCTGGCCGACCGGCTGACCGCCGGGGAGCGTCACGACCCGCTGGCGCCCCTGCTCCCGCTGCGCACGGGCGCCGACCGGCCCGCCCTCTTCTGCGTGCATCCGGCCGCCGGGATCAGCTGGGTCTACGCGGGCCTGCTCGGCCACCTCGACACGGGCCACCCCGTGTACGGCCTCCAGGCGAGGGGCCTCACCGATGCGGCGGCGACGGGCCTCTCCTGGCAGGAGATGGTGAGGGACTACATGGCGCGGATCAGATCCGTCCGGCCCGAAGGGCCCTACCGGCTGCTCGGCTGGTCCTTCGGCGCCGTGATCGCCCATCTGCTGGCCACCGAGCTGCAGGCCGAAGGAGACCGGGTCGACCTGCTCGCCCTGCTCGACGGCTACCCGCCCGACTCGGTACCCGGCCACCGGCCCCTCGTCGACGGCAGCCCGCAGGCGTACACCGAGCTGCTGGACTCCCTGGGGTACGACCTCCCCGCGTCCGGCGCGGGACCACTGCGCCACGACGACTACGAGCGGGCGGTCCGCCGGCCGGGCGGCCCGCTCGAACGGCTGACGCGCCCGGAGGCCGCCGCCCTGGCCCGGGTGTTCGTGGACAACGACCGCATCTACGGGGACCTGAAACCCCGCACGTACCAGGGGGACATGGTGTTCTTCTCCGCCACGCAGGGGAAACCGGCGGACGCGCCCGCGCCGGAGTCCTGGCGCGACCACCTCACCGGACGACTTGAGGTGCACGACATCGCCTGCAGCCACGGCGAGATCACCCAGCCGGAGCCGATCGCGTGGATCGGCGCGGTCCTCGCCGGAAAGCTGGCCCGACTCGACGGTGCGCGACCCACGGCGGGAGAACGATGAGCGAGACGCCACGCCAGGGCGCGGTGAACGGGCGCGAGTTCCGGCTGTTCTGGTTCGGGGAGACCACGAGCCTGTTCGGCAACGGCATCGCGGTGGTGGCGCTGCCCCTGGTCGCCGTCCTCACCCTGCACGCCGACACCCTCGTGGTCGGACTGCTGACCTCGGTCGCCTATCTGCCCTGGCTGATACTCGGCCTGCCCGCGGGCGCATGGGTGGACCGCCTGCCGCGCCGCCCGGTGATGCTCGTCTGCGACGCCGTCTCCTTCGTCGCCTTCGCCAGCGTCCCGGTCGCGGCCTGGGCGGACGTACTCACCATCCCCCACCTGCTCCTGGCCGCCTTCGTCGGCGGCTGCGCCAACGTCTTCTTCACCACCGCGCAGCGCGCGTACCTGCCGACGCTGCTCCTGGACGAGGAGTTGCTGGCCGGCAACGCGCGGCTGCAGGGCAGCGAGTCGACGGCCGAGGTCACCGGCCCGGGCCTCGCCGGACTGCTGGTGCAGGCCTTCGGCGCCGTCGCCGGACTGCTGGCCAACGCGCTGAGCTTCGTGGTGTCCTGGCTCTGTCTGCGGGCGATCCGGACGACCGAGCCGCCGCCCCCTCAGGTCCCGCGGCGCCGGCTGCGCACCGAGGTCGGCGACGGCCTGCGATTCCTGTTCCGGGACCCCATTCTGCGCACCCTCGCGATCTTCAGCGCGGTGTCCAACATCGCGCTGACCGGCCTCAGTTCGATCGAGGTGGCCTTCCTGGTGCGGACGGTCGGCGTCGGCGAGGCCGTGGTCGGCGGGGTGCTGACGCTGTGCGGTCTCGGCGGGCTCCTCGGGGTGCTGTTGTCCCACCGGATGTCCCGGAGACACGGCACCGCCCGCGCCGCGCTGCTCTGCCAGGTGGGTGCCGCGCCCTTCACCCTGCTCTTCCCGATGACCGGACCGGGCGCCGGCCTCGTGTACTTCGTCGCCGGCGGGGTCGGCGCCGGCGCCGGTGTGGTCGCGGCGAGCATCATCACCGACACCTTCCGCCAGCGGTACTGCCCACCGGGCCTGATCGGGCGGATCAGCGCGAGCGCGGCCGTGATCAGCTTCGGCGCCATCGCGGTCGGCGGACTGCTCGGCGGCGCGCTCGGCGACGCGTTCGGCGTCCGGGAAACGCTCTGGACGATGAGCGGACTTCAGGTGCTGTCGACGGCCATTCTCGTCTTCAGTCCGATCCGTAAATTGCGCGATTTCCCGGAATCCGCGCGCGCAGTTATTCCGGCCGCGGACGAAAAGGCCGTGTCCTAAAGAGTCCTGGCCCATTCCGCGCGTCGCCGGAGTCTTTTCCCGGCGAAATGCAGAAGTAAGATGCTGTCAGCAAGGCCAAAGCGAACAAGACTTAAGGCCAAAGCGAACAAGGCTTATGGAAGCGAGACTTTCATGCAGGAGAGCGGATCCTTGAGGAATCTTCCGGCCGCGGTGATGCTGCGGGACGACCTGGATATCGACCGGCTGAACGCGGATCTCGCAGAACTTGGCGGTTCGGAATTCTGGGCGTTGCAGCGGTCCTTCGAGGACGGCATCGTCGGGGAGGAATCCGATGTGGACTGGAAGGTCCTCTCGCTGCGTGCGCCGAACGGGGACGTCCGGCGCACCGACCCCGGCGGTCCCGGGCGTGACGGCTTCGCCGACACCCCGCTGATGGCGAAGGCGCCCTACCTCGCCCAGATCCTGGCCGAGCTGGGCACCGAACTGCGCAGCGTCCGCCTGATGGCGCTGGCCCCCGGGGTGTCCGTCGAGGAGCACTCGGACACCCCGATCGGGCTCCCCTACGGCTACGTCCGGCTGCACCTCCCGCTGGTCACCAACCCCGGTGCGGTGCTGGTGGTGGACGGCGTCGAGCAGCGCTGGCAGCCGGGCACGCTCTGGTACGCCGACTTCGACCGGCCGCACTCCGTGCGCAACACCGGCGACCGGGCCAGGATCCATCTGGTCGCCGACTGCGCGACCAACGACCGGCTGCTGTCGCTGTTCCCGGAGAGCTTCCGGGCGCAGCTGCCGGCCAGCGACATCGCCTACTACCGCCGCGTCCTGCCGCTGACCGCGCCCGAACTCGCCGAGTTCAGCTGCCGCTTCGCCGTCCCGCTCTCCTTCATGGAGTGGGGACTCCAGGTGGTCGACGACGCGGCGAGCGACCTCGTCGCCGAGGTGGGCGCCGAGGACGGCGGGCTGGTCCTGCGCGTCGCGGGGCGCGCGCCGGTGGAGCTGCTGCACCTGGGAGCCGGCGAGTTCCGGCTGCTCGGCTGGAGCGAGGAGCGGCTGCTCCGCCTCGATCTCTTCGACGACAACCCGACGGTGGAGTTCTCCACCCGGTGCGGACGCCGGCGCCAGGTGGTCGTCCGCCCGGCCCGCCTGCTCGCCGCGGTCTGACGGCCCGGCCGCCGTCCACCCCCGTCCAACCCTTCCGACTACCCCTGGGAAAAGCCATGCAGACGCTCACCGAATCGACCGTCCTCGTCGAGAACGGATTCGCCCGCTACGACCTCGCCACGGAATTCGGGATCACCGAATCCGACGACGCCTTCCAGCGCCTTCGCGCCGAGTTCGTCGACCTGCCCCCGGACCCCTACGCGACCGAGGCGGGCCGCAACCGCCGCTACGCCCGCGGCATTTTCCTCCCCTGGTCGCGGGAGTTCAGCTGGATACCGGACACGCACTTCGGCGACCAGGGCTGGATGAACGGCTACTGGCAGGCCGACCACAATCCCGATTACGTCGGCGTGGTCCGCAAGCTGCCGGCCATGAGCGAATCCGCCCGGAACAACCCGATCATCCACGAGATCCTCTCCTTCGACTACGCGCAGACGCGGTGGTCGCAGGACGACGCGGCGTTCCCGCTGCACGTCGGGGTGCATCTGATCAAGCTGGCGGTGGACGACCCCGGCCACGAGGCGATCTCCTCGCCCAACGAACTCCACCAGGACGGCGAGCCGTTCGTCTTCGCCCACCTGGTGTACCGCCGCAACGTCGTCGGCGGCGTCAACGTGATCGCCCCGCCGAAGTACCGGGGCAAGCTCCCCTCCGACGTGGGCGACGGCGAGGCGCTGGCCGAGTTCGAGCTGACCGAGCCGCTGGAGTCCTACGGCGTCACCGACGAGAAGGTCAGCCACTACGTGTCCCCCATCAAGCGCGGGCCCGGGCCGGAGACCGGCGAGCGCGCGGTGATCCTCGTCGACTTCACCCCGATGCGCCAGCACATCTGAGCCCGACCCTCACCACCTGCTTGTCCGTGTGTACGTCCGTGCTGAGCCGAGGAGGGCGAAGGCCCATGACAGAGCGCCGATCCCGGGCGATGTCCGAGATGGAACTGCTCGACTGCACCTTGCGCGACGGTGCCTACGCCGTCGATTTCGAGTTCGACGAGAATTTCGTGGCCGAGCTTCTCGCAGGACTCAACGAGACCCCGGTTTCCCGGGTCGAGATCGGTCACGGAATCGGGCTGGAGGCCGAACGGACCGGCATCAAGGCGGGAAACATCGATCATTTCGCCTGGTGTGACCTGGCCCGCTCGACGCTGCCGGCGAAGCCGTGGGGAATGTTCGCGCAGCCCGAGTTCACCCGGCCGGCGACGATCAAGCAGATGTGTGACCGCGGCATGTCCTTCATCCGGGTCGGGGTGGAACCGGACCGCGTCCAGGAGCACCTGCCCTATCTCCGGCAGGTCGCCGACGTCTGCGGCGAGGTCCACCTCAACCTGATGAAGTCCAGCGCCACCCCCGTCGACCGGCTGCTCGGCATGCTCGACGGGATCGGGCCGGAGATCGCGGGCGTCTACGTGGTCGACTCCTACGGCGCGATGACCCCCGAGACCGTGGAGAGGTATGTGCGCGCGGTCGCCGACCGGTACCCGGTCGTCGGCTTCCACGGCCACGACAACCTGGGCCTCGCCACCATCAACACCGTCACCGCCTTCCGGGCGGGCGCCACCCTCCTGGACGGGACGCTGAACGGCATCGGCCGCGGCTCGGGCAACGCCGCCACCGAATCCCTCGCCGCGCTCGCCAACGTCATGGGCAAGGACCGGTTCGCCTACCGGGAACTGGCCGAACTCGCCGAACTCTGCCGGGTCAACATGCAGGTCATCGGGCAGGGCCGCACGATGCAGGTCCTCGGCGCGGTGATCGGCATCCACTCGGGCTTCTTCCGCCTGGTCGAGGAGCTCGCCGTCAAGTACCGCACCGACCCGGTCCGGCTCATGGAGACCGCGGTCCGGGTGGCGGAGGAGAGCCCGCGCGCGGCCGACTTCCACGCGGCGGCGGCCCGCATCGCCGACGGCGAGCGCCCGCACCACTTCCAACTGGTGAACTGAGAGGAGGCGACGCCATGAAGCTCGCCAGGAGCGGCAACGGGCAGGACATCTTCGCAGGAGTCGACGGCAGGTGGCTCCCCCTGCGGGAGATCGGCGGCTACGAAGACCTCACCCGCATCGGGGACCTGATCGCGGACCC
The DNA here is from genome assembly GCF_040300365.1 of Streptomyces sp. NPDC000404. NCBI lineage: Bacteria > Bacillati > Actinomycetota > Actinomycetes > Kitasatosporales > Streptomycetaceae > Streptomyces > Streptomyces sp. NPDC000404. The sequence continues at coordinate 169,915 of NZ_JBEPDN010000002.1, read as the reverse complement.
GCGGTTCGGCGATCTGGAGGCACGGGTCAGGAGGGCAGCGGCCGGCTCCGGCGGCCCCGGCCCCGACCTGTCCGAGGCGGCGCCCGTCGCCGACGGCTCCGCCGCCATCTGGGGCGCCGGCCTCAACTATCGGCGCCACTCGGAGGACCTGGAGACCGAGCAGCCCGGATCCGGCCCCGGATCGTATCTGCGGCCCGCTTCGTGCCTGATCGGCAACGGCGGAACCATCCGGCTGCCGGCCCAGTCGCGCCGGGTGACCGCCGAGGCGGAGCTGGGACTGGTCGTGGGCACCCGCTGCAAGGACGTCCGCCGCGACGAGTGGCGGTCCGTCATCGCCGGGGTGACGACCGTCCTCGACATGACGGCGGAGGACGCCATCCGGCAGAACCCGCGCTACATCCCGTGGGCGAAGGGGTTCGACACCTTCTGCAGCATCGGCCCGGCCCTGGTGACCCTGGACGAGTTCCCCGGCGACAGCCTGGACGGCATCCGGGTCGCCACCGTCAGGAACGGAGAGGTGATCGCGGCGGCGACGCCGCGGCAGATGAAGTACGACCTGGGCTACCTCGTGGAGTACTTCACCATGGGCCGGACCTTCGCCCCGGGCACGGTGATCTGCACCGGAACCCCCGGCGCCGTCCCGATCAACCCGGGCGACACGGTGCGGGCCGAGGTCGAAGGCGTCGGCACGCTCACCCACCCGGTCGGCTGACCCGGAGGCGGGCGTGCCCGCCGCGGCCCGCCGAGCACGCCCCCCGCTGTCTCAAACCCGTTCGACCCTGCACGTCGGCGGCGAGTGGAACTGGAGTCACATGTCCCTGATACACGGATTCGCACGCGCGGTGCGGGAGAATCCCGACGGAGCCGCCGTGCGGACGGCGGACCGCACGGTCAGCTACCGCGAGTTCGACAAGCTGAGCCAGATGTTCGCGGACGACCTCCGCGCGGAGATCCCGCCCGGCGGATTCGTCGGGATCGAGGCGAGCAAGGGGCTCGGCGCGATCACGGCGATGATCGGAGCGCTCCGGGCACGGCGCCCGTTCGTCTTCCTCGACAGCCGCGACAGCGTGGCCTCCAACGCTGAGAAGGTCGCCCTGCTCGGCGTCCGGCTCCTGGCCCGCTCGCGCGAGGACGGCGAGGCGTACCTCACCGACGTCCCGGAGGCCTGGCGCGCCGCCGACGCCGATGCCGCACGCGGGCCCCTGGACGGCGAGGACGAGCTCTGCTATGCCATCCACACCTCCGGTTCGACCGGCGAACCCAAATGCGTCCTGGTGCGCCCCGCCCCGCTCGCCGCGGTGGTCCGCGACCACGTCGAGCAGCTGTCGGTGGGGCCGCAATCGCGGACGCTGCAGTTCGCCCGGCTGACCTTCGACGGCTGCATGACCGAGATCCTGTGGACCCTGACGGCCGGCGCCTGCCTCGTGGTGCTGGACGAGGCACGCCTGGCGCCCGGCGCCGAACTGCAGGAGACGCTGGAGCGCTTCGGCATCACCCACCTCAAGACCACCCCGTTCGCGCTGACCGCGACCGAGCCCAGCCGCGCGATGCGGCTGCGCCACGTGATCAACGGCGGCGGGGCCTGCCGGTCGGCGGTGGTCGCCAAGTGGTCCGAGGTGGCCGCGCTGCACAACGCCTACGGCGCCACCGAGACCACGGTCTGCAATCTGCTGACCGGCCCGCTCGACCCGGCACGGTGCCGGGCCGGGGTGCCCCTCGGCGACATCGTGGGCGACTGCACCTACCACCTGCGCGATCTCGACGAAGGGACCGCGCCCGCCGAGACCGGCGACGCGGTGCGCCGGGGCGAGATCGTGATCACCGGCCCCGCCGTCGCCGCCGGATATCTGACCGCGCAGGGCGTGCGGCCGTTCGGGCCGGCGGGCGACGGCACGGAATACCGCACCGGCGACGTCGCCGAACTCCGCGACGGCGACCTGTACTTCGTGGAACGGCTGGACCACCAGGTGAAGCTGCGCGGCTACCGCCTGGACCTCGGCGAGATCGAGAACACCGTCTGCCAGGCGGAATCGGTCGTCGAGGCGGTGTTGACCGTGGAGTCCCACGACGGCTCGGCGGCCGCCGGGGGCGACGCGTTGGTCTGCTACTACCTGGGCGACGCCGACCCCAGAGACCTCCGCCGCCACCTCGAAGCGGTCCTGGACCCGTACAAGGTCCCCTCGGTGCTCGAACGCGTCGAGGCGCTGCCGTACACCCCGAACGGCAAGGTCGACCGCGAGTCCCTGCGCGGCAGCCGGAACCTCGGAAAGGACGCCGTCGCCACCCCCGCCCAGCAGGTGCTCACCCTCGTGGGCCGCCTCACCGGCATCGGCGACGCCGGACCGGACGACAACTTCTACGCGCTGGGCGGTGATTCGGCATCGACGCTGCTGCTGGTGGCGAAGCTGCGCGAGCTGGGCTGGCTGGACGCCGGGGTGCGCGACGTGCTGCGCGCGAAGGACCTGCGCGCGCTCACCGACCAGCTGCCGCAGCGGAGCGTGTAGCGCGATGTGCGGCCTGTGCGGAACCTTCGCGCCGGACGGCGGCCTCGACCGCACGGTCACGGCGACCATGCACTCCCGGCTCACCCACCGCGGACCCGACGAAACCTACTCGCTGAGCACACCCGTGCTGACCGCGAAGCTCGCCCGCCTCGGCATGACCGCGCTCAAGGACGGCTGGCAGCCCGCCGAGGACAGCGGCGGACGGTTCGTCGCCGTCACCAACGGCGAGATCTACAACGCCGACGCGCTGCGCCGCCGGCTCGGCCTGGGCCGGGCCAACCCCGCCGACGTGGCGGTCGTCCCCGAGCTGTTCGCCCGCCACGGGCCCGCCGGGCTCGCCCTGATCGACGGGCAGTTCGCCACCGCGATCCACGACCGCGCCGAGGGCACGCTCCACCTGGGCAGGGACCGCTTCGGCATCAGCCCCCTCTACTACACCGAGCGGGACGGGCAGCTGCACTTCTGCTCGGAACTCGGCCCCCTGGTGCGCTCGGTGCCGGGCACCTGGCGGCTCGACCTCGGTGCCGTCGACCAGTACCTCCAGCTCGGCAACATCGTGGCGCCCCGCACCCTGGTGCGCGACGTCCGCGCCGTACCGCCCGGGACCGTGGTGCGGTGCGGCAGCGACGGACAGGAGACGGTCCGCTACTGGCGGTACGGCGAGTTCGCGGCGGCCGGGCCCCCGGTGAGCGCGGCGGAGATCCGGCACGGGATCCGGCAGGCGGTACGCGACCGGCTGCGCGGGGACGTCGAGATCGGGGCCTGCCTCAGCGGCGGCTTCGACTCCTCCACGCTGGTCGTGGAGGCCGCCGCGGCCACGGAGAAGCCGCTGCGCACGTACTCGGTGGTGTTCGGCGACGCCCTGCTGGACGAACACCGCTTCCAGCGTGAGGTGGCAGGTGCCGTGGGCAGCGAGCACCACGAGATCTCCTGCCGGCGCGAGGACATCACCGCCGAGTTCGAGCAGATGGTGCGCCGCTGCTGCTACCCGCAGCGGGAGACCTACAACGTCGCGGCCCTGATGCTCTCGCGTGAGGTCCGGCTGAGCGGCCTCAAGGGCGTGCTGTCGGGGGAGGGCGCCGACGAGCTGTTCTTCGGCTACGACTCGTACGCGTTCGACGGGCTCGGCGGCATGCGGCGCCCGAGCCGCGAGGAGAACGAGCGCGCATGGGGCCGGGCCGACTTCTCCTGGGAGGTCGACTGGCGGCAGGTGGACCGCCGGCGGTCCGACGCGCTGACCCCGGAGAGCATCGAGGCGCTCGCCGGCCAGGAATTCTGGCGGGAGCGGCTGATTCCGTTCTCCGACGGCGAAGCCGCACGGCTCACGCCGATGCAGCTGCGCTCGGTGGCCGACACCTCCGTACAACTGGGCAGCCATCTGCTCGGCGACCACGGCGACGCGATGCTGATGGCGAATTCCGTGGAGGGCCGGTACCCGTTCCTCGGCAATTCCGTGGTCGATCTGGCGCTGCGCACCGGCGACGACGAGAAGGTCGCCGATTTCGAGGGAAAGGCCTGCCTCAAATCGGCATACGCCGGCCTCGTCCCGGAGTCCGTCCTGCGCCGCGCGAAACAGGGCTTCACCGCGCACAGCCTGTCCGCACTCACCGACGACCCCCTCATGGCCAGGTGGCGCGACCTGGTCGCGGCCGGCGGAGTCTTCCGTACCGACGCGCTCGAACGGTTCGACGTCCACGGCGCCGAGGGTAAGTGGGAAACGCGGCTGAGCATCATCAGCATCAGCATGGTGATCGACGAATTGGGACTCCGGATGTGAAGGAGCGGCGGCGCCCGCGCCCACGTCACGCATTTCATTGCCCTGCCGAGAAGACACCATCGCCTTACCGAAAAGGCAGCATCGCCCTACAGAAAAGGCAGAGAGGTCATCGAGTCATGCTCACCGAAAGCCAGATAGCGGAATACCGTTCCGAAGGGTTCCTGCTCCTCGACGGCGTTTTCGACGCCGACGAGATCGCCGCGCTGCGGAATGAGGTGACCGACCTCTACGCGACCGACCACCCCGGGCGGATCTTCGAGGAGGACGGCACCACGGTGCGGGGCATCCACGGCTGCCACACCACGGGGGCGCTGTTCTCCAGGCTGGTGCGGCTGCCCGAGCTGCTGTCCGCGGCGGAGGAGCTGCTGGACAGCAAGGTGCATGTGTTCCAGTGCAAGGTCAACGCCAAGCAGGCGCTCCGCGGCGAGGTGTGGCAGTGGCACCAGGACTACAGCGTCTGGGAGCACAAGGACGGCATGCCGCAACCGCGGGCGGTCAACGCCGCGGTGTTCCTGGACGACGCCACCGAGCACAACGGCCCGCTGCTGGTCGTGCCCGGCTCGCACCGCAACGACGCGATCGCCCCGTGGCGCCCCGGGCCCGAGGGCGCCGCGCAGTGGGAGAACGACCTGTCGGCGAAGCTGGAGTTCGCCCTGGACGCGGACCAGATGGCCGAGGTGACCGCCGATTCGGAGATCCGGTCCGTCGTCGGACGCGCCGGCAGCCTGCTGTTCTTCCACCCCTGCATCGCGCATGGCTCCGGCGCGAACATGTCGCCGGCCGACCGGACCATGGCGTTCGTCAGCTACAACAGCGTCGACAACGAGCTGCGCGAAGTGCCCCGCCCGCGCCCGGAGTTCGTGGCCTCGCGCGACTACCGGCCGCTGGAGTTCGTCGACGGGGGGCTGATCGCATGAGCCGGCTCGACGGTTCCCTGATCCGGACGCTGATCGACGCCCTCGCCCGGCACCGGGACGCGGTGGCGGTCGTCGACAACGGCGTCCGCCACACCTACGCCGAACTCGACGACGTCTCGGCCGAGATCGCCGGCGGCCTCGCCGCGCGCGGCATCGGCCCCGGCGACGTGGTCGATGTGCACGGGACGCGGTCCTGGGCCCGCTGCGCGGCGGTGCTGGGCGTGTGGCGCGTCGGAGCCGGCGTGCTGTCCATCGACCCGACCATGCCGCCCGCCTGGACCGGCAAACTGGTCAGCAGCGCCGACTGCGCCATGATCCTGCGGGACGACGCGTGCCCACCGGTCGACGCGGGCGTCGAGGAACACACCTTCCACTCGATCCGGGGAACGCGGCTGGACGAGATCGCGACCGGCCCGGTCTGCTACGTCATCCCCACCTCCGGCTCCACGGGCGAACCCAAGGCCGTCGCGGTGCCGCCGGTGGTCCTGGCGGATCTGGGGCACTGGCACGTCCGCCGGTGGAGCCACCACCGGCCCCCGAACACCCTGCACATGTCGTCCATCGGCTTCGACATGGTGTACGAGGACACGGTGGCGACGTGGCTGGCCGGCGCGACCTTGATCGTGGTGAACGACCAGGACCGGCTGGACCCCTTCACTCTGCTCGACATCATTCGCGAGCACGACGCCGCCCGGCTCTTCCAGCCGGTGGTCGGACTGCACGGACTGGCCGCCGCCGCGTGCGCCGCGGGCGAGCAGACCCCGAGCCTGCGGGAGATCTCGGTGGCGGGCGAACAGCTGGTGATCAACGACGAGGTGCGGCAGTTCTGCGCCGACGGCGACCTCACGCTGGTGAACCAGTACGGACCGAGCGAGACCCATGTCGTCACCCAGCACCGGCTGACGGGCGACGTCACCCGCTGGCCCGACCGGCCGCCCATCGGCACCGCGGTCGTCGACGCGGAGCTGCTGTGCCAGGTGGACGGGCGGTTGCGCCCGTTCGAGCCCGGCGAGACCCGGGAGCTGGTGATCGCCGGCAACTGCGTCGGGGTCGGGTACGCCGGTGACGACGCGCTCACCGCGCGGAAGTTCCGGGACGTCGAGCATCAGGACGGCGGTGTGCGGCGCTGCTACTTCAGCGGGGACCTGGTCACGTTCGACGGTGCGGTGTTCCACTTCGTCTCCCGGCTCGACGACCAGCTCAAGGTGAACGGCTACCGCGTCGAGCCGGGCGAGGTGGAATCCGTGATCGCCGGGGTCGCCGGTGTCCGGCGGGCCGCGGTCGTCGGGGTCAAGGTGGGCGCCTCCACACAGCTGGCGGCGTTCTACACCCTCGTGACCGGCGCGGAGGTCGACCGGGCCGACCTGCTCGGCGCGTGTGCCTCCCGGCTGCCCCGGTTCATGGTCCCCCGGCACTTCACCGAGGTGGACGTGCTCCCCGCCACGCGGAACGGCAAGATCGACCGGGCGAAGCTGCGCGAGTCGTTCCACGAGCCTTCGGCGAGCCGCGCCGGCTGACGGCGCCGGGCGTGCCCGGCGCCCGGGCGGAAGGCGCCTGAGAGGTGAAATTCCCAGCTCAGGCGCCTTTCCCGCGCTCCGGGAAAAAGAACCCGGGCCGCTGGGCGGGCTCGTGGCGTCCCCCTGTTCTCCCTCCGCTGGTGGCCGGCCTCGCCCTCAGCGCGCGCCCACGTGGTCGAGATCGGCCAGCAACCGCTCCATGTCCGTCATGAGCGAGCCGTAGACGTGCCACGCATCCGGCCTGGTGAGGGCTCCCCGGCCGACTAGATCGGTCATGGTCTCGTGCCAGGCCAGCACCTCCTCGATCGCCTTCTGCAGCTGTTCGCGCGGGCCTGGGCGGCCGTCTTCCGCACGCGGATCGTCGACCAGACCACGGACCGCCGCGCCCGCCAGCCGAAGGGTCTCGGCATAGCGGTCCAGGAACTGGGGCCCCAGATGGCGGTCGGGGCGGTGGTCGTAGGCGCTGTCGGCCAGGGTCCGCGCGATGCCGCGCACCTGGAGGGAGACCCCGCGCAGGGCGTGGAAGAGTTCCCCGTACGTCACCTCGCCGCGCCGTCCGGGCGGGACGTCGGCGTGCCGTCCGTGGGTGACGCAGCGCGCGTTCCAGCGCAGGCTCTCGTCGGCCTGGCGCACCTGCTCCTGGGCGAACGCCAGGTGCCGTTCGAGCTGGCGCCCCCGGTGCAGCCAGCCATGGGCCCGGGAACGCCATTCCCCCTGGGCCAGGCCGGCGCCCATGTCGTGCAGCAGCTCCCCGAGGGTGCGGGCGAGCGCCCGGACGGCGGAGTCGGACTCGTCCACGTGCAGCGGGGGCAGGACCAGGGCGTTCACCGCGATGCCGACGGCCGCGCCGACCAGCGTCTGGAGCACGGGTGAGACCAGACCGCCCATCGGATCGCCCGCCATCACGGCCAGCGCGACGACCGCGGTGGAGGCGACCTGCCCCCTTCCGCCGGCCGTACGGCGGGGACCGGCCAGGACGGTGAGCAGGGCGATGACCGCGATGGCGCCCGCGGTCGGCCCCAGCAGCCGCACGGTCAGCAGGGCGAGGACCAGGCCGAGGACCTTGGCCCCGATGCTCTGCAGGGCGTTGGTGACCGAGCGGTACACCGTGGCGGCGTTGGCCATCAGCAGGGCGGTGGCGACCGCCACGTAGGCACGCCCGTCGGGAGCCACCGGGCCGGCGAGGGTCCAGGCGGCCAGCGCCGCCGCCGACGCCTTGATCCCGTGGACCAACCGGCCGGGCCGCCGGTGCCGGAGCCTGCCGACGAGGTGGTGCACCCGCCTGACCGCGGGTATCGGCAGGCGACCCGGGAAGGTAGTTGAAAGTTGCACAAGAAGATGATGGCACCGCGGGCCGGGTGTGCGCCGGATACCGGACGGGTGACATCCCTCACTGCCGGGCGAGGCCAGGTCGGGCCAGGCCGGGGCGGGCCGGGGCGGGGCGGGGTGGGTCAGGCCGGGCCGGGCGAATGGGCTGCACCCGGCGTCGCCGCCCGGGACGCTCGGGAAGCCGGTGCGGCCGCCGGTCACGCCTCCGGCCCGGGGCGGGCCCGGCGCCGGCCGTTCAGCGGGCCGTCCGCCCCCGTGGGCGATGGGGCGGGGTGAGCGTGGTGGCGACGAGGTCGTCGACCGTGTCGGTGAGACGCCCGCGGCGCCGGTGGGCCCGGCGCTGCCGTTCCGCGCCGGTGCCGTCGCGGAGCAGGTTGTCCAGGAGGGTTTCGACATGGGGGAGATCGCCCAGCCGGGACAGCGCGGGCCGCACCTGCCGCACCAGCGCCGACAGCTGCTCGCGGGCGGGGAGCAGGCGCCGCCGAAGGGGGTCGACCGCGGATCCCGTCAGCCCGTCGCGGGCGGCGCGCCAGCAGGCCGCGCGCAGCAGTCCGGGGTCCGGGTCCGGGGCGGGCCGGCGATCGTGGACGGCGTCGAGAGCGGTCAGGGCGGCGGCGCGCACGAGGGCGGTGATCAGGAGCGTGTGGTCCACGGTCGGACAGGCGTCGGCGACGCGGATCTCCAGCGTGGGCAGGTGGTGGGAGGGGCGGATGTCCCAGTAGACGCCGGCCTCGTCGAGAGTGCTGCCGGTGGCGACGAAGGCGGCCACCAGCTCGTCGTAGTGGCCGGGCGAGGCGAAGCGGGGCGGGGGACCGCTGACCGGCCAGCGGTGGAAGGCCATGATGCGCCAGGAGGCGTACCCGGTGTCGCTCCCCGCCCAGAAGGGGGAATTCGCCGCCGCCGCGATCAGGGTGGGCAGCCATACCCGCAGATGGTTGCTCACCTCCAGGGCAAGGGCGCGGTCGTCGAAGCCGAGGTGGATGTGGCAGGCGCAGCAGACCTGTTCCTCGCTCAGCGCCTGGAAGGTGGCGACGCTGCGGGCGTAGCGGGCGCCGGCGGCTATCGGTATGGGGCCGGCGGGGGAGAGGACGGGGGTGCCGCTGGACGTCAGGCGCGCACCGTGATCGCGGGCGGCGCCGGCCAGACACGCCCGGGTCTCGTGGAGCTGCTCGGCCAGGCCGCTCAGCCGCGTGTGCACATCGGTGCGGGTCTCCACCTGGTAAAGGGTGATCTCCGAACCCACCCGGCCGCCCAGCGTACTGGCGGCGCCGGCGATGACCGGGGCGGCTCGGGGGGCCAGGAGCCGGGTCTCGGGATCGACGAGGAGGAACTCCTCCTCCACCCCCATCGTCAGCGTCCCCGGCCGGGCCCGGACGGGCGGGGCGGCCGGCAAGGACTCATCTGCACCGGATTCTTCCACCGGCCGTAAGTCGCACATGGCGCGCATGCTGGCACACTCCGCGAAAGATCGGCACCGCGCCGGGGCCGCACCGCGCACGGGCCGGTCGGCAACGGGCCACCGCGGGCACCGCCCTGCGCGGAGTCGGCCGACCCTGCCGCGGTCATCCGGTCACGTCTGCCGGGTCTACCGGAATGAGGGCAACGTCGAGAACCATGGAAGCCGCGGCGGCGAACGTCCGCGCGCGAGGCGGGCCGGCCAAGGGGCCGAGAGGGCGGTAGGCAGGCATGGACGTGTACGAAGCCGTGGACACCCGCCGGGCCGTGCGGGCGTTCCGCGACGATCCCGTACCCAAGGAGACCCTGGAACGGGTGCTGGCCGCCGCCGCACGCGCCCCGTCCAGCGGGAACCTCCAGCCGTGGCATGTGTACGTCGTCACCGGCGAGCCCCTGGCCGAACTGAAGAAGCGCGCGACGGCGAGGGCATTGGCATCGGATCCGGGTGACGAGCGGGAGTACCCGATGTACCCGGCCGACCTGGCCTCGCCGTACCGGGACCGCTTCTTCGCCGCGGCGGCCCAGCGTTACGCAGCGCTGGGAATCGCGCGTGACGATCCCGGGAGACCCCAGAAGATCACCGCCTTGAACACGGAGGCGTTCGGGGCGCCCGTCGTCCTGTTCTGCTACCTCGACCGCGCGATGGGACCCGCGCAGTGGGGAGACGCGGGGATGTACCTGCAGACGGTCATGCTGCTGCTCCGGGCGGAAGGGCTGCACAGCTGCCCGCAGGTGATGTGGACGACGTACCGCAGGACCGTCGCGCGGACGGTCGGGGCCGATGACGGACGCACGCTGTTCTGCGGTGTCGCCGTCGGATTCGAGAAGGAGGGCGTTCCCCCGCTGCGCACCGGGCGGGCGGAGACGACCGAAACGGTGCGCTTCATCGGCGGGTGATCGCCCGGCCGGTCGAGCCCGCAGGACAGGCCTGCGGGGGGGGCGTCTTCGTCCGGTGGCGGCCAGGGAAGCCCGCCACCCGTCCCCGTCACCCGTACACCAGCAGATACGCCAACGCGACCGCCGCGCAGTAGAGGGGGAAGCCGGCGCGTGCCAGGACGGTCAGCCGGCGCCAGGCGGTGAGCCGGCTGTGCTCGACCAGCCAGGCGCCGGCCAGCACGACGCACACACAGGCGACGGCCAGCGCGAAGTACGCGTAGTAGGCCCAGCCCATGGCGACGGTGTAGCCGACGTTGGGCAGCGCATCCAGCATGGTGGTGCGCAGGACCACGGCGGTCAGGACGGCCGTCACCAGGATGCCCACCTTCGCGGGGGCGTAGCCGGGGTCGCGGGAGAACAGCAGGGTGGCGTAGGTGACGATGGCCAGCAGCACCAGCGGCAGCAGGTTCGTCAGCAGGTAGGCGCCGGCGTTGCGGGCGACGGTGAAGTCGGCGGTGTACTGGTTGTAGTGCACGCCGGGCGTCTCCGTCCCGCCGCGGACCGTGCTCGGGTCGCCCAGCGTGGCCGTACTGCCCACCCGGTCCTTGTGCAGGCTCAGCGCCTGGGCGCGCCAGTCCGGCAGATCGTTGACCGAGGTGCCGGGGTCGCGGCCGCTGTGCAGCAACGTGGACTGACCCTGCGAGAGCAGCGCCCGGTCACCGACGTACAGCACCCGTGAGGCGGTGCGCGACCGGCTCTGCAGCACCACGGCCAGGTGCTGGCGGTCGAAGGGGTAATCGTGGAAGTCGAGTTGCGCGATGAAGGTGGTGACCACCCTGTACAGGCGGTACCTCACTCCTCCCTCGGCGGTGGTACGGATCGGAGCGGGCAGGCGGTACCGCGCGTCCGCCTGGTTGGCGAATTCCACATCCGTTGCCCCGTCGTCGCCGGAATACCGGAACCACAGGAAGAAATCGGCCTTGAATTCCCGGGTGTGGACGTCCAGATCGCTGATCCGGTTGAAATTGAAGCCGGTACGGACCACCTGCTGACGGGCGAGGATCTGGCCGTCGAAGTCGACGATCCGGCCGGCCGCACGCGCCTGGGCGAGGTCCCCTTCGTCACGCCGGTAGGCGACGAGCTGCAAAGGCGCCGAGACGAATTCCCCGCGTTCGATGACCCCGACGTTCGCCTGCACCCGCAGCGAGCGGCTCCGGTCGAAGTGGACCTCGCCGTAGAGGCCGGAGAAGCCCCGGCCGGGGGCGTCCATCGCCGCCAGCGCGTCCCGGACGGCGCGCCGGTCACCGGGCGAGGCCGTGCCCCCGCCGGCACCGGACCGGTCCAGGGCGTGGACCGCCGCATCGGCCGCCGTCTGCGCGGCGACGGCCTCCCAGGTGGCGGAGGAGCCGAAGCGCCGGCGGAAGGCGTACGCCCAGGTGGCCCCCGGCCCGGTGAGGCTGTCGCCGAGCTGCGGGGACACCATGTAGACCTGCTGCGTCAGGCCCCCGCCGCGCAGCCGCTCCTGCTGCCCGGCCAGCTCATGGGCGAGGGAATCGGGGCTCATGCCGTCGCCGCCCATGACGGGGTTGCGCACGCCGCGTGAGCGCAGCGCGAGGACGAGCGGAACGGCCGGCTCGTACTCCGTGGCCAGCACGATCGTCCCCGCATCGGGGTCGGACCGCACGGTGCGCACGACGGCATCGACGTGCCGGGCCCGCTGCTGCGCACTCTCGAACCGTGCGCCGACCGACAGGTCCCGCCGCACCTGCCCGAGCCCGGCGAACGCCCGGGTGAAGCCGGACGCCATGCCCCGGCCGTAGGCGCTGTCGTCGTGGACGACGGTGGCCGTGCGGGTTTTCAGGACGTGGCGGAGGTAGGCGGCCATGAAGCGCGCCTGATAGCTGTCGTCGAAGGTGGTGCGGAAGACCCAGGGGGCGGCCGTGGCCCCGTCCGCGGTGGCGGTGGGGGTGATCAGCGGAACGCCGGCGGCCGCGTACACCGGCCCGGCAGCCAGGGCGCTCTCGCTGTCGAAGTGGCCGATGGCCATCATCACCCGGCCGTCGGCGACGACCCGCCGGGCGACGGCCCGCACCGTCGCCGGGTCGGTCGCGGCCCCGTCGTCGTAGCGCACCAGCCGTACGGGGTGACCCCGTACGCCGCCGTCCTCGTTGACCTGGTCGAGGTGGGAGCGAACCGCCTCGACCTCCTTCTCCCGGTGGGCGGCCTCGTTGCGGAAGCCGGCCACCAGCGCCACGTACAGCGGCTCCTTCCGCTCCTCGTGGACGAGGTGCAGCACGCCGAGCACCACGGCCGCGAGCACGACACCGGCAGCGCCCGCCAGCCACCACCGGCGCCGTCCGCGGCGGCGCCCGGCGCGCCCGGACACCAGGTCTCGCGGCGGCGGGGGAGGGCCGGCCAGCTGCGCCACCTCCGGTGGCGGGCGTGACTCCGCCCGCCGCAGCCGTCGCAGGTCGCGCCGGTCGGCGCCGGAAGGGTCGGCCCGCACCGCCTGTTCCAGGCAGTACCGGCGCTCGCCGTCGTCGCGCGCCAGCGCCGCCAGCCACTGCCACGCCGGCGCGTACCCGCGGTCGCGGGTCAGCGCCCGCGCCAGCAACCGCCGGGCCGCGCGGTGCAGCCCGAGCCCGGCTGCTTTGGCGGCCAGCCGGGTCAGCACAGGAGGGGACGGCTCGCCCGCGCCGTCGGCCGCCATCCCGGTCTCCTCTCGCTCGGCTCGCCGCCCCGCCCGGCAGGCGGCACCCGCCGGCCGACGGGATCGCCTTGGGGAACCGTGCGGCGGACGACCGGTCCGACCGCGGCATCCCCGTACACCGGGCGGACGCATGCCACCGGCCCGCGTCCGCCCCGCCGGCGACCTGCACACGGGCGGCACGAGAGGCGCCGCCCGGTGCCTGCTCCCGCGCGGCCGGGAACGCCGTGCCCGCCTTGTTATGCCCGCTATCTAGTGGATCTTCCGTTCACCTTGGCACAGGAGAGGTGGACGCACGACCGCAGACCGGCGCGCGGCAGCCGGGGCCGGTGCGGGCGGGATCCCGCGGCCGGCCGGCACGTCACCACCACCGCGCACCGGACGTCTGCGCCATTCGAGTACGCGGGGCGGAGGACCGATCCCTTACCGGACGATCGCCCCGCCGGCCGATCGTCCCGTTCGGGAACGCCCGGCCGGCGGGGGAGGGGCCTCAGCCGTCGGTGGCGCAGGGGTTGCAGCAGGCGGGGGCCGGTTCGACGCAGACGAGGACGGTGTCGGTGTTGTTGGCGGTGTCGGGGTCCGTCTCGTTGGCGTGGGCGGTTGCGGAGTTGGTGATCCGGCCGGCCCGGGTGGCCTTGGCCCGCAGCACGAGCGTGGTGGCACCGCCGTCGGCGAGGTCGCCCACGCGCCACACCCCGGTGGCCGGGTCGTAGGCGCCGGTCCCGTCGGCGGACAGGAAGGTGAGGCCGTCGGGGAGTTGGTCGGTGACGGTGACGCCGGTGGCATCGTTGGGGCCGGTGTTGCGGACGGTGATGCGGTAGGTCACCGTCTGCCCGACGGTGACGGTGGTCGCGTCGGCCGCCTTCGTCACGGTCAGGTCGGCGGCCGGTTTGATCTGCGTGATCTGCTCGTTGGAGGTGGACGTCAACGGCTCCGGGGTGTCCCCGAGGCGGTTCTCGTAGGACGCGGTGGCGGTGTTGCTGATCTGCTTGCCGCCGCTGGCCCGGTCGATGCGCACCCGGTACTCCACCGTGGTCCCGCCGGGGAGGGTCTCGGTGTCGGGCAGGCTGCCGCCCCCGCCGCTGGTGGCGCCGTTGCCGAGATGGAAGATGACCCGGTTCGCCCGGGCGTCGTGGTACGCCTGGTCATCGCCCTCCGCGTCGGTCTTCGGCCCGGCGTTGGGGCCGTCGACGATGTGCAGGGAGCCCGGCAGGTACGTCGTGCCCGGCGGGACGGTGTCGCTCAGGACGAGGTTCTCGGCCGCGCCGCCGCCCTCGTTCCTGGCGGTGATGCGGTAGGTGAGGATGTCGCCGACCTCCAGGGGCCCGGCGGGGACGGCGGTCTTGTCCAGCACGACGTAGGGAGGCGTGCCGAAGAAGATGCCGTCCAGGAAGTTGCCGATGCTCTGGTTGCCGCCCGCGGCGGAGACGGACCGGAACGCGAAGCGCGTCAGCGTCTGGCCCGCCGGGACGGTGTAGGTGCCGGTGTAGTGGCCCCAGGCGGTGTTGCCGTCCGTGAAGCGCCGCTGCTGCACCACGGCACCGGGGGCGCCGATGTCCAGCGCCATGGTGTCGTCCCCCAGACGGCCGCGGTGGTACAGCCTCCAGTACAGCTTGGTGCCGGGGGTGGTCGGCAGGTCCTGGTAGAGCGTGGAGACCTGGTTGGCGTTGAGTTCGGCGAACTGTGCGCCGTCGGCCGCAGGGACGCCCTGGAAGCCGGAGTGCCACAGTTCGATCATGTGGTCGGTGGCGGTCGTGAGCCAGCCCGGGACGCGCTTGGCCGCCTGGGTCTGCGAGGCGTCCGGCAGGATCTCGACACCGGTCACGCCGGGCTCTTCGAAGCTGCCGTTGGCCAGGGAAACCCGGCGCGGAGGAGGAGGCGTGGTCATGTTCTTCCCCTTCTGAACCGACACTGCAACGCGCCGTCAACCAGCCGCCTTTCAGGGCATCATGACGGCACCGGGACCCTGTCAGGGCAGCCGATGCGCCCGGGTGCGTAAAGCGCCGCAGGGGCGGACTCGGACGAGCCGGCGCGGCAGGTTTGCGCCGCCTGCCGCCGGACAGCGCGCGGCCCGCCGCCCCCTTTGCCGGCCACGGCCCGCCGCTCCCGCCGCAGGCACCTCCCGCCCCCCTCCGGTCCGCGCGGGCCGAGGCCGGAAATCTCCGCCGGGCGAGCCCTGTTCACCCCGCATCAGGGTGGATCGGCGCCGGGCCGGTTGACGCTCCGGACGCGGCACCCGACGGCCACGGAATCTCCGCGCGGCAGGGGCGACGCGTCCTCTCACGACGGCGGGGCGAGGCGCACCGCCCGCTCACCGGCCCGCGCCGTCGCGGTCTTCCGCGCCCGCGGACACCCTGACCGTCCGCAGTCCGGTGTCCACGGCGTCCGGGATGTTCATGCCCGCGGCGATCCCGGAGAGCAGATGGTCCAGCACGGGAGCGGTGAGCCGTTCGCCCGGAAGCACCGCGGGGATGCCGGGCGGGTACGGCGTCAGCATCTCGGCGGCGACCCGCCCGACCGCATCGCCGGCCCGTACGTCCTCGACGGCTCCGAAGTATGCGTCATGCGGGAGACACGCCTGCTCCATGCGCAGCGCGTGCGGTGCGGGAACGTCCACGGCGGGGCCGGCAGGGAGGTCCGCGGCGGCGGCCCGCCGCTCGCCCCGCTGCCCCGGGCACCCGCCGATGCGCGTGCCCCGGGCACCCGCCGATGCGCGCCGGGCTCCCCGCCACACGTGGCACCGGCCGGCGGGCGATGCCGCCCGGCCGCCGGCGCACTTCCCCCGGCCACGGCCGACCTCCGCCCGTGGGGGCCACCCGGGCCGCGCTACTTGCCGACGGCCTTGCGCAGCTCGTCCTTGTTCATATACGAACGGCCCTCGACGTTCTTGCGTTTCGCTTCCTCGTAGAGCTGGTCGCGGGTAGGCCCTTGCGGGCCTTTGTGCGAGCGTTCGCCACCGCGTTGGGGCGCCGACTTCGGATCCTGTGTGGAGACCTTGCTCGCGGTTTTGGCCTCGCCGGAGCGGGCGCGTTCCTTGTTGACGGTGCGCGCGGCGATCTCCTTGGCGCGACGCGTGGAGGTGCCGCGTTCCTCGGCCTGCTCCTTGATGTGTTCGTACTGCCGCTCACGCTTCCTGCTGGATCCTGCGGGCATGACTCCTCCTCAGGCGTGGGTGTCCTTCCGCCGGCTCAGGTACGGGTGGTCCTTCCGCCCGCCGTGGCCGTTGCGGCGGCGAGGCCCGTGACCGGGTTCCGGGCGCGGTCGACGAGGCCGGGGGCCAGGAGCTTGGTGGCGGGCGGGGCGCCCGGGGCGCCGGGGTGCGGCAGGGCGGGCGCGATCTCGTCTCCGCCGTGGGACACGGTCATCACTCCTTACGTCGCCGGGCGCGGGCGGATACCGAGGTGCTGTTACCGAGGTGCTGTGCGGGTATGCGGCGCGGTGGGGCGCGAGCGCGGTATGCGCAGGCGGTGCAGGCGCTGCCTGCGGCGCCGCCCGGGTGGCTCCCGGCGCTCGCGCACGACTCCCGTGCGGCGCGCGCCCTTCCTCCACTGTGCGACATCCGGCGAGCGGGCGCGACGGGGCCGGGAGGCCCGCCGAGGGAGGCCCGGGGAGTCCGGCACCGGCCCGGAGACCCGTCCGCGCTCCCGTCGCGTCATCGCCTCCGCCGAGCGCATCGGGCAGCTCGCCACCGAGCGTTCCCCGCACGACGGATTTCCCCGGGGCACGGCCGATCGCCCCGGGCCTGACGTCGGTGTCACAAAGGAGCGGACGGGGCCACACAGACCGCGCCGCCAGGGCGGACGGTGACCCGGAAGGACGGCTGCGGGGCGGTCGCGGGGCCGCGTACCACGGCGCCGTCCGTCAGCCGGAAGACGCTGGCGTGCCAGGGGCACTCCACGCATCCGTCCAAGAGCCGCCCGCCGGACAGGGGCCCCGCGAGGTGACTGCACCGGTCGGCCAGGGCCAGGATCCGGCCGTTGGCCTCCCGTACGACGAGGACGGCCACCTCGCCCACCATGCGCCGCACCGCCTGCCCGACGGGGAAGTCCTCCAAGTGCCCGACGGGGTACCAGCGGTCCGCCACCAGCTCGGGTACGGACACGGCCTTGTTGGTGCCCGCGCCCTGCCGGTAGGCCAGATGACCACCGAGCATGCCGCCCGCCCCGGCCGCGGCCAGCCCGAGGAAGCCGAGCGCCTTGCCCCGCGCCGGGTGGCCACGGCCGCGCTGCACCCAGGAGGCCGCGTACAGCCCGGTCGCCGCGCTGCCGGCGAGCGCGTGCACCAGCCCCGTACGCCGCTGCTCCGCATGTAGTTCCGCCCAGTCCGTCCAGCCGGCCAGCGCCGCCGGTGCCGCGGCGAGGACCCCGGCGCCCACCAGGAACCGCGCCTCGCGCCGCGTACCGGGCAGGGCGTCCAGGGCGGCCGCGGACAGCCAGGTGCCGAGCGGCAGCTGGACGAGCGAGGGATGCAGCGGATGGCCGAGCGGCACCCCGTGGGCGATGTCCCGGATGCGCCCCAGAGGGAAGGCCCGCACCAGGCGGGCGAGGGGAGTGGCCACCAGGTCGAGGCGGGTCAGCTGCCCCAGGCGGTCGAGGGTCTGCACCACGGTGGTGGAGAGCGGCGGGCGCTCGGACACCGCCGTCTCACCGATCCGCACGGCGGTCCGATCGTGCCACATGGTTGTCCTGCGCACTGTTGCTCACCCTTCCGCCGCGGCGGGATGCCGCCCACGGCCCTCGCGGACCCGTACGCCGCCCCGCGACGCGACGTGCCCCGGCTGAACGCGGCTCCCGCGCGCCGCATCGCCGACCGGGAGTTTCCGCGCCCGGCAACGGGTGTGCAGCGCTCGTTGACGCCGGATGCCGCGTGAGCGCCGGACGGCGCGGCTTCCGGCTCCCGTACGGCCGTCTCTTCCACCATAGGGACCGGCGGGGAGCCCCGCAGGACCGGCCGAGCGGCCCCGGGCGTCCGCACCATGGCGGGAGCGCGTCCGCCGGCCCGCCGGACCCCTGGCGAAACCCTCCCGCCGCACCGTGCCGCCTGGCAGAGGGGACGCGGCGCCCTCGGAGAGGAGCCCCCGCCGACCGCTCCGCGACCGGGCCCCGCGGCCGGCCTCCTCACCTCTCCGCCTCGCCCTCGCCGCCCCCGGGGCCTTCTTCGGGGCTGCGGACGACTCCCTCGTCACGTCACGGATCTCACCGCGCCCGCCTTCGGCCGCCTCGTCCTCGGTGAAGGTCACGTACCGCGTTGATCCCTGACGGCTTCACCGGAACTCTTCCGAGGGGCCTTGCGGTGTCCGTTGCGCGCCCTTGCGCCGCGTTCGGCCGTAGACAAGAGCCGTACGCCAACGGGACCATGAAACGGGCCGAGGCGGAACGCCTGATCGCAGCGGGCGGCGTGAAAGCGCGGAAAGCCGCTGCGATTGCCGGGACGCCAGGTGCGTGCCGAGATCATCCTTCCGGTCCGATCAGTGAGCGAGGAAGACAGCCATGACGCTCCCGCGCCACCCCAACCGCATGCTGGCGGCCCTGCTGACCGAGGCCGACTGGTCCGCCACCGACCTGGCCCGGGCCGTCAACGCCCTCGGCGCCGTCCAGGGCCTGCGGCTGCGCTACGACCATGTCTCGGTGGCCCGTTGGCTCGACGGGGTCCGCCCCAGACCGCCGGTCGCCCATCTCATCGGCCAGGTCCTCGGCCAGCGTCTGGGCCGCCGCGTCACGCTTCAGGGCACCGGACTCGCCGAACCGCCATCGGGTGCCGCCCCGGTGCTGCGCGCGGCGCTGCGCGGCGGCGACCCGGTACGCCGGCTGGCCGCCCTCTGCCATGCCGACGCCGACCCCGTCCGGCGCGGCGCCCTCGCCTCCGCCGCCCTCGCCAACCCGCCCCGCCTCCACACCGGATGGGGCGGCCGCCGCCCCGAACTCCCTCCGGCCGACCCCCGCGCGCCGCGGGTGCCCGCCGCCGCCCCGGGCCGCCTGGAGAAGGCCGCGCTCCGCACCGCCGTCCTGGGAGAGCGCTACGGCGGCGCCCATGGCCGGCCGGCGCTCGCGGCCTTCCTCGCCGCCGAGGCGGTGCCGCTGCTGACCGCCCCCGCCCACCCAACCGTCCGCCGCGCCCTGTTCACCGGCGCCGCCCAGCTCACGTTGCTGCTCGCCGGACGCACCGATGAGGTCGGCCGGCCGGCCCTCGCCCGGCACTACTACGACGTCGCGCTGGCCCTGGCCCGCACCGCCGGCGACCTCGCCTCGTACACCGTCGTGCTGCGCTGCCTGAGCGTGCAGGCGCACCGCCTCGGCGACCACCAACAGGCCGCCGCCCTCGCCGACATGGCCGTCGACCTCGCGGGAGGCGGCGTGCCGGAGGCCGTCCGTGCGTATCTGCACGCCGGGCGCGCGGCGGCCGGGGCGGGGGCGGGCCGGGGCCGCGGGGCCGGGGCCGATCTGCTGACGGCCGAGACCCGCCTCGCCCGCGCCACCGGTCCCGAAGGCCCCTTCACCAGCTATCCCGAGACCGCGCTGCGCTACCAACGCGCCGAGGTGCTCTCCTGCCTGGGGGATCACCGCGCCGCCCTGGGGGAGCTGGAACTCTCCCTGACCCGCCGCCCCGCCGACCACCACAAGGCCCGCACCCTGCTGCACGCCCGGATCGCCGACACCCTGCTCGCCCTCGACGAGGTCGACGGGGCCGCGGACCACGCCCTCAAGGCGCTGCGCCAGCACCGGCGGCTGGCGCCGGGCTCCGCCCACGGCACCCTGCCCCGGCTCGCCCACCGCCTTGCGCCCTACCAGGCAAACGGGCAGGTCAGGACCTTCCGGGAGGCGCTGCGGTCGACCGCGGGCTGAGACCGGGGCCGGACGGGTGAGGCGAGGACCGGGTCCGGGCCGCCGGGCCCGTCGCCGCGTCCGTACGTCGTACGGCCTTCCTCCGCGCCACCCTCCGAGGGCGCCGCCGTCGGGAATCCGCCCAGCAGGGCCATTGCCATGTCCACGGGATCAGTCACATGTGATTCATTGCGTACTTGCTCCGCTTTTTGGCTCGGACGCTCCCCGTCCGTCACCCGCATCACCCGGACGCGGCGCGTCCGCCCGACTGCTTCACCCGGAAGCTTCGTGCGGGCCGGCCCCGCGCCCCGGAAGTACGACGCCGCCGCACACCGTGACCGACGGTCCGACGCCCTGCACTCCGTGGAGAAGGAGGCCTCCTCCCGGAGGGGTTCCTGCCCCGGCCCCGGGCGGCACCGTGCCCCCACCCCACCCGTGACGTGAGATGGGGGCACGGTGTGTGGTGCTCAGGCGTTGTCGGGTGCGGTGCGTGAGGTGAAGTTCTCCAGGGTGAAGGTGACGTCACCCGCGGTGCTGTAGCGCGTGCACATCTGGGTGGGGTAGTAGCCGGTGGTTTCCACCTCCGGCGCTTGGGTGATGGGCTGGCAGGCCTTGGCGGGCTTCTCGGTGGTGATCCAGTCCTTGTTGACGACCGGTTCCCAGTAGGTGACGTGGCCGTCCCAGGTGCCGTAGGCGAAGGCCTGGGTGAAGGGGCCGCCGTTGGCGGGGGCCGCGTTGGGGTCGATGATGTGGTTTCCCATGCGGCCCGCGGCTCCGGGCATTCCCCAGCCCGGGGGCATGAATTGCTCGGGGACGGGCTTCATCGCGGTTTTCTCGTCGTCGCAGTTGATGACGAGGTTGCAGGGCCCTGTCCGGATCTTGTTCCTTTCCGTGAAGTCCTGCATGAAGAAGTGGAAGTCGAAGTGCGGCTTGTCGAAGACATGGCTGGGGCCGTGGCCGTTGCGCTGCCAGTCGAACATCATCCACTGGAACGGCAGGCCGGGCAGCTTGGGGAACCACAGGTCCCGCTCGTGGCCGCTGGCACAGTCCGTTTCGAGGTCGATGCCGTTGTTGTCCTTGTCGAAGCAGGTCTGGCCGTCGTTGGTCGGCGTCGTCGGCAGCGTCTTCATGGCGGCCGCGTCGACCTTGACCGCGAGGACCTTCGGATGATTGGTGTCGTCGGTGGCGTAGAGCGTCTGAACGAAGCCGTCACCGAGGGAGACCTTGTTGAACAGCGTCAGTGCCGGCAGATCACCCCCGTCCTCCGCCGCCCCGGCCCCGGCTGCTCTGGTGGCAGGGCCGGTGGCCGGGGTGCCGAGGGCGGAGACCATCGGTGCGAGCCCGATCAGCGCCGTCGTGCCGCATGCGAGGCCGAGGAGCGACCAGCGCGCTCGGCGTCCGGATATCTTCATGCAGAGTTCCCCCGTTCATTGGTGCTCAGTGCTCAGTGCTCAGTGCTCGGTGTGCGAGGTGCGGTGCTCAGTGCTGGGCGTGCCATTCGAAGGCCTTGAAGGGCTCGTCGACGGGCGCCTCGGTCATGCGGTTCGCGAACGTCGAGATGGTGTAGACGCCCAGTCCGAGAACGACTTCCAGCGCGTTGCGGCGGGTGTAGCCGGCGTCGAGGAACGCCTGCATCTTCGCCGGCTCGACGTAGCCGTGACCGTCCATGACGGTGAGGGTGAACACCCTCATCGCCTCCAGCTTCGGGTCGTCCAGGGGCGTACGGGCACGCAGCGCCTCGATCAGGGACGCGTCGGCCTTCGAGCGGGCCAGGATGGAGGAGTGCATGGCCACGCAGTAGTGGCACTCCACGGTGGTGGCCATCGTGAGGATGAACACCTCACGCTCCAGCTGGCTCAGGCTCGTCTTGTTGAACAGCCCGTTGCCGGTCATGAACGCTTCGAGCAGCTCCGGCGACTCCGCCATCATCGCCACCGGCGCGGGCAGGAAACCGAAGCCCTTGGCGGTGTTCTCCACGATGGGGCGGGACTTCTCCGGGGCGGTGGAGGCGTCGTGGCGGGTGAAGGTCATCAGGATTTCCTCTCTGAGGGGTCCGAGCCGAGTGACGGGCTTGCCACTCGGTGGTCTTGGGTGCCGGTGTCCCAGCTCGCGCGCACCGCGGTGGCGAGCGCATCGATCCGGTCGGGCCGGAACACCGAGTAGTGGTCGCCGTCGACGGTATGGACGGCCACCAGGTCTTTGAGACGGGTGGCCCACGCGGCCGTCACCGCTTCCGACGCTCCCTGGCCGGCGCGGATCAGCACCACGGGAACGCTGTACGCACCGGGCCGGTGGGCGGACAGCGCACGGGAGTTGACGGTGAAGCGCCCCACCAGGGCACCGATGGTCTCCGCGTCGGTGTCCGGGTCCAGCAGCCCGCCGGAGCGCAGCCGTTCGGCCAGTACGTCGTCGGGCCTCTCCTCCTGCGCCAGATCGCATCCGGCCAGGGGGTCGGGCAGCGCGGCGATGTGTGCGACGTCCCGCGCGAACCAGGCCAGCAGCTCGGCGTGGGACACCTGGCCGCGGTCCTCGTCGGGGTGCTCCATCAGGTCGATCGCGAGGACCGGCGCCACGGTGAAGCCCCGTGCGGCCAGCCGCTCGGCCACCTCCAACGCGAGGACCCCGCCCATCGACCACCCGGCGACCTGCACCTGCGGGCCCGTGGCGTCCTCGGCGATCGCCTCGGCGTACAGGTCCGCGAGCTCGGCGAGGCCGACCGTGGCGGGCAGGCCGTCGGGTACCTGAACCCCGGTCACCGGCACGCCGATCAGCTGCGCCAGGTCGCGGTAGCAGACGACGTCGCCGCCCACGGGATGGATCCAGTACGAGGTGGGGCCACCGCCCCGGGAGGTGATCGGCACCAGCACCGTGCGCGATGCCTGTCCGCTGCGGATCGCCTCGGCCATGGCCGCGACCGTGGAGTGCGTGAACAGCACCGACAGGGGGAGCGTGACCCCCAGGGCGGTCCGGATGCGGGACATCAGCCGGACGCCGAGCAGCGAGTTGCCGCCGAGCGCGAAGAAGTCGTCGTCCCGGCCCGCGGGGGCGCTCGCCGGCCCGGATAGCCCGCGTCGGGCACCGCCTCCCCGGCATGCGGGAATCGCCCCGGCGGGGGCGGGCCGATCGCGTCCCCGCCGGCGTGCAGCAGCTCCCACAACTGCGTGACGGAGTCGGCGCCGGGCAGGCGTGCCGCCATGGACACGACCGTCAACGGCTCGCTCCGTTGCGCGTCGGCAACGTGCCGGCTCCCCGGCACGCCGGCGTCCGGCTTCTCGGACACCGCTGCGGCCGCGAGTCCGTTCACCGTGGGAAAAGCCCATAGCGTGGCGACGGGAATGGCGCGGCCGAGATGCAGCCCCAGGCGGCTGACCATGGTCACCGCGTCCTGAGAGGTGAGGCCGAGCGACGAGAAGGTCGCCTCATGTGCCAACCGGCTCACCGGAACGGATAGTTCCTCGCCGAGATAGGACAGGATCCAGTCCGCGACAGTCGCGATGTCCGTGGTGTTCGACGTCGTCGGCATGTCAGTCATGGGCATGCCGGTCACGCCCTTCCCGTACAGGACCGGATCATCTCGACAGCGGAAAGAAGTGTGGCCGAGAGCAAATCGCTCGATTTACGGCGCAGTTGTGCTGCAGACATGACGGAGAACCCCCCGAATCCCCTGATGATCGTCAACGAGGTTGACGGTATCAAAAGAGTCGGCCGCGCAACTTTGCCGCGGAGATGTACGGGCCAGTTCTTCACGGGGAGTTACTGCGCGCCCCGGGATCGCGGACCTCTCCGCCGCTCTCTGTGCAACCCCTCCACCTGTGCGGATAGCCGCGACGTCCTACGCGAGGGGCGTCCCGGCCGTCAGGTGAATGTGAACTGGGACACACCTTGAGGTCCTGTGCGTGGCGAGCCGCGCCCCAGAACATCGGCCACGGACTCACCCCCGCCCGAGGAGTGCCCGGGAACCCCGGTCAGCCCATTCCGCCGATCCACCCCGCCGCGTCGAGCCGGAACGCCCCAGGCGCCGCGACGGCACCCAGATCGTCCTCGATCGCCCGCAGGCGCTCCTCCCCGAGCACGGCGGCCCACCCCGTACGCAACTGGTCGAAGATGGCCGCCGACCGTGCCAGCAGGTCGTACCCACGCTCCGTCAGCTGCACCAGCCTGCGCCGGGCGTCGGCGGGATCATCGGCACGTTCGACGTAACCGAGCATGGCCAAGCGGTCGACGGTCTTGCTCGCCGCCTGCTTGGAGATCCCCAGGCGGCGGGCGATATCGCTCGCCGTACTGCCTCCACGGCCGACCGCCTGCAGGGCAAAACCGAAGGCCGGACGCACATCCGGATGTCCCTGCCGAGCCAGTTCGGTGTGCACCTCGTCGATGAGCGTGCGGAATCCCGCGAACAGCAGCAGCGGAAGTTCGTAACTGGCCCTCGGCCGGCCGCGCTCCCCGCCCTTCACTTCATCATCCTGATTGACCACCTCAGGAGAGTGCCACGTTCCGGGCCCATCGCGTCAATCGCCCTCCACCAGTGGTCGGGGTGCGGGCGGGGCCGAGGCGGACGTGCCCGGCCGGGCCGGTGGCCGCGGTCGCGGCGCCGGTGCCGCGTTCCGGTGGAGGTCAGCGTACGTACGGGGTGGTGGTGGCCAGTGGTACGAACCCGAGGCGTTGCAGGATCGGGCGGCTCTGGTCGGACGCGTCGACCTGGAGGTAGCGGTAGCCGTGTTCGGCGGCGATGCGGGTGCGGAAGGCGACCAAGGCCCGGTAGACGCCCCGGCCGCGCCACTCCGGCACGGTGCCCCCGCCCCACAGGCTCGCGAAGGACGTACCGGGGTGCAGCTCCAGCCGGGCGGCGCTCACCGGCACGTCACCGGCCATCGCGACGACCGCGGGCGGCAAACCGGCGGACAGCCGGCCGAGCAACAGCTGCCGGTGGTACGGCCGCGCTGCGCCGAACGCCCGCTCCTGCGCGGTCACCGCGAGCTCGACCCCGGCAGCATCGGTCACCGGGAGCAGACGGACGCCCTCGGGCAGTTCGACGCTCGTGGGCAGGTCTTCGATCCCGGCGACCATCAGCGTCTCCTCGGGCTCGGGTACGAAACCCGCTGCCCGCAGCCGCCCAGGCAGGTCGGCCGGCCGGTCGTGCCCGTACAGCTTCCACTCGAAGCCGCGCCCGAGCGAGGCGAAGTACTCGACCTGCTCCGCGACCGCGGCGTCCGCAGTGGCCTCGTCCAGGTCCGACCAGACGATTCCGTTCCAGCCGTCGGCGTCCGCGCCGACATGGCGTACGACGCCGCCCACCTGCTCCACCCGGGCTCCGGGCCCATCGGCCCGGATGCCCTGTCGCATCTCGCGATCGAAGACCGCCAGCACTGTGTCCTGATCCATCCGCTCACTCCAGCATCACCGGGCGCACGGGGCAACGGAAAATGAGCCGGCCGGGACGGCCCCGCCGAAGCGGGTGGCCACGGCCCGGGGCGGCGGATGACCGGTGTGCCAAGGTGGGGCCCATGACGTGGAACGGTGACGACTACCAGGACCGGTTCGATCGGATGGCTGCCGCGGGGGAGGACGTGCACGGTGAGGCCGTGTTCGTCCGGGCCTTCGCGCCGGCGAGCGTTCTCGACGCTGGCTGTGGCACGGGGCGGGTGGCCGTGGAGCTGGCCCGGCACGGGATCGAGGTGACGGGGGTGGACGCCGATGCCTCGATGCTCGACACCGCGCGGCGCCGGGCGGCGGAGATCCGCTGGTACCGCCGGGACCTGGTCGGCCTCGATCTGGGCCGGACCTTCGACGTCGTGGTGATGGCCGGCAACGTCCCGCTGTTCACCCCGCCCGGGACGGAGGCCGACCTGGTGGCCGGGGCGGCCCGGCACGTCCGGCCGGGAGGGCACCTCGTCGCCGGGTTCTCCCTGGACCGCGGTTACGGTCTCGACGACTACGACGCGCACTGCCGCGAGGCGGGGCTCGTGCCGGAGGCCAGGTATGCGACCTGGTCACGCGAGCCCTACGCCGGCGGCCCGTATGCGGTTTCCGTGCACCGCAGGCCCTGACCGGCCGCGGCGCCCGGCGGCCGGGGCAGCGCCTGCCGCGCGCATACGAGGATTCCGCCCGCGTCTTCTCGCCGAAGGCGCGGGCGGCTCACCTGAGTGAGGACGCGTCAAACGCGGGACCTGAGTGAGGACGCGTCAGACGCGGACGCCGAACATGAACGGTCCGCCGATGGTCTCCATCGACTCGTACCGTACGACCGTGCCGGTGCGAGGGGCGTGGAGGATCTGGCCGTTGCCGGCGTAGAGGCCGACGTGGTGCAGGTCGTTGAAGAAGAAGACCAGGTCACCGACCTGGAGTTGGCTCCGTGTGAGACGGGTCCCGATGCCCGCCTGTTCCTCGGAGGTACGCGGCAGGTGGGCGCCGGCCTGTGCGTAGGCCCAGGAGGTCAGGCCGGAGCAGTCGTAGGAGGCGAGGCCGGTGCCGCCGCGGAAGTACGGCTTGCCGAGCTGCCCCTGGGCGGCGGCGAAGGCGGCGGCCGCCCGGCCGGAGGCGGAGGTGTCGTTGCCGAGCTGCACGCGCTCGGTGGCGGAGCGGCTGGCCCGCTCCTGCTCGTCGGCGAGGGCCGACTTCTCCTTGGCGGTCAGGGTGTTGAGGAGTCGCTGGGCCTCGGCGAGCTTGCTCTGGATCTCCTGCTTCTTGTGGCCCAGTTCGGTACGGGTGGCGGCGAGGTCCTTGAGTCTCTCGGTGGCCTTGGCCCGTGCCTGGACGATCTCCCGCTGCTTGTCCTGGATCTGCTTCAAGGCGGCAACCTGCTGTGCGCTCAACTGGTGAAGTCTGGATGCCTTGTCCAGGTAGTCGTCCGGGGCGGAGGACAGGAAGAGCTGGACCGAGGCGTCGATGCCTCCGGAGCGGTACTGCGCGCTGGCCAGCGAACCCAGGCCGTTGCGCATCGCGTTCAGCTCCTGCTGGCAGCGGGCGACACCGTCCTGGATCGAGGAGAGGCCCTTCTGCAGCTTCTGCCGCTCCTCGTTGGCCCCGTTGTACTTCTCGGTGGCCTGCTCCGCCTGCTCGTAGAGCTTGTCGACCTCCGCCTTGACCTCGTCCTTGTTGAGCTTCTGGTGGGGCGCGGCGTTGGCGGTCTGTGAGCTCAGTGCCACGGCGGCGGCTGCTGCGGTGGTCAGGACGGTGATACGCGTTCGGCTGGGGTGCTTGGGCCGACGATGGGACGCCACGGGACGAACTCCTTGCTCCTTCAACCGCCTGCCAACTCGCCGACGGGCGGGGCCTTCCGCCGTCACTCCGTCTGAGTGAGCACTGAACGGGGGGTTGGCGCATGACCTTAATGAAGTTCGTACGATTAGATCAATTGTTTGGATGGAAAGTCCCCTTTTCGGGGATCGCGGGCGGGAGGCGGCTGCGTGCGATCGGGTCCGTGAGGTGTGTGCCGTCCTGGGCGGCCGTACGTCGTACCTCAACCGGGCGGAATCCGGGCGGCGTTTGAACCTCGGGCTGGGCAGGAAGACCCCGAAGTCCGCGAACGGCGGCGACATCGGTGGCTGGGACGGCGACCTGATGGCCTTCTGGGCCGACCGATGCAACTCCGAGCAGCGGTACGCGGACCCGCCGAAGTTCGCTCGCAACGCCCTCATCGCACTCGACGGAACCCTCTCGGTCGCCCAGGCGTATCTCTCACCGTCGGTGGTGCGGGCTCGGCCGTGGCCGCCCGGTGCGCTCGCGTCCCACGGCAAGCGCGAAAGGGGCGCCTGACGGGAATTCTCCCTGGCCAGACGCCTCCTTGTCCGTGTTTGGAAGAACCCCAGCTTCTTGGGCGAGTACGACACGAGAAGGTTCTTGGTCTGCAGGTGGTACTCCGCTCACACACCTGGCCAGCAAAAACGCTAGGAGGTGAGGCAGGGCGCCTGTTTCGGGAGCGGCCTCTGTGGGTGCTGGTGAGCGTCGCGTTCTGCGGTGGCATGCCACCAACGAGGTGGGGACGCACCGGTGACGTCGGCGGTGGGTTGGTCGGGGTGAAGTCCAAGCCGTCGAAGCGCGCTCGCGTGGATGCTGACATCGAACCAGCCGTGCCGGTGTCCGTCAGCGCCGATGCCGCAGGCCGTATTCGATCGGATCTCGTCCGGGGCGAAGGGCATCCAGTCGATGCCACGGTCTCGCAGTCAAGCGCGGGCAGCGGCCATCGGGTGGAGGCGGCCCGGCAGGATTTCGTAGGCTGCGATGGTGATCCAGTCGGTGCTCGGCGCGTCCATGGTGCCCATGGTGCCGGGCGGTCGAGCAGGTGTCATGGCCCTTCGCTGAGTACGGCGACGAGGACCTCAACGAGTACTGTCCCGGGCAACCACCACCGCGACCGCAAGGAGAACCGGTGACCGGCCGCATACCCCGCACCCGGGACATCGAAGCCCGGCAGGTAGCAGACGCCTGGGCCCGCATCGAAACCTGGATCGCCCGGCATGCCCCGCGCACCCGCACCCTGCTCCTCGGCGGCGCCTCCCGGGATACCGTCACCGCTCTGCAGAGGCAGACCGGTGCCCGCATACCCTCCTCCCTCAGCGCCCTGTGGGCCCGCTGCGCGGGAACCCGGGCAGACCGGCACTCCACCTTCCTCATGGGAGGCCACGCCCTGATGCGCCTGGAGACGGTTGCCACGAAGTACGGCCAGGAGATGGAGTTTCAGCGCCGTTACACCGACTCCGCCGTCACCTGGCGCGCGGCCTGGATCCCCGTCTTCTCCTTCTCGGCCGACGATCAGACCTCCGGCCTTTACCTGGACGCCGAATCCGGAAGACTGTGCCGCTGGACCCGCTACGCGCAGCACCACCCCGAAGTCGCATACGAGTCGCTGACCGAATTCCTTGAGGAGATGGCCGATTCTCTCGAAAACCCCGGTCTGGCGACCTCTGACGAGCCCGGACTCGTCGAAGGCGCCCTTGTGTGGGGCAGCAGGATCCACCCTGACGACGTGCACCTCTGGACCCGCCTGACGGCCTGAATGCACCGCTCGGCGTCTTCCGCCCCGAGGAGCGCCTTGTGTACGGCTTCGTCGGGACCGCCGAGAACCGGTTTTCTCCATCCGGACCACCCGTCGGGACCCGGTGGCCGGCTCCGGACCCGGTGTTGGGGCTTCACCGGCCCGGCTCACTTCAGCCAAGCTTTCCGCGCCGCCTATGGCATGTCACCGCGCTATGGCGTGTCGCCGCGGGAGTGGCGCAGTGCGATGAAGACGCCGAGAATTCCGGAAACCTCTCATTGCTATCTTTTCAGGTACGCATTTCCGTCGACCGGGCCTCCGGGCCTCCGGGCCGGCCTGGCTTCGGCTTCGGGTGTGACGGGGCGCGGGTCGGTCACGCATCGATGCGTGGCGCTGTCACCTGTGGAGCTGCCCTTCGCCCGGCCGTTGGCATTGCCTCTCGCGCATCCGGGGGCACAGGGATGGCGACCCGATGAATTGCCGCGGACGATGGTGCTCGAAACCTCGGCGCGGCGGCAGGCATCCCGATTCCGTGCTGCACACGTGCTGGGCACGACCGGCGGCCTCAGGAGGTGACCGCGTGCAAACTCCGCCCGGGAACGACTCGCCCGCGCCCGTCAAAACGCGGGGGCCCTCGCTGGGAACCTGGCAGTCGCGGGTGGCCCTGGCAGTGATCGTGCTGGTCCTTCTCACGACCACACTGCTGCTGTCCCGGTTCGGCCTGGAGGACTTCGTCCACGATCTGACCTTTGCCGGTCGCATCACCGGCGCCGTTCTTCTCGTGGTCTCGTTCACCACGCTCGTGGGCGCCGCCGCGGTCCTGGACCACTGGATCCGGCAGACCTTTCCCTACTCCGGTCTGGTGGCGCTGATCGGCACGTTCGCGGCCTTGCTGACCAACGCCATGCTCCTGGTGCAGACGGTCAAGAACGGCGATTCCGCTGCCTACCCGGCGTTGTTCGGCGCGCTCACGGTGGGTTCGGCGTACGGCGTCTTCGCGGTGTGGCGGACGTCGGTGGTGATCCCCGCTCCGAAACGGGTGGCCGCCGCGCTGAGCGTCTCCTCGGTCATCGCGATCGCCAACTTCGGCTACCAGGACCTCTACCAGCCGTTCCAGCGGCAAACCAGGCCGCTCATCACCTTGTCCATGGGGAAAGCGGTACTGAGCAAGGACCACAAAGCATTCGCCGTACCGGTCGACATCACCCTCCAGAACAACAGCGATGTGGGATTCTATGTGCTCGGCACCGAATTCCACGTCATGGGGAAAAAGGTTCCGCTGAGCCCGAAGGACCGGCTCCGCCGGCAGTGGCGAACCGATGCCGAGCAGTGGCGCAAGTCCTCGGAAGTGAACCCGCTCTCCCGTCGGGAGATTCATCAGCCCGGCCAGTTGGTCGAGGCGAAACCATGGATGCCTTATGGGCAATGGGTCGAGTCGAAAGACACCTTCGCCACGCAAGTGGTGGTGCAGCTTCCCAAGGACACGCCGTACGACCAGGTGGCGTTCTACGCCACCGCGAGCCTCGCGCGCAAGGATCGGCTGGTGCTGCAGCCACCGCTCGACTTCGTGGCGTACTCCTGGGGTAAGGAGAACGTCCCCGGATGGGTGAAGGAGCAACAAAAGGCCGGTCTGGATTCTCTCATCTACCGTGCCAGGGTGCACGAGAACAATGCGATCGACGAACGCACAAGGGATCCGCGATATGTCACCGTCTACTGGCGGTTCGGCACGCACGGCGCGAGCGTGCAGACATCCATCGGGCGGAAAGGAGAGGAAGACCGCATCGCCACCCCTGCGCAGGCACGCGAACTGGTGGGCCGGTACGGACTCGTCGACCTGTTCACCGGTCCGGTCGAGCGGACCCTGTGGGACATCAAGAGCCGGCGGTGACGGGCGCTGCCGCGTCGGGCGCGCCGGAACGCCGGTCCAGCCGCTCCAGCCAGGCCACCAGGGCGAGCGATCTGTTCATACGATCCCAGGAGTACGAGTCCCCCAGGCCGAGCCGGGCCTCCCGTACGGCTCGGCAGAGCATCTCGACGTCGAACATCTCCGTGATCAGCGGATGGCGGGCGGAGCGGCACAGGGCGATGAGCGCGTCCCCGTGTCTTTGCAGGCCTTGGGAGTAAAGGTCGTTGAAGGGCACCTTGACCGTCCTTTCGCGGATCGCGGCCGGGAGCAGATCCGCCACGGCCGCACGGAGAACGGCCTTCGGACGGCCCGGCCGGAACGTGACCGCGGCGGGCAGGCGGCGCATCGTGGCGACGACCTCCGGGTCGAGGAAGGGGTGCGTCAGGAAGAACCCGTCCCGTGGTGCCCGCTGCCAGGACAGCAGGTCGGGAGCGGCAACGTAGTTGGCGGCGTCGTAGAGCGACCGTTCCGGCGCGCGCCCGAACACGAACCGGCTCTCCGCGATCCCCGCCTCGCGATAGCCGTGCGCGCGTGCGAACCCACGGCGCAGCCATCTGGGGCGGTTGAAGGTGCCGAGACCGCCGAGAACGGTTCCGCCGTGGAGGAGCGCGGCGAACCGTTCGGTTGCCAGCGGAAGAGCCGGCTGCAGCACGTAGGTGCGGACGATGTCCCGCACGCCCTGCTCGCTTCCCGCGGCCCAGGCGCGTGCCTGCTCGGTCATCTGCCGTAGCTGCCCCGTGCGGGCCAGTCTGTACAGGTGGAACGGGTTGGCGTCCGCGATCGGATCGGCCCCGCAGCCGGTCAGGAGCGTGTCGCAGCCCAGTTCCGCGGCCGCCGCGTGCAGCCTGGCCCAGAACGGGGCGCGGAAGGCGTGCGCATGGGGCTCGTCGGCGTCTCCCGCGTGGTGCGGGAAGTCGTCGAAGTCGGCCACCTCGTCGGCATCGACGATCACAGGGCGGGCCGCGGGTGCGTGGCGGCAGATCTCCTCCAACGCGGCATCGAGGTACGACCGCTCCGCGGCCAGCTCCCCGCGGGAGAACCGCCCGGCGAGCAGGACCAGGCCTTCCCCGGCGCTGCCCCGTTCCGCGGCCGGCGCGCGTGCGGCGAGCAGCGCGATGCCGGTGGAGTCGGTGCCGCCCGAGACATGGCATGCCGTCGTCGTGCCCATGCGGCGTCCGACGGCGTCCTCCAGCGCGAGACGCAATTCCTGTGCGGCCGCATCGAGGCCGCAGCCGCCTGCGGCCGGATCGGGCGGGACGGTGACCTGATGGGCGCGTCGCTGCGTACGACTGCGCAACTGCCCGGTGAGGGACAGCTCGACCACCTCGCCACCGAGGACGCGGTGCACCCCGGCGAAAGGGGTGAGGTCCGAGTGCGGTTGCGCCAGATTCCCGGTGAGGTAGCGGCAGAAGTAGCGGGGGTCCAGTTCCGTGACGCTCCCCAGACTGCGGACCGAGGTGCTCACGGCGTTGACGCGGCCACCGGACTCCTGGAAGAACAGCGGGATACGGGCCTGCTCGTCGCGTAGCAGAAGGATGCGGTCGCGAGAGACCAGAACGGCGGCGTAATCGCCGGCCGGGAGAGGTGAGGCGGTTCCCCGCCCGGCGGAGTCGAGGAGACCGCGCGCGCCCGCCGCCCGGTCCCGGGCCGAGCCGACCCAGCCGACGACGGCCGCGGCGCCGCACCGCGTGGAGACGGGCGTCACGAGTCCCTGACGCGTCATGGCGGCGCTGGTCCACAGCCGCGGTGCGCCCCCGACCCATTCGAGGCGGAGCGCATCCATGTCACTGCGCTCCACAGCCGATCGAAAGCACCGGCGTGAACGCGTGCCCCCCGCGGGGCCGCGTCGGGGATGCACAGCCCGCCCGACGCCGTCCAGGCGTGCAGCGCGAACGGGTGTTCCCGCACGCCCACGTGGAGTACGGCCTTCAGACCACGCCGCCGCAGCAGCACGAAGGCCGTCACCGCCTCGGACGTGCAGTCGCCGTTGACGAACCAGCTTCCGCTGCTGTGTGAGTGCACCGCTCGCTTCAGCCGCCCGACCTCCGCCACGGAGGGGCGGTCCGCACGGGCGTAATGCGGGACGGCCAAGGGCAGCAGCCGCAGGACGCGCCCGAATCCCAGGGCCCGGATCAGCAGGTGCACTCCCTTCAGCCGCAGCCCGACGCCGACGTCCGTATATTTTTTCCGGCGGCCCGTGGTGCACCCGGCATGCGTGAGCGAGCTGACGATTTCGGCGCGTTCCGCAGGGGTTCCGGAGGTGAGTTTCCGGACTTCCGCCGTCGCCAATCCCAGGAAACGCGTCCGTTTCCAGTCCGCGATCAGCACCCCGTCGGACATCCGGGTGATGCGGCAGTGCGGTGCGAGGACGCTTTCCATGGCCGCCAGGGCATCACGCTCCTCTGCCACCGCATATCCTCCGCTGTTCCACCGTGAACGGCTTCAGGACTGATATCCATGGCCGTCGTAAAGCCCGCCACTGAAGCCGCGGATCAGACGGCCTTTGCCGAGAAGGACGAGCCGAGGCGGCTTACGGCGCCGCAGCAGTCGGAGAAACATTGCTTACCTCCTGAACCGGCAGGGCATCAATTTCAGGCTACTCTCCGCCGAATGCCCCGCAACCGGGCTGCTGCGCCACCGTGCACCGCTTCCACCGCGTCCCCGGCGCGCGAGGCGGAAGCCCGGCGGGCGGCGGTTTCTACGCCCCTTCCCGAAGCACCCGGTCGACCAGTTCGTTCTGGGCCTCGCTGAGGTGCGGATCGGCGAATTCGACGGTGCGGTCGTCCACGGTCACGGTGTACCGGAAGCCGTCCGGCACACCGGGGGCGGGCCCGGCCCGGCTGCCGGCGAGGGCGGCGCGCGCGAGGCGTTCCCATTCGGCCGCGTCAGGCCGGCCGGAGGTGTCCAGCTCGGCCTGACGCGACAGCCCGGCCAGGCCGCCGCTCCTGGTCACCCGGATCCGCATGGCACCTGCGCGACCGGACGGCTCAGGGACCGGGGCGAGAGCTGATCAGCCATTGCTGTTCCCGTTCACACCCACCTCGGACCATGCCTTGAGCACCGCCTCGTACTCGTTTCCCTTGCCGTAGCGCTTTGCCGCGGCGGCGAGCGTCGCACGGGCGAATTCCTGGAAGGTGGCATGTGGATCCAGCTCGCCCGAGGTGAGCGTGTCGTACCAGATCTGGCCGGCCTTCTCCCAGGCGAAGCCGCCGATGCCGATCGCCGCAAGGTAGAAGGCGTGATTGGGGATGCCCGAGTTCGTGTGGACGCCGCCGTCATCCTGGCTCGTCTCGACGAATGCGGCCATGGTGGCCGGCTGCGGGTCCTTGCCGCCCAGCCGGCGGTCGTTGAAGGCCGTGCCCGGAGCCTTCATCGACCGCAGCGCCTGCGCCTGCACCGTGGGGGTGAAAATACCGGCGCCGATCAGCCAGTCCGCCTGTTCGGCGGTCTGACGCCGGGCGAACTGCTTGGCCAGCGAGCCGAATACGTCGGAGATCGACTCGTTGAGGGCGCCCGACTGGTCCTGGTACGCGAGACCCGCCGTGAATTGCGTGACCGCGTGCGTCATTTCGTGGGCGGGAATGTCGACGGACACGGTGAAATCGTTGAAGACGTGACCGTCGCCGTCGCCGAAGACCATGCGTTCGCCGTCCCAGAACGCGTTGTTGTAACCGCGGCGGTAGTGGACGCTGGCGTTCAGCGGCATGTTGTTGCCGTCGACCGAATACCGGCCGTACGCCTCCTTGTAGAGGGCGAAGGTGAGGCCGAGGGCGTCGTAGGCACGGTTGACGCTGCCGTCCGCGACCGGGTCGGCCCCGTCGGGCCTGACCACATCACCGGGCAGCCCGAGGCCGTGGTGGGCGTCGTAGAGCGTCCGCTCCAGGTGGGGTTCGGTTGCCGGTGCGGCCGGTGCCATGAGGCTGGGCGATTCGGCGCGGTAGGCCCGGAACGCGGCCTCGGAGTCGGCTTCGAGGGTGGCCCGGGCGGGCTCGCTCACCTTGGGGTCGTCCGACTCGGCGAGTCCTTCGAGAACGAACGGCGGCACGATGGTGCAGAAGCAGTTGCCCGCTTTCGGCGCTCGGCGTTTCCCGTCATGGGGGAGGGGCGTATTCATGTGGCAGAGGTCCCCGCCGTCGGCGGTGAGGCCGATGCGCCGGTCTGCACATCACCCCGGTGGCCTGCCCGAGCGGGCGGAATGGAGCAGCGCAGCCGTGGCGCCGGTCCATTCTGCATCAACCGGGCCGACGGCGATGACGCAGCTCGCGTGCCCCCGCTGCCGCCGACCGGTGGACGATGCCCTCATGCGGGGCGAGCCCCGCGAACCTGCTTCGGCGGATCAGTGGGGAACGCATCACCGACGGTATTTTGCGTATCACGCCGGGCGAAATGTGTATGTCGGCCCGCTGGGCGGATGAGTGGCCTGCGAGCAGTCTTCCGGCCTGCCTCAGCAGTGGCTGGGCCACGTCCACCGTAAGAGAATTGGAGTAAATGCTGCACGTGCCCATCTGGGCTTGATGGGGGCAGGAGGACGGTTCGCCATGCCCGATATTTGGATGCCTCAGGCCATCAATGCAGATGTCGGTGACCATGCGCCTTGTGACGCGGCGTTCCCGGCGAAAGCGATCGCACACATCACGGCGGACCGCGTCGCCAGTGCGGCGGCTCCACAGGACTTGGTGCCCTTCGCCAATCTGAAGCGCTTCTTCACGGACGGCGGGTCGGGGATGGCCCCGCATCTCCTGTGGGACCCCTTCGCCGGCGTCTTCGCTCAATTCTTCCCTGCCACGTCCCGGAGCAAGGCCCTCCGTGATCTGCCCGGCGGTACCCGCACCAATCGTGCGGGCAAGGTCGTCATTCAGATCGAGGCGCTGTTCTTCCCGCACTGCCGTGTCGGCGGAAAGGTGTACGCCAATCTGGCCGATACGCCGTGCAAGGGGTGGAAAGAACTCAACGCGTGGGTTCTCTCCTGGGGTGTGCCGAACAATTGGCCCATGGGGCGGCCCACCGATTTCACTCCGCATCGCTCCGAGACCATGTGGGAGACCGAGGGCGGCTGGTACGCGCACGCCCACGTGCCCGAGAACGACCATGTCGATCCCGGCTCATGGCCGCTCTTCGTGGCGCAGCCGCAGGCCACCGAGCCGTTCCCCGGCCCGGCGTTCTTCCATACCGGTCACAAGTCGCCGGTCATCGCGGCCATGCACAGCCGGCTCGTCGCCGAGGGATGCAATCGGTACCCGCCCGGCGACAAGGCCGACGTATGGGAATCGGGCGACGTGAAATCCTACGCCGCCTGGCAGGAAAAGATCGGCCTCTCGGGCAGCGATGCCGACGGGGTTCCGGGAGAGTCCAGCTGGAACAGGCTCCGCGTGCCTCACCCCGCATGACGCGATGACGGGCACCGGCGACACCGCCGGGGCCGGCCTGCCGCGACGCCCCCGGCACCTCTGCGCACACCAGTCGCGTGAGGTCGGCCGGTGCCTGGTCGTCGTGGATACCGGTGGTGTGCGCTGTGGCCGGGACCGCCCCCGCAAAGGTTTCCAGGGGTAGGAGGCAAGGGTGGTTTTCCTTTCCCACGTCCGTTTCGGCAGAAGCGGTGACGACGTGAAAACCGTGCAAAGGGCCTTGATGGCTGCGGGATTCAATCTTCCGGCAGGAGTCACGGGAGTTTATGACGGGCAGACCAGATCCGCATACGCCGCCTGGCAGAGGTCGCTGGGCCTGACCGGCCCAGCTGCCGACGGATTTCCCGGCTGCTCTTCCTTGACGAAGCTCGGCCATAAATCGGGGTTTGCGGTGGATTGCCGGCATCCGGGCGCCATTCCGGCGAGTTCGGTCCGGTTCACGAAAAACTCCGGTATTCTCCATGGCAAGGATACGGCGAGAGGATTCGCGGAACGCGTGTGCACCCTGACCGGCGCGCCGTCAGGCTGGGTCACCGGGGTCAGTAATGGCGCGAACCTGCTCACTCTTATGTTCCGGGAATCATCCTTCAACCCGAACGCGGTGAACCTGAGCGATGACAACGCGACGGGAGCCGTGCAGTCGGACGGAGCGCATTTCAACTGTTCGCGCGGTTATGCACAGGTGACTGCCGAGACATTTGCCGAGGACCATGAGAAAGGTACCTCCAACCTGATCTATGACCCGCTGGCGAACATCGCGGCGGCCGTCAACTACATCTGGCGCAGGTACGGAGATATCTCACGTGTTCAGCAGGCGAATCCGAACCTGCCGCCACACCCCTACTGAGGAGCGGACGCCGGTCCTTGCGTAGGGCAGATTTGCGGAAGGGCCGGTGAAACCGAATCGAGAAAATGGCATTACGGTATTTCATCGAATGCCGATTCGCCAAGGGCCCTTCCTGCCAGCTGAACGGCCTGCCGAGGAGGTCGCCATGACCAGCCCGGAACATGGACACCCGGAACACGAAGACTTTCCGTGGACCATCTCCGTGGCGGACCACCCACCGCGTACCGAGAGTCCGCAGTACCAGGCCAGTCGCAAGTTGATGGGCAAACTCGTCGGGACGACCGATGATTGGGCGTTCGCGCCCGGACCGTACCAGGACCATCACGGCGGGGGAGTGTGGGTCAAGGACAGCGACGGCTGGCTGTGCCTTTTCCTGCCGCTGGGAATCGAGTGGTCGGCGCAATTCTGCGCGGACCCCGCGAAGGTGGACCACGTCCGCCGCTGTGCCGCGCGGGTGGTCGGAGCGTTCCCGGACACCCTGCCCGGATATGCGAGCTTCGGCTACGACGACGGCCAACGGCTCCTGGACAACCCCATCGAGACGGCGGCTCAGGTGGCCGAGTGGACGGACTCGATTTTCAACGCCTCGGTGCCGCTGCCCGCCGGCACCCACTCAGGGGTGCTCCCGAAGTCCGCCGGGTACCACCACTACCCCAAGCCGATCGTGGACATCGACCACTTCCGGTACGACGACTTCACCCTGTTCGTGACGGACGACAGCGGCCGGCCGGCTGTGGTGGTGCCGGTTTCCCCGCGCGGCTCCGGCGACGGCCGGGTGCGCCTGCTCGCCGCCCATGCCCACTCGCCCTACGCGAAGCGCCTGACCAGCCCGGTCCGGGCGGAGCAAGCTGCCCGGGCGGTGGAAGCCCCGGCCCCCGGCGAGGAGAAGAACGTGCTCCCCGCCGACGACCCGCTGGCCCGGCAGGCGTTCAGAAAGCAGAGCTGACAGCGAGCCCACCGCTGTGGGTGCCGAACCCGGCACCTGCGGGGTCGGAGGCCGGTCGTCGGCGGAGCCGGTGGCAGGCCCCTCGGGCAGGGCAGCCCGGGGTGCCCCCGTCGGGAACACGGCATGCGTCGTGATCAGGGAAAACGAGGTCCGGAACCACGGCCCGGCACGGGGCGGCACGCTCTCCGGCGCCTCGGGAGAGGCCCCGGAGCGCGGTCCGCACCGTCCAGGGGCACCGCACCGGACCGCCGTTGCCGTGAGCGGGCGGGATACGGCCTGATTCCTTCTGGACCGAACACCGGCAACTTTGACACCCTCGCCCGGACTTGATCAGTGAGGTTCGGGGGAATTGTGGTCGGTCATGTGCGTTTCCCTGCCCAGGGCAGAGGGCGGAGAAGAGGCGCTGGATTTTCGCGGCCTGTCGCGGCCGGTCCGGTGTCACGGGATGCGTGGCCGGGCCTGCTCGTGGCGCCGCCCGGTGCACGGCTGGTCCTCGGCCTGCCGGCGCTCGTCGACCGAGGGGGCGGGATCCGTTGACGTCCCGCGCCCGTGGGCCATGGGACGAGACCGCGGTCGAACTCCGTCCCTCGAACGTGCCGGTCGCGGAGCAGCTGGAACGGCTGCGGCGGTGGCGTGAGCTGACGTCCCGTGCCCGGGTGCCGGCCCGCGGCACCGGTACCTGCCCTGTCGGCCACCGCGCTTCGATCATGATGATGGACCTGGGACAGGTGCGGGTGACCGCGCCGGAGTTCCCCTGGGCACGGTTCGTGCGCACGCGGGGAATGATCCAGCGCTCCGATCCGCAGATGCTGGAGCTGGGACTGGTCGTGAGCGGGTCGGTGGAGGTCCAGCAGGCGCGCGACACGGCGTCGCTGGGGCCCGGTGACCTGGGGCTGTGGGACAGTTCGCGACCGTTCGAGGCCATGGCGCTCGGCGCGAACGGCCCGGTGCGGATGGTGATCGCGGGGCTGCCACGGCGCGCGGTCCCGGTATCGGAGCGGGCGCTGCGCGGCCTGGTGGCGCGGGGGCTGCCCTCGCACACCGGTGTGGGGGCGGTGCTGGGCGGGGTCCTGCACGGGCTCGTCGAGCAGGCGGCGACGCTCCCCGGATCGCAGGTGGGCAGGCTGGGTGCGGCGGTCGTCGACCTCGCCTCGGCCTTTCTGGCGGGCCTGGCCGGCACCGAGGGCCTGTCGTCCGCCACGACGCGGCAGACGGTGCTGCTCAGCGAGGTCAGGTCCTTCATCCAGCAGCGCCTCGGTGAGCCTCAGCTGTCGCCCACGGTGATCGCCGAGGCCCACCACATCTCGGTGCGTTCCCTGCACCTGCTGTTCCAGCGGGATCACGAGTCCGTCGGCGCGTTCATCCGCGAGCAGCGCCTGCGACGCTGCCGGGCCGATCTGGCCGACCCCCTGCTCGACGCGCTGAGCGCCGGTGAGATCGGAGCGCGCTGGGGCTTCACGGCCCCGGCCGTCTTCAGCCGGGCGTTCAAGGCGCGGTACGGGCTGCCTCCGGGTGAGTACCGTCGGCGCCGCCCGTCCCCGTAGCTGTGGAGCGTGCCGGGCCGTTCCGCGGTGACCGGCCCCCGGGCGGGCCGTGTGCACTGATCGTCAAAGGAGTGTGCGCCGGCGGTCAAAGACGTGCCGGCGGTGAGTTGGCAGGGTGTGTACGCGTGATCCTCCGACAGATCCGGTACCGGGTCTGCGGCATTGCTTTCCTGGATTCACGAGTACTGATCCGTCGTCCTCGTTCCTGCGTATCCGGGTGAAGGAAGCGGGGGAGTCGCTGACTGAAGGGAATTGCCGGTGAACAAGGCCCAGGTGTTGGAGCACTTCAAGGTCACCGATGACGTTCTGGACCGGGCGCTGGTGCACCGTCTCGATGAGGACGGCTTTTTCGTTCTCCCTGAATTCTTCGATCCGCAGCAGGTGCAGGCGTTCCGGGAGCGCTTCGTGGAGTTGGTGGAGGAGGATCCCGAGCGGTGCGGTGAACACGAGCCGGGCTCGGTCATCGTTCCCGACCTGGTCAATTCCGGTGAGATGTTCGACGTGCTCTACACCCATCCCTTGTTGCTGGCAGCGGTGAGCCATGTCCTGCCGGGGGACATCACCCTGGGAATCCTGAGCGGTCGTGATCCCAGGCCCGGTCACGGGCACCAGGTCCTGCACGCGGACTGGCGGGAGGAGGTTCCCGAACCGGGGAACTGGCAGGGGCTCAACTCGATTTTCCTTCTGGACGACTTCACGGACGACAACGGCGCCACGCGTGTGGTCCCCGGTTCGCACCGGTGGGGAAAGGCACCGGCCGAGGTGATGCGCGACCCCGCCGAATCCCATCCTCAGGAGCAGCTGATCGTGGCACCGGCCGGATCGCTGCTCGTCTTCAACGTGCATCTGTGGCACGGCGGCACAATGAACCGCAGCGGCCGGCCCCGGCGTTCGCTGTTCGCCTTTTACACGACTCCGGCCAACGCGGAAAAGCGGAAGGTCACCCAGGCCGAGATGCTGCTCCCCCGGACACGGGCCCGGCTCGGCCCCGAGGCCCTCCACCTCCTCGGCGCCTGACCGGGTGACGCCGACGGCGGCGGCCGCGTGCGTCAACCATTCGTCCATTCGTCTGACGGCCGTCCTCGCCGTACCTCCGCATTCCCATCACCGCACCGGCCCGCCACGTGGCCACCGCGCCCCGTGTCACAGAAAGACGCTGCGCCCGTGACAAATATCGACCTGGGAAATCTTTCGGCGGCCGAGAAGCGCGCGCTGCTGGCCGAGCGCCTACGGAACCGGAAGAAGAATCCGCGGACGTTCCCCATGTCGTTCCCACAGCAGAGCCTGTGGTTTCTTGAACGGTTGGCACCAGGGAACGCCGCCTACAACATCCCGGGCGCATTCCGCGTCAAGGGGCCACTGAACGTGGAGAACTGGCGACGTGCCTGCAACGAGGTGGTGCGCCGCCATGAGTCCTTGCGCACCACTTTTACGGAATCCGGCGGAGAGCCGGTGCAGATCGTCGCGGAATCCGGCTCGGTGGAGTTCGACGTCCTCGAATGCGGACGGCTGCACGGCCCGCAGGGCGAAGCCGAGTTACGGGAACTCGCCCGTGCCGAGTTCAGCCGCCCGTTCGACCTGGCGGCCGGACCGTTGTGGCGGGTGAAGTTCCTGCGGCTGGGCCAGGACGAACACCTTCTCCTGCTGACGCTGCATCATCTCGCCGGTGATCTGTGGTCGGCTTCCGTCGCCTTCGAAGAACTCGTGACCCTGTACGGGGCGTACTGCGCCGGTGCGGAGCCGGAGTTGCCCGAACTGCCCGTCCAGTACGCGGACTACGCGGTGTGGCAGCGCCGGCAGCTCGGCGGGGACGCCCTGGCGGCGGGCCTGGAGTACTGGAAGCGGGCGCTGGACGGCGCCCCGCCGGCCCTGGAACTGCCCACGGACCGGGTCCGCCCTGCCGTGCAGGGGATGCGGGGGGCGTCGTGCCCCTTCGAGCTGCCCGCCTCGGTGACGGACGGACTGCGGGCGTTGAGCAAGCAGGAGGGCACGACCCCGTTCGTGACGATGCTCGCCGCCTTCCAGGTGCTGCTGCACCGGTACAGCCGCGCGGAGGACATCGTCGTCGGCGTTCCGGTCGCCAACCGGGGCCGGCCCGAGACCCAGCGGCTGATCGGCATGTTCGCGAACACGCTGGCCCTGCGGACCGACCTGTCCGGCGCCCCGGCGTTCCGGGAGCTGCTGGCACGGGTGCGTGAGACGTCCCTGGGTGCGTTCGCCCACCAGGACGTGCCGTTCGAGCGACTGGTGGAGGAGCTGCGACCGCAACGGGACCTGTCACGGTCGCCGGTCTTCCAGGTCTCCTTTCTCTACCAGAACATCGCGCTGCCCGGCTTCGACGGGGTGGGGCTGCGCATGGAGCCCTTCGCCGTGGAGAGCAGCACCTCCCGCTTCGATCTGTCACTGGAGGTCTTCGAGGGACCCGACGGGCTGCGCGGCTCGCTGGAGTACGACAGTGACCTGTTCGACAGGGCCACCGTGGAACAGCTGTCGCGGCATCTGCGGACCCTGGTGGAGAGCCTGGTCGCCGACCCGGACCGGTCCATCGCCTCGGTGCCGCTGCTCACCCCGCAGGAGGAGCGCCGGCTGCTGGAGGCGTGGAATCCCGCACCCCGGCGGTGGCCCGGACCCGTCCTCGCCCACCGGCGCTTCGAACGGCAGGCCGCCCGGTCTCCGGAGGCCGAGGCCCTGCGCTGTGCGGACGGCGCTCTCAGCTACCGCCGACTCGACGAGCGTGCCAACCGGTTGGCGCGGCGCCTCAAGCGTCTCGGGGTCGGCCGGGACGTGCTGGTGGGCATCTTCCTGGAGCGCACCACGGAGATGGTGGTGGGGCTCCTGGCCGTGCTGAAGGCCGGCGGTGCTTACCTTCCGCTGGATCCGGGCCTGCCGCGGGAGCGTGTCACGCACATGCTGGCGGACTCCGGCCTGTCGGTGCTGCTGACCCGGCGCCCGGTCCTGGACGGTCTGCCGGTGCCCGACGCGCAGGTGCTCTGCCTGGACGAGATCGGCGGGGAGTTGGACGGTGAGCCGGCCGACGCCCTCGGCGAGCCCGTGGCGGAGGAGGACCTGGCGTACGTCATCTACACGTCGGGCTCGACCGGGCGTCCGAAGGGCGTGCAGATCTCGCACGGTGCCCTGGGAAACTTCCTGCTGTCCATGGAGGAGCGGCCCGGCATCGGTGCCGACGACACCCTGCTCGCCGTGACGACGCCGGCGTTCGACATCGCGGTCCTCGAACTTCTGCTGCCCCTGATGGCCGGGGCGCGCGTCGTACTCGCCGACCGGGAGACCGCCGCCGACGGCCGGCGGCTGGTCCGTGCCCTGGCGGAGTCCGGCGCCACGGTCATGCAGGCGACGCCCTCCACCTGGCGCATGGTGCTCGACGCCGGCTGGGAGGGCGCGAGGGGCTTTCGCGCCCTCGCCGGGGGAGAGGCGCTGCCGGCGGAGCTGGCGCGGCAGCTGCTGAGCGTGGGCGTGCACCTGTGGAACATGTACGGTCCCACCGAGACCACCGTCTGGTCCTCGGTC
Source organism: Streptomyces sp. NPDC000404 (assembly GCF_040300365.1). NCBI lineage: Bacteria > Bacillati > Actinomycetota > Actinomycetes > Kitasatosporales > Streptomycetaceae > Streptomyces > Streptomyces sp. NPDC000404. Next base: position 126,859 of record NZ_JBEPDN010000002.1, on the reverse strand, counting down.
AACGAGGTCACCGGGACCGACACCGCCGGCGATGCCCCTCACGGCCCGGTCACGCTCGGCGAGCCCGTCGCCAACACCGAGCTGCACGTGCTTGACGCCGAAGGCCGCCTGGCTCCCCTCGGCGTGCCCGGCGAGCTGTGCATCGGCGGTGCCGGTCTGGCCCGCGGTTATCTGGGCAACCGTGCGCTCACCGCGGAACGCTTCATCGCCCACCCGTTCGGATCCGTTCTCGGCGACCGGCTGTACCGGACGGGTGACCTGGTGCGTCGCCGGGCCGACGGCCGGCTGGAGTTCCTCGGCCGGCTGGACCACCAGGTGAAGCTGCGCGGCCACCGGATCGAGCTCGGTGAGATCGAGTCGGCCCTCACGCGGCAGCCCGGTGTCAAGGACGCCGTGGTGACGGTGCGTGAGCACGCTCCGGGCGACCAGCGGCTGGTGGCCTATGTGGTGGCCGGGCAGGACGGCGTCCACGAGGACGGCCAGGCCCCGTCGGAGGGGCCCGACGAGTGGCGCGACGTCTGGGACGCCGCGTACGCGCAGGCCGCCGGGGACGTCGACCCGGCCCTCGACACCCGCGGCTGGCAGAGCAGTTACACCGGAGCGTCCCTCCCCGCGCAGGAGATGCGTGCCTGGGCCGACCGGACCGCGGAGCTGGTCCTCGGCCTCCGGCCGCGGTCCGTGCTCGACATCGGCTGCGGAACGGGGATGCTGCTGCACCGCGTCACCCCGCACTGTGAGCGGTACTGGGGCACCGACATCTCGCCGGTCGCCCTGGACGGGCTGCGCCGGCGGACGGCCGGCCCCGGCGGGCTCCCCGGACGGGTCGAGCTCTTCGAATGCGCCGCCGACCGGCTTGAGCAGCTGCCGGACGGGCTGTTCGACGTCGTGGTCCTCAACTCGGTGGTGCAGTACTTCCCGGACGAGCGCTATCTGCTGCGCGTGCTGGAGAGCGCCGTGCGGCGGGTCGCGCCCGGCGGCACGCTGCTGGTGGGCGACGTGCGCAGCCTGCCGTTGCTCGAAGCCTTCCACGCCTCGGTGCAGATCTCGCGCGCCGAGGAGGAACTGTCCGCCGACCGGTTGCGCGAGCGCATCCGCCGCGGCGTCGACGACGAACGCGAACTGGTCGTGGACCCCGCGCTGTTCACCGCGCTCGCCACGCGGTCGGCCAAGATCAGCGATGTCGTGGTCCTGCCCAAACGCGGCGGCTTCGCCAACGAGATGACCCGCTTCCGCTATGACGTCCTGCTGACCGTCGGGGGCCGGGCCACGGACCGGAGCGCGTACGCATGGCGGGAGTGGCGTGCGGAGAACCTGACGGTCGGGTCGCTCCGCGCCCTGCTGGCCGGGAGCGGCCCCCACGTGCTGGCCCTGCGCGAGGTGCCGAACAAGCGGCTGCGGCCGCTGACCGCACTGCTGCGGCGGCTGCGGGAGAGCGGGCCACCACCGGTGCGGGAGCTGCGGCGGGAGCTCGGTGACACCCCGGTCGCGGACGCCGCGGACCCGGAGGAGCTGTGGCTGCTGGCGAGGGAGAGCGGCTACCGGATCGACTTCGACTGGTCGCGGCACGGCCCGGACGGCTCCTTCGACGTGATCCTGCGCCGCCACGACGCCGGCACCACGCCCGCGCCCGCGGCCCCGCGCACCGCCCCGCCGCGGCCCGATGCCGGGCCCCGGCCCTGGCACACCTATGTCAACGGGGCGCGGCGCCGTCGCGAGCGGCGGCTGACGGCCGTGCTGCGCGAGGCACTCGGCCGGACCCTGCCCGGCTACATGGTTCCGTCCACGTACGTCCTTCTCGACGCGTTGCCGCTGACGCCCAGCGGCAAGATCGACCGCAAGGCCCTGACGGCACCGGACACCGGCCCCACCGAGCGGAGTTCGGCGTACCGCGCCCCGCGTGACGCGGTCGAGGAGACGCTGTGCGGGCTGTTCTCCCAGACCCTCGGGGTGCCCGAGGTGGGGGCCGACGACGACTTCTTCGACCTGGGCGGTCACTCGCTGCTGGCGACCCGGCTGGTCTCCCGGGTGCGGGCCGCGTTCGGTGCCGAGGTACAGGTCCGCGCCGTGTTCGAGGCCCCCACTCCCGCCGCCCTGGCCCACCGGGTGCGGCAGGACGCGGCGGGCCGCCCCCCGCTGCGTCCGGCCGGTCGCCCCGCGGCGTTGCCGCTGTCCTTCGCCCAGCGCCGCCTGTGGTTCCTGCACCGGGCCGAGGGCCCGTCCGCCACCTACAACATTCCCGTGGCGCTGCGCCTGACCGGCGCACTGGACACCGCCGCTCTGCGGAACGCGCTGGCCGACCTGGTCGCCCGCCACGAGTCCCTGCGGACCCTCTTCCCCGACGCCGCAGGAGTACCGCGCCAGCACATCCTGGCGCCGGAGGACGCCCGCCCGGACCTGATCGTGACCGCCCTGTCCGCGGGCGGGCTCGGGCAGGCGACGGCGAACGCCGCCCGGTACGCATTCGATCTGGCGCGGGAGATCCCCCTGCACGCCCGGTTGTTCACGCTGGGGCCGCAGGACCATGTGCTGATGCTGGTGGTGCACCACATCGCCGCGGACGGCTGGTCACTGACGCTGCTGGGCAAGGACCTGGCCACCGCCTACACCGCGCGCCGCACGGGCCTGGCTCCCCGGTGGACGCCGCTGCCGGTGCAGTACGCCGACTACACCCTGTGGCAGCAGGGGCTGCTCGGTGAGCGGGACGCCCCGGACAGCCTGCTGTCCGGCCAGCTCGCGTACTGGAGCCGGGCGCTGGAGGGGCTGCCGGAACACATCGCCCTGCCCGTCGACCGCCCGTACCCGCCCCAGGCGTCCCACCAAGGCGGGAACGCGTCCTTCGCCTGGGACGCCGCGCTGCACCGGAGGCTGGTGCGGCTGGCCCACGCCTGTGGGGCCAGCCCGTTCATGGTGGTGCAGGCGGCGCTGGCGGCTCTGCTCTCCCGTCTCGGCGCCGGTGACGACATCCCCGTGGGTGTCACCGTCGCCGGCCGCACCGACCAGGCCACCGAGGACCTGGTCGGATTCTTCGTCAACACGTTGGTCCTGCGGGTGGACACCTCGGGGAACCCCACCTTCCGCGACGTGCTCTCCCGGGTGAAGGAACGGAGTCTGGACGCCTACGCCCACCAGGACATCCCCTTCGAGTACCTCGTCGAGGCCCTCCGTCCCGCCCGTTCGCTCGCCCACCATCCGCTCTTCCAGGTTCTGCTCGCCTGGCAGCCCCCGCTGTCCGTGCCGGAGCTGCCCGGAGTGGGCAGCGAGGCGCTGCCCGTGGCCACCGGCACCGCACGGCTGGACCTGTCCCTGTCGCTGACCGAGCGGCACGGCCCGGACGGGCTGCCGGCGGGCGTCGACGGCACGGCCGAGTACCGCACCGACCTCTTCGACCCGTGGTCCGTCGAGGCCCTGCTGCGTCGTCTGGAGCACCTGCTGCGGGCGGTGACGGCCGACCCCGACCGACCCGTCGGGGGCATCGACCTGCTCACCCCGGCCGAACGCCGTCATCTGCTGACCGGGGTCAACGACACCGGCCGGGAGATCCCGCGGGGCACCCTGCCGCAGCTGTTCGCGGCGCAGGCCGCACGTGTCCCGGACCGCACCGCCGTCAGCTGCGGCGATGAACGGCTCACCTACGCCGAACTGGACGCGGCGGCCGACCGGCTGGCGTGGCGCCTGCGGGAGCTGGGGGTCACTCCGGGGGGATCGGTGGCCCTGCTGCTGGAGCGGTCGGTGAACCTCGTGGTGGCGATCTTGGCCGTGGTCAAGGCGGGCGGTGTGTACGTTCCGCTGGACGCCAGGTCCCCGGCCTCCCGGATGCGTCTGGTCCTCGGCCGGACGCGGGCGTCGGTCCTGCTGGTGGACCGGTCGGCGCCGCCGCACCCCCGCGGCGAAGGGCTGCGGATCATCGACGTGGAGGCCGCGTCCGCCGGAGCGGAGGACCGCGGCGCCCCGCCCCTGGCCCTCTCCGCCGATCAGCCGGCCTATGTGATGTACACCTCCGGCTCCACCGGGACACCGAAGGGGGTCGAGGTCACTCACCGCAACGTGGTGAGCCTGGCCTTTGACCGGTGCTGGCGGGAGGGCGACCACTCCAGGGTGCTGCTGCACTCCCCGGCGGCGTTCGACGCCGCCACCTACGAGTTGTGGGTGCCGCTGCTGTCCGGCGGTCAGGTGGTCGTGGTCCCGCCCGGCGATCCGGATCCGAACGTGCTGGAGCGGACCATCACCGAACACGGCGCCACGGCGGCGTGGTTCACCACCGCGCTGTTCAACCTGATCGTCGAGCAGCGACCCGGCGCGCTGGCCGGGCTGCGGGAGGTGTGGACCGGCGGTGAAGCGGTCTCCCCCGCCGCCTTCGACCGCTTCCTGGCCGCCTGCCCCGGCACGCGGCTGACCAACGGCTACGGCCCGACGGAGAACACGACCTTCGCCACGTACCACCACGTCACCGGGCCGGTCCGCGGCGCGGTGCCGATCGGCCGGCCGATGGACAACACCCAGGTCTACGTTCTCGACGGTGCGGGTGCGCTCGTGCCGCCCGGTGTTCCCGGCGAACTGCACCTCGCCGGGGCGGGCCTGGCCCGCGGCTACCTGGGGCGGCCGGACCTGACCGAGGAGCGGTTCGTCCCCAACCCCTTCGGGCCCGCGGGCACACGGATGTACCGCACCGGCGACCTGGTGCGCCAACGACCGGACGGGACACTGGAGTTCCTCGGACGTACCGACGGCCAGATCAAGATCCGCGGATTCCGTATCGAGCCCGGTGAGATCGAGGCCACGCTGCTGGCCCATCCCCGGATCGCCCAGGCCGCGGTGGTGCTGCGCGAGGACCGCCCCGGCGACAGACGCCTGGTCGGCTATGTCGCCCCGGCCGGTCCGGCCGGAATCGACCCCGGCGAGGCACGGGCGTTCACGGCCGAACGGCTGCCCTCGTACATGGTGCCCGCCACGATCGTGGTCCTGCCGGAGCTGCCGCTCACCGCGAACGGCAAGACCGACCGGGACCGGCTTCCCGCCCCCGCGGTTCCGGACGCCGCTGCCGCGCGCGGACCGCGCGACGAGCGGGACAAGACCGTGTGCGCCGTCTTCGCCGACGTACTGGGGCTGCCCGCGGTCGGCATCGACGACGACTTCTTCGCGTTGGGCGGGCATTCGCTGCTGGCCGTCAGGCTCACCGAGCGGCTCCGCGCCGCACTGGGCGTCGAGCTGTCGGTACGGGAGGTGTTCACGGCCCGGTCGGTCGCCGCGCTGGTTGACGCCGCCGCGGGCCGGGGCGTCGACGGCGAGGTGGACCTCGTCGCGGAGGCGCGGCTGGACCCCGCGATCCGGCCTTCCGTGCCGTCCCGCGGCCGGCCGGCCGCGGAGCCCGAGTGCATCCTGCTCACGGGGGCGACCGGTTTCCTGGGGGCGTTCCTCGCCGCGGAGATCGTACGGGCCTTTCCGCGGGCCCGGTTGGTGTGCCCGGTGCGGGCGGCGCACGCGGCCGAGGCCCTCTCACGCGTCGAACGCAACCTGCGTCGCTACCGGATCGGACACGAGCCCCTCCTGGAGCGGATCGTCGCGGTCCCCGGCGATCTGCGGCTCCCTCGGCTCGGCCTGGCGGACGGCCCCTTCGCCGACCTTGCCGCACGGGTCGACCTGATCTTCCACAACGGTGCCCGCGTCGACCTCGTCGACCCGTACGCGCGGCTGCGGGACGCCAATGTGCTCGGTACCCAGGAGGTGCTGCGGCTGGCGGCGGGCCGGGCGGTCCCGGTGCACTTCGTCTCGACCAACAGCGTTCTGCTCGCCTCCCGGGGCAACCCGGAGGTCCTGCGGGAGGACCGGCGGGTGCCGGCGGAGAGCGTGCTGCCCAACGGGTACGTCCGGACCAAGTGGGTGGGGGAGGAACTGCTGCGCGAGGCGCGGCGGCGCGGTGTGCCGGCGGTGATCCACCGGCCGGGCCGCATCACCGGGGACACGCGCAGCGGGGCGGGCTCGGCGGACGACGCGTTGTGGATCTTGCTGCGGGCCTGCGTCGAGCTGGGGGCGGCTCCGGACGGCGCGGGCCCGCTCGGGGAGGAGGACCTGGTGCCGGTCGATTACGTCGCCCGGGCGATGGTGCACCTGGCGCGCCACGCGGAACCGGACGGCTCCGCCTACAGCTTGAGCGCCCCGGAACCGACTCCGGTGGCCGCGGTCTTGGAGCGCATCCGGGCGGCGGGCCATCCGCTGGAGCGTCTGCCGGCCCAGGAGTGGGCCGAGCGGGCGGCCGACCGGGCGCGTACGGCGGCCGAGGGCAGCGTCCTGCCGTCCGCGGCGGTCCTGCTCGCGCACCGCAAGGACGCGGCCGCCGGGGTCCGCTACGACCGCGCCAACGCAGCGCGCGCCCTGGCCGGTTCGGGAATCGAATGCCCCCCGATGGGGGCGGAGGTGCTGGACGGCTATGTGCGGTTCTTCGCCGAGACAGGTTTGTGGAAAACGACGACGGAAGAGGGCTGCCGTGAAGGTGATCGACCTGCAGCACATTGATTCATCCATGACGCACCTCGTCGGCGGAAAGGCGGCCGCGCTCGGGGAGATGCTCAAGGCCGGGGAACTGGTGCCCGACGGATTCTGCCTGACCACCGCCGCGTTCGACGGTCTGTCCTCGGCGGCGGACGAACTCCCGGACGGGCTGCGGGCGCAGATCGTCACCGCCTACGAGCGCCTGGCAGCGGGCGCGGTGGCCGTACGGTCGAGCGCCACCGCCGAGGACCTGCCCTTCGCCAGCTTCGCCGGCCAGCAGGACACCTACCTCGACGTCGTCGGAGCGGACGCGGTCGTGAAGGCCGTACGGGACTGCTGGGCCTCGCTGTGGAACGCGCGCGCCGTGCAGTACCGGGAAGCCAACGGCATCGGCCACGACACGGCGAGGATGGCCGTCATCGTGCAGCGGATGGTCGACCCGGAGGTCGCCGGAGTCCTCTTCACCGCCAATCCGGTCACCGGCACCCGCACCGAGTCCGTCGTGGACGCCGCCCCCGGCCTGGGCACCGCGGTCGTCGACGGCCACGGCCGCCCCGACCACTACGTCCTGACGGGCCACCGGATGCCCACGACGCGGACCGGATGCCTGGACGGGCCGCAGCTGGACGAGCTCCGGAGCACCGGCCTGCGGCTCCAGAACCTGTTCGACTCGCCCCAGGACGTCGAGTGGGCGATCGACAAGAACGGTGTGCTGTGGCTGCTGCAGAGCCGGCCGGTCACCACGCTCTTCCCGCTGCCGCCCAGGACCGACCGGCCGCAGCCGCGTGTCTACCTCACCAACGGCCCCGTGCAGGGCATGCTCCGTCCCTTCACCAGGATGGGCTTCTGCGGGCAGAAGATCGCCTTCGGGATCATCCTCAGGGAGTTCGGCCTGCCGGCCGATCCGCTCGACGGCCCCGCCGGCATCGTCGACATCGGCGGACGGATGTACTTCGACGCCACCTCGGCCCTGGCCGACAAGGGGTTGCGCGGCTACCTGGGCGACGGATGGCTCGGCGGGCCGCAGGGCACGGCGGTCCTGGAGCGGGTGAGGAAGGACCTGTCGATCTCACCGGCGCACGGACGGGCCGCCCGGCGGCGCTTCAAGAGCAGGCTGGCACTGCGACTGGCCCCCTCCGTCGCGGTCGCCGCGGCCCGCGCCCTCCTGCGCCCCGCCGCCGCGCCCGCACGGGCCCTGCGGGTGCTGGAGGAAACCGAACGCAGGACGACGGCGCCCGCGCACATGACGGCGGCGCAGCGGCTGCACTTCGTCGAGAACGTCCAGAAGTCGGTCTTCCACAAGAGGACGCTCGCGGACCTGTACTGGCCGGTGGCGGTCGGCCTCCTCGCGGCGCGCGTCCCGGTGGCCCTGCTGAGGGACGCCGCCACCGCCGGTGAGGTCGAGACGGTGTTGCGCGGCATGCCGAACAACATCACCACGGAGATGGATCTGGAGCTGTGGCACCTGGCGCGCCGTGCCCGGGAGCACAGCGGCGTGCTCCTGGACACACCGCCGGCCGAGCTCGCCGCCCGTTACCTCGCCGGGGAGCTGCCGGAGTTCGGGCTCGGCGCGTTCCTGGCACGGTACGGCCGGCGCGGCGCCGCCGAGATCGACCTCGGCGTGCCGCGCTGGGCGGAGGATCCCGCACCGGTCTTCTCGATGATCGCCAACTATCTTCTGGTCACCGACCCGGAACAGGCGCCCGACCGGCGGTTCGCGAAGGCGGCGGCGGACGCCGAGGCCATGCTCGGGGAGCTGGTGGAGCGCGCCCGCGGCCTGGGGCGGGTACGGGCGGGTGCCGTCGGGTTCTTCCTGCGCCGGGCCCGCGAGCTCGGCGGGCTGCGGGAGCTGCCGAAGTTCGCCTGGCTGTACGCGATTGCCCAGATGCGCGAGCAAATGCTGCTGGTCGGTGAGGAATTGGCCGCCCGCGGCCTGCTGGAGTGCTGCCACGACGTGATGTTCCTCGACCTCCGTGAGGCCCGGCGGGCCGTGGACGGGGCGAACTTCAGGGAGCTGATCGCCGAACGCCGGGAGACCTACGACCGGGAGAAGCGACGCCGGTACATACCGCGGGTCCTGCTGTCCGACGGGACCGACCCGGAGGCGGCCGTTCCCCCCGCCGCACCGCGCGAGGGGCTGCTGGCCGGGGTGGCCGGAGCGCCGGGGACGGTCACCGCGGTGGCACGGGTCGTTCTCGATCCGGCGGACGCACGCCTGGAGCCCGGGGAGATCCTCGTCGCGCCGACCACCGACCCGGGCTGGACGCCGCTGTTCCTGACCGCGGGCGGGCTGGTGGCCGAAACCGGCTCGCCGATGGCGCACGGGCCCACGGTGGCCCGCGAGTACGGCATTCCCGCAGTGGTGAGCGTCACCGGCGCGACCCAGCTGATCCGCTCCGGCCAGAGGATCACCGTGGACGGCTCGACCGGAACGGTCGACCTCGCCCCCCGGTGAACCGCCACCCGACCCGGGCCGGTGCCGGCACCGGCCCGGGCCGGCTTGCCGGGGTGTCCGAGGCGAGGACGCTCGGTGCGAACGGCTCGCGGCCTGATCAACCGACGGCGTGTGGCGCCCGGCCCGCGGACTTCGCCGGTACACCCCGTTCACGGTCCGCGCGCTCCGCATGCTCTTCCGGCGGTGCCGAGTTGACGAGGGCTCGTCGCATCCGGGCGAACTCCACCATCTGCTGGGCCATGAGCGTCAGCTGGTCCCGGACACGGGCGTCGTCACACCGCCCGTCGTGGCCGAACACCGTCGTCCCGTTGCCGACCGCCACACCGATCGGCGTGGGCCAACCGCGCAGGGCGTGTGTGATGTCGCGAAGCGTGGCCAAAGTGGCGACGGCGCCCTGCCACCCCTGGCCGACGGCTATGCACCCCACAGCCCTGCCGGTGAGGTACGGGCGAGTGTCCTCGCGCAGTTCCTCCAGGTGGTCGAGAGCGTTCTTGACCAGACCGGAGACGGTCCCGTGATAGGCGGGGCTCCCGACCACGACGGCGTCGGAATCCGCGACCTCGCGGATCAGCGCGGTGGCATGCTGATCGATCACCTCCGTCCGGGCGGTGTACAGCGGCATGGTGAGCTCCGCACCGTTGATCAGCCGGACATCCGCCCCCAGGTCCTGCGCCGCGTTCAGGCAGACCTGGAGGGCTCGTTCCACTCTCGATCCCGGACCGGACGAGCCACCGATTCCCACGATCTTGATTCCTCGTTGCACGCGACATCCTTCGGCATGATCGATGAGCCGGCCCGGGTGGCCGTGCGGCGTGAGCCCTCTTCCACGAAGCGATCGAGTCAGGTCTGCGGCTGCAGGAATTCCGAGAACCGGGCCGTGATCCCCTCAAGGTCGTCGGTGACCCGCGGCGGAGGCGGCGCGGTGTCGGCCGTCACCAGGCAGTGGACGAAAACAGGCGCATCCGGGTTCTCCAGCTCGTGCCGGAGCGTCTTCTCCAGCCCCTCCTCGGAGTCCACGGTGTGGGTCCGGGAGAACCCGCACGCGCGCGCCCAGGCGGGCAGGTCCACGGAACGGCCGGGGGAACACTGCCCGCCGGTCGAGTCGTAGACCCCGTCGTCGAGAACCAGCTGGATCAGCGGCAGGTCCGGCAGCGCGCCCGCCGTGATCAGCCCTACGGGATTCATCAGCAGGCTCCCGTCGCCGTCCACCACCAGGGTCGTCCGGCGGGACGCCAGGGCGATACCGGTGCCGAGCGACAGGGCCAGCCCCATCGATCCCGTCATGTAGAAGTGGTTCGGCTGTGCGGAGGCGGCACCGATGCGGGAGATGAACCCGGTGGTGAACACCGTCGGCAGGCCGTGAGCCGTGGCGAGTGCGACCGCGACGGCCGATGTCTTGGTCATGGTCATGGCGCTATGCCTTCCAGGCGAACTCGTCCGGCCGGACGAGGAATGCGAAGGGTTGACGCTTCTCCTGCACGACGGCGCCGGCCAGCTCCATCTGCCGGGCCGCGTTCTCGCCGGTCAGGTAGTCGTGGTCGATGCCGAGGCCCTCCAGCACGGGCTCGGTGAGCCGCCCCATCGGGAGGTTCTCGGTGGTGGTGTCCGGGGGTGTCCCGCGCATGCTGACCACCAGCAACATGGGGATCCGGTACGGCACGACCAGCGAGGCGAGCGCGTTGACCGACTGTCCGAAGCCGGAGTTCTGCATCAGCACCGCCGGGGCGGCGCCCGCCAGACTCGCCCCGGCGGCGACGCCGACGGCGTTGTCCTCCCGCGCCACGACGTGGTAGTCGGCGCCCGCCTCCAGCAGCGCGAGCAAGGGCGCCAGGACACCGCAGGGCGTACCGAAGAACGGGCCGAACCCGTTCGCGGTCAGTCCCTCGTACACGGCGGACTCCGAACCGGTCGGGCGCTCTGTCCCGGTCTCGTGTGGCATGTCTCTCTCCTTCGACCTAGTCATGTACCGGCCCTCCGAGCCGCCGGGCCTCGTCCCAGTGATCGCGGGTACCGAGGACCTCCCAACGCTGCAGGGCCAGCGGTACGTTTCCCTCCCGCCACAGGCGGTCGTGGAAGGCGGAGAGGCTGAAGGCGGCACCCTCCCGCTGAGCGCAGGCGGTCAGCAGGTCGAGCACCTGGGCCTTGCCCGCCAGGTAGCTCAGGCCCAGCCCGGGGCGGCCGGCGTAGAAGGCGGTCTCCTCCCACGCCGTCCGGCGGTCCATCGGGACCAGCTCGGCCAGCCGGCCGGCCGCCTCGTCGAGCGTCAGTTCCCCCAGGGCGAGGCCCAGATCGATCTCCACCCGCAGTGCGCGCAGCCGCATCGCGTTCACGACGAACCGGCCACTGGCCGGGGCGTCGTCGAACAGGCCGGCGATCAGGGCGAGTTCCTCCGTGTGGAAGGCGACGCCCTCGTTGGCGGCTGAGTCGTAGTAGCGACGGCGCACCGGATTTTCGTGCCGCGCGGACAGGGCGAGCTGCCAGGCGTGGACCCCTTCATGGACGATGCCGACGCGCGGGTCCCGGGCCTCGGCCAGCTGGAAGTAGGGCAGATCCGGCCGGGGCTCGGGGATGTAGCGAAGCGCGTCCTCGTCCCATCCCGCCTGCCCCGCGGTGTGGTGCTGTACGCCGAGCCAGGTCAACGGCTCCAGGTAGGCCGGCACCGGGGCGTTGCGGTAGTGCCGGAGACCGTCGGGCAGGTTGACGATGCCCTCCTCCCTCAGGAACCTCCGGACGTCCAGCTCATCCGCCCGCTGCCGGCTGATCTGTTCCGAGACGCCGGCGAGCAGCGGCGGAGCGGACGGCTCCCCCCGGCGGTTCAGGACAAGCTCGGCTGCCGCTGCTCGGGCGTACTCCCGGCGGCCCAGTTCGCGTAACCGGTCCACCGAGTAGGGGAGCAACGCGACATGGTGCAGGAAGTAGCGGAACGCCGCACGGCCCGGGCTGAACGCCTCGGTGAAGGTCGGCAGCATCGCCCGCAGCCACTGCCGGTAGTCGGCCAGGGCTCGCTGCGCGGCGGTCGTGGCGGCGTCCAGCTCCGCCGCCACCGCCGTCGGCAGCCGCCGGGCGAGAGCCGCCATGCCCGCTCCCAGCGCCTCGCCGGCGGTGTCCAGCAGGCGCAGGGCGTACTCGGCGAGCGGCGCGGCCGCGTGACCGGCCAGGTTGAGCCTGCCGTGGGCGAGGGTCTCCGGCACCCGGGCCAGCAGATCCGCCACCGCCCTCGCCCGCTCCTCGACGGCGGGCCGCAACAGGTGGTGATAGACCGGCAGCAGGGCCTGGTCGAGGTAGAAGGCGGGGTTGCGCCGCCAGTCCCGCAGAAGGTGCAGCTCCCAGTGGACGCGGGCCAGCGCCGCCCCGATCAGCGCGGCGTCCACCTGCAACGGAACGGGTTCGGCCGACAGGTCGAGACTGCGCAGGCGGCGGGTGAACCCGGACAGCACCCTGCTCCGCTCGGCGACCGCGTCCGGCGACCAGTCCGGCAGCCAGCCGTCCGGGCGCTCGATTCGGTTGAGGTCGTCGTAGCAGTCGGGTTGGGTGACTTCGCGCCATGTCCAGAACTCCTCCGCCAGCGCGCGGAGAGCGTTCGCTGCGCTGCTCATCAGTGGTCTCCCCGGTTGCCGGTCAGGACGTCAGCGACACGTTGTAGGTGCGCATCCAGCGGTCCACCTCGATGAGCGGCAACAGCAGGTGCAGATTGTCCGCCATCGTCATCATCTGGGTTCGCCCCGAGGCGAGTTCGCGCACCTTGGGCAGGTCCAGCAGCCCGGCCAGCGGGGAGGAGCCGTCGTCGAGCACGCGGTCCAGCGCGGCGCGCACCTCCTTGGCGTGCGCGGGCGAGAAGGTGGCGGGAAAGGCACTCTTACGTCGCTGCAGCACTTCCTGAGGGAGCAGGTCGGCAACCGCGGCGCGCAGCAGGCTCTTCTCCCGGCCGTCGGCGACCTTCATCTTCCACGGCACGTTCCACACGTATTCCAGCAGTGTGTGGTCGCAGAACGGGACCCGCACCTCCAGGCCGAGCGCCATGCTCATCCGGTCCTTGCGGTCCAGCAGGTACAGCAGCGGGCCCTGAAGGCTCAGATAGAGGACCTCGCGCATCCGGGCCTGAAGACCGGACTCGCCGGTCAGCCGCGGCACCCGGGCCCGCATCGTGGCGTACCGGTCGCGCTCGTCGTCGGCGGGGCGGATCCGGGCCCGGACGTCCGGGGCGAGGCAATCGGTCAGCCGGGGGGCGTTTCCGAGCCAGGGGAAGGTGTCGCCCCACACGGTGGCCTGGTCGAAGAACCAGGGGTAGCCGCCGAAGACCTCGTCCGCGGCCTCGCCGGAGAGGGCGACCGTGGACCGCTCCCGGATCGCCTGGAACAGCAGGTACATGGAAGCGTCGAACTGGCCGAGGCTGGGCAGGTCGCGGGCGGCCAGCGCGGCGGGCACGATCCCGGTCAACGCCTCCGGGTCCAGGGTGATCGCGGTGTGGTCGACGCCGATGTGTGCGGCGGCGGCCAGTGCGAAGGGGGCGTCCTGCTCCGGGCGCAGGGCCGTGGGGCGGAAGTCGTGGTCGGCGTCGCGGAAGTCGACCGAGAAGGACCGCAGCCCCGGCGCGTGGTGCCTGGCCCCCAGTGCGGTCACCGCGGAGGAGTCCAGGCCGCCGGAGAGCAGGGTGCACAGCGGCACGTCCGCCACCAGCTGGTGGGCGACGGTGTCCTCCAGGATCTCCCGGACGCGGCGCACGGTGGTGTCCTGGTCCTCGTGATGTTCCTGGCTGACCAGCCGCCAGTAGGGCGCCTCGTGCGCCCCGGAGCGGTCCACCCGGACCAGGTGCCCGGGCTGCACCTGGCGCAGATCGGTGTACGGGGTCTCCCAGGGCATGGCGAGCCTGGGGTTGAAGAGGATGGGGAGCTTGTCCTCACTGGTGCGCGCGGTGAACAGCGGGTTGGCGAGGATCGCCTTGGGCTCGGAGGCGAACAGCACGCCCCCGCGGTAGGCGTGGTAGTAGAGCGGTTTGACGCCCAGCCGGTCGCGGACCAGGAGCAGCTCCTCCCGGGCCGCGTCCCAGATCGCGAAGGCGAACATGCCGGTCAGCCGGTCGACGAAGCCCGTCCCCCACTCCAGGTAGGCGTGCAGGACCACCTCGGTGTCGGAGGCCGTGGTGAACCGGTGGCCCCGGGCGGTCAGCTGGTCCCGGAGCTCGCGGTAGTTGTACAGCTCGCCGCTGTACGTCAGCACCACCGGGGCCTCGCTGCCGCGCCGGTGCGCCGTCATGGGCTGCTTGCCGCCCTCGAGATCGACGATGGCGAGACGGCGGTGGCCCAGGCCCGCGTGCGGCGCGAGCCAGGTGCCGCCGGCATCGGGGCCACGCCGGTGCAGGGTTGCGGTCATGGCCTCCAGCATCGGGCGTTCGGTGGTGAGGTCCCGGGTGAAGTCGATCCAACCGGCTATGCCGCACATCGTGGCTCCTTGAGGGTTGGTCTGGACGCGTCAGGAGAGGGGTGGTTGCCCGGCGGGATCGCGGTGGGGGGACCGGGGCAGACCGGCGAGGAACCCGTCGAGGTCGACGGTCCGGTGGCCGCTCACACCCGGGCACTCCCAGCGCAGGTCCAACCTGGCCGGCCGGTCCGGGTCGTGGAAATAGACCGCTTCGAGTCCGGCGTCGGTCCCCGTCGTCAGTACGGGATTGGCGGTGAGCAGGTCCCGGACCTCCGGCGAGTCGCGGAGGACCCGCAGAACGAGCCGCTTCTCCCGGAAGTGGTTGTCGGGCAGGGCGACTTCGGGGTGCATCTTGCGTTTGAACTGGAAGATGCCCTTGCTCAGGAACGGCTCGCAGCCGGAGAGGTCGACCCGGGTCAGGCCGTTTTCGGCGGCCCACTGGAGTATCAGCACGTACATCGCCATGTACGTTCCTGAGCGGTAAGGGGCCTCGCCGCCGGCCTCGACGCCGGCGAGCCGGATGACCAGGGTCCGCCCCTCCAGCCGGCACAGCATCCCCGCCACGCGCCGGCCCGACTCGCACAGGAAGAACAGCACACCGCGCCGGAAGAGGCAGACCCGGGCACTCTCCCGCTCCTCCGAGCGGGCCGCGCCGCGGTGCCGGCTCCACATGGTCGGCCGGTGCATGCCGTCGTAGAAGGCATCGAAGTCGGCCTCGGCGGTGGCCACCTCCAGGGTGCGGGAGCGGGAGCGGATCTCCCGGCTGTGCTGTTGCCGGGCCTTGCGCGAGAGCCGCTTGAGGACCTCCTGCGGGTCGGGGCCGACCGGTACCGACAGGTTGATCCGGAAGGGCAGCAGCAGACCGTGGCGCGGCGGCCGGAGCGGAGCGTCGCGCCGCAGCACGCCGACCGCGAGGAGGTCCGCGTCACGGGCGGCACGGCCGCTTGCCAGCTCCGCCCAGGTGGTGCGGTGACGGCTCCGGTCGGACTCGGTACCACGTCGCTGTTCGAGGAAGGGGAGAACGTGTGTCAGGCCGTGCGGCAGCCCACCGTAGGCCAGGGTCGGGCCCCGGCCGGACGGCCGGGACACGGCGACGGACGGCCGGACCGCGGCGGCGGCCAGGCCATGTGCGCGCACGACGAGCGGATCGGCGCTGTTGTTCCAGGCGTACCGCCAGTTCGGGGGAATCACCTGTGCCTCACCACGCCCTGCGAAGCGGGCGGTGGCCGCGGGACGGAACACCCGCCCGGGGACAGGAGGCGCGGTCACCAAGCGCCTCTGCAGCCCCGTGGCCCGTGGACCTCGGCGTCGTTCGGTGCATCGCTGTCAGCTCCAGGGTCGGCGGCTACGCGTGTGCGGCCGCGAGGACGGCCCGTGCGAGATCCTTGGCGGTGCCGACGCGCGTGAGGTGTTCCTCGCGCAGCGCCGGGAGGAGTTCGTCGCTGTAGTAGCCCGATCCGTGCACCACGACATCGGTGTCCGGGGACAGCAGGCCCCGCTCCCGGGAGACGAGCACCCCGGTCAGCGCCTTGACCAGCGACCACTCGCGGATCAGCGCCGGGTCGGCGGCGATCTCGATGCCCGCGACGGCGGCCAGCGCCCGCACCCGGTCGTACCGCTCCAGGCACTCCCGGCGGGACACCACGATGCCGCCGCCACCGTGGCGGGCGACGATCTCGTTGATCTGCGCCCGGGTGGGCGGCTGCTTGGTGTAGAAGGTGGCGTCGATCACCTCCTGCGGGTGGTCCGTGACGGCCGGGAACTGCGGGGCCACGTGCTGGCGCCACACGCCCGCGGCCTCGTCGTGCTCGTAGTCCGGCACCTTCATGCCGAGCAGGCTGGTCACCATGTCGGCCGTGGCGAGCTGCTGGACCAGGTGGAACCCGGGGTGCCGGGCGGGCGCGTCGCGTCCGGGCAGGCCCTCGGTCAGCAGCCGGTGCCCGAGGTGGTAGCCGAGCAGCCCGAAAGCGCTGGAGACGGCATGCACGTGCACGCGCGGAGCGGAGTCGGCGGTGATCGGCAGCAGCTCCGCCTCGGCGAAGGCGCGCGCGGCGTCGGCGATCCGGTAATTGTCGAGGTCGAGGGTGTACCAGATGCGGAAGCCGGTGGTGTCCAGGATCTCGGCGGCGTGCCGCTCGACGACCTCGCTGCTGAGCAGCTTCACATCGGCCGGCTGCTCGACGTGGGCCACGACCACCGGGTTGGCGGTGCGCAGGGCCCGGTCCCCGGTCAGCGCGCAGTCGCGCAGCTTGCTGCGCGAGGCGTCGGGGGCGAGCATCACGATGCGCAGCTCGTCGGGGGACGCCAGTCCGGTCGCGTACGCCCGGGCCACCGCGTCGCGCAGGGCCGTCCCCTTGTTGCCGGAGGTCGGCGTGAAGAGCAGCACCCGCTCGCCGGTACGGCGGATGTGGGCCGCCGCACGGGCGATCATGAGCAAGGAGGCCATGGTCTTGGTGGTCCTGGCGCCCGGGTTGCGCATCAGGTCGAGGATGTGGGTCCGCGGCTCCACCTGGGTGAGCCCGATGTCGGTGACCTCGGTGAACGCTGCGAAGGAAGGGTGCTTCCCGGCGAGTTCCAGCGGGATCACCGGCTCGGTGTCCCGCTCGGCGCCCACCTTCCGGGCAGCGGCCCGGATCTCTTCGAAGTAGCGGTCGAGCGCGTTGTGCACGACCTGGCCTGTGCTGGTGGCGCGGCCCGTTTCGGACATGGCGGATCCACTCCTTCGGGAAGCTGTTGCATACCGGTGTCGCTTGCGTCGCTGGGGCGAAGACCGCAGGTCAGCGGTCGGCGGCGGTGATCTCCGCGATGAGGGCCTGCTCCACCGCCAGCGCGAGCCCTCGGACGGTCGGAGCGTCGAAAAGAGCGTGGACGGCGAGGTCCACGTCGAAGGTCTGGCGGACTCGGGAGACGATCTGCATGGCCTGCAACGAGGTGCCGCCGAGGTCGAAGAAGGAGTCGTCGACGCCGACCCGTTCCCGCTCCAGGGCCTCCGACCAGATGCCGCAGAGAGCCTCTTGCTGGGGGTTCTGCGGCGGAACGTAGCCGCCGTCCGGAGCGAGAACGTCGTCCGGCCGGGGCAAGGCGGCACGGTCCACCTTGCCGTTCTCGTTGAGCGGCAGAGCGGTGAGCGGGACGATCGCGCCGGGAACCATGTACGAGGGAAGGCGCTGCCCGGCGAAGTCGCGCAGTGCCGCCCGGCCGGGCAGCGCGCCGCCCGGCACCGGGACCAGGTAGGCCGTCAACTGCCAGGTGCCCTCCCTCGACTGCCGGGCGACGGTCACGGCGTCCTGCACGTCCGGGTGGCCGGTGAGGACGGCGTCCACCTCGGCCGGCTCGACCCGGTGGCCGCGGATCTTCACCTGGCCGTCGATCCGCCCGACGAACTCCAGCTCACCGGCCGGACCACGCCGCACCAAGTCGCCGGTGCGGTACATCCGGCTGCCCGGTGCGCCGAACGGATCCGGCAAGAAGCGCTCCGCCGTGAGATCTGGCCGCCCGAGGTAGCCCCGGTTGACCCCGTTCCCCGCGATGTAGAACTCACCCGGCTCGCCGTCCGGGACCGGATCGAGATGCTCGTCCAGGACATGGCCGCGCACACCCGGGACGGGCCGGCCGAGCGGCGGGCTGTCGGGCCACCGCTCCAGGCCTCCGGTCAGCGTGCAGGCGGTGGCCTGATGTGTCTCGGAGGGGCCGTACTGGTTCTCCAGCACCGTGCCGTCCAGGGCTTCGACGAACCGCCGCACGTCCGAGGTGAGCCGCAGCGGCTCACCCGCCGAGACGATCTCCGTCAGCACGAGCCGGCCTGTCGGTCCGGGCTCCTGAAGCCCCGCGCGGGCGAGCTGCCGCAGGAACGCCGGAGACAGGTAGACCCGTTGCACGCGCTCACGGACCATCAGGTCGATCAGCGCCACCGGGTCCTGCCGGTGCTCCTCCTCGACGAGGACCAGCGAGCCGCCGCTGAGCAGCGCGCCGAAGATCTCCTGGAGGGAGACGTCGAAGCCGAGCGAGGTGAACTGCAGGAAGATCTGGGGCCCGGGCAGCCGGTTGACCGCCCAGTCGGCGACGTTCCCGATCGACGCGGAGGTCAGGCCGATGACCTTCGGGCGCCCGGTGGATCCGGACGTGGAGATCACGCAGCGCAGGGCGTGCTCGGGGAGGAGTCGGTCCGGCCGGGTCACCGGCTGCAGGTCCAGCTCGGCTGCCACGTCCTCACAGGACAACACGGGGAGCGGGGCATCCCGGAACGCATGCGCCAGCCGGTGTTCGGTGAGCAGGAGCAGCGCGCCCGAGGCGGCCAGGCCGTCCGTCAGCCGCAGGGCCGGGTGGCCCGGGTCGAGCGGCTGGAAGGCACCGCCTGTCTTCAAGATCGCGAGCATCGCGACGAACGCCTCCGGACGGCGGCTCATGCAGACACCGACCACCGTCTCGGCCCCCACTCCACGCCCCCGCAGAAAATGGGCGAGCCGGTTGGCCCGGGCATCCAACTCGGCGTAGCCGATCTGAACCCGGCCGGCCACGAGCGCTACGTCACCAGGGCCGAGCCTCGCCCGTTCTTCGAAACGCTCGATGATGTCCAAGACTGCTCCTTGTCGCGGATGCGGAGATCGCGTCCCCCACGAGCGGGGCGGGTCCATCGCCCTCAGCATCAGCAACCGGGGGTGGGGGATCAACGCCAACTGAACGAAGTCATCGGCACTTTCTCGGATCCGCAGGTCCGCGCCGGAGCCGACGCAGTGGCGGGCGCCGGATTGAACGTAGTGTCCCCGGTCTGGCGGCAGGCCCTTGCCCGGACGGCGACGGGCTATTGATGATCCTTCTCAAGCAGCCGCCGACGGCGCACCCGCGGGCACCGGCCCGGCCGGCTGCCCCGGGGCGGCCGCGCACCCGAACCACTCCCACCACCGACGGAAGGCCGACGCCATGTACAAGGTCGTGGTCAACCACGAGGAGCAGCACTCCATTTGGCCCGAGGACCGGGAGACCCCGGCGGGCTGGCGGGAGGCCGGGGTGGCCGGCAGCAAGGAGGAGTGCCTGGAGTACATCCGAGGCGCCTGGCCCGACATCACCCCCTTGAGCGTCCGCCAGGCCCTCGCGGAGGCGTAAAGGGCGCCACAGGGCACCGACCTGACCGTCGCACCCAGACCACAGGGACTCCGTCCCGCGCGTACGTTCGGAGGGGCAATGACCGTCGAGCACCCACCGCGGCTCTCCGCCGCCCAGGCCGAGCTGCTGGCCCGCCGCCTGCGCGGCGGGGCCGGGGAAGGCGCGGGCGGGAAGGCCGCCCTCACCCGGCAGCCCGGCGGCGCACGCCTCGTACTGTCGTTCGCGCAGCAACGGCTGTGGTTCCTGGAGCAGTTGCATCCGGGCTCGATCGCCTACCTCACCGCCGACACGGTCTATCGGATCCGCGGGCCGCTCGACGTACCCGCGCTCCACCAGGCACTGAGGTCGGTCGCCGAGCGCCACGCCACGCTCCGCTCGCACTTCGCCGACGACGCCGGACTGCCCTGCGTCGTGGTCGATGCGGCGGACCGCATCGCCCTCCCGGTGGTCGACCTCACCGGCCACGCCGCCCCCCGGGCCGCCGCCGACGAGTACCTCGCGAACGAGGTGCGCACCCCCATCGACCTGGCCACCGGCCCCCTCCTGCGCACCACCCTCCTGCGCCTCGCCGAGGACGACCACATCCTCGTCGCCGTCATCCACCACATCGCCTTCGACGGCTGGTCGACCGGGGTCTTCGAACGCGACCTGGCAGGCGCCTACCGGGCCGCCCGCTCGGGCGGTACGCCGGACTGGGCCCCGCTGCCCGTCGACTACACCGACTACGCCGCCTGGCAGCAGGAAAACCTCACGGATGAGCGCCTGGAACGGCAGCTGGCGCACTGGCGGCAGGCCCTGGGCGATGCCCCCACCAGCCTTCAACTGCCCACCGACCGCCCGCGCCCGGCGGCGCCCGGGTACCAGGGCGCGCCGGTCTCGTTCACCGTCGGCGAGGAGACGGCCGATCGCCTGCGCGCCCTGTCCCGTGCGCACGGCGCGACGCTGTTCATGACCGCACTCGCCGTGTACCAAGCCCTCCTCTCCCGTTACACACACAGCACCGACTTCCTCGTCGGCTGCGCCTCCGCGGGCCGCACGCTGCCCGAGGTCGAGGACCTGGTCGGCTTCTTCGTCAACACCTTGCCCGTCCGGGCCAACCTCACCGGTGACCCGACCGTCGGCGA
Organism: Streptomyces sp. NPDC000404; assembly: GCF_040300365.1. Lineage (NCBI taxonomy): Bacteria > Bacillati > Actinomycetota > Actinomycetes > Kitasatosporales > Streptomycetaceae > Streptomyces > Streptomyces sp. NPDC000404. The sequence goes on along the minus strand of NZ_JBEPDN010000002.1, from coordinate 106,273 downwards.
ACTCATCGACCGGACCCGTGCGGCCGCTCTGGACGCGTTCGCCAACCAGGACCTGCCGTTCCAACGCCTCATCGAGGAGCTCGCCCCACCACGCGAGATCAGCCACAACCCGCTGGTCCAGGTCTGGTTCGACATGTCCGCCCCCCGTGACGGACTCCGGCTCGAAGGCACCGCGGTCGACACCGTCCGGCCCCGCCACTCCTCCACCAACTTCGACCTCGCCCTGAACCTCACGGAATCCGGATCGGGCCCGCTGACCGGCGAACTCGTCTACGCCACCGACCTCTTCGACGAGGCCACCGCGCGCCGGTTCGCCGAGCACTACGTCCACCTCCTGGAGCATGCCGCGCAGCGCCCGGACTCTCCGGTGGCGGAACTGCCGCTCGCCGACGCCGGCCGGCTGGCCCAACTGCTCGACGGCTGGAACGACACCGCGTGCCCCGTCCGCGAAGGGACCGTCACGGCCGCGTTCGAGCGGCAGGTGAGCCGCACCCCCGAGGCCACCGCGCTGGTCGAAGGAGCCCGGCAGCTGTCCTACGGCGAGCTCAACGCCCGGGCCAACCGGCTCGCCCACGAGCTACGTGCGCAGGGCGTCGGTCCGGAGCGCGTGGTGGGGCTGCTCCTGCCCCGGGGCACGGACTTCGTCGTGGCGCTGCTCGCCGTACTCAAGGCGGGGGGCGGCTATCTGCCGCTCGACCCCGCGCACCCGGCGGACCGGATCGCCTATCTGCTGAGCGAGGCCGCGGCCGGCATCGTCGTCACCGATCAGCAGCTCGGCGGCCTGCTACCGGCCGGCACCGCCACCGTGCTGACGGGGCCGGACGGATTCACGGACCGGCCGGCGACCGACCCCGCGCCCCTCGCCACGGGCGGCAACCTGTGCTACGTGATCTACACCTCGGGCTCCACCGGGCGCCCCAAGGGCGTCGCGATGGCCCACGCGCCGCTGGCCAACCTCATCCAGTGGCAGGTGGACCGGACCACCGTCACCGGGCCCACGCTCCAGTTCTCCTCACTGCACTTCGACGCCTCCTTCCAGGAGCTGTTCACCACCTTCCTCACCGGTGGCTCCCTGGTGCTGATCAGCGAGGAGCAGCGCCGCGACCCGCGCCGGCTCCTGGCCGCCATCCGTGCGCACGGCGTCCGGCGGCTGTTCTGCCCACCGATGGTGCTGGAGCAGCTCGCCGTCCAGGACGCCGCCGAGGGGGCGGAGCCACTGCCGCTCCAGGAGATCGTCACAGCGGGCGAGCGGCTCACCCTGGGGAAGGAGGTTCGCGCGTTCCTGGCCCGGATGCACGGTGTCGTGCTGGAGAACCAGTGCGGCCCCACCGAAACACACGCGGTCGTCGCCCACCTGATGACCGGGCCGCCCCAGGAGTGGCCCACCCGTCCGCCGATCGGCCGGCCCCTCGCCAACACCCGCATCCACGTGCTGGACGACCGCATGCGCCCCGTACCGGTGGGCGTCCCCGGCGAGCTGTACGTGACCCGGCCCTGGCTCGCCCGCGGATACCTCGGCCGACCGGAACTCACCGCGGAACGGTTCCTGCCGTCTCCGTTCGCGACCGAGCCCGGGCAGCTGATGTACCGGACGGGTGACCTGGTCCGCTGGCGGCCCGACGGCGCGGTCGAGTTCATCGGCCGCGCGGACGACCAGCTGAAGATCCGCGGCTACCGGGTGGAGCCCGCCGAGACGGAGGCACGGCTGCGCGAACTCCCTCAGGTCACCGAGGCCGCGGTGCTCCCGGTCGAGGTGGCGCCGGGGGACCGCCGGCTGGTCGCCTACCTCACGACGGACAGCCACCGCGATTGCCGTCCGTCGCGGCTGCGGTCCTTGCTCGCGGAGTCCCTTCCGGAGTACCTGATCCCCACCTACTTCCTGACCGTCCCCCGTCTCCCCCTGACGCCGACCGGGAAACTCGACCGGCAGGCCCTGCGGCACATGGAGTTGCCGGCCCCGGAGCGGGGCGCGGATGTCGGCTCCCAGGCGCCGCGCGGCCCCCGGGAGGAGATCCTCGCGGGGCTGTTCGCCGAGGTCCTCGCCCTCCCGAGGGTCGGCGTTCAGGACGACTTCTTCGCGCTCGGTGGGCACTCCCTGCTCGCGACGCGCCTGATCGCCCGGATCCGTTCCGCGTTCGGGGTCGAGCTCTCGATCCGCGACCTGTTCCGGACTCCCACCGTGGCCGGCCTGGTGGACCGGCTCGATGCGTCCCGGCCCTCCCGGCCGGCCCTCGCCCCGGCCGAACGCCCCGGCACGCTGCCGCTGTCCGCGGCCCAGCGGCGGGTCTGGTTCCTGAGCCGTACCGGACAGAGCGCCGATTACAACTCGCCCTTCGCGCTGCGGCTGCGCGGCCGGCTCGACCCGGACGCCCTGGCCGCCGCGCTCACGGACGTGGTCACCCGGCACGAGGCGTTGCGGACGGTGTTCCCCGCCGACGGCGGCGATCCGCAGCAGCGGATCCTGCCCGCCGACGCCCTGCCTGCGCTGCTGACGCATGCGGACTGCCCGCCCGACGGCCTCGACCGGGCCCTCGCGGCCTTCGCGCTGGAGGAGTTCGACCTCGCGACGGAGCCCCCGCTGCGTGCGGTCCTGTACCGGACGGGGCCCGAGGAACACGTGCTGGCCCTGGTGGTCCACCACATCGCCATCGACGGCTGGTCCCTGGGCGTCCTCCTGCGGGACCTGTCCGCCGCCTACACCGCGCGCACCGCGGGCGAGACCCCCGGCCTGCCGCCGCTGCCCGTGCAGTACGCGGACTTCACGCTGTGGCAGCTCGGGATGCTGGACGAGGAGCGGTCCCCGGACTCCGCCGCCGCCCGGCAGCTGTCGTTCTGGCGGGAGCGGCTGGCCGGCCTGCCGACGGAACTCGACCTGCCCTACGACCGCCCCCGGCCCGACGTGCCGGACAGCGCCGGCGGCACCGTTCCCCTGACCCTGGACGGCGAACTGCACGCGCGGCTGCTGGAGCTGGCCGGCGCCCACGGCTGCACGCTCCTCATGATCGTGCAGGCAGCCCTTGCCGCGCTTCTGTCCCGGCTCGGGGCCGGCACCGACATCCCGATCGGGGTGCCGTCGGCGGGACGCGGCGACGACGCCCTGGACGACCTGGTCGGCTGCTTCGTCAACACCCTTGTCCTGCGCACCGACGTCTCCGGCGACCCGACCTTCGCCGAGCTGCTGACCCGGGTGCGCGACGGCGACCTGGCCGCGTACGAGCATGCCGATCTGCCGTTCGAGCGGGTGGTGGAGGCGGTCAATCCCGAGCGCTCGTTGGCCCGGCACCCGCTGTTCCAGGTGGTCCTGCAGATCGATGGAAGTGTGAGCGATAGCTTGTCGCTTCCCGGGCTGGAGGCCGTCGAGGAGCCGGTGCGCTTCGAGGTGTCCAAGTTCGACCTCCGCGTCGCCCTGACCGACCGGACCGACGCCACCGGCGCCCCCGAAGGGCTCCATGGCGTGCTGGAGTACGCCGCGGCACTCTTCGACCGGGACACCGCCGAGGCCCTGGCCGGCCGGCTGCACCGGCTGCTCGTGCAGCTGGTGGCCGACCCGGACCGCCGGATCGGCTCCGTCGACCTGCTGACGGCCGGGGAGCGCCGCCGCCTTCTCGTCGACTGGAACGACACCGCGAGGACCGTCCCGGAACGGAGCGTGCCGGAGCTGTTCGAGGAGTTCGCGCGTGACACGCCGGACGCCCTCGCCGTGCGCGACGGCAGCGAGGTCCTCACCTACGCGGAGCTGAACGCGCGAGCCAACCGCTTCGCCCGTCACCTGGCGGGCAGGGGAGTCGGGCCGGAGCAGCTCGTCGCGGTGGCCCTGCCCCGGACGCCGGAGCTGGTGGCGGTCCTGCTCGGCGTGCTCAAGTCCGGCGCCGGCTATCTGCCGCTCGATCCCGAGCAGCCCCCCGAGCGGCTGGCCCGGACCCTCGTGGCCGCCGCTCCCGCGCTGGCGGTGACCACCACCGCGCTCGCGGACCGTCTGCCCGCCGCCCTGCCCCGGCTGCTGCTCGACGAGCCGGACACCGCCGCCGCCGTGGCCCGGGACCGGGCGGGCGACCTGTCCCGGTCCGAGCGCACCGCGGAGCCCGCCCCGGCGACCACCGCCTATGTGATCTACACCTCCGGCTCGACCGGCGAGCCCAAGGGGGTGGTGGTGGAACACCGGTCGCTCAACCTCTACCTGGCCTGGGCCCGGCACGCCTATCCGGCGCTGGCCGGGCGGGCGCTGGTCCACTCGCCTGTCGCCTTCGACCTCACCGTCACCGGGCTGTGGGGGCCGCTCACCTCCGGCGGCTCGCTCGAACTGGTGACGCTCGACGACGCCGACCCGGCCGAGGTGGAGCGGCCGACCTTCGTCAAAGCGACCCCCTCGCACCTTGCGCTGTTCCGGATCCTGCCCGAGACCTACGCGCCCGACGGGCAGCTCGTGCTCGGCGGCGAGCTGCTGCTGGGCGCGGCGCTGGACGAGTGGCGGGCCGCGCACCCCGGCGTGACCGTGATCAACGAGTACGGCCCCACCGAGACCACGGTGGGCTGCGCGGAGTACCGCATCGAACCCGGCGACCGCGTGCCGGCCGGCGGCGTCACCATCGGCCGCCCGATCTGGAACACCCGGTGGTACGTGCTGGACGACGCGCTGTCCCCGGTCCCGGTGGGTGTGGTCGGCGAGCTGTACATCGGCGGCGGACTGCTGGCCCGCGGCTACCTGAACCGGCCCGACCTGACGGCGGACCGCTTCCTCCCGGACCCGTACGGCGCGCCCGGCGCGCGGATGTACCGGACCGGGGACCTGGTGCGCCGGCGCCGGGACGGGCAGGTGGAATTCGCCGGGCGGGTGGACGACCAGGTCAAGGTGCGCGGCTTCCGGGTGGAGCTGGGCGAGGTCGAGGCGGTGCTCTCGGCCCAGCCGGGGGTGGCGGCCGCGGCGGTGAACGTTTTCGGCGGGGACCGGCTGGTGGCCTACGTGGTCCCGGCGGCCGAGGCGCGTCCGGACGTCGCCTCCGTGCGGTCCGCCGTCACCGGCCTGCTGCCCGCGTACATGCTGCCGTCGGCGTACCAGCTGATCGACCGGCTGCCGCTCACCAAGAACGGCAAGCTGGACCGCGAGCGGCTGCCCGCCCCGCAGATTTCCCCGGCCGACGCCGGACGGGCCCCGTCCACACCGTTGGAGAAGTCGCTCTGCGCCCTCTTCTGCGAGGTTCTCGGGCTGTCACAGGTGGGAGTCGACGACGGCTTCTTCACGCTGGGCGGGCACTCGTTGATCGCCGCCAGACTGGTCGCGTCGATCCGGTCCTCGCTCGGCCGGCAGATCGGCATCCAGGATCTGTTCGCAGCTCCGACCGTGGCCGCGCTGGCCGCCCGGCTCGAAGCGAACAGGCACCAGGACTCGCTGGCCCCGCTGCTGTCGCTGCGTGACGGTCGGCCGGGGCGGACTCCGCTGTTCTGCGTCCACCCGGGGGCCGGCATCGGCTGGGTGTACGCGGCGCTCCTCGACCGGCTCGATCCGGAGCAGCCGGTGTACGCCCTGCAGGCGCTCGCCCTGCGGCCCGAGGCGGAGGCGCCCGGGAGCGTCGTGGAACTGGCCGCCGACTACGTACGGCGGATCCGGGAGGTTCAGCCCTGCGGCCCCTACCGGCTGCTCGGCTGGTCGTTCGGCGCGGTCGTCGCGCACGCCATGGCCGTACGGCTCCAGGAACAGGGCGAGGAGACGGAGCTGCTCGCCCTGCTCGACGGCTACCCGCCCGTGCCGTGCGGCGGCCCGGACGAGCCGGCCGACGAGCCCGACCCGCTCGCCGAACTCCTCACCTCACTGGGACACCCGGTGGCCGGCACCTCCGGCGAACGGTTGGCGACGGCCGACTTCATCCGGCTGACCGGCCGGGGGGACGGGCCGCTCGCCGGCCTGGACGAGGAGACCATCTCCGCCATGGCCCGGGCGTTCATCCACCACGCGGCCCTCGGACGCGCTCATCGGCCGGAGGTGTTCCGGGGCGATGCGGTGCTGTTCTCCGCGGCGCTCGATCCCGACGCCGGGGATCCGGACGCCTGGCGTCGCTTCGTGTCCGGGGGCCTCGCGGTCCACCCGGTCGACTGCGTGCACGGCGCCATGATGCAGCAGGGCCCCGCGGAACGGATCGGCGCGGTGATCGCGCGCAGGATGCGGCAGCCGCGCGGTTGACAGCTACCCGATTTCCCAGGAATTGCGGAGTGGAGGAAGCATGTCCAGGACAGCACAGGTCACGCCGACCGAGATGGTCCACCAGGTCTCCGCGGCGGATGCCGCGGAGATGACCCGGGTGGCCCGGCGGCTGGCCTCGGCGGCCGACCGGATCGACGGTGCCGAGTGGGTGGGGGCGGCCCGGTCCGCCTGGGAGGAACTGCCGTCCGCCTACCGGCGGCGGATCAGCTCCTTCCGGCGCTCCGCGGGCCCCGCGGGCACCCTCGTCCTGCGCGGACTCCCGGTGGACGAGCACGACTTGCCGGACACCCCGACGGTGGCCGGCTCGTTCCAGCGGACGACCACCGTGCCGGCAGGTCTCCTGGTGATGACCGCGTGCGGGCTCGGCGACCCGGCGGCTTTCCTGGCGGAGAAGTCCGGTGCGCTGGTACAGGACGTGGTGCCGGTACCGGGCCAGGAGCGATTTCAGGGCAACGCGGGCTCGGTGGACCTGATGATGCACAACGAGAACGCCTTCCACGAACACCGTCCGGACTTCGTGATGCTGCTCTGCCTGCGACCGGATCACGAGGGGGTTGCCGGGCTGTCCGCCGCCTCCGTCCGCGAGGCACTGCCGCTGCTCCCGGACCGGGTCCGCGAGTGCCTCATGCAACCCGGGTTCAGCACCCAGCCGCCGCCGTCCTTCGGCTCGGCGGACGGCACGGTGTCCCGGCACGCCGTGCTGACCGGGGCACCCGACGACCCTGACATCCGGGTGGATTTCGCGGCCACGACCGGGCTGACCCCGACCGCGCGGGAAGCCCTGACCGAGCTCCGTGACACGCTCGCGAGCGTGTCACGGACCATCCGGATGCGCGCCGGGGACCTCGCGATCGTCGACAACAGGGTCTGTCTGCACGGCCGCACGGCGTTCCGCCCGCGCTACGACGGCCAAGACCGCTGGGTCCAACGCACCTTTGCCGTGGCTGACCTGCGCCGCTCGCGGTCCTACCGCACGGATGACGGCTACGTGCTCGTCCGCTAGCGGCCGGATGGGGTACCGCCTCCCGCGCTGATGCGGCCCGTCAAGGAGGCGTGACATGCCGGATAACGAGCAGAGTCGGAGAGATGATGGATTGGCCGACAAGAACACCCACCCCGCCGTGTCTGCCGGAACTCGCGGAGGTCCTGGTGACGCTCCGGGCGGAGGCCGGTGACGACACCGGCGGGCACCCCGGCGACAACGTGCTCGACGCGCTGCGCGACAGCGGCGTCCTGCGGCTGCCCGTCCCGGCCGAATACGGGGGTCTCGGGGCGGACTGGACGGACGCCAACGCCGTGATCGCCGGCTTGGCGCGGGCCGACGCCTCGGTGGCGATCATCGTTTTCCTGCACTACGCGGCCGTGAGCCGCATGACCACCTACGGTTCGGAAGAGCAACGCAAGCGCTTCCTGACGGCGGTCGCCCGCGACGGCCGGATCTTCGCCTCCTCCTGGAGCGAGCCAGGTGCCGACGCGGCCAAGCAGAAGATCGCGACCACCGCGGTCCCGCGGGCGGACGGCTGCTGGGAGCTCAACGGCGCGAAGACCTTCACCACGGGCGCGGGGGTGGCCGATCACTACCTGGTCCTTGCCCGCACCGGTGAGGAGGACGCGGCGCCGGGAAGCTACGGCCGGCCCGATCAGGGCATCTTCGTGGTCGACAGCACGCGTCCGGGCTTCACCGTCGACGGAGTACTGGACCTGTCCGGCATGCGCCGCTCGGCGACCGGGCTGATCCGGCTGGACGGATACCTGACCGAACCCGGCGACGTGCTGATCCACTCCCGCGAGACTCCCGCCGTCATCGGCCACCCGCACACCCTCGGGTTGACCCTCGGCGCCGTCGCGCTGGGCATCGCCGAGGAGGCTCACGACACCGCGATCGACATCGGGCGCCGGCGCTCCCTCCTGGGCAACCCGCTCTACCGCCACCACGTCTTCGAGCTGGGGTCGCGTCTGGCGGCCATCCGGGGAGTGGTGGAGTCGGCCACCCGGGCGGACGGGGACCGGACCGGGCATGCCCTGACGGCCAAGGTCTTCGCCTCGGAGACGGCCGAGGTGGTCTGCCGAGGGGCGCAGGAGCTGGCCGGGAGCAGCGCGTTCTCGCGGAACCACAGTCTGAACCGGCTCTCGCAGGATGCGCGCGCCCTCACCTTGATGGGGCCGCCCAACTACCTCTGCCGTGAGCTGGTCGCCACTCATCTGGGGGTGCAGTGACCTCTCCACAGGCGGGCGGTGTCCGGATCGGCGCCGTCGTGCTTCCGGAGTACGAGTGGCGGCAGACGCGGGAGATCTGGCAGGAGCTGGAGGAGCTGGGCCTGCATCACGCGTGGTCCTTCGACCATCACGCCTGGCGGACGCTGACCGACCTGCCCTGGTACGACCCCTTGAGCGTCCTCTCCGCGGTGGCCACCGTGACCGAGCGGATCAGGCTGGGCACGCTGGTGTCCACCCCGAACTTCCGGCATCCGGCGGTGCTGGCCAAGCAGGTCATGACCATCGATCAGCTGTCGGGCGGTCGTTTCGTCCTCGGAGTCGGGGCCGGCGCGAAGGGCGGCGACGCCCGGCTGCTCGGCGGCGGGGAGCTTACTCCGGCCCGCCGCGCCGACCGCTTCACCGAGTTCGTCGACCTCTCCGACGAGCTGTTGCGGAACCGCGTCACGACCTACCAGGGCGAGTACTTCAGCACGGTGGATGCCCGGATGGTCCCGGGCTGTGTCCAGCGGCCCCGGGTGCCGTTCGCCGTCGCGGCGGCGGGGCCGCGCGGTATGGGGCTCGCGGCTCGGTACGGCCAGTGGTGGGTGACGATCGGTGACGCCGGACAGCCCGGAGTCCAGTCGGAGGGGGAGTCGTGGAAACTGCTGGCCCGGCAGGTCACCAGGCTCGCCGAGACCTGTGAGAAGACCGGGCGGGAGTTCTCGGAGATCGGTCGCCTGGTGAACGTCAGCCGGGTGGTGAATTCGCCCTACTCATCGCCCGGACGCTTTGTGGATATCGTGGGGCGGTGCCGTGATCTCGGATTCACCGATGTGGTGGTGAACCATCCACGCGCCGACGGAGTCTTCAGCGGACGCCGGACGGATTTCCTTCACGCGGCTTCCGCGGCCTTGAGCGCCTTCCAGCCCTGAGCCCTTTCGCGCAGGGGGCAGGCAGCCGCGGCCGCCTGCCCCCTGCGGCGCACCCGCCCCCGCCTCCGGACCTGCGACCGCTCCGGCCGGCCCGGCAATAATTGACGCCAGTTGGCGAAAGCGGGATACCTGACCCCATTCCGGTGGTGCGGCAAATGGCCGGGCGAAACCTTACCCTCTCACCCAATTCCGGCCGGGTGCCGAACCGTTGATCTGCCCGTCTATGCCATGCCGATCGCCCCGGTCCAGGTCTTCCTCGCAAGTTGTCTCGAACATGATGACAGGGTCCAACCCTATTGATCTTCATAAGTTCCGAGGGCTATGGTGCGGATCGTTTCGGCGAAGATCAGCCACTGGTCAGACGGGGGTCGTGATCCATGCACATAAAGGTTTTAGGTCCGCTTTTCCTCGGGGCCACCGAAGAGGGAGTGGACTGCGCACCGAGCGCGCCGAAACCGCGTCAGCTCCTTGCCCTTTTAGCGGTAAATGCCAACCAGTTCGTCGCCACCACCACATGCATCGACGAACTGTGGACGGCGGAGCCACCCCGCAGCGCCGTCACCACCGTACGCACCTACGTCATGCACATACGCCGCGCCCTGCACAAGGCCGAAATCGGCGGAGAACGACCGGAGAGGATCCTCCACACCCGGCAGCGCGGGTACCAGCTGTTTCTCGGGCGGACCGGTCTCGACCTGTTCAGGTTCATCGATCAGGTCGACGAGGGCAAGCGCGCGCTGTTGCTCGGGGACCACGCCCGTGGCGCGGAGACTCTCCGCAATGCCCTTTCCGTGTGGCAGGGGCCGCCATGCGTCGACGTACAGGCCGGCCCGCTCATCACCGCCCACCAGGCGCGGTTACAGGAGATCCGGTTCAATTGCCTCGAACTGCGGATCGAAGCCGAACTCCGTCTCGGCCTGCACAACGAGCTGATCAGTGAACTGATCGGCCTGGCCACCGAGTTTCCCACGCGCGAGAATCTGCACGCCCAGTTGATGCTGGCCCTCTTCCGATCGGGTCGACAGGCCCAGGCGCTCGATGTCTACCGGCAACTTCGCACGGTGCTCTCCGAAGAACTCGGCATCGAACCGTCCCGACGTATCCGGCAGTTGCACGAGGCCGTCCTGCTCGCCGACCCCGGCCTCGATGCGCCCCGCTCCCTGTCGGGCGTGCTACCGCAGACTCTCGACCTTGTCGGCAGCGGCTCGGTTTGACGCCAGGCACCCGTCATCGCCGACGCTCAGCCCCCTCAGCAGCTCGTAGGCGTGTGCCGCCGAGACCAGCGTGACGTGGTGGTGCCAGCCCCGGAACGAGCGTCCCTCGAAGTGGCGCAGGCCGGACTGCTCGCCGAGGCGCTGCAGGCCACGGCGGGCCTGGGACCAGAGGGCCAGCAGCTCGAACACGTCGGCGGAACGCACGCTCTCGACGTTGGTGATCCACGCCGACTCGACATTGTTCGGCTCCGCGCCCCACTCCACCATGACCTTCCTGGTGCGCTGCGGTGAGCCGACGCCCCGCGCCCGGCACGCCGCAGCGGAGTCCGGCAGCAGCATCGTGCTGTAGCGAGAGCCGGCCGCCCGGTTGTCCCGCCAGTGCTGGGCCGATCCCCAGGAGTCCCCCGCACGCGCCAGCCTCTCTCCCACCGTGATCAGCTCCCCCGCGGCCCGCCGCGCCACGGGGGTGGAACAGCTGACGCGGACGACATACCGGAGCCCACGGCTCTCCAGGCCCCAGATCAGCGCGGCCGCCGACGAACTACGGCTCGCGTCCACAACGACGGGCAGGGGTTTCGCCCGCCAGCCGACGGTCATCTCGTCCAGCATGTCCAGCAGATGGTGCCAGCGCGAGCGATGCCGCACGTGACACGGCACCCGGCTGCGGGAGCGGCGGTCGTGGTCGTCATCCCAGGAACGCGGCAGCAACAGCCGCCAGTCGACCGGTGCCGCACCGACCGGTCCGGCCGCCATCGCCACCAGTCCCAGCTGGCAGTTGAGCACGCGCCCCAGCGTCTGGGAGAACTGCTGGGCCACCCCGACCGAGCTGCGCCCGCTCTTCGGCAGCACGACCTCCTCCATCACCCAGGCTCGGGGCGCGAGCGCCGCGCCGACCTCGTGGGCGATGCGTTCGCGCACCGGCTGCCAGTCCCAGGAGCTCTGGTTGACGAACTGCTGGAGGCTCTGGTCGGCGCGTCGCCCAAGCAGGCTTTCGGAGATACGGCGCACCGACTTCCGGCCGGGCACCTCCACCAGGCCGCGCACGTACACCTCACCCCAGCGCCGCTGGTCGTGGCGGGCCATGGAGGCGAACACGGAGGCACAGAACCGGGACAGATCGTCGCTCGAAGTCAGCACACGGCCACACTGCTGCGCCCGGATCGAAGCCACGTGGAAGCGGGATCGAGGCCGCGTGCACCGCGGAAGCCACTACTGTGCGGCGGGGGCGGCGTCCGTCTCCGCGCCCGTCACCTCGTCGGCTCCCGTGCCGCCTCGCAGCCCGGGGGCCAGCAGCAAGGTCGCCGCCAAGGAGGCGGCCGCCGTCGCCACCATGCCGGTGGCCGGCGACGTCAGCTCGGCCACCGCACCGGCCACCGCCGCCCCCACGCCCTGCATGGTGAGCATCCCGGACGTGTGCAGCCCCAGCGCCTGCCCGCTCAGCTCCTCCGGCGTCAGCGCCATCAGCCGGTCCTGGAGCAGCAGTCCGGACGCGTAACCGAACGTGCCGAGCGAGACCAGCACCACCGCGACCGGCAGCCCCGGCTCCAGCGCGAAGAACAGGTACGGGACGGCGAGCAGGACGCACAACGGAACGGCCAGCCGGCTCCGCCACCGGGGCGACAGGAAGCGGCCCACGAGAGCGTCCCCGAGCAACATGCTGCCGGCGCCGAAGGCGAAGAGCAGACCGGCGTCACCGGGCGAATAGGGGACGTAAAGCGACTCCACCCCGACGATCAGGCCGTTGGGTACCCACAGCGCAAGGTAGACGTACCGGCGGGGCACCGAGGACCAAAGGCGCGCGTTGGTCCGCCAGGTTTCGGCGATCGACGGCCTTCCGGAGACCCGGGGCGGCCGGGGGCTGAGCCCGAACCGCGCCACCACGGCCGCCAGCAGGTAGAGGGCGGCGGCCGTGAGCAGCGTGCCACGCGCGGAGAGGGTCGCCACCAGCACGCCACCGATCGCGAATCCGCAGATCTGAATGAGGCCGGCCGACATGTTGAAGAGGGACCGCCCCAGCAGGTACCCGTCCCGGGTCAGGACCTCGTTGAGCAGTCCGTACCGCACCCCGCCACTGACCGATCCGACGACGCCGAGCCCCAGCAGCACCGCGAACACCCCCCAGACCGGCAGCCCGGGGATCGCCTGCACCGCGGTTCCCAGGCCGAAGAGCAACGTGAGCCCCGTCATGGCGGCGCGCGGCGGCAGCCGGTCCGCGCCGGAGAGCACGGTGGCCGCCCCGGCCATCTGGGCGAGCGCGGGACCGAACATGGCCAGGGAGGACAGCAGCGCCGAGTCGGTTTGCCGGAACACCAGGATGCCCAGGGCCAGCCCGCTCACCGTCTGGGCTGCCGTCTGCCCGGCCGAGGCCAGAAAGAGCGGGGTGAATTCCTTCGTACGGAAGACGTCTCGATACGTACGCATGGCGGGGATTCTTTCCTGCATGATCAGCGAGGCGTCAGCTTTTCGCGGGGAGGCGAAACCAATGAGTTGGTGGCAGGTCAACGCGGACACGCTCGCGGGGAGCCGGTTCGTCACCTCACCGCTGGCCGAGGCGGTCGCCTGCCTGAAGACCCTCCACCGCGGCAGCGCGGCCCACGTCGGCGAGCGCCGGTGGCTCGAAGCCCACCTCCCCGGCTACCGGGACCGTCTGGCCGGCGACCCGGTCACCGCCGCCCTCGTCGGCGCCGCGCTGCGACCCCGCTGGAACGCCACCTTCCTGACGCCCACGCCCCTGGCCGAGGACAGCCCCACGTTCGCCCGGGAACTGGAGCACCTCCGCCGTACCCCGCCCGCCATCGCCCGCGCCGACCTGGCGGAATCCTTGAACGGCCCGCTGCCGGCCCTGCTGTGCCGCGACGATCTGGCGCAGCGCGCCACCGACCTGCTGGAATGGGTGTGGACGAGGACGGTCCTGCCCTACTGGCCGCGCCGCAAGCGGATCATCGAGGCCGACATCGTCGCCCGTACCGCCCGGCTCGGCCTGAGCGGCTGGGCCACCACCCTGAACGAAATGCGCCCGGGGATGCGCTGGCTCGGGGAGAACCGCCTGCAAGTCGCCCCGTGCGGCAGCCCTCCTCTCGAACTCTCCGGGGTGCAGCTGTTGTTCGTCCCGGTCACGCCGAGCCAGAGCTGGGTCTGCTGGGACGTCCCTCCCGTCGACGGCCGGCGCACCCGCCCCGCCCACCGCTACGCGGTCGTCTACCCGTGCTCCGGAGCCCTGGTCGAGGACGACCGCCGCCCGGCGTCGCAGCCCCTGGCCGCGCTCCTCGGCCACGCACGGGCCGAGCTCCTCACCCTGCTCGACACCCCCAAAACCACCACCCAGCTGGTGGCTCTCACCGGCCAGTCGCTCGGCTCCGTGGGCCGTCATCTCCGGATCTTGCGCGAGGCCCACCTGACCCGGCGCCGACGTGCCGGCCGGTCGGTCCTCTACTACCGCACCACGGCGGGCCAAGTCCTCGTGGGCGCACAGCTTTCCGGGGCCGATGCGGCAGGTGTGGGCTGAGGCCGGAACACGGGGACACACCGGATCGGCGAGGGCCGGCCGTGGCCGGAGAGCGGTCGACGAGACCGACCGCAAAGGGTCGGGAGAAGCCGGCGCAGCGGCCGTACGACTTGCGGCATGCCGGAATCCCCTTCTGGCCGCCCTCCGGCGCTGCCCCGGCCGAGTGCGCGCGCCCAGCCGGGCACGCAGATCATCTTGCTGAGGGCGCCTGCGGGCCGTGCGGGTTGTTGGAGTCGGGCCGGCAGGAGGTGTCCGGCAGCGGTAGCCGGGACTGCGAACAGGTGGAGGCGGTGCCGGTGGTGGCGTGTCATGGCGGCCAAGCTGACCGATGACAGATCGGGGGCCATGGCCTCAGCGCCCCGCCGTTGGGGTCGGAACCCGAACCTGTCGAGGATCGAGTGGCTGCGTTTCGAACGGCGACCACCTCAGCATCGGCGACAGCGGGAATCTTCATGCGCCCGTTTCACGCACCCACGCGCCGGTTGTGGAATGCTCCGCGCTCCGGTCACATGGCTGCCCGGCGAAGAGACGGGAGCGGGATGCGGGCGCTGTGGTGGGCTGCGGACGTGCAGCGTGTGCGCAGGCTGTGGTGGGTGGCCGCGTTGGTGGGCACGGGCCTGGTCCAGGTGGCCGTGGTCGTGCTCACAGACGGCAAGAGCGCGGTCGAACGGTGGACACCCGCGCTGGGCGTCGTGGTATCCGTGTTGGGGCTGCTGTCCACGCCGGCACAGAACGAGTCCGGCACGGGGGAGGGCGGTGCGGACTGGCTGAAGGGCCGGGCGGACGCCCTGGCCGGGGCGGTGGAGGACATGTGGGCGGCCGAGGCGCGACTGCGCAGGCTTCAGGACCCCGAGCCGTTGCCCGTCCGATGGCGCGCGGCGGACGCGGCGCTGGCCGATCACGATGAGAATGTGTGGCCGGGAACCGAAGCACACGCTGTCCTGAGAAGCGGACGGATAAGCGAGATACGCGCGGCGTTCCTGTCCGTTCCGTCCCGTCGTGTGGTGGTGCTGGGACCGCCCGGGTCGGGGAAGACGGTACTGGCGCTGAGCCTCACCCTGGATGTGCTGGCGGACCGGGAGCCGGGGGGTGCCGTGCCGGTGCTGCTGCCCGTCGGCACATGGGATGCGGTTCATCAGCCCTTGGCCATCTGGATGGCCGCCCGGATCGCGGGCGACTTCCCTGCGCTGGCCGCCAGGGCCCCGGGCGGAGGCACCCTGGCGGACGCACTGGTCGCCGCTCGTTTGGTGACGCCGGTCCTCGACGGTTTCGACGAACTCCCCGAGGCGCAGCGGATACCAGCGATGCGCCGCCTCAACGCCGAACTGGACGCGGACTCGCCCCTGTTCCTCACCAGCAGAACCGACGCCTATGCCGACACCACGGCGGCCTGCGACGTCCTCACGGCCGCTGCAGTGGTCGAACTGACCCCGCTCTCCTTCACCGATGCCTCCGCCTATCTGACCCTGACTTCGCGTCCCAGGCGCATGCCGGATGGACGGATCGGCACGGCCTGGAGCGCGGTACTGGAGCGTCTGGCGTCGCCCGGCGGGCCACCCGAGCACGCCTTGCGGCAAGTTCTGAGCAATCCTCTGATGGTCGCCATGGCACGAGCGGTCTGCGACGGCGGGACTTACGAGCCCGGGGACCTGCTGGACGGCCGGTTCAGCACGGCCGACGAGATCGAGGAGTATCTGCTTTCGGCCTTCGTGCCGGCGGTGTTCGGCGACATCAGCGGATCGCGTTGCACTTCTGCGGAGGCTCAGCGATGGCTTGGCTTCCTCGCCCGTCACTTGCGGCGTCGGGGCACGGGCCAGTTGGCCTGGTGGGAGTTGCAAAGCGCGGTGCCGTGGATGGTGCAGTTGCTGGCGCCGGGCGTCCTGGCCACATGTCTGTCCGCCCTGGTGGCCGGTGGTGTCATCGTGCTCGTGGCACCGGACACGGTGCGCGGCCTGTGGGCCGGCGGAGAACTGGCCGAACTGGCCGGCAACGCCGGCGGATTGGTCGCCGGTTGCATCGTGGGGCTGGCCGTACTCACAGAACGGACGGGCACAGCCTCACTGCGTGCATTGATGAGAAAGGCCGTCCTGGCCGCCGCCGTCCTCGGCACCCTCATCGGTTTCACTGCCGAGCCCCTCTACGGAGCCTCCATTGCAAACCTGGGAGACTCCTGGGCCTTTCGCTTTCTCTCCGGCGTCCTCTTCGGCACGGCCGTGTCAGCAGTGTTTGCAGTGGCAGGGGTCACGGCGCGCCCTGTCCCGCTGGGACTGCCCTGGACAGGACCGATGGTCGCCCGCCAGGTCGGTGTGATCGCCGTTCTGGTCCTGTCCGGCGCGTCGATCTTGGTCATGGATCCCTTGTCCCCGGCCGGCAGTGTGTGGCGTGCGATGGCGCCGGCCGTCCTCGTGTGCGCGACTGCGGTGGCCTTCTTCCGCATCTGGCGGGGGCAGAGGCGAGGGGCCCGTTACCGAGGTCCGAGCCGACGGCAGGTCCTGCGGTTCTGCCAGGGGCTGGTCCGCGGCACGGCGGCCTGCCTGCTGGTCGGCCTGGCGCTCGGCCCAGCCATCGGAGTCGTGATGGGCACCATCATCGAATGGCGGGCCCCTCGCACCGGGAGCGTCCAAGCCGACACCGACCAGGACTCGCGCAGCGGTATCCGCCGTGCGACGACCGGCACATGGACCTTCACGGCACACCCCGATGGCACCAAGACGGCCGAACCGGCCAAACCGGTCAGGCTGGTCCTGATGGAGAACACCCACAGCCCCGGGGAAGCATGGACGTATGCGCCACCTGGACCCGGCGCGACCTGCCACGAACCGCACCGGAGGTGCAGCACGCGCCTGCTCCGAGTGCGGTTCACCACCCGGGACGGGATCTGGCATGCCGCGGTCGCCGGTCACGACGCGCGGGACCTCACGCTCCTCTCCTCCCTGCACCCGCCGGCCGCCTGGTGGTTCTGGCAGATCGGCCGCTGGGGCCTGGTGGAGAACTGCTTCAAAGGCGGCATCGTCTCCGGCCTCGTGCTGGGCCTCATCGGCGGCTGCGCCTGCGGCGTCTACCGCTGGCTCGACACCCCGGCCGACCTGGCCCGCGCCGCGAGTCCGCCCACCAGCCTGCGGGGTGACCGGCTCGCCGTGTTGACGCGGGGCGCGGCGGCCACCATCGCTGGGACCGCCGCCAGTGCCATCCTCCTGCTGACCACGCGGGACCGGTACGGAATGCACGGCATGTCACTCCAAATGGCACTCGTCATGGGCCCGCTGGCGTTGAGTCTGAGCGCGTACGGCCGGTGGATCGTCACGAGGATCTGGCTCGGGGCCGCCGGCCGACTGCCCTGGCGGCTGATGGCCTTCCTCGACGAGGCCCACAGTCGGGGCGTACTTCGCCAGTCCGGCGCACGTTACGAGTTCCGGCACCTCCGGCTTCAGGAGTGTCTTGCTGTAACTCCGGAGCCGGAGGAGACGGATACCAGGGCTACCTGGGCCGCGCGGTGACAGCTGAGTGGGATGAACGGTCCCGGCGGAGAACGCTGATCGCTCCGGGGGCTGTGGCCGCGAGGCGAGAGGGCCGGGTCCCTTGTGGCGGCGGGAAGCCGGTCGCTTCTTGCCGACGAGTGCGTGAGAATCCGACGCCATGATGGCGATCTCGGCGTGGGTTTCATCGTGGTGCGGAAGGCAGCCGGCATGTTTCCCGGCAAGAAGCTCGGTCGGGAAACAGAGCCGGACCATCGGAGGATCCGGCACTCGCTGCGGATCCGGCGGGCGTCGCTTGGGCCGGCGGACCGGGTCCTGTTCGTGGATGACTGGATCGAGACCGGAAACCAGGCTCTGGCCGTTCGGGATCTGGTGAGCGCTGCGGGCGCGGAGCTGGCTGGATGTGCCGTTGTGGTCGACCAGATGCAGTCGAACTCCAAGGAGACGCTGGGACGTTTTCATGCGCTCGTGACCAGCGAAGAACTTCCGGACGCTTGATCGCGTCGTGCTTTGGCTCTCATCGACTGCGGCGGCTGACTTTCGCGGCGTAGGTGGCCCAGTCACCGGCGAGAGACGTTTCCAGGCGACGGCGACGGCGACGTCGGCGCGGCTGCCGAGGGTGCGGGCGACGTGATGCGGCGCGAGGACATGGCCGCGCCGAGGAAGGAGCGGCGCGGCCCGCAGGAAGCCGTGCCCCTGCGGGAGCACGTCATGACCGCCCTCTGACCCGGCGCCGCCGTACGCCATGTCCACGGACGCGGCGTACGGCGTGCTGCGGGGGCCACGATGAAGTCACCAAGACCGAACTATTTCCATCAGGCTCCAACAGTCCTTAGGCTCTCTCGCGCAACGCCTTCTCTCAGCACGTTGCCTCTCGGAACGTGATCAGTGCGTCGATCCCGATAGAGGAGTGACATGAGCATGCCATTACCCCCGATGGGGAGCATCGCCCGCGGGGTCACCGTCGCGCTCACCGCGCTCGCGCTGGGCTCCTTCGGCCTCACCGCCGCCGAGTCCGCGCAGACCCGACCACACGCGGCGGAGCCCACCCACACGGTCGGCCACGACAACACGGCCCTGACCATCGACGGCAAGCCCCTCTCCATCTGGTCGGGCGAGTTCCACTACTGGCGGCTGCCCAGCCCCGACGCCTGGCGCGATGTCCTGCAGAAGATGAAGGCGGGCGGCTTCAACGCGACATCGATCTACTTCGACTGGGACTTCCACTCTCCCAAGCCGGGCGTGTACGACTTCAAGGGCATCCGCGACGTCGACAAGCTGCTCGACATCGCGAAGGAAGTCGGGATCTACGTCATCGCGCGGCCCGGCCCCTACATCAACGCGGAGACCGACGGCGGCGGCTTCCCCGGCTGGCTGCTCACCCAGAAGGGCAAGGCGCGTTCGACCGCGCCCGACTACCTCGCCGCCGCCGACGAGTGGCTGTCGCGGATCGACCCGATCCTGGCCCGGCACCAGCTCACCAACGGCACGGGCACGATCATCGCCTACCAGGTCGAGAACGAGTACTACCAGAACACGGACGACGGGCACGCATACATCCAGCATCTGGTCGACAAGGCGCGCGCCGACGGCATCACCGTTCCGCTGACGGGCAATCACTACGGCCTCTTCACCAAGGAACTCGACATCGAGGGGTACGACGCGTACCCGCAGGGCTTCAACTGCTCCAGCCCGGACAAGTGGCAGGACCTCCCCGACCTCTCGGGCGAGAAGAAGCCCGGCGAGCCACTGTTCCTGGCGGAGTTCCAGGGCGGCGCCTTCGACCCGTGGGGCGGCCCCGGCTACGACAAGTGCCGACAGCTCACCAATGGCGACTTCGAGAAGGCCGCGTACGAGAACAACATCGCGTCCGGTGCCACCATGCAGAACTTCTACATGGCCTACGGCGGCACGTCCTGGGGATGGCTGGCGTCGCCGGAGTCGGTGTACAGCTCGTACGACTACGGTGCGTCGATCCGCGAGGACCGCCAGCTGACCGAGAAGTACCTGGTGAACAAGCGGCTCGGCTACATGGTGCAGTCGGTGGCGCCGCTGACGAAGACGGAGAAGGCCACCGTGGCCGCGCCGGAGAACAGCGCGCTGTTGCGCCGCGACCGGCGCAATCCGGACAACGGCACCGGGATCACCGTCGTCCGCCACAAGGACGTCGACGACAAGGCCGAGGACACCACCCACCTCGCCCTCGGCGACTACCCGTCCGTGCCGCAGGAGCCGGGCACCGCGCTGACGATCGACGGCCGCGACTCGAAGCTGCTCCTTTCCGACTACGCCATGGACCATCAGCAGCTGCGCTATTCGACCTCCGAGCTGATGACCCACGGCACCTTCGGCCCGCGCGATGTGGCCCTGCTGTACGGGCGGCACGGGCAGGACGGCGAGACCGTGCTGCGGTACGCGGACCGGCCCGAGGTCCAGGTCATCAGCGGACGGGTGAAGCAGACCTGGGACCCGGCCAGCGGCGACCTGCGCCTCAACTACCGGCACGACGGCCTGACCCAGGTCCGCATCACGCCGCCCGGCTCCACGCCCCTGCTGCTCCTGCTCGCCGACGACGCGACCGCCGACACCTATTGGCGTCTCGACACCCCGCAGGGGCCGGTGCTCGCGAGCGGCCCCGAGCTGCTGCGCACCAGCGCGTACGGCGACGGCGTCCTGAAGCTCACCGGCGACACCGACAAGGCGGCGAACCTCCACGTCGTCACGGGAACACCGGCCACCTCCGTCACCTGGAACGGCCGCCCTGCCAACGGCGCCCTGGACAGCACCGGGACACCCCTCGCCGGGCCGGGGCCCGTCACACTGCCGACCCTGGGCAGCTGGAAGTACCACGCCGAGACCCCGGAGGCGCAGCCCGGTTTCGACGACGCCGCCTGGCGCGCCGCCGACAAGCAGACCTTGTCCGCGGACAACTACGGCTTCCACGCCGGCTCGATCTGGTACCGGGGGCACTTCACGGCGACCGGTGCGGAGACCGCGGTGAAGGCCGACGCGACCACGGGGCGCGGCGGCAGGTATCTGGCATGGCTGAACGGCACGTATCTGGGCAGCAGCGATGACGCCACGCACCACTTCGGCATCCCCTCCGGGACGCTGAAGCCGGGCAAGGACAACGTGCTGGCCGTCCTCTCCGCCAACACGGCACACCAGCAGGACTGGTCCGCGGACGACTCCCACAAGGAACCGCGCGGGCTGACGGGCGCAAGCCTGGTGGGCTCGGCCGAGCAGATCGGCTGGCGGCTGCAGGGCGCGCTCGGGGGCGAGGACCTCGTCGACCCGGTGCGCGGCCCGCTGAACACCGGCGGTCTGTACGGCGAGCGCCACGGCATGCACCTGCCGGGCTACCCGGATGGCGCGTGGCAGTCCGTGTCCCTGCCGAACTCGCGCAAGGGCGCGCCCGGAGTGTCCTGGTACCGGACCACCTTCGACCTTGACCTGCCGAAAGGGCAGGACGTGCCTCTCGGCCTGACGTTCAAGGACGACAAGGCAAAGCACTACCGTGCGCTCGTGTACGTCAACGGCTGGATGGCCGGCCTGTACGTCAACGACCTCGGTCCGCAGACGACGTTCCCCGTACAGCCCGGCATGCTGCGCACCCATGGCCACAACACCGTCGCGATCGCGATGATCAGCGAGGACGCGAACGGTGACGGCCTCGGCGACGTGAGCCTGGAGGCGTACGGGAACCATACGACGCCGCTGCACTACCGGGACATCGCGTCGCCCGGCTGGTCGGCCGCCGTGTACCGCGCCCCGCGGGCGACGGCCGATATGCGGACCGGCTCGCGCGGGGCGAGACCGGCAAGGTAACGGCCTCCTGCACGCCCCGTCGGGCCACGGCGCACGACGCGTCGCTCACGCTGCGGCTGCCGGACGGCAGAGCCCGAGGCCCGGCAGCAGCTCGGGGACGGCCGGCGGGAAGCACCGTCAACCGCACCCGAAAGGTGACCGCACCGGGCGGGAGCGGCCCGTGATCGGCGGTGCTGTCGGTGACCGGGCGCTCCCGGGACGGATCGGCGGACGCCACGACAAGCGTCGTCACGCCGCCCGGCGCGGGCACGCACGGCCTGCCCGACCTGGACCTCGTCTCGACCAACGGATGGGGTCCGGTGGAGCGCAACACCTCCCACGGCGAGGACGCGGCCGGCGACGGGCGCCCGATGTCCATCGCCGACTCGGCGTACGCCGAGGGACTTGGGGCGCACGCCGTGACGTCACCGTCCACCTGGGTGGGACATGCAGTCGCTTCGCGGCGTCCGCCGGCGTGGACGACGGGACGAGCGGCGGTGGCGCGGTGACCTTCACGGTGCTCGCCGACGGCAGGCAGGTCGCTGCCACGCCGGTGCTGAGGGGCCACCGGGGTGCCGAGCCGGTGCGTGGCGAGCGGCCGCCGACGCGGGGGACGCGCCGTCCTGCCTGGCAGGACGGGCGCCCAGCGGGCGGCCACCGGTGGTGGTGCCCTCGTTGCCGCCCGCGCCGCCGCCGGTACTGCCGGTGCCCCGCACCCGGGCAGCGGCTGCCCGGCTGCCCCAGCGGGTGGCCGCATTACACGCACTCGCCGGCCTCGACCTCGGCTTCCGCACACCTGAGCCGCTGCTCCAGGGCGGCGCCCACGGCACCGACGAGGCACCGTTCCTGGTACTCAGCCGCATTCCTGGAGAACCGCTGGAGACCGACGCCCTCAACGATGCCCACGTGGTCGACACCGTGGCGGCGCAGTACGCCACGCTGTTGTCCGGCCTGGCCCGTGCCGGCACCGACGAGACCGTACGATCAGTTCTCCCTCAGGCCCCAGAAGGCCAGTGGCGGCGGTTCGCGGAGAACGTGCGCGCGGAGCTGTTCCACCTCATGTCCGACAGCGGACGCCGACGGGCCGAGCGGGAACTCACCGCACTCGACAGCCTTCCCCACCTCACCCGAGCAGTGGTGCATGGCGACCTGGGTGCCGAAAACGTCCTATGGGAGTGGACGCACGGCCTGCCGCACCTCTCCGGAGTAATCGACTGGGACGATGTCACACTCAGCGACCCGGCCGAGGACCTCGCAGCCATCGGCGCCAGCTACGGCCCCAAGCTCCTGGAGCGGGTGCTCGCCCTGGGCAGCTGGTCAAATCACCGACTCCTTACCCGCATCGCCGCGATCCGCGGCACATTCGCCCTGCAGCAAGCCCTTTACGCAATCCGCGACGGCGACGAAGAAGAACTCGCGGACGGCCTGGCCAACTACCGCTGAGGCACACCGGCACATCCGCTTCATCGAGCACTTCACAGCAACAGCAACAGCAACCCGGTGAACCTATGCGGCCACAGCACTAGGTCGTGCCAGTGCACGTGTCAGAGGGTTGTCGCCTGCCTCACCCCGGGCGGGAGTCTGGTCCGTGACCGGTCCGGGGGCAGGCCTCGTGCAGTCGACCGTCGACCTGAGACAGCCTGTCGCTTACGCAGAGTGACTCCGCTGTCGGACTGCCTGGAGCGTAACGGCGCCTCCAGGCAGCCGACTTGAGGCTCTAGAAGAACCCCAGCTTCTTCGGCGAGTACGACACCAGGAGGTTCTTCGTCTGCTGGTGGTACAGGCAGTCCACCGGCTCTGGCCAGCAAAAATGCTGGGAGGCGACGCAAGCGGCGGCGCGCTGTCCGAGTATGGTCCGGTTCTTGAATCGCCACCGCTGCATCCCACGGAGGCTCCGGCCGACGCCGCTCCGTCGTCTCCTGGTCAGAGGTTCGCTCCTCGGCTGCCCCGGATGGGTCGTGTCACCTGCCCGGTTCTGTGGCGATCCGCGCGCGGTGCAGCTAGGTGCATCACAGCTTGCTGCACGCGGCGCAGGTGGCGGGCCGCCTCGTGGATGGGGCACGGTGATCACGTGCTTGCCCGGGCGGTACCGCGGCATCTCCAACTCCATCACCAGTTCAACCGGTCTTTCTCGATGGGCACTCAGGAAATCGGAGGTCCGCCCGAATGATTCGTTGCTGACGCACAACTGCTGCGCTGAGTAGAACGAATTGAGGAATGATGCAGAGTCTTGACATGCCGACCGAAGGAAACCTCGATTCCGCGGTCGCACAGTGCCCGCCGGGGTACATCGGCGGGCAGTACCGTACGCACCTGGCAAGCACTCCCGGCGAAATTCTGGGCGAGCTGCCGCTGACCGAGGCCGCGGCCCGTTCGGTGAGCGCCGGCCGTCTGACGACGCGTCGCGCACTGAGTGGGGACGACGATCGCCTGCTCGTCGTGGTCGGCCCCTGCTCGATCCACGATGTGAATGCCGGTCTGGCGTACGCGAAATCGCTGGGCGACCTGGCCGGCGACCTCGGCGACGACCTCGCGATCGTCATGCGGGTGTACGTCGAGAAACCCCGCACCACGGTCGGCTGGACCGGGCTGCTCACCGACCCGGCCCTCGACGGCAGCCTGGATATCGGCCGAGGGCTGCGCATGGCCCGGACGCTCATGCTGGAGGTCGCCGAAATGGGGCTTCCCATCGCGACCGAGTGGCTGAGCCCGTCGGCTCCGGCATACCTGGCGGACCTGATCTCCTGGGGTGCCATCGGTGCGCGGACCGTGGAGAGCCAGGTGCACCGGCAGCTGGCGAGCGGCCTCCCCATGCCCGTGGGCATGAAGAACGGCAGCACCGGCTCGGTGGGCGTCGCCGTCGACGCTATTCGCTCTGCGGCCTCTCCCCACGCCTACCTCGGCATCAACCGGGACGGGAGGCCGGTCACGCTGCGCACGACCGGGAATCCCGACTGCCACGTCGTGCTCCGGGGCTCGTCGGGCCGACCTAACTACCGAGCCGAGCACGTGCGTGAGGCAGCGCGACTGCTGTCGGTGGCCTCGCTGCCGACTGGCCTGGTCATCGACGCCAGCCACGGCAACAGCGGCAAGGACCACGAACAGCAGGCCGTGGTCGCCCGGGAGATAGGGGCACAGATTGCGGCCGGCGACACGGACATCCGCGGCGTCATGCTGGAGGGCTTCTTGGTCCCGGGACGGCAGGAACTCGGGAGCGACGAACCCACGTTCGGCCAGAGCGTCACGGATGCCTGCATGGGGTGGGACGCCACCGTGAGCGTGCTCCAGGACCTTGCGGCCGCGACCCGCCGGCGCCGCGCCGCGACGGCCACCACACGGTGACCCACTCATCCCCGTACGCCTCGTGACTCGGCGGAAGGAACAGGAGAGCGAGCATGCTGGACATCCCCGCGCTGGGTCCGACCGGGCCCTACCGGACGTGGAAACGCACCACGGTGCCGGACGCTTCGGGCATCCCGGCCCTCGAACTGGCATCGGTCCCCGGCCTGGTCGTCTCCCACTGGATAGATCAGATGCGCGGCAGTGCGCCGCTGCCCGTCGCGGAGATACCGGACGTGCTCAGGAAGGCGGCCGACGTCTTCGAGGGCGGGACGGTCCTGGGCGGTGATCTGCGAGCGCACGAGCGGCGGGTGTCGGCGCTGACGGGTACGCCCATCACGGTCGTGCGCGAGTGCGACGAGCTCATCACGGCGACCCTGCGTGATGTGGGCCGGGCACCGTCGTCGGCGCGGCCCACGGGCTGCACCCCGGTCGGCACCGCCGTGTCCGACGCACCGTCGGCGGGAGCCGTATGGCGCCGCACCGGGGATGTCTTCGCTGTGCACGCGGCGGGCAACAGCCCGGGTGTGCATGCCATGTGGCTGGATGCACTGGCATTCGGCTACCGCATCGTCGTCCGCCCTTCCACCCGGGACCCGTTCACCCCCTATCGCCTTGTCACCGCGCTGCGGCAGGCAGGAGTGCCGCCGACGCAGCTGGTCGTAGCGCCCTGCGACCATGCGACGGCGGGCCTGGTCATCGAGCGCTCCGACCGCGCCCTGGTCTACGGCGGTCAGAACGTCGTGGACATGTACCGGGGCCGCGGAGACATCCGGTTGCAGGGCCCGGGCCGCTCGAAACTGGTCGTGACCGCCGACGCGGACCGGAACGCAGGGCTCGGCCTCGCCTGCACGGGTGCGCTCTACCACGCGGGAACCGCGTGCACCGCCACTACGGGCGTCCTGGTCGAACGGGACCCGGCGGGATTCGCCGGTGAACTGGCTGCCGCGCTGCGCGAGGTAGCACCGGCTCGCCCCCTGGACGACGGGGCCCTCCTGCCTTGCATGCCGAAGGCCGACGCGGACCGCCTCGTGGCCGCAGTGCTGGACCGCGCGAAGGACGCGGTAGTGCACCTGGCGCCGGTCGCCGAACCCGTTGGCGGCGAGGGCTCGTCGGCGACCGTGACACCAGCGGTCGTGGAACTGGCGTCCCCGAGGGATCCCCTGCTGTCGTACGAGCTGCCCTTCCCATGCGTGTGGATCGCGCCTTTCGAGCGTGGTGCCATGGACGTTCTCGACGGCTCCTTGGTGCTCTCCCTGCACACCGAGGACATGGGCCTGGTCGCCGAGGCCGCGGCGCTCACGGCGGTCTCCAACGTGTACCGGAGCAGGCCGACCTCCTGGACCCATCCGGACGTACCGCACGACGGGTTCCTCGGAGAGTTCCTGATGCGGGCCAAGGGGCTGGCCTTTGACGACTAGCAGACGGCCGTCAATTCGCCGTGGCGCCGATGCCGACGCCACGGCCCAACCGC
This sequence comes from Streptomyces sp. NPDC000404, assembly GCF_040300365.1. Classification (NCBI taxonomy): domain Bacteria; kingdom Bacillati; phylum Actinomycetota; class Actinomycetes; order Kitasatosporales; family Streptomycetaceae; genus Streptomyces; species Streptomyces sp. NPDC000404. The sequence continues at coordinate 80,134 of NZ_JBEPDN010000002.1, read as the reverse complement.
CGCGATCAAGGAGTGGCAAGTGAAGATCAACTCCAGGAGTGGCCTGGACTTCATGGAACGGATACAGCGGGAGGTGACCGCTCACCGCCGCGAAACCCGCCCCGACGACGCCTATTACGCATCGAAGCTGGCCGAGGTCTGGCACCGCGCCGGGCAGACGTCCGCCTATGCCTCGGTTGGTACGTTCTCGACGCAGGCGTTCCTGGACCTGCCCGCGACGTCCAAGAACGACCTCAAGACCCGCCCGCTCGAATACTTGCGGGTACCGGTCGGCTCGGGCCTCAAGTACTACCAGACCACGGGAACGACAGGGACGCCCACGCCCACGCCTCGTACGGCCCAGGACATGATCGCCAATACCGTGTCCGTCGCCGAGAGCTGGCGCACCATGCTGGCGGATGGCGGTCATCGAGCGCTCATCCTGCTTCCCTCGGACATCGTCCCGGTGGCGGACCTGATGGTCGGCGTCTGCGAATTCCTGGGCATTCCCCACGCCAAGGCCTATCCGTACACCACAGGGATCTCCGACTGGGACCGCATCATGGGCCTGTGGGAGGTGTTCCGGCCGACCGTGCTGTTCGTGGCGCCCGGTGTACTGCTCGAATTCTCCCAGGTCATCAAAAGGCGCGGCATGCTGGACCAGCTGTGCCGGTCTGTCAAACGCATCATGCTGCTCGGGGAGGTGAGCACCCCCGAACTGCGTGCCATGGCCGCTCAGTGGTGGAACGCGCGGGTTTACGACGCGAGTTACGGCAGTACGGAGAGTGGCACGCTGGCAGCGTGCTGCGAGCAGGACCGGCTGCACCTGTTGCGCGGGGCCAACTATTTCGAGATCGCGGACGAGAACGGCATCGTGCCCGCCGAGGCGGGCCGTGACGGCAGGCTCGTCGTCACCCCGCTCAACAACGACGCCCGTCCCCTCCTCCGCCTCGACATGGGCGACGAGGTATCCCTGGCCGACGACTGCCCCTGCGGCGAGGACACCCCGGTGGTGACGGTCCACGGCCGGGGCAGCGACGGAACCGAGATCAAGGGCAGTCGCGTCCGCACCCGTGACCTCGAAGGCATCGTCTACGCGAACCGCGACGTCATGGGCTACCTGGTTGAGGTCGACAAGGGCGGCACATGGGCCAGGCTGCTCCTCGAACGGGATCCGGGCACCGCCCGGGACACCGAGCCGGCGAAGAACGCCATCGTCCAGCAGCGGACGGACGAACAGCTCGGCTTCCGGTGGGACGAGGTCCGGTATGTCAACCGGCTGCCGGTGACGACGAAGAGCGGCGGCTCCCAGAAGAGCTGGAAGCGCTCCAACTTCCGCATCGTCGACGAAGGGGTACCGGCATGACGTACGGCACGCTGCGCAGGTCGTCCGGGGCCGTCTCCGGGGAATCCGACCTGTGGTGCACCTACGCGGCGGTGCGCACCCTCACCTGGCTGGGCCGCATCGGCGACCTGCCGTGCCCCGAGACCGTCGCCGGCTTCCTCGCCTCCCGGCAGAACTCCGACGGCGGCTTCGCGTGGTCGGCCGGTATGGGCTCTGACGCCTGGGCCACCTACTACTGCACACAGGCGATGGCCGATCTTCCGAAGGGCAGCGGTGACAGGGCCGGCAGGCCGAGTTCCGCATGGGTGCGAAGCGCCGCCCACGCCGACGGCGGGTTCGCGATGACGCCCGGTCAGGCGTCGGATGTGTGGGCCACCTACTACGCCGTACGCACCCTGGTGGAGATCTACGGTGAGCGTCCGCCGGAGGCACTGTTCGACTGGCTGACGGCGCTTCAGGCCAAGGACGGCGGACTGGCCTGGAGCCCGGCCCACGCGAAGGACGGCGCGTCAGACGTACGGGCCTGCTACTACGCCATCACCGCCTGGAGCACGGCCAACGGAGGACGTGGTCCGCTGCCGTGGGACCGCGAGCGGCTCACGAACTGGCTCAAGGAACGGCAGAGCACGGCGGGCGGATTCGTCTTCCAGGCGGGCGACGGGACGGACTGTCTGTGGGCGACGTTCCGAGCCACCAGCGCGTTGCGGAGCCTGGGCGAGGCCCCGCGGGACCCTGAGGGCTGCATCGCCTGGATCAGGGACCGGCTTCTGCCGGGCGGGTCGTTCACCCGGTGGCCCGGCTATCCCGTACCGGACGTGTGGGCCGCGTTCTGCGGCGTGGGAGCGCTGCGGCAACTCGGCGCGGAACTCGAGGACATCGCCGACCGGGTGGTCGAGGCGGTGCTGTCCTTCCGGACCGAGCCGGGCGGATTCACCTACCGCGCCCCCGAACTCGCCTCGGACGTGCTCACCACCTCCGCCCACTTGATGGCCCGCCACTTCTCGGACGCCGGGGAACGCGACGCCCTGCGGTGGATGGAGAGCTGCATGATGCCGAACGAGGATGGCGTCATGTACATGCCCGGACGCGGTAGTGAGGTGCGGTGCACCCTCTGGGCCCTGTCTGCAGGGGCGTTCACGGACGATCCCCCGGCCCGTGCCCGGATCGCGGACTGGCTCATCGGCGCCATCCAGAACCCCGACGGCGGCTTCGGATACTGGGAAGGCCGCGCATCGGACATGGTGTCGACGTGCGCGGCCGCGGAGATCCTCCACCGGACCGGCGGGAGCTCCGTCGCCGATGGCCTGCGGGGCGTCGCCGACTACGTAGCCACGTGTGAGACGGCACCCGGCCGGTACGCCAACGTGCCCGGTGGCCGCCCCACGCTGCGGGCCACTCTGCAGGCGCTCAGGGCGCTGAACCGAGCGGTCGGGGCCGATGGCGCTCGCGTCGAGGAGGCACTCGCCGCGCACCGGGTCCGCGGTGGTGGATTCGCCAACGAGGGCAACCGGGTCCCCGACCTGCTGAGCACCTACGAAGCCATCCTCGCTGCGGACGCCTTCGGCTTCGCGTGGGACGCCGCTCACCTGACAAAGTTCCTGGGCAGCGTGCGCACGGCGGACGCCGGGTTCGCCTGGACGCCCCTGATGTCCACGAGCGGCGGCCCGCTCGCCGACTGCCTGGGACGGCGGCTGGAGTTGCGTATCGCACCCGAGCGGCACGCCCTGCCGCCGCTGGCCCTCTCGTGAAAGGCACAGAATCTTGCCGACCATCGATGTGACCAGCACCCCGCTGACCCCCTCCGCGCGGCTTAAGGCCGCTCTGCGCCTCACCCGGTGGTTGGCTGCGCACGGCTCGAACGCCGCGCATGTCGTGGTCTCCTTCCGCACCGCCGAACCCATGGCGTACTTCGCCGGCGGGATGCCACTGACGACGTATGAGGGCGACAAGGGCGAGAACCGGCATGCCGGGTGGGCGTCCGTCGTGTGCCACACCCACCCCGACCGCGACCAGGTGTACCGGACGGAGCTCGCCGAGGAGATCCGGGACGCGCTCGGTCTCGACGCGGACACCGCCCATCTGATGGTCCGGTTCGAACCCACGCAGCCCGACCGGGTGTCGTACCTGGAATCAGGGTCGATGACGAGCGGCGGCCCGTTGGTGGCTGACCGCAGCCAAGAGAAAGGTTCCCGACATGCAGACCACTGACCGGACCGAGATCGGCACCCGCGTCCTGGCCGTCCTCGAGAAGCGCTTCGGCGACGCCGCCCGTTCGCTGGCCCCGGACACGGACCTGACCGACGTGCTGCCGGGGTTCGACAGCCTGGCGGCTCTCGAGTACGTCACCGCCGTCGAGAACGAGTTCGGCATTGAGGTCGACTTCGTGGGTGACGACGTGCGCTACTGGTTCGGCACGCTCGGCCGGACCGCCGAGTACGTGCGCGAGCGCGTCGAGGACCAGTCGGCATGACGCAGACGGTGGCCCTCACGGAGGGCCCCCGGGGCGACGGCCGCGACGAGATTCGCTTCGGCACGTCCGGCAGCACGGGAGGCGCGCGCCACTGGTTCCGGCTTCCCCACCAGATGGAGCGGGAGGTGGAGCTGATCGGCTCGCATCTCGTCGGCCCGGTCGACCACGTGATCAACTACGCTCCGCCACGGCACCTGTTCGGGGCCCTGTTCGGCCAGTGGCTGCCACGCCTGGCGGACGTCCGCGTCCACCAGGCGTGGGCCGACCCGTTCGCGCCCCTGTCGGTTTCCCCCGGCGAACGGGTCCTGATCGTCTGCCTCCCGATGGCCTGGGACCTGCTGCGCCGTGGCTGGTCTGCGCTGGAACGCGCGGGCTCGGTCGTCGCCCTGCACGGTTCGGCGGCCCCGCCGCCCACCGCCCGTGCACTCGTCCGCCGAGCCGCTCCGCTCCTCCGGGCCCACGAGATCTTCGGCTCGACCGAGACCGGGGGTATCGCCCACCGGCCGCTAGCCCCCGACGGCAGCGGCGCGGACCTGTGGCAGGCATTCCCCGATGTGTCCTTCACACGTGACGTGGACGCGCCGGCGGGGGCGGCGGAGGAACTGGTGGTTCACGGCCCGCGCCTGGCCCGCCCGGAGGCAGCCCCGCGCCCGCCCGCTCGGTGGGCCACCGGCGACCTGGTGGAATTCACCGCCCCCCGCGCTTTCCGGTACGTCGGACGCAGTAGCTCCGTGATCAAGGTGAACGGGATCAAAGTGCATCTCGCCGCGGTCGAAGAGCGGCTGAACTCCTGCCTGCCGCAGGTGAAATGCGTCGTGTTGCCTCTCACCGACGATGCGCTCGCCGGTGAGGGATACGCCGTCTTCTGGTCCGGCGGGGACAGCGGCGTGGACGTGGCGGACATCAGAGGAGCTCTCCGGGATTTCCCGAGCCCGTCGAGGATCGTGGCGCTGGCGGACATTCCGAGGACTTCCGCCGGAAAGCCGGACCGGAAATCCCTTCTCACGGGGCTCAAGACACCGCCCGCGCTTTCTTCTCCGTAATTCTTCGAAGGAACCGATTGTGTCCAGGTTGATCGTGGTGACCGGTGCGAGTGCCGGCATCGGCAAAGCCACGGCGAAGCGGTTCGCCGAGAACAACGACAAGATGCTCCTGATAGCGAGGCGGGAGGAGCGCCTCACACAGGCGGCCGAGGAAATCGAATCGAGCGTGCCGGGAGCGGACGTCGAGCCGCTTGCCCTCGACATGTCCGACGCCGGGTCGGCGGAGCTCCTGCGGAGCCACGTCGGTTCGATCGGGCTACCGGTCGACGGCCTGTTGTGTTGCACGGGATCCCTCCCGCCGACCGATGGTGAGGGACTGGTGTCGGTCCTGGCGGAGTGGCAGCTGGCGTACCAGTCGAACGTCCTGACGGCTGTCATCGCGGTGGAAGGTCTGCTTCCTCTCATGGCCGACGGCGGCAGCATCGTGCTCTACAGCTCCATCGCTGCATACCGGGGATCGTCCAGTGGGACGGGCGGGTATGGCGCCGCGAAGTCGGCCCTCCACTCGTACGTCCACCGCCTCGCCAACCGCTTGGGCCCGCGCGGCATCAGCGCCAACGCCATCGCGCCGGGATACATCGCGGACACTGATCTCTTCGGCGGCGGCCTCTCTCCTACGCGCGAGACCATGCTCATCCGGCAGACCGTCCTCAACCGCGCGGGAGAACCGGCGAACGTCGCGGAGCTCGGCTTCTACCTGTGCTCACAGCACGGTGGCCATGTCACCTCGCAGATCATCCAGATCAACGGCGGCTCCCATCATGGCACCTGACGGTGTATGGGATCACGACGCCCCTCTCCGACCTTCACCCATCGACCGAGAAAGTACGGTGACACGCCATGAACGCCCGCGAACAGGCCGACGCCCACGTCCGAGCCATGATGCGCTGGCACTTCGAGCCGGCCACGGGCTCCCGGTACTGGCTGGAGCGCCGCGACCGGCTGGGCTTTGATCCGGTCGAGGACGTGCGGTGCGTCGACGACCTGCTGAAGTTCCCCAACATGGTGGACGAACTCCGGGACGTTCCGATCGAGGACCTGATCCCCCGCGGCCTGGACGCGACGGAGAAGGCGCTCGCCGTGTACGAGAGCGGTGGCACCACGGGGGCGCCCAAGCGCTTCGTGATGTTCGAGAACTGGTTCGACCAGTACATGGCGTGGGAGAACTCCCACTACCCCGACGACGGTGAGGGACACGCGTTGGCGGTGGCGCCCAGCGGTCCCCACATGCTCGGCGAGTACTCCAGGAGGATCGCGGAGGCCAGGGGCGGGATCCGATTCTCCGTCGACCTGGACCCGCGCTGGGTGAAGCGCCTCATCGCCGCCGGTGACACCGCCGGCGCGGGCGCCTACGTCGATCACCTTGTCGACCAGGCCGAACTTGTCCTGCAATCGCAGGACATCGCCTTCCTGGTCACGACACCCCCGCTCCTTGCCCGCCTTGCCGAACGGGCCTCGGTCCGCGCACTCATCCAGGAGAAGGTGCGCCTGGTGATCTGGACGGGAGCGCACATGGACCCCGACACCCTGGACTATCTGTCCACGGAGTTCTTCCCCAAGACACAGTTCCGGGGGTCGTACGGCAGCACCTCCGTCCTCAGCGGCACGGTCCAGCGCCCCGGCTCTGAGGACACCGGCGACACGGTCTTCGACTCGTACGCCCCCTTCGTCGTCTACCGGGTGGTCGACCCTTCCTCCGGCCGGCCGGTCGAGTACGGATCGGAAGGCTCCGTGGTCATGAACTACCTCACCAAGTACGGCCTCGTGCCCAACAGCCTCGAACGCGACCTGGCCACGCGGGTCTCCAGCCCCACAGGTGTCGGCGACTCCCTGCGGAATATCCACCCGGTCGCCGAAATGGGCGGCCAGAAGATGATCGAGGGCGTCTACTAGACAAGGAGGGGAGCGGCAGTCATGCCATACGTGCCCACGGTCCGGCACCTCGAACTCGACGGGACCGGCCTCTCGCCCCGCTCCGTCGCCGCGGCTGCGCGCCGCGGCGACGGCACCCGGGTGACGCTCGGCGCCGCGGCCGTCGAGCGGATGCACGCCTCCGTCGGCCTCAAGGAGTCGCTGCTGGCCCAGGAAGTTCCCATATACGCCGTGAGCACGGGCTTCGGCGACAGCTGCGTCCGGCAGATCTCGCCGGACAAGGCGCACGAACTCCAGCGCAACCTGGTGCTTTACCACCTCAACGGCGTGGGGCCCGCAGCTGTACCGGCGGTCGCCCGGGCCACCCTGCTGATCAGGGCCAACGCCTTGGCCAAGGGGGTCTCGGCGATCCGGCCGCAGGCGGTGTCGACCCTCCTCGAGTGCCTGCGCCGGGACATTCTGCCGTTGATCCCCGAACGCGGGTCGGTCGGCGCCAGCGGCGATCTTGTACCGCTGTGCTATCTGGCCGCGGCCCTGATCGGCGAGGGAAAGGTCCTGCACCGAGGCACCGTGCGTCCGGCGCTCGACGCCCTGCGCGGCGAGGGCATCGAACCGCTGCGGCTCGCGCCCAAGGAGGGGATCGCGCTGATCAACGGAACATCCTTCGCCGCCGCATACGCGGTCCTCGCCGCTTGGGACGCGCGGGAGCTGGTCTTCGTCGCCGAACTCGCGACGGCCATGACACTGGAGGCGCTGCACGGCAACGCGTCTGCTCTGCACCCCTTCGTTCACGCGAACAAACCGCATCCCGGCCAGGTCCGGTCCGCCGAGGCAATCCGGACACTGCTCGCGGGGTCACGGCTTGCTAGGTCCTTCGACGACATCCTGGTGCGCCGCGAAAAGCTGGCCGGGCGGAGCTACCTCCAACTGAACGAGAGGATCCAGGAAAAGTACTCGGTACGCTGTGCCCCGCAGATCATCGGCATCGTCCGTGACACGCTCGACTGGACAGAGCGCTGGCTCGAAACCGAGATCAACTCAGCCACCGACAACCCTCTGTTCGATGCCGATGAGTCCGCACTCCACCTCGGCGGAAACTTCTATGCGGGCCATGTCGGACAGTCCATGGACAGCCTGAAGACGGGGGTAGCGGGCCTGGCCAACCTCCTCGACCGCCAGCTCGCGCTCGTTGTGGACGAGAAGTTCAACGAAGGGCTGCCGCCCAACCTGGTCGTCGCTCGCCGCCCGGACGACCCCGGCGCGGGGCTGCACCACGGGTTCAAAGGAATGCAGATAGCGGCTTCGGCCGTCACCGCCGAAGCCCTCAAACAAACAGGGCCGGTGTCGGTGTTCTCGCGCTCGACGGAGGCGCACAACCAGGACATCGTCAGCATGGGCACCATCTCCGCCCGTGACGCGCGCACCGTCAACGGTCTGGTGCGCGAGGTGGCGGCCATCCATCTGCTCGCTCTCGCCCAGGCGATCGACCTGCGGGGCGCCGAGAACGCGTCGCCGACCGTCCGGGCCGTGCACGGGCTCATCAGAGAACACAGCGCCTTCGTCACCCACGACCGCCGCCTCGACCAGGACATCGAAGCGGTGACCGGCCTGATCGAGACCGGCGCCCTCCGGCGCGCCGCAGGGCTCGGTGACGAAGACTTTGCCGCAGGCCGAGAACTCGCCGACCGCGTCGACACCCCCGTACCGGAACGGTGTTGATCAGGTCCGCAGTGCCACACGTTCGTCACCGTCACCAGGGCGACGTCGCCCTGGGCGCGGTGCATCACTGAGGAGATCGTTTCGCATGAAGAAGAAGAGCATCGCCCTGTTCAGTGCTGCCGCGAGCGTCCTGCTCGCGCTGGGCACCTCCTCCGCGTTCGCCACCCCCGCGCAGGCCAGGCCCGAGAAGGTCATCGACCTGGCAGTGGGGAACAACGGGGTTGTTCACATTGATGCCGGCGTCCCCGGACTGAGTGTCGGAGACGAGTTCGTGTACGCGGACAAGCTCTCCAAGGACGGAAAACAGATCGGCAAGGACGGCAGCTCGTGCGAGGTGACTGAGCTGAAGGGCTCGGAGATCACCACCAACTGCGTGCTGTCGGTGCAACTGCCGGATGGGCAGATCACCGCCCAGTCCCTGTGGGTGAAGGGCAGCGACACGGTGCGGATGGCCATCACCGGCGGTACCGGCACCTACCGCGGTGCCACCGGTGAACTGACGTGCAACGACATACAGACTCCCAAGGAGACCTACCACATCGAGTTGGACAGCTGAGCGATCCCCGCGCGCCCGCGGCACTTCGCGCCGTGCCGCACCGTGTGCCCGGCCGCCGCTGGGCTACGGCGCGGCGGATCCCGTAGCCGTCATCGCGGTGACAAGAGCGCCGGGACGTGTGAGGCGCAGCAAGCTGCACCACAGCTTGCTGCATTCGAGGGAGGTGGCGGACCGCCCGTCCCTGAGAGCAAGCTGGCCTCTGTGGCTTGCGGTTGGCTGTTCGGCTTCCTCCCGTTCATTCATCTGAGTAACTCGCCGAGAATACGTCATTCATGTGCCGGACAGGGGAGATGAGGAATGATGCGGAGCTTTGCGCATCGACCTGTTCCGCGGACGTGAGATGTTTCAACTCAAGGGAAACAGGGTCACTATGCCAAGCACTCTGGCGCTGTCGCTGCCCGTGAAGGGAGCACAGTTCACGCCGGCCGTCATCGAACGGCGCCCACTGCGCGACAACGACGTCCGCATCGACATCAGATACTGTGGAATCTGCCACACCGACCTGCACTTCGGCCATGACGACTGGGGCGGTACGTTCTTTCCCCTCGTGCCCGGGCACGAGATAACGGGGACGGTCGCGGAAGTCGGCGACGCCGTCACCCGATTCGCGGTGGGGGACCGGGTAGGCGTGGGCTGCATGGTCAATTCATGCGGAAAGTGCGTCCCTTGCACATCGGGCGAGGAACAGTACTGCACCGAAGGGTTCGTCAAGACCTACTCGGACCGTGACCACGACGGAACGGTGACGCTGGGCGGCTACAGCCGGACCATCGTCGTGGCGGACCACTTCGTCCTGCGTATTCCCGATGCGCTGGAACTCGCCGGTGCGGCCCCGCTGCTGTGCGCGGGTGTCACCGTCTACTCGCCTCTCCGCCGCTGGCAAGCAGGGCCGGGGAAGAATGTCGGTGTGCTTGGCATGGGCGGTCTCGGACATCTCGGCGTGAAGATCGCCGCGGCGATGGGCGCCGAGGTCACGCTCTTCAGCCGGTCGCCGGAGAAGAAGGAAGACGCTCTGCGCTTCGGCGCCGCACACTTCGTGGACACCCGCGAGAGCGGGGAACTCGCCGAACTCGCGGGCCACTTCGACCTGCTTGTCAACACGGTACCGGCCGTCCTCGACGTGGACGCCCATCTGGGCCTGCTCGGCCTCGGGGGAACTCTCGTAAATGTGGGTGCGCCGAGCGACCCGATCGTCTCGTACAACGTGTTCTCCCTTTTGAATTCCCGCCGCGGCATCGCGGGGTCCACCATCGGCGGAATACGTGAGACCCAGGAAATGCTTGAATTCTGTGCGGAGCATCGCATCGCATCGGAGTTCGAGAAGATCTCCGCGGACCGGGTCACCGAGGCCTGGAAGAACATTTCTGGTGTCCGCTACCGATATGTCATCGACATCGCCACACTCGGCACGGCCTGACTCCGACCGAACCCTTCGAATGGTGCACGGAGTTCAGTGGCCAATATTTCCGCGACCAGGTCTGCGTGTTCCTCCGTGCCGCCCTTCGGGGCTTTTCGCCTCTGCCGGGGAAGTCAACGCTGAAAACACAGCCGTAACGGAGACATCTGCCATGTCAGTCCAGCGAGTTCCCGTACTCATCGTCGGTGGCGCCTACACCGGGCTCACCACCGCTCTGAGCCTGGCCGCACGCGGAGTGCGCCCTCTCCTGGTGGAGCGGCGGCCAGACCCCTCCACGCTGCCGAAGGCGTGGGGGCTCAACACCCGTTCTCAGGAACTGCTCAACACGCTGCCCTCCGTGGCACAACGGCTCCGCACCGCTCTCGCGGATACGCAGTGGCCTCGCATGAGCCACGGCGTCTCCCTGTCCGACCCAGGGCGACGCTACCTCGACCCGGAGGCCGGTCAGCCCGATCCGCAGGACCTCTCGTCGGTGCCGCTGCTGGCCTGGATATCCCAAGCCCGGGTCGAGGAGATCCTCCGTACCGGCGCCGAGGAAGCGGGCGCTGACCTGCGCCTCGGCACCGAGTTGGTCTCTTTCACCCAGGATGACGAGAAGGTCACCGCGACGCTGCGCGAAGTTTCCACTGGCCGTGAGTACGTAGTCGAGGCGGATTACATGGTGGCGGCCGATGGGAACACAAGCGTGATCCGGGACATGCTGGGTATTTCCGTCGAAGGTCACGGAACCATCAGTCATATGTATATCGTCACCTTTGAAGCGGATCTGACGCGGTATGTAGAGAAAGGGGCGGTCGAGGTCATCGGAATGCCCGGTAGCGGATCCAGCTTCATCCTGGACGGCTCCGAGCGGCATACCCTGTGGGTCGACTACTTCCCCGAGCTGGGCGATACGCCGGAGGGCTTCACGGAAGCGCGCTGCCTGGAGCGGATCCACCACGCGATCGACGACCCCGAGATCGACGTCACCTTCGTCAACGCCCGCTCCTTTGTTATCAGCCACAAGCTGGCCGAACGGTTCCGCGGGGGCCGCGTCTTCTTGGCAGGCGACTCCGCGCACACCTGCCCGCCCAATGGAGGACAGGGCGGCAACCTCGCCGTTCAGGATGCCTACGACCTGTCGTGGCGGCTCGCGTTGGTTCTCACCGGACAGGCCGGGCCCGGCCTCCTCGACATGTACGAGACGGAGCGGCGTCCTCTCATCAACATCACACTCGACCGCGAGGTCGAACTGGCGAAGATCTCCGAAGGCCGGGTGCCCGCCAGTTATGACCCGTCCAACCCTGACGCCCCCATCCCCATGCCCAAGGAATTCTTGGGCTTCCGGTACCACTCCGCCGCGATCTGCACCGAGGCCGACGATGACGGCAGTCTCCAGGAGGACCCGTGGAACCCCACCGGGCGCCCCGGGGGACGGGCCCCACATGTCGTTCTCACCGACGGCCCGCGGGAGTTCTCCACCCACGACCTTTTCGGTCGCAGCTTTGTGTTGCTGGCGGGATACGAGGCCCCCGAGTGGGTCGCCGCAGCCGAAAAGGTCGCCCGTGACCTCGGAGTCACCCTGGCCGCGTACCGGATCGGCGACCGCTTCGCCGACAGCGGCAACACCTGGTGCGACCGTTATGGGGTCGAGCCGACCGGCGCCGCGTTGGTCCGCCCCGACGCCGTCGTGGCCTGGCGCGGCAAGAAGGCCGTGAGTGATCCGGAGAGTGAGCTCGCGGCGGCGCTCACCGCAGTGCTCACGCGCTGACCAGGACGTTGCCGCACCCGCCAGCATCTCCGGATGCGGCAACGCTCCCTCACGGTGGGGGCTCCCGGCGGTGGCCTGCTACGGCCGCTTGTGGCCGGACACCAGAATGTGGTCGCGGACCATCCATCCGGCCTGGAACCGGCTCTGGGCCCCGAGGTCGTCGAACATCTCCGCGATGTACTTCCGACACGTCCGCACGCCGATCCCCAAGCGCTTGGCGACCACTTCGTCCTTGTAGCCGGCGGCGAGTAGCTGGACGATCGCCGATTTTGTCTCCTGGGTCAGAAACTCCGGGATTCTGTTGCTGCCGTCCGTCCGCTGGAAGGCCGCGCTGGTCGCCCAGGCGCTCACCGTCATGTGAACGACGAATTCCACCAAGGCTCCGTGTTTCACCATGTGCGCCTTGGTCTTGTCCTCGCCGTCCAGCAGGACGGCGACGGAACGGTCGAAGACGATCAGTGCGGGCAAGGGGGCGGCAGTGGTACGGACCTCGCCCCCAGCCGCCACGACCCGTTCGGCACAGTCGCGTACCTCCGCGTCGTAGCGGGATAAATGGGGGAGCAGCACGCGCACGTCGACCCCGGAAGGCATCGGTCCGGATTCTGGGCAGACCACCTGCCGGGCGAGGGCCGGCGCTCCGCGCCCCAGGGGATGTACTGCGAGCACTTCCTCGGCGCACCGTGCCGCGCAGTCCTCGAGCGCGTCACGGATATCGGGCGCACCCTCGATCGTGACCACGTGGCTGAGGCCCCCGCCGTCCGCGCTGTGGGTGCAGAGGCCGGTGAGCGTGTTGAGAGCTTCGCGCATTCCATCCAGCTGGGCCTGCCATGAGTCGATGACGCCGGAGAGTGGCTTGGCGTACCGGAGTTTGACCGTATCCGGCGGTACTGCGGTCCAGTCGCTGCGGCCCTCCAGTTCGGGCCGTGCCAGGCGCATTCCCCTCAGCCGGGACAGCACTCGCTCCGTTTTTCCTGTCCCCCACCCCAGGCTTCTCGCCAGCCTTTCGAGGGTGGCTCCGCCGCTGGTGGCCAAGAATTGATAGGCCGTCAATTCCTCGTCGCCCATGAGCGGAATGAGCTGAGTGGTGTCCACAGGCTTCCCCCTTTAGTTACTTCGGCAACTCCAGCCCAAGAATAAACATGGAGCTATATATGGATGCAAGTTCAATTTTTCGCCAGGGATATTCCAGAGTAAATCTGGATAAATCATCCATCCCTGCATGTGGGAACCCAAGATTTTGTCAAAAATATGACCGAATCCCAGTGGAATAATGGGCGCGAGTATATTTTTGGACTCCCTCTCTGACGATCACCTGACTTGCTCAGGCTATGAAGCTTGGAGTCGTCCATGCACACCGAACCGTCGAGCACGACGCCCATCGCAATCGTTGGCGTGGGGTGTCGGTTACCGGGGGCCGAGAGCGTCGATGAGCTGTGGGACGTGCTCATGGCCAACACCGGAACGGTGACCCCCGTCCCCGGCGAGCGCTTCGACGTCAGTGACTACTACGACCCCACCCCTATGACTCCCGGTCGGACCGTGTCCCGGCACGGCGGTTTCCTCACCGACCCCTTCGGCTTCGACGCAGCGTTCTTCGGTATTTCCCCGGTGGAAGCGCGGGACATGGATCCACAGCAACGGCTCCTGCTGCACGTCGTATGGGAGGCCTTGGAGTCGGCAGGTATACGCCCCTCGCAGCTTGCTGGCAGTCGCAGTGGCGTTTTCGTCGGGCAGGCGACGTCGGAGTACGCGGATACCGATCCGCGGCCGTGCGAGCCCGATGTCCGCAGCATGGTGGGCAGCCGACTGCGTGCCGTCACGGCCGGCCGTGTCTCCTACGCCTTCGATCTGCGAGGGCCGAGCGTCGTCCTTGACACCGCGTGCTCCTCGTCGCTGGTCGCTGTGCACGCCGCACGGCAGAGCCTGCTCACCGGCGAGAGTGACCTGTGCATCGCCGCGGGGGTCAATGTCATGATGTCCCCGCACGACTCCATCGCCTACTCCCAGGGCGACATGATGTCTCCCGAAGGCCGTTGCCGGTTCGGCGACACCCACGTCGACGGATTCGTCCGCAGCGAGGGCGTGGGCGTGGTGGTGCTCAAGCGCCTCGACGACGCACTCCGGGACGGTGACCCCGTAGGCGCTGTCCTGCTCGGCAGCGCGGTCACCAATGACGGGGCGGCGAGCGGACTGCTGCTGCGCCCCTCTGTGGAGGGCCAGGCCGAGATGGTGCGCGAGGCCTGTGTCAGCGCCGGCATCAAGCCTTCGGAACTCGATTACGTCGAGGCACACGGCACCGGTACGGGGGTGGGGGACGGGGTGGAGCTCCAGGCCCTCGCGGAGTCGGCCGGTCTCGGACGTTCGGCGGACCGGCCATTGCTGACCGGGTCGATCAAGACCAACCTCGGTCACACCGAGGCCGCTGCCGGTATCACCGGGTTAATCAAGACGGTGCTGATCCTCCGGCACGGCGTCATCCCCGCGTCGCTGCACCACGACGAGCCGCACGCCCTGCTGGCGCAGGACGGCTTCCCGGTGCGTGTGGTGACCCGGAACCGGCCTTTGGACACGGCCGATTCCGGTGCGCTGCTCGGCGTCAGCTCCTTCGGGCTGTCCGGAACCAACGCTCACCTTGTCGTCGGTGCGCATGTTCCCGAGTCCGGTACCGAGCCCGAGCACCGTGCCGCGGACGCCGGGCCCCATCTGCTGGTGCTCAGCGCGCGAACGTCCGGCTCCCTCCGCCGCCTGGCCGAGAACTACGCGGCCTACCTAGGCTCTTCCGGGCCCGGGCGCCGGTACCGCCTCGCCGATATCTGCTCCGCCGCGGCAACAGGACGTGACTCCCATCCTCACCGGCTGTGGGTCGTGGGCGCCGACCACGAATCCCTGTCACGGCGGCTGCGTGCCCTCGCCGCGGGCGAGACCATTCCCGACGGCGGTATCGCCAAGACGCGCTCGTCGGGTGACAGACGCGCCGTGTTCGTCTTCTCGGGGCAGGGGTCGCAGTGGGCGGGCATGGGCCGGGCTCTGTACCGCTCCTCGCCCGCCTTCCGAAAGACACTGGACGCGTGTGACCGGGCCGTGCACAAGGAGCTCGGCTGGTCGGTCCTGGAGCGGCTGGCCTGCGATGACCCGGAATTATCCACTGACGTGAGCACCGTCCAACCCACCCTCTGGGCGGTGCAGGTGGCGCTCGCCGCCGCCTGGCGTGAGCGCGGCGTGGAGCCGGGGCTGTGTCTGGGGCACAGCATGGGAGAGGTCGCGGCCGCTCATGTCTGCGGTGCCCTGTCGCTCGACGACGCGGCCGCGGTGATCTGCCGACGGAGCCGGCTGATGCAGCGTACGGCGGGGCAGGGGGCCATGCTCGTCGTCGAGCTGTCGGCCGACCGGGCACGGCAGTACACCGAGGCCCACGGCGATGCAGTGTGCGTGGCGGTCGAGAACGGGCCCGCCACTACCTTGCTCGCAGGCGATCCCGCTTCCCTCGCCGTCCTTCAGGCCGAACTGGAGGAGAGCGGCATCATGTGCCGCCCGGTGAAGGTGAACGTGGCCTCGCACTCGCCGCAGATGGACTCCCTGCTCGACGACCTGCTGCGGGAACTGGCCGGGCTCTCCCCTGCGCCGGCTACGACGGGAATGGTTTCTACCGTATACGGCTCCGAGATCGAGGGAACGGAGCTGACGGCCGCCTACTGGATGGACAACCTGCGCCGCCCCGTACGGTTCGCTGGCACCGTACGGGAGGTGGCCCACGAGACGGAGAGTGTTTTTCTGGAGGTCAGCCCGCATCCGGTCCTTGTCGCCGCCATGGACGAGACGCTGGGCGATGGCCACGGCGATGCCGCCGTGGTGGCCTCGCTGCACCGCGAGTGTGATGAGCCCGCCGAACTGGCCCGGGCCGCCGGCCGTCTCTTCGCCCAGGGCGGGCGGGTGGACTGGCGGCAGTGGCACGGCGGCGGCCCACGGCATGTGCCGTCACTTCCCACCTACTCCTGGGACATCGTGCAGTTCCGGCGAGAGGCGGCCGTACCCGGGGCTTCCTCTCGCTGGTCCGGTGCCCCCCAGGTCCGGCGAATCGCCCTCGCCGCCTGGGACGGGACCGCGGAGCGGAGAGACGGCACGGCGGCCCACGGAGCCGCGCCGGTACCGCCTGTCGTGTATCTCGCGGCGATGCTGGAAACGGCCCAGGAGGCAGAGCGCACCGCATCGTTCGAATTGCGGGACGTGCGGCTGGGCGATGTGCAAATGCCCGTCGAAGCGGTCGGCGACACCACTCTCCAGGTGGCCCTGGAAGGACACCGGGAAGACGACGGAGAAGCGCGCGCCGTGACGGTGCACGCCTCGTTCCGGGATGCGGACGCACCCGTCCTCTGCGCTTCGGGAAGAGTTGTCAGGGCAGACATAGACGATGTCGGCCCGGTGGCCCCGGGCGTTCTCGACGCCGCACTCGCACGGTGCCGGGACTACCTGGGGGCACAGGATTTCGCGCCACTCGCGCGGCGCCACGGGTGCGACGTCGGAGAGCGGTTCCGGGACGTGGAGCATCTGTGGCGCCGCGACGGCGAGGCCGTGGCCCGTATAAGGCTGAAGAGACCCCTGGCACGGGCCGACTGGGAGACAGGTCTGCAGCCGCTCCTGGCGGCCCGGCCGGGAGCGGCATCCGGTGGCGACCGCATCTCCTGCGTTCCGGTGTCCTTCGACTCGGTCCGGTTCCACGCGGAACTGGAGCCGGAGTTCTGGAGTCTGAGCACCGTGCGGCCCGAGAGTGGTGGGACTGCACTACGGGCCGACGTCCTGCTGTTCGCACCGGACGGCCGCGTCCTGGCACGGTTCTCCGGAATCCGTCTGCGGCAGCTTGCGCGGCGGTCCGCTGCGAACGCGTCCTTGGCGCAGGTGCCCACGCTGATGTCGGCGCTCACACAGCAGTGCGCGGCGCCGCTCGCCAGCCTGGTCAAGAAGATCGCGGAGCCCTTCGGCGCCGGTATCCTCACCAACCTCCTGTGTCCTGCCGCCTCATCTCCCGCCGAAGGGGAACGGGATTCGGCGATGGCGCGAACCTTCTTTCCCGGGGCGCCTGCGAAGGAACACACGGCCTCGTCACGCCCCCGTCGCGGAACCGCTGCGGAGATACTTCTTGAACACTCCGCGGAGCTGCTGGGCATGCCCGTGTCCGACATTGATGAGCAGCGGTCGTTGCGTGAACACGGCCTCGACTCCCTTATGGCGACCCGGCTCCGGCAGCGGATGTACCGCAGTCACGGCATAACGGTCACCGCCGGGCGGCTCCTGGGCGCGGAGAGCGTCGCCACCCTCGGCAAGAGCCTCGACCAGCACGACGGGCAGTCGGTGGCAGCAGGGAACGAGGGTCCACGGGCCCCGAGATGACCTCGTTCTCGGGTGGCCACCGTGTTGTGGCCGGTATACGCGAGCATGGACGGCGGTAAAACTTGCACTATGGTATAAAAAATTGCCGGCCAGGCTGGCGGTGGCCGTGACTGCCGTGTGATGCCGTTTCCGACGAGGCCGACCGGACTCGGGCGCGCCCACCTTCGTTGTCGGGTCGCCACTCAGCCTTGGCGAGGCCAACACGAACAGGAGGGACGGAATGGGCTCGCGCGCAACGACGCCGCCGGTCAGCCGCCGGGAACGCAACAAACAACAGGTCAGGGAACGTCTCTACTCGTCGGCAGTTGAACTCATCGTGGAGAAGGGATACGACCACACCTCCATCGACGAGATCGCGGAGCGGGCTGATGTGGCACGTGGAACGTTCTTCAACTACTTCCAGCGTAAGGAAGACGTCAT
The DNA here is from genome assembly GCF_040300365.1 of Streptomyces sp. NPDC000404. Lineage (NCBI taxonomy): Bacteria > Bacillati > Actinomycetota > Actinomycetes > Kitasatosporales > Streptomycetaceae > Streptomyces > Streptomyces sp. NPDC000404. The sequence continues at coordinate 62,178 of NZ_JBEPDN010000002.1, read as the reverse complement.
CGCTGCCTGGGGAGAACGGAGGCGTGCTGCACTCGTGATGGGCCTCGACACGAACAGCGCGTTCACCCCCGGCTCGGTCGCGCAGCTCCAGCAGTGCATGTCGGTCCTCGTCCGGATCAACGAGGAGGAACCACGGCTCACCACGGCCATGCTCACCGCTTGGGTGAAGGCGGGGCGGCCGATCCTCGAGGAGCCGTACGTCGCGGAGGTCTTCGCCAGGATCATCGAGCGTGGTGTGGACCAGGGGGAGCTGAGCCCGGGAATGCCGGCGATCGGCGTCGGCAATGTACTGCGCGATGTCTACCTCGGGGCCCTTTACCGATGGGCTCAGCACCCGTCGGAGAGCGGACCGCTGGCCGAAGAACTGCAGCAGATCCTACGGCTCCTCCTCAGGGGAATGACCCCAGCCAACCCCCTAGCAGCGGGGAAGAGCTGACTTTCCCCGGGCGTGGAACGCAGGCTGCAGCCCGGGATGGTCCGGCCTCGGAGGCGCGCATATCGTCCTGCGAGCCTGGTCGGCTACCGCTCGGCCTCTTCGGGGAGCGTTGCCTCCGCGGGGCTTGCCATGTCGAGGAGCAGCATCGCGTCGTGGTCGGGGGTGCCGGGCGGTGCCTGGTAGGTGACGAGGCGCTGGCCGTCCGTGCGGAAGACCGCCATCACCTCGAAGCTGAGGCACATCGAGCCGACCTCCGGATGCCGGAAGTGCTTGTGGCCGCCGCTGCGCGCCCGGACGTCGTACCGCTCCCACAGCCGGGCGAACTCCGGACTCTTCACCACCAGTTCACCCACGAGCTGGGCCAGCTCCGGCATGTCCGGGTCGGCACCCGCCATCGCCCGCAGATGCGCCGCGCTGTGCGCTGCCATCTCCTCCCAGTCGCGGTACAGCCTGCGTCCCATGGGGTGCAGGAACATGTAACGGGTGATGTTGCGGCGCTCTGGCGGCCAGTCCGTGAGGCCGGGGAAGAGGCGAAGGCCGGGCCGGTTGGCGGCCAGCAGATCATTGGTGCGTGTGACGACGTAGGCCGGTACGGGGCGCAGCGTCTCCAGCAGGGTGCGGACCGACTCCCGCACCGTACGTGCCGGGCCCGGGGGCGGTGCAGGCACCTGGCCTGCGGCGAGTGCCGCCAGTTCGTGCAGCCGTTGCAGTGCCTCGGCGGAGAGCCGGAGCGCCTCGCCGAGTGCGGCGACGACGGCGGGGGAGGGTCGGGTCTCGCGGCCGCGCTCGAGGCGCGTGTAGTAGTCGACGCTGACTCCGGCCAGCGTGGCTAACTCCTCGCGGCGCAGTCCCGGGGTGCGGCGGCGGCCCGTGCCGGCGGGCAGACCCACGTCCTGAGGGCGGACCTGACCCCGGCGAGCCCGGAGGAAGCGGCCCAGTTCCGTACCTTCGCTCATCCGGCCATTATCGCAAAAAATGGCGCGTGGAGAGGGGCCCTGTCAGGGCCAGGATCGGTGCTCCCCCGCACGCTTCGGCCTGGCTGCGGCCGCACTCGCCGATCATGCTGTTCTCCATGTCCGACAGGAGTGGCACTCCGACAGGGATGGCCCAGTGAGGAGCAGCGCACGATGAGCGCGACGCGGTCCGAAGCAGACGCGGAAGCAGAGGCGAGGGCGGATTCCGGGGGTGAGCGGGAGCGGCCGGCATCGGCGGTCGCCGCCCTGACCGCCGCCGTCCTGGGCTTCTTCGTCATCACGCTCGACGTCTCCGGCGTCAATGTCGCGCTGCCCGCCGTGGGCGATGACCTCGGCGGTTCGATGTCCGGGCTCCAGTGGGTCGCCGACAGCTACACGCTGATGTTCGCGGCGCTGATGCTCTCCGCCGGTGCCCTCTCGGACGCGGTGGGTGCGCGGCGCGCGTATGGCTGGGGGCTCGGTCTCTTCGTCCTCGCCTCGCTGGCCTGCGGGGCGGCGCCGACGCTCGGGGCGTTGATCGCGGCGCGTGTGGTGCAGGGCTGCGCGGCCTCCGTGATGGTGCCCGCTTCGCTCGCGCTGATTCGTCAGGCCTTTCCCGATCCGGCCGCGCGGGCGCGTGGCATCGCCCTGTGGACGGTCGGCGGTGCGGTGGCCGTCGCCGCCGGGCCCGTCCTGGGCGGACTGCTCACCACGGAGTGGAGCTGGCGCGGTGTGTTCTTCCTCAACGTGCCTGCCGGGGCGGCCGGTTTCCTGATCCTGTTGCGGGCCGCGCGCTCCCCGCGTCACCGTGCCGCGTTCGACGTGCCGGGGCAGGTGACGGCGGTATTGGCGCTGGCCGCGCTGACCTTCGCCGTGATCGAGGGCGGGCACGGCGGGCTCACCGGAACCGTTCTTGCCGCGGGCGGGGTCGCGGTGGTGGCCGGGGCCGGTTTCGTGACCATCGAGGCACGGCGGCGCGCGCCGATGCTGCCGCTGGAGCTGTTCCGGCAGCGCGGTGTCAGCGTGCCGGTCGTCACGGGCTTCGCCTGCAACGCGGCCTTCTACGGCGGGGTGTTCGTCCTGAGCCTCTTCTTCCAGGAGCAGCGGGGGCAGTCGGCGCTCTCGGCCGGGCTGATGTTCGTGCCGATGGCGGTGGTCACTGCCCACTTCAACTACTTCTCCCCAAGGGCGGTCTCCCGTCTCGGCGCGCGGGCGGTGATCGTCGTGGGGCTGCTGACCGTCGCCCTGGGCTGCGGCGTGCTCCTCGCCGTCGACGCCGGTATGCACCCGTGGGTGACGGCACTGCTGATGATCCCGCTGGGCGTCGGTGGCGCCCTCGCGATGCCGGCGCTGACCTCCCTGATGCTCGACAGTGTCGCCGCCGAGCGGGCCGGCACGGCGGGGGCGCTGCTCAACACCAGCCGCCAGATGGGCGGGGCGCTCAGCATCGCCGTCTTCGGCGCGCTCCTCGCGGGCGACTTCACGTCCGGGATGCGGGAGAGCCTGCTACTCGCCGCCGGCCTCATCACGGTCATGGCGCTGATCTCGGCGGCGCTGCTGCCGCGACGCTGAGGACGGTGGGCGGCGACCGCGGCAGGCCGCGTTCACACCCGCCCGTCCACCCGTATTTCCCCCGTCTCCCGGTGGCCGGACACCCCCGGCCGGCCACCGGGTCCTGCAGTGTCGACGGGCCACCCGCTCACGGGTGGCCCGTCGACACTGCGGTCCCAGACGTCATCCGCAGGAACAGAATGAGGCCGCCGGGTCCGGCAACGTACCGCGCGATGTCCGCTCCGGGGGCTCTCTACCGACGGGCTCGGCACTCGCCGGTCCCAGGTCGGGCGCCTCCTCTCGCGGCTCTGGAGGAACCCAGGCCTGAACCTTGCTACAACGCTGGCAAGGCCGAGGTAATCGGCACCACGCTGTTGCCAGGACACCGCCTCCCAGGTGATTGCCACGGCGCCGCCGCGTGCGGTTCCGCGGCGGCCACATGCTGCGATCCACGATGCCGTCACCGTCCGACCTCGCCCTCCCCGTCTTCAGCGTGCGCCTACCCGCGAGAACCACCCAGGCGAAAGCCGACTCCAGCTCCCCAGTCCACAAACCGGCTTCATCCATCCCTGCCATGCCCGGAACAACGACAACAGTCTGCTCCAACTCGCCTGCAGCACCATCTGCTTGAGGAGACTCCGAAACTCATTCTGAAATGATCAGTAAGGCGCCTCGAACTCACTGCTCCATGCGGTGCTTGAGGTATTCATCGGTGACTGTTCTCTCGGGCATAAGAACTCCTGAGCCAACGCCGTTACTCGATCGAGGGGACGTTTGTAGCCTGAGGTGCAGCTGTACCCTTGTGTGCAACTGGCATCGAACCTCGCCCCCGGACTCTGCGGAGGCATCGGCCACGGAGCGCCGCATGGCCCCCGGGAGTCGATCTTTTTCTCGGCGTAGCGCCGACGATGCTGATTTTGTGCTGACTTGCTGACTCCGAAATGCCATCTGACCTGCGACGATGTCTTGCAGTACCTCTTCGGTTTTCATTGACATGGAAATTTGCATGTGGTTTGCAGATGACGCTCTGGCCAGCATCTTTGCAGGTGGCGGTGGGTATTGCCAGGATTCGCGGGTGTGCAGGTGTGCTCACGTGTGGGTGGCTCTGGCAGTCTTCATGCTGACCTCATGCTGACTTTTCTGATGGTTCGTCAGGAGATCTTGTTTGTGGTGGTGTCGTTGCCAGGGGGCTGGTCGGCCCTGGTTGCCTTGTTGGGGGTGATAGGCGGGAATCCCGGTTTTCCTGGTGGCGGCAGGCTGTGGGTGTTCCGTGGGTGAGGGGGCTTGCTCTGTGGTGGGACTGTGCTGGAATTCGGAATTTTGGTTGGGATGGGGCGGTCAGCTTGCGAGGGCGCATTCCAGGGCTTGTCTGGCTCGTGCGATCGATCCGGGCATCAGGTGGCGGTAGGCGCGGTAGGTCGTCTCGATATTGCGATGCCCCAGCCATTCGGACACGTCGGTGATGGGGATGCCGTGGTTGAGGTAGACGGAGGCGAACAGGTTGCCGTAGCCGGAGGGGTTCATGTAGTCCGGGGGGGCGGGACGGCATGTAGTTGGGCTGCTCGTGTGATCTCCATCCGGTAGGCGAAATAGCCGTCCGGCCCGCGTAGCGGGTAGCCCTCTTCCGTGGTGGCGTGTCATTGTTCAAAACGTTCGAGGGCTTCCCTGGCTGTGTGGGGGAGAGGTGTGTCGCGGAATTCTCCTGGCCAGCGGTGTTTCAGGGGTGCGGGTCTGTAGGTGTTGTGGTGGATCTGCTCGGTCACCCGGTATGCGTCGTCAGGGATCACGTTGTTGATGTTGACGGCGCGAGCTTCGCCGTTGAGCAGGCCGCAGCCGTGCAGCATGGTGATCACCAAGCCCGGTTGAAAATCCGCCGCGAGTGTGTCGGTCGTTGCGTACTCGACGGTCGGGATGATCGAGCGTGGGGGAATGTACTCGCGGGTTTTGATGCCGAGGGCGAGGTCCGTGCCGATGCCCCCTTTGCGGACCGCGTCCAGGAGGGCGGTGCGGAGGAGGCCGTAGATGTTGCGCTGGGCTCCCGGCTGGATGCTCCGGCGTTCCATGCCGGCGATGAAGCACTCGATGGTCATGGGGCTGGTGGCCGCCATCCGGTGGTCGCCGAGTTCCGGATGGAGGTGCGCGGTGAGATGGGAGCGGTGGTTTCGGCCCGTGGAGTAGTCCACGATGTGGCGTTGCCGCGTCCGCCAGTTCTCGGCGTATTCGGTAAAGGTCATCCGCCCCAGACGGTGGCGCTCTTCGAGCACCGCGGCGGGGACGTTTGGTGGTGTGCTCACCGACCGGCACGGAACACCGCTGGTGATCTCGCTTACCGGCGGAAACCGTCATGACGTCGCTCAGCTGATGCCACTGCTGGACGCGATACCTCGCGTTCGCGGAGTTCGGGGTCACGTCGTCGGCCGGGCCGACTGTTCGCCGACCGTGGCTACGACTGCAACACGTACCGCTGCCTTCTACGAGCCCGCGATATCACACCGAAGATCGCCTGCAAGGCACACCCCACGGCTCCGGCCTGGGCAAGACCCGCTGGGGCGTCGAGCGCACCTTCGCCTGGCTCCACCAGTTCAACGTCTGCGGATCCGCTACGAGATACGCGCCGACCTCCACCTCGACCTACTCCAACTCGCCTGCAGCATCATCTGCTTGAGGAAACTCTGGACCTCGTTCTGAAGTGATCAGTAAGTGGCTGTGGCGCGAGGAAGTCCGTGCGCCGATGAGGGTTGCCTGCACCGCGAAGGGTCAGGTGGCTTGCTGGCTCTGCAGGTGGTGCAGGGGCTTGACCAGACGGCCTCCGGCCTGGTGCTCGATGGCTTCTTCCAGGCCATGCAGCAGCGAGGTGAGCATGGCGCGGGTGACCGGATCGGTCAGGCGCTGCTCAGCTTCGGTGGTGGGGTCGAGGCGGGTGTGGACGGCGGGAATGGTGGGGACCGCCGACGACGTAGACGTTGAGGAGGGCGAACATTTCGCGCAGCTGCGCCTGGGCGCGGATACCGCCGAAGAGGCCGGGAGAGGCCGAGAGGACCATGGCGGCATGTCCGGGCAGGACGCTCGCTCCCCGGGGCCGGGAGGCCCAGTCGAGAGCGTTCTTCAGCACGCCGGGGATCGCGCCGTTGTACTCGGGGGTGGCGATGATCAGCCCGTCGGCGTCCGCGATGGCCTGCCACAGCTCCCGCACGGGGACGGGCGGATCCGTCTCCAGGTCCTCGCTGAAGTGCGGCAGTTCCCCCAGCCCCGAGAAGAGTGAGAGATGCATGCCTTCGGGGGCCAGCGGCTGTAGGCAGCTGAGGAGCTGGGTGTGGTACGAGGCGGCTCGCAGGGAGCCGGAGAGGGCCAGGACACGGCTCATGACGGAGGGCGCTCCAGAACTTGGTGAGGGCCGGCCTCCTGCCCGCGCGGAGGGGGCGGTGCGGGCCGGAGGCCGGGGGAGGCTGCGGTCAGCCGCGGTCAGCCGCGGTCAGCCGCGGTAGCTCTCGCTGCGGGCGAAGTCGGAGAGCTCGACCGCTTCGAAGGCTTCGGTGTAACGCAGGGGACGGACGGTGTCGACGTTCCACACGTAGAACGGCAGCCGGGTGCGCGGGTTGGCGTGGCGGACCTGGTCGGGACCGTGGTTCATACCGGCCGGGGTGACGCTCGCCAGCCCCGCCGGCGGACCGACCTGGTCACCGTCGCCGGTACCGAGGAAGACGAACAGCTCGTCGTAGTCGACGTTGCGATGGGCCGGCTGCGCCATGTCCGCATCGTCCGCGGTCTGCGTGGGCCGGGGAGCCATGGTGACGAACCAGTTCTGCCCCGCCTGGAAGGTGGCGTGCGCCACCGGCGGCATTTCGAGACGCTCGCAGGAGAGCGGGCGGATGTCCGCCAGGCGCAGCCGGAAGGGGGCCAGGTCGCCGGTCCAGCCCTCCACGTCGGCGGGGTCGAAGGCGTAGAAGATCGATGACAGCTCGTCCGCGCGCTTGACGAGCACCTCCCACTCGCCGGCCGGGTTCTGTGCGGACGGGACGGTGAGGCCGGCGTCGAGCCGGGGAACGTCGAGGACGCCGCGGTCGAAGGGCAGGAAGTGCCCCAGCAGCCCCCGCTCGGGGAGCGCGATCGGCTCCCGCGTCTCCACCACGTAGATGACGTGCCGCTCGGCGCCGGGGTCGGGGACGATGCGGTAGTTGGTGCCCTTGGGGATCACCAGGTATTCCAGCGGCCCGTAGCCGAGGGTGCCGTAGTCGGTGACGAGGGCGCCGCTGCCCGACTGGACCAGCAGCAGGGTGTCGCCGTCGGTGTTGCGGAAGTAGTACGGCATCGGCGCCGTCCGCTTCGACACCGAGACCTTGATGTCCTCGTTGAACATCAGCAGCGTCGGGAGGGCGCGCTCGTCGTGCTCGTCGGCGGCGGGAGCGTCGGTGAGCTGGATGCCCCGCGGCCGGATCGGGCCCTCCACCCGCAGCCAGTCCGTGGTCGGGTGGGCGTGGTAGAGCTGGGAGACGTCACCTTCGAATCCCTGACGGCCGTGGTGCTCCTCGAAGGTGCCTTCCGGCACCCGGGCATGGCCCTGGGGGGAGATCCGGCCCTGAGTGTGCTTCGCAAACATGCAGCGGCTCTCTTCACGGGCGCCGGCGCACAGGCCGAGCGCCCCATCGGGTAAGCGGGTGGGGAATGTCCGTGACATGGGTGTGGCTCGGCAGAGACCCCGCCCCGCCGTACCCGTGCCAGGTGCGGCGGCGCGGCCCGGCCGCCCACGCACCTCGCGGGGCGCCGTAGGGATCTGCGGCCAACGCCTCACCGTGTCACCGGCCTTGATGCGGCGATCAAGTGCCGGAGCATTCCTTCGGTTCGCGCCTACGTGGCGCCTTCACTCCGCCAGTCAACGACCGAAGCGTGCCGTCGGTCCAACACTCTTCAGCGGATACGTAACAGCCTCAGACTGTTACGGTGGAGGCGTGGACCTCGACCTGCGTCAGGTGCGCTACGCCGTCACCCTCGCCGACGAACTCCACTTCGGCCGGGCCGCGAGCAGGCTCACCATCGCCCAGCAGACCCTCTCCTCCCAGATCAGGGCCCTGGAAAAGCGCCTCGGCGTCCCGCTGTTCACCCGCGACCGCCGCCACGTCACCCTCACCCCCGCGGGCGAGACCTTCGTCGAACGCGGCCGCCGCCTCCTGGCCGACGCCGAGCGCCTCGTCGAGGAGGTCACCCACACCTGCGCCCCCCTGCGCATCGACGTCGTCACCGAGGGCCTGCCCTCCACGCTCCTGATCCACCACCTGCGCACCCAGGCCCCCGGCCTGCCGTTCGAGGTGGTCCAGAGCCACGGCCTGACCGCGGCACTGCCCCGCCTGCTCACCGGCGGCCTCGACCTCGCCTTCGGCCGCCCGCACAGCCTCGGCCGCCCCCTCGCGGCCTCCCTCGCCACCATGCCGATGGGGCTCGACCCCATCGGCGTCATCATCCCCACCGACCACCCCCTCGCCGACCGGGACGAGATCCCCCTCGCCGTTCTCGCCGAGCACCCGCTCCTGGTCCATGCCGCGGACGAGTCCGCCGAGTGGCGCGACTGGGTCGACCAGGCAGTTGCCGCCTTCGGCCTGAGCGTGGCGACGCGCGTGCGCGGGCACGGCCGCACCTCCGTCCTCACCGCCGTCCAAGCCCTCGGCCATCCGGCCTTCGGCCGCACCACCTCGCACCTCCCCGACGGCCTCACCACCCGGCCCCTGACCGACCCCGTCCCGCTCTACCCCTGGCACGTGGTCTGGAACACCGCCACCGCACACCCCGCCCTCAACCGGGCCCTGGAACTTGTCCACGCCTACGCCCGAACCCACCACTGGCACCGCCCCCCGAGCGCCGACTGGTGGCTCCCCCAACCCGATCGCGACACACTGCGTGCCACGAACTGAGCCATAGCCATCGAGTCCGACCTGGCCTTTCGCGGCCTGGAAGCACTCCTCTATGCACCACCTGGTCCCGGCCACCCGGACCAGCTCGACAGCGGCACTCGGCTCGGGGACCGGCACAGGTAGAAGGCGAGTTCGCCGCTGCTCGGGTTTCGGCGGATCAGCAGGTGCCGATGGCCGCCGGCCCCGATCTCGATCCACGCCCAGTCGTAGTAGCGCGGCCCCTTCGCCCCGGCTCCGGCGCTCTGCCGGTACCAGGCCGAGGCAAGCAGGCAGTCGGCGACGGCATCAGCACGGGCGGCGGTGCGGCCCTGGTTGATCCGCACCCGGGTGCTGCAGGCGACGGCCAGGACATAACCGGTCCGGCGGGACTCCAGCAGGGCGCGCAGACCGGGGTTCTGGCCGTATGCCTCGTCGCCGGTCACCCTGGAGGCGCTGACCCCGGCATCCAGCGCGGCCGCGATCATCTGCCCGGCCAGGGCCGGTTTGGTCGCGGACTCCACCTGCTCGGGCACCCCGGCCCGGGTACGGCGTTCGGTATCCCGGGACCAGGATGTGTCGGGCAGGTAGAGCCGACGGTCGATCAAGGCCCGCCCCTTGCTTGAGGCGTAGGCGAGGAAGACGCCGACCTGACTGTTCTCGATCCGCCCTGCGGTGCCGGTGTACTGCCGCTGCACGCCGGCGGAGGCGGCACCCTTCTTCAGAAGCCTGTCTCGTCCACGATCAGGACGCCGTCGTCGGCACCGAGGTGTTCGAGGACGTAGGCCCGGATGTCGTCGCGGACCGCGTCGGCGGCGTCCTAGCGGGCGTTTCGCGGCAGCCGCTGCATCGGTCCGGGGCGGGTGAGGCCGGCCTGCTCGGCCAGTCGCCAGCAGTTCTTCCGCTCGACGCCGGACAGCAGTGCGAGTATGAAGGCGCGGGTCGTGGCGCGCGGCTCATCGCTGCTTGAACCGGCCCGCGATCCGGGCCATGGCCTGTTCGCACATCGCCCGCCAGTGGGCGGCGTCCGTGCTGCGGCGCGCGGCTACAGCACGATCTTCAGGAGTCGGCACAACCCCTGAAGATCACGTCGTGGTCGTTCCAGCTCTCACGCGGGTCCGACGCAAGATCGCGAAGTCTCCTGGAGTGCCGGAGGGGAACGGTGTGCGCCGTGGGCCGCCGATCACCGCGGAGGTTGCTCAGCCTGCCGTTCCGCTCGCCTGGCGGGACTTTCCGGTCGGCTCGGTCTCCTCGTATCCGGGGCGGCGCCAGATGTCGGCATCGACCATGCGGTCGATGCCGGGGTTCAGGATCTCCGCCGCGTAGGCCGCGTGGTTGCCCGGCTGGCGCGAGAGGTACAGGTTCGCCGGGTACAGCGGCTTCTCGTAGATCAGCTGCGCGGTCTCGGCGCGTACGTCCTTGAGCCAGTTGGTGGTCTTGGCGTGGGTGCGGTGGTGGCGCAGGGCCTCGATGTCGACGACGCCGCTCACGAAGCTCGGGCCGTTGGTGTTGGCCTGTTCCCCGACGACCTGGCCGCGATAGTTGACGATCATTCCGGTGCCGCCGCCGCAGTCGGCCGGGAGCCGGCTGTCGGAGTGCAGGTAGACGCCGCCGATGTTGGGGGCGACCACGTAGAAGTTGTTCTCCAGGGCGCGTGCCCGGTTGGTCACCTCGAAGACGCCGTTGGCGGTCATGGGGACCGGGAGGGAGGCCCGGTAGACAACCTCCGCGCCGTTCATGGCGAGCCCGCGGCCGTTCTCGGGGAAGTTGCCCTCCATCGCCATCATCACGCCGATGCGCCCGATCTCGGTGTCGGCGACCGGCCAGAACGACTGCAGCTCACGCCCGTACTTCTCGATCCACCAGTCGTAGAGGTCGTGCGGGGAGACGGACCGCTCCACCGGCAGCAGTGCCGACATCTTGTAGTGCTTCAGCACGATCTCGCCGGCGGGGTTGATGAGGAAGCCGACGTTGAAGAACAGCTCGGGCCAGTCGGGGTGGCGGGCCTTGGCCTGGCCGAGGATGAACAGATCCTGCTCGCGGGCGAACCGGGCCAGGATGTCGGTCTCGGGCCCGGGGATGTCGATCGCGGCGCTCTGCGCGTACTCACGGGTCGGCATGTCGTGGATCTCGTCGGTGAAGCCCTGCAGCGCGCCCTCGGGCAGCACCAGCAGCCGCACCGGCACATCGAGGGAGGAGAGCCAGACCGCGCCCTTGGCCAGCTCCAGCAGCAGGTCGATGTTCTTCTTCACATCGTCGCGGGACTCGGCATTCCACACCGTCGGGATGAGGCCGACCACTCCGTACGGCTTGATCAACGCAATCACGCTTCTTTCGTCTTCTCCGGTCTGGACACTCTCCAGTGCACTCCTCACCCCCATCCTCCGTCCAATATGAAAAGTCGCCCCTGTCATATGGTTGGCCATATGGAACTCAGTCATCGCCTGCTGGAGCAATTCGTCACCGTGGTGGAGGAGGGGCATGTCGGCCGCGCCGCCGAACGGCTCAGGATGCGGCAGCCCCCGCTCAGCCAGGCGCTGCAACGGCTCGAACGTGCACTGGGCGCGACGCTGCTGGTGCGGGAGGCGCGGGGGGTGCGTCCGACGCCGGCAGGCGAGGCATTCGCCGAGGACGCACGCCGACTGCTGGAAGCGCAGCAAGCGGCAGTCGAGCGGGTGCGGCGGATCGCGGACGGCACCGAAGGCGTGCTGCGGGTCGGCTGCGCGGGCGCCCTCGCCTACTCCTTCCCCGCCGAACTCCTGCGCGTCACCGCAGCCCAGCTGCCCGGCCTGCGGATCCACATGCACCAGGGCCCCGACACCCACATCGCCGAACTCGTCCGGGACGGCCGATGCGACCTCGGCTTCGTCCGGGAACCGGTACCGACCACCCGCACCCCGCCAGGCCCGAAACCACAGGAGAGTGACGAACTCATCATCGTGCCGGGATTCTTCACCGAGCGCATCATCGTGGCCCTGCCCACGGCACACCCACTGGCCCAGGCCGACGACCTGGACCTGGCCGAACTGCGGGGCGACTCCTTCGTGTTGCCCGAGCCGCTGTCCATGCCGGGCCTGGCGGCGCGCGCGGCAGCCGCCTGCCGGGAGGCCGGCTTCGAACCGCGGGTGGGCGGCAGCTGCGACGACGTGACCAGCGCGCTCGGCTACGTCGCCACCGGCCTGTGCGTCACCCTCGTCCCGGAGGGCGTACGGCACTTCTCGCCGCCAGGAATCGCCTACGTCCCCCTGCGCACACCGTCAGCACAGATGATCTCCTCGATCGCGGCGATCCACCGGCCCGGCGCGGACCGCGCGGTCCACCGCGTACTGGCCCTCCTCGACGAGGCCCCCCAACCGTAAAAGCCCTTCCCTGCATGTTGTTCACCGGAAGAGTGCCGCCCCTCGGTCCGCAGTTTCTGAACCCACCGCTCCCGGTCCCCGCGCAGGCTGCTGCACCGGTCGAACTGACGCGGATGCCACCAGGCCACCGCAGCCACTACCGGCAACGCCTCGCTGACCGCTCAACCGGATAGATCACGAAGCCGCACCGGAGTGCCAGTCGAAGATCACCGCATCGTCATCAGCAGGCCCCCGGGATGCGCTCCCGGGGGCCTGCTGCCGTTTGTTGGGGCTCAAGCATGGCTCCGGAAACTGCTGGTCGGAGGAGAGTGCCTTCGTTCTTCAGGTCGAACTCAGGTTCTCGGGGGCGTGCGGACGGTGGCGAGGTCTCCCTCATGGACCGGATCCCCACGCGCCCGATGCGCTGATCGGCATGTGCTACGGACCCGCGGGCGTCGGTCGCAGGGCGTGGGTGAGCCAGTCGGCTTCCATGGGCATGGCCAGCCCGGCACGGCGGGGCACGGGAAGCCTGATCGGTGGCATCGGGACGGTGCACATCTGAGAGGCGAGGGCGGAGCGGTGAGTGCGTCGTCAAGGTCGCCGAAGCGGTCTTCGAGATTCCTGGGCCCGCCGAGGACCCTTCAGTGTCGCGGGTTCCAGCAGGCGCGAAGGGCGGCTGGTCGGGGGCGCGGGTGTTCCTGCGCGTCACAGGCCGGACCCGGCGGTTCGCCGGGGGCAGACAGGAAAGATCGCCGAAAGACCGGCCAACGTGTGTAGGCCGTGTCAACGTAGACGACCTTGCAAGAAACCCCAGGTCAGAGAGGTTATTGCCAGTGGCCGCGGCGCCCGATCGCCCCGGTTTCTCCACCACCATCGAAGCCCTGCGGCTGCGCGAGTGGCTGCTCGGTCCGGGACAGCCCACGCTCGTCACGGACCAGTTCTCCGCGGAGGACTTCAACCTCGTCGTGGACGATCGGGCGGACGTCCACATCAGCTCGAAGGACGGCCGCTTCTACCTCAGCTGGTTCCCGGACGGTCGCCCCGGCACCCATGGTGAGGGATGGAAGATCGCGGTCGTCGGCACGGCACAGGTGCCCGACTGCTTCAGGCCGCCGGGCAGGCCGCGGACAGCCCGCAGTTCATCCCCGTGCTGAAGAAGATCCTTGGTTATTACGACACGGCGTCGTGCCGGACGACGCGTGGCGTCAGCGGGTACGCGAAGGCGTCAACAAGGCATCCTCCTGCAGCGGCGCCGGGAGTTATCTGCAGGAAGACCTCACGACCGCCCCGCCGCCGACGCCTCGCCAGCCGCCCACCAGGGCCGACGAGCCCTTAGAGCCGGTTCCCGTCCCGATGTTCCTCAGCCCCCGAGCCTTCCGAACTCCCGTTGCGCTGGAGGGCGACGCTGCCCAACACGGCGCCCTCCCCGCGCTTGCCACGCAGGTCGCTGCGTCTCGGGAGTCCGCCGAACGCTCAGCGGTGGCCGCGGTGCATCAGCTCGACGACTTCTCCTGCGGCCCTGCGCAGAGGCTTTCTGCGCAGCCATGCCAGGTGCACGGGCAGGGTCACGCCGTTTCGTGTGTTGTCGAACTTCAACACCCGTAGTCTGCCGGCGGCGACCGCTGTCTGGATCGCACTTGTGGGCAGGTTGGCCCATCCCGCGCCCCGTTGCACCAGATCGAGTGCGGCTTCCACCGAGTCCACGTGCCACCGGTCGTCGGAGAGGAGAAGCCGTCGTTCGACGAGGGGGGCGTAGGGGTCGGCCACCACGATCTGGCGGCTGGTGTTCAGGTCCTCCAGTCGTCGCAGGTCGGTGGGCAGGCTGGGAGTGTCAACGGTGGCCGACGCCACCGCGACGAAGGTCTCCTGTCCCACGGTGGCCCGGGCTTCCTCCCGGTCCGCTTGTGTGGCAGCGGCCATCAGTACCAAGTCGATGCGCTCCTGGTGCAGCATCGTGCGCACCTGGTCCTGGGGAGCGCGGAGCAGGTTGATGCGCAGGAGGGGGTAGCGGGTGCCGATGCGGGTCACGGCGTCCAGCAGGTCCTGGTCCCGGATGCCGGTGGCCACGGCGATGGTGAGTGTGCTCTCCAGGTTCTGCGACAGCTGCGCGGCGTGGACCTGCAGCAGCCGCAGGCTGCTGGCGATGGTGCGGGCCTGGGGCACCAGGGCCATTGCCTGGGAGGTGGGTACCGCCTCGCGGTGGGACCGGTCGAACAAGGGGTATCCGAGTTCGGCCTCGATGTTCGCGATGCCCATGCTGACCGCGGAGGGCACCCGGCGCAGTGCGCGGGCTGCGCCGGAAAAGGAGCCGTGGTCCACCACGGCCAGGAACAGCGTGATGCCGTCGCTGGAGAGCGCCATACGTACCTGTCAATTTTCCTGAAGGAACCTTGCTTTTTTCGCCAGCCTACCTGAATTAGCGTCGTCTTCCGCAGGCAGGCGAACTGGGAGTAATTACTGTGCAAGGCATAAAGCGGAAGCTGGCCTACGTCGGGGGATACGAGGCCCTCGGGCTGGTGGTGAGCACTTCGGTGATGACGCTGCTGACGGGCGACTCACCCGCCACCACCGGGCCACTTGCGCTCATGATCAGCGTCTGGGCAACGGTATGGAACTTGGCGTACAACTACCTCTTCGAAGCATGGGAAGCGCGTCAGGACGATCGCACGCGTACGGTGCTCCGCCGGATCCTGCACGCAGTGGGATTCCAGATCACCCTGGTCTGCTTCCTCGTCCCGCTCATCGCATGGTGGCTCGGGCTCACACTGGTCCAGGCATTCCTGATTGACCTGACGTTCATCATCTCCGTCCCCTTCTTCACCTTTGCCTACAACTGGGCCTTCGACAGGATCTTCGGGGTTCCGGCGTCGGCGGTGAACGATGCCGAGCCGCAAGAACACGTCGTGAAGGGTGAGCCCGTGCCGTCTCACCCGAACCACTGCGACGCCGAAGCCGACGCGAACAGCGAGAGCGTCGCCACCGTCTACGCCCAGCAGGCTGGGCAGGTGCCGCGCACCTGAAAACCTGTGAACAAGCCTTGGCCAGGCGATGTGCACTGACCCGGCCGAGGTCTGTTCACAGGCTCTGATCACCGATCAGCCGCGAACGAACCGGCGAGCCTCACGCACCCGCTCCAGAGCCCGTCCGGCCTCCTCGGGCTTCAAGCCAGGCGGTTGGTCGTGATTCGTCGTCAGCGTCGGCCGCTGTCGTTCGTCCTGATCGCCGGGCAGGCCGCGGACAGTCCGCAGTTCATCTCCGTGCTGAAGAAGATCCGCGTCCGCATGCCTGCCGGCCGACCCCGTACCCGGCCGGGCGCCGTCGCGGCAGACAAGGGTTACTCATCCCGCGGCAACCGCTCCTACGTGCGCAAACGCAATATCAAGGCGGTCATCCCGGAGAAGAAGGACCAGGTGGCCCACCGCAAGAACAAGGGCAGCCACGGAGGCGGGCCCCTCAGCTACGACACAGACCTCTACAAGGAGCGCAACACCGTCGAGCGCTTGATCAACCGGCTGAAGGACTGGCGCGGCATCGCCACACGCTTCGACAAGATGCCCGAGAGCTGCCTCGCCGGCCTCGAACGTCGCGCCTCGATGATCTGGCTCGAAGACCTCTCACGAGCAGCCGATTGATCACAAAATCTCACAGACCCCGGCCGCGCACCCTGCGAGGGTGCGCGGCCTGTCGCCGTGCCCGATCAGGCCGTTGCGACGTAGCTCGTCCGTAGCAGCGGCATCGACCGGCCGAGGTCCTCGACCGAGGCGATCCGGACCTTCTGCTCGCCGGTCCCGAGGTGTCCGATCTTTCGGACGTCCCGCGTCCAGCCCGGCGCCAACTGCACCGTCGTCGGGTCGACGCGCAGGAAGGCGACCAGTGCCTGCTCCCGTGCCAAGACGTGGACGCAAGCGAAGTTCCGCCGACGTGGTTGTGGCGACAGTGGCCCGGGGGTGGCCCGGGGCCTTGGTGACGACCGGTGGAGGCGCGTGCTGGAGGCGGTGCCGAGGTGGAGCCGGCAAGTGCGAGGGCGTGCAACTGCGGCAACAGGGACTCCTGGGTTTTTCGGTCCGGCTTTGACGCCGGCCGAGCTGCCAGGAGTCCCTGTCGCCAAGCACTGACCGCCGTGCGGTCACCGGATCGAGGCTCTCGTTCGATCGCCACGCCTCATGGTCGGTGGGCGGCGGTTCCCGAGTGCCTCACGGTCCTCACGGACCGGTCGCTCACTACGCCCAGTTGGCCAGGACGCGGTCCTGGACCTCCTGCGGGAAGATGTGGCGGAACGAGCTGCGCGGCTCGCGGCCCTGGTCGGCGGCGGGCAGCAGGGCGTCGTAGGTGACGTGGTCGCCGTCCGCCGCATGCCGTTCCTCCGGCGTGTAGCAGGCGACCAGCGGGAGCGCCAGGCCGTGCCGGATGAAGCGGCGCCCGGTGGGGTGGACGCGGGTGGCCATCGCCCACATGAGCTCGCCCACGTTCGCCGAGTCGACGTCGTCATCGAAGACGAAGATGCGCGGCAGCAGCAACGCGTAGCGCTGCTCGGAGAGCACCTCGTGCACCCGCCGGGTGAGCTCCTCCGTGCCGACGTCCGGGAGTTGGTCGCGCCAGTCAGCGGCGATGCTGACGATGAGCATGTGCGAGGCGGCCTCGAACGGCATCCAGGCCGTGCTCACCGGCAGGCCGGCGGCGCGCAGGTCGGAGAGCGCCTGGGCGGCCAGGGTGAGACCGGTGGCGGTGTGGAACTCGTCGACGGGTTCGCCCTCGACCACGGTGGGCCAGATGGGCTGGTCGCGGTGGGTGATCGCCTCGATGGTGTACACCGGCTGCATCGAGGTCTCGTTGGGCCGGTATCCCGAGTACTCGCCCATCGGGCCCTCGACTCCGGTCTTCTCCGGCGACAGGTAGCCCTCGATCACGATCTCGGCGGTGGCGGGGACCTGGAGGTCCACGGTCTCGCACTGCACGAGTTCGAGGGGCTCGCCGAGCAGGCCGCCGATGAAGCCCGACTCCTCGACCCCGTCGGGAAGGGGCATGCCGGAGACGAACGGCAGAACCGGAGGGCCGCCCTGGACCAGGGCGAACGGCATCGGCTTGCCGAGGTCGGCCCACTGCTGCCAGACATAGGCGATGTGCTGCGGGTGCACGACGAGGCCGGTCATGTGCTTGCCGTCGATCATCATGATCCGGGCGATGGACCAGTTGGTGAACGACCCGTCCGGGGTGCGGGCGATGATCGTGCCCCAGGTGTTCACGTACGGGCCGCCGTCCCCGTCGTGCAGGAGCGGGGTGGGGAAGCGGTCGAGGGTGGCGTCCGCACCGAGCAGGACGTTCTCCTTGGCCGGGCCGGTTTCGACGAGCACGGGGGCGATCGGCTCAAGCGTGCGTGCGGCCGCGAGTGCCTCGATGATCTGCCGGGCGGTGGAGTCCGGGGCGAGACCCAGCGAGAGGGCTATGCGGGCAAGGGGGCGTCCGGGGGCCGAGCTCAGCGCTCCGGGGGCGCCGAGGAGCCGGTAGCCGGGGGCCGTGCCCTCGATGTTGGTGAACAGCGGCGCCGGGGCCTGGGTCTCGTAGGAGCGGCGGATGATGGCGCCGACTTCGAGGTGCGGGTCCACGGGCCGGTCGATGGTGCGGACGTCGCCGAGCTCGTCGAGTGCCGCGAGGTATTCGCGCAGGTCCTTCAGATATGCCATCGGAATCTCCTTGCTGACATTGGGTTCCGTCGGCCGGGGGTCGGCGGAGTGAACGGTGGGGGAGGCGGGCCGTCGCTCGCTAGGCGGCTTCGCCCCGGCCGGAGGCCGAGCGGCCTCGGGCGGTCGCTGGGCCCTGCCAGCGCACGGCGCGCGGGCGGATGCCGGACAGCATTGGTCGCCAGTTCCGACACCAAGAGCTCGGCGGTCTCGATGCTGTCCGGATCCACACCCCAGCGGGAGAGGACGTCGACGGTGTGGAGCCTGGCCATCTGGACGGCGTTGTGCGTGTCGGCCAGCAGGAGCCTGTCTCGTGGGGGTGTTGCCTGGGACACGGTGTGCCTCCCGAGTGCGGAGCGGAGCGCAGGGCGCGGTCGCCGGCTCTCGCTGATTCGTGTGGACTGCTTGAATCCCGAATCGACGGTCCGGGACGGGCAGGCGGTGCGCTGCGGGCGTGCCGTACCCGAGCGAGATTGCCGTGGCCGTCCGGTCGTCGGCTGCACGGCCGCTCCGGCCAGGCACGACCACAAGAGAACCGCTGCGGCGGCGAGATATGAAGGACGCGAGACGGATGGGTTCAGACACGCCAGTTGGCATGGTTGGCCGGAGGTTGTACGGATGACAGGCAGCGCAGCGCAGGGGAAACAACCGAGCGCGTTGGCAGGCAGGTTCGCGGGTCGCCGCATCGTGGTGACGGGCGGTTCCAGGGGCCTGGGAGGTGAGGTGGTCCGGCTGCTGTTGGCCGAAGGGGCCCGTGTCGCCACCTGCGCGCGGACGGCAGAGTCCTTGGACCGGGCACGTCGCACATTCGGTGCCGGCGACGAGCTGTTCACCCGACCGCTGGATGTCGCTGCGCCGGAGCTGCTGGAGCAGTTCGTGGAATCGGCCGCCGCCACGTTCGATGGGGGGCTTGACGGCGTTGTCGCCTGCGCGGGAGGCGCCCGGGGCCGGGGGATCACCGAGGCAACGGCTGAGGACTGGGCGGAGACTTGGGCTCTGAATGCCGGGCACTTTGCGCGACTCGCGGCGTGCGCCACTCCTTATCTACGGGCTTCGGGAGGCGGGTCGATCGTGGTCGTGTCTTCCATCTCCGGCTGGAAGCCCGGCCCGCAGGCGCAGTACGGCGCGAGCAAGGCCGCGCAGCTCCACATGGTGACCTCGCTGGCACGCGAGTTGGGGCCGTACGGGATCCGCGTGAATGCTGTCAGCCCGGGGTCCATGCTGATCCCGGGGAAGCGGTGGGACCGCATGAGGCAGGAAGATCCTGCGGCGTATCAGCAGTTCGCTGCGGAGTTCCCGGGGCGGGAGCTGGTACGGCCGGAGGAGGTCGCGGACGCGATCGCCTTCTTGCTCTCCGACCAAGCTCGTGGCGTGACCGGCGTGAACCTTCCCGTGGACCGGGGACAGAACGCTCCGACTCCGCAGGGGTACTGAGCTCTCGTTCAGGCAGCAGACACACCGAGTATCGGGCGTGCCTTGCGTTCGAAGGCGCGGACGATCTCCTCGTTGCGGCGCGGGGCGAGGCGGGCACGGAAGTCGCGAAGGGCCTGCACGGACCGCTCACTGTGCACTCCGCTGAGCAGGTCCAAGGCGCTGCTGGCCGTGCCGACCGCTTCGTCCAGACGATCTTGCTGGAGGAGCGCGGTCGACAGCACCGAGCTGCTGATCGCCTGACGGCGACGCCTGTCGGAATTGGCTTTGACCGAGGACGCAGCGAGACGTTCAGCTTCGGCCGCCTCCCCGAGGTCGCGGTGGACGAGGGCAGCCTCGGCCTCCAGGTAGTGGTGGTCGAGGAAGCGCACCCAGGGAGACTCCTCGGCGGGGCCGCGGCTCCGCTCCAGGGCGGCATCGGCCGCCACGAGCGAAGCCGCGGCCTGTCGGGGGGCGTCGAGCAAGGCATGCGCGCGGGCAGCTATGGCGTGCAGACGCATGAGCCCGAGCGGGCTGCCCGAGGACTTCGCGGTCGCGATGCCGACGCGGGCGAGGGCGGCACCTTCCGCGGGATGGCCGAGGTTGGTGGCGAGATGGGACAACCCCGCAAGGATCTGCCCGCCGAGAACCCGGTCGCCGCCCTTGGCGCACAGTCGGAGTGCCTGGATCATGTATCGCTCGGCGAGCCCGTAGTCGGCTGTGTCGTACGAGCACCAGCCCGCCGTGGCGGTCAACTTCGCGGCGTAGACGTAGAGAGTGCGGCGCTGGTTCGACGGCAGAGTCCGTTGCTGGAGCATGGGCACGAGCTGGGTGCTGAGGTAGCCGATGATGCTTGGCCGGACGTTCCCGCCGCCGAAGCGGTTGTCCATCAGATCGAACATGTCGATCATGGCTTCCACCTGATCGACGGGGCTGCCTCCTGCCACCGCGGCCAGGTGCGGAGCCTGCTCCTCTTCGAGGAGCCACAGGAGCCACTTTCTCTGCGGATCCATGAGCGCGCTAGCGACGAACGGGACGGCCCCGAGCAGGCTGCGTCGCGAGATGTCCGTGGAGCCCAGCTCCGCGAGCGTGTGCAGCGTTTCACCCACGTCTTCACCGTACGTCAGTGCGCGGGTTGTCACGGGCCGAGGGGACGGCTGCGGAAATCCGAGATCGGTGGGGGAGACCGGCCGGCCAAGGAAGCCTCCGATGGCTTCAGCGATGAACTGAGGAGTCTCCCCTTGGGGACCATCCCTTGCCGCCAGCGGGTGATCGACGCTTTGTCGTAGCGCGTGATCTCGCCTTGCCGGGAGCTCAGCTCGTTGACCCGCCGCGCCAGTGCCGAGTTCGAACATCCCGCTTCGTCAATGAGAGCGGCGAGGGCTGCATTGCCCCCACCAGCTCCTGTCACGCCACCGCCCATGCCGAGATGATGCCCTGTCGATCACCCGGTGTCCCAGCCTTCGGACACTCAGGTGTGAAAGACCAACCCCCGTACAACCGAACAACCCCCTTGCCCTCTCCTTCCGCGGCGGCCGAGTGATGAGACTGAGGGGGCTGCGGGCTGTCGGCCTTCCAGGGGAAACACCACTGGGATGTCGCCGCCCTCGGCCCTGGAGGGAGAGAGATGCAGCCTGTAGTCGTCCTGGACTGCTTCACCGTCGAGCCCAGCGGTCTCGGCGTACCGCCCTACCTGTCGACCTACGTGCGAAACGCCTGGTCCGCGTTGCGCCGGGCCCGCCCCGAGGCGGAGGTGCGGTACCTGACGATCGATGACGTGAGGTGGTGCTTGGCCGGGCACAACCCGACCGTTGAGCCACCGCAGAGCGATCCGCTCACCTACTCGACAACCATCAACTGCGACAATGCCATTCAGCTTCTGCGCGACGCCGAGATCGTCGTCGTGGTTGCGGGCGACGCCGTACCGTCGGTCCATCTCCACGCGGTGAACGGGTCGTTGCAGGAGATCGCCCGAGCACTCGCGTGTGCACGAGGGCGCCGCTTCTTGCTGGGCCCGTTGTCCACGTACGCCGTGACGGCGCCGGCGGAATACGCCGGGCTGTTCGACGCGGTCCACACCCACACCGTGACATCGGGCGACCTCCTGCTGGGCAGTCGCCGCCCGGCGGACTACGGGCAGATGCAGCGCGACCGTGACTCGTTCACGGGCCTGGTCGAGCAGATGCCCTGGCGGCCGATCGCCGAGCTGGAGCTGTACCGCGGCTGTACGCGCCGGAAGTTCTGCGACTTCTGCAATGAACCGGCGAAGTCGCCGCTGGTCGCATTCCGTGAGGTGGACGACGTCGTCGCCGAGGCCGAGCAGCTCTACGCCGCCGGGGTGCGCAACTTCCGCCTTGGCCAGCAGACCTGCTTCTTCTCCTACCGCAACCGGGACGAGGGCGCGATCCGCACCCTGCTGGGCGGCATCCGCGAACGCTGCCCCGATCTGGAAGTCCTGCACATCGACAACGCCGACCCTCTTGCCGTTGCCTCTCCCGTGGGGCGGCGCATCGCCAAGCTGGTCGCCGACTACTGCACCGAAGGCAACTGCGCGCCCATGGGGATCGAATCCTTCGACCCTGTCGTCATCGAGCGGAACACCCTGACCTGCACGCCCGAGATCCTCATGCGGGCGGTCGAGCACGTGTACGAGGTCGGGGCCACTCGTGGTGATGGCGGCCTGCCGATGCTCTTGCCGGGCCTGAACCTGATCTACGGCCTGCCCGGAGAGACGCACCGCACCCACGCGGCGAACCTCCAGGGCCTGGCGGCGATTCTCGATGCCGGCCTGCTGTGCCACCGCACCAACGTCCGCCTGGCACGGGCCTTCCCGGACACCCCGCTCGCCGCCCGCGGTGAACTGGGGCCGCTGCCGTCCGCCGAGCACTTCGCCACATGGAAGGCCGACATCGACCACACCTGGGACCAGCCGATGAAGGAGCGGGTGTACCCCACCGGCCTGCGGGTCCCAGGGCTGCACTCTTACTTCATCGGACACGACGGGACCTGGTGGCGACGGCTCGGCTCGTACTCCATCCAGGTCGTCGAGCGCGGCGCCGCCGTTCCGCTCGGGACCACCGCCGACCTCACGGTCACCGGACACGCGCCACGGATGATCTACGGAGAACGCGTTGCGCCCACTTCCTGACGGAACACTTGCCACCCTGGAGGCGCTGGACGCAGCAGCGGACCGGACCGTTCGGGTCGGAATGCTGCTGCCCTGGGCGAACGTGGCGGTCGAGACCGAGCTGCCACGTCTCCGCCTTCAGCACACGGTTTTCCACCATGCCCGGCTGGTCCCCGGATCCGGGACGACCGCCATCGACGAGTCGTTCTGGCACGGGCTGCGAGCTGCTTCGACGGCGGCGCTGGGCTCGTTGTCGCACATCGAGCTGGACGCGGTGGTTCTCGCGTGCACGTCGGCCGCGTTCACGGGCGGGCCGCCGCTGCCCGCCGGCATCACCACCGCGTTCGACGCGGTACTCGCCGCGCTGACCGCCACCGCCGTGACACGGGTGGTGCTCGCCACCCCCTACCCCGCAGCGGTCACCGAGGCCGAGACCATCGCGTTCGCGGAGGCCGGCATCGATGTCTTGGGGCATGCGAGCCTTGGGCTGGACGACGGGTATCCGCTGGTCACGACGGACACGGTCCTGGCGCTGGTGGACAAGCTTCCACAGCACGCCGCCGACGCGGCGCAGGCCGTGGTTCTGTCCTGCACCGGATGGCACACCCTTCAGGCAGTGGCCGAGCTGGAGCAGCGCCTCCGCATCCCCGTCCTCTCCTCCAACCTCGCCATGGCGCTTCTGGCCGCCCGCCTCAGCTCTGGAGTTACGGCATGACCCTTGTCCGCCGTACGACGGTGGATCCGCAGCAGATCCAGCGGATCCACCAGTTCGTCGCCCGCGCCGCCGCCCTGCCGGACGTCCGGGCCGAAGTCGAGGCCAACCACGACAACAACCGGTGGTGGCCGGTGACGATCACCGACCCGCGGGTCCGGATGCTCGCCGCCGGCTGGTCCACCCGGGTCTCCTACCGCATGGTCGACACCTACGCGAAGGTGATCCGGGCAGCGGACACCTTGGGGTTCGACGCGCTGGTCACCTTCGCGGACGACGAACTCGCCAAGCTGGTACGGCCCCTCGGCCTCGCGCAGACGAGGATCGACTACCTGCGCTCGCTCGCCGAACTGCTACAGGGCTGGGGCAAGGAGGGCATCGACCCACTCTCGCCGTCGGCCGACAACGACGAGCTGATCGACGACTTCGCGCAGCGCGTGCGCGGGGCCTCGTACAAGGTGGCCCAGTGCGCGCTGCTCACCGCTCGTGGGTATCACTGCGGGATCGTCCCCGTCGACTCCGGCATGGTCAGCAAACTCGCCCCCGCCTTGGGCATCAACCTCCCGTCCGGAGCCGTGGCCCATGAACGGATGCGTCATGTCCTGGAGGCGGCCGTGCACACTCGAGCAGACGGCTTCCGGGCTTTGGCGGACGAGCACGGCCATCAGGTCACTATCCCGGCGGGCGCGGAGCCGACCTGGTGGGTACACCTCACCTTGATCTACTTCAAGCGGCTGTATCTCAACGGACCTTCTCCGCGGCTTTGCGAGCGCAGGCCGCTCTGCGCCAAGGTTGTCGACTGTGCTCACCACGACCGAGCCGACCGGCCGGGGGACGCGGAGTGACGCGCCTCGACGTGATCGGCAACGTGAGCCAGGACGTGACCCGATACCCGGATGACCGTGGCGGCGCGCGCCTCGGCGGCGCCGCACTGTTCGTCGCGCTCGCAGCGGCCCGAGCAGGCCGTCCGGCCGCACCGGTCTGCGTCCTCGGAGAGGACCTGGCCCACGTCCCGCGGACGCCGGGGCTCGCAGGGCTCGACTGGTCGGCACACGGTGAGGCCGAAGGCACCTCCACTCGATTCGACCTCCGATACGACCTACAAGGCGAACTCACCGACGTCCGTACCGACTACGGCGTCGCCGAACGGTTGACCCACCACGCGCTCGCTCATGTGGACCGGCACCCGGGCGGCCAGTACCACGTCTGCTGCCGCCGGCCCCTCGATGCGGCAGCCGTCCTCGACCAGCTCGTGCACCGGGGCGCCACCTTCAGCGTCGACTTCTTCCTGCCGAGCGCCGAGGACATGATCCGGCTTGTCGCCCCCTGGCTCAACGGCGCGAGCACCGTGTTCGTCAACGCAGCCGAATACCGGCTCCTCCAGGCCGTCACTGACGCAGCAGCCCTGCCGGAAGTGGTGGTGACCGACGGCCCCCGCGCGGCCCGGGTGTTGGCTTTCGGCCGGCAGACCGCCTCGGTGATTCCTCCGTCCCGGGCACCACGCGAGGTGTCGGGGGCCGGTGACACCGTGGCCGGGACCTTCCTCGCTCACCGATCCCGCGGCGCCACGCCCGCCCGTGCCCTCGCCGAAGCGGTGGAGGCGGCTGCCCGCTTCGTGGCGGCCTCCTCTTTTCCCCTTCCGGCACAACGCCGCGCCTGACCAGAACTTGGGAGCTTCCGCTCGTGTCCCTCTACATAGCTCACCGGCTCTTTGCTGCTCACGACCGGGCCTTTGCCGCCGCCCTCGCGGAGCGGCTCGCCTCGAAGGTCGGCGCCGAGCGCGTATTCCTGCCCTTCTGCGACACCGACGAGGAGAGCTTGACCGCAGAGGTCAAAGGGCGCCGTCTGTTCGAGCTGGACCGGGAACGCCTCGGCCGCCTCGACGCGATGGTCGCTCTCCTGCACGGACCGAGCCTCGACGACGGAGTTTGCATGGAGATCGGCTATGCCGCTGCCAGCGGCGTCCCCGTGCTCCTGCTCACCACGGACTTCCAGACCTACTCCCTCACCGAAGACGGCGTTCTTCTCGACTTCCCGGACCCTCTGATTCAGGCGGTGGCCGACCGCGTCGTTCGGGTGCCCCGTCTCGGACCGCCACTTCTCTCCGATCAGCAGGGCGCGGCCCGCTACGCAGCCTTCCGGTCCCGGAACCTCTCCCAGATCAACACCGCGCTCGACACGGCGGTCGATGCGCTGCTGGAGATGTCGGCCCCGGAACCGCGACCCGCGGTCCGCGACAAGGGCGGCGACGTCTACGTAGAGGCGTCGCCATACGCCGCATGGGGGCACGACCACCTCACCAGCCCCTGTCTCGATGCCGGCCTCGGGGTGGTGCTGCCCCGCCGGTTCGCTGCCGACGACCCGGTCGCCGGAGCCCTGGACGACCTGACCGCGGTGTGCGATGCATCGCGTTTCCTGGCAGACGTCTCCGGCCCGGAGACACCTCCCGGTACCGCCGTCCTGATCGGTGCCGCCCTCGCCTCCGGCGTACGGATCGGAGCGTTCCATCCGCGCCCGACGTACACCCACGCTTCCGGCCGCGAGCCGAACTGGCGCAACCTCATGATCCAGTACGCGGTTCACTCCCACCTCGACAACGCGGAGGCGGTACGGGCATGGCTGGCGATGTGAACTTCAGCGAGTTGACCACCGCCCATGACACGCTTGTTCTCGAAGGCCCCGACGGGGTGGGCAAGAGCACCCTCGCGCAGCGGTTGTCGCTCCACGGCTTCCGGGTGATTCATTCACCCAGGACACCCGATCATCTAGACCTCGCCACCCGGTACCGCGAGATCCTCAGCGGTGCCGGCCGCATCCTCTTCGACCGCTGCTTCGTCAGTGAGCTGGTCTACGGTCCCTTGTACCGCGGCAGGTCGCGCATCGCCTGGAGCGAGGCCCTCGACCTGGCCGAGAGCGTGATCAACCGCAAGGGGCTCTTCGTCCACCTGACCGCACCGCCGCCCGTCATCCGCCGGCGGCTCCTCGACCGTGACGGCGAGGCCGCGAGCCTGGAGGAAGTCGCCGCGCTCGTCACCGGATACCAGCGGGTGTTCACTACGCTCGCGGACTACGCCAAGGTGATCAGCATCAACACAGCCCTTGAGCTACCGTCGGCCGGGTGAACGACGCCGGAGAGGCGGCCCACCGGACACGCGGTTCCCGCTAGGCTGCGGCCGCACCTGCCGTATCGCTCCGGAGGAGCCCGTGGACATCTCATCCGCCCAGAAGCTCGCGTGGGAGAACAAGCTCGTGAAGGGCTTCAACACCACCGATGTATCCCTGGAGTTCGGACTCCTTACGGCCGAGGTCGGTGAAGCCTTCACCGCCTGGCGCAAGGGCCTTCCCGACCTCGGAGAAGAGCTGGCCGACGTCTTCCTCTACCTGGCCGCCGTGGCGGAGATGAACGGACTGGATCTCGACTCGGAAGTCGCTCAGAAGATCGAGAAGAATGAGCGACGTACGTACAGGCGCAACGAACACGGAGCACAGATCAGGACGAGCGGCGACTGAACACTGTCCTCGCTGCTCATCGTGTGGCTGGTGCCGGCCGACAATCACGGTTGGCAGGAAGCCGCTGCAGGCAAGTGCGGCGGCCCAGGTCTTCTGAGCGTGGGATACGAGAACCAATCTGCCATGCCCCGGAAGGGTGGCTTGGGCACCGTCCGGCGATGCGGGCCCGCGACCGTACGCTGAAGATCCTCAATACCAGAGTGATCACCGTGAGGCCCGTACCACACTGGCGGGCCTCGCAGGGAGCCGCACGTCGGTAACGCCCGAAGTCACTGCGACTCGGCTGCCGCCTTGCTTGTGTATGGCTTGGCGCCTCGCCCTCCACTGCAGCTGGGCTACGGAGCCTCCCTCAGTGGCAACCCGATATACGCAAAACCACTCAATCAGACACGATGTCCACATGAGTGGGCGAACGCGTGACCTGGAGGAATCCGTGGGGGTCGCCTGCCGCCGCCTTGCCAAAGGCGACACAGCCGCGTTCCCCGAGCCCATACCGGAGGGCCCAGGCGTAGTCCGCGACACCATCGCGGCGGTGCGTCGGCGCGTCGGTGGTCCGGCGTCCTACGGGGCTGCCGTTCGCGGACCGGCCAACACCGCTGGGCATATTTCCGGGCCGCAGCCGGTAGCTCGAAGATTCTGCCGGATAGGGCACGGACGTATGCTCGATCTCCGATGCGATCCGCACCCGCGAGGCGCTGATCGCGGAAATCGACGCGAAACCATGCGTCTTGGAACCGGGCTTACCTCGGTCCACAGGGCTCGGACCTGCAAGTGAGCCCCCCCTTTTTTCGCACGGACGTGAGTCGACTCCAAGACCGCCCGGGACAATTCCACCAGGTCCTGATCGTCCAGGAGTTGGAGCACCTTCTGGTGCAGGCGACCTCAGACCCCGGCTCTGGACCTGATCAGGAACCGACGATGGACGGTCGACTTCGACGCGCCGAAGCAAGGTGGCAGCGCCCGCCAGGCACAGTCGCTGACCAACACGTAGATGATCGCGGCGAACACCGCCTCATCATCGATGTTTGCGACCCCGCCTCCCTGCGGACGACCCCGCGCAGTCGGCAGCAACGGCCTCATCAACTCCCACAGGCCATCCGGAACGATCCATCCTCACCGCCCACTCCCCATACGCAGCCCAACCGCCAACTGACCATGTCGGACACGGTCTAAGCTGCTGATGACCGGCGCGACGGGTTCAGTCAGGTCTAGGGTGGCGGCCGTGCCGACCAGGGCTTTCTCGGTGTCGCGTATGTCCGCCTGCAGGTAGGCGATGGCCCCTTCCGGCGTGCTGGTCAGCAGCGCGTGGAAGCGCAGCAGCACCAACAGGTCGTGGTGAACGTAGACCACCCGCATCTCGGGCGCGATGCGCTGGGCGACCTCGTGCGTGTTGTTCTGCGTCGGCAGTCCCGCCCCCAGAGCCAATTCGACAGAGTTTGCTTCGGCGGCGACGGAGTGGGCGTCGGAGCGGGGTCGACGTCAGCTTCGAGACGAGCGATGCTGGCGAGGTCCGGGCGGCTCCCCTCGCCGCGGATTAGCCGACTGACGGAGTCGTTCGCGAGGCCGATGGCGAAGGCACTGCTCCTACTTCTGCCGCCGCCGCGACCCCGTGTGCTCTCCTTCTGACTGAACGCACCGCTCCGTGTCGGTTTCAGAAAATGCGTATCGCCTCTGTAGATCCGACGTAGGAGGGCCCTCTGGCGAGGCGAGGATGGGCATTCGCCCACGGCAGACAGGAAAGTTCTTCAAAAGACTGGAACCTTCCGCTGATGCCATGTCAACGTACAACGCCCGGTAAATGCCAGCCGGGCTATGAGGTGACGCCGTCGAGTCCAGGGTGGCAAATAGGTACCTCACGTCACGTGACGATTTATCGCTGGGGTAATCCCGAACCAGGAGGTTCTTCTGTCCGACGCTGTCATGCGATCCGCTCGAACCCCTTTCACCCGCCTTCTTCGCGTTCGCCACACTGAATGTCTGGCGCGAACGGAGGCTGGCGACTACGGCGCGGTCTCCTGTGGGCTTTTCGCCCGTGTCTGCACGGTTGGTCTCTTCGGCGAGGACCAGCTGCAGCGGAGGTATCGCGGCGACCGTGCCCCTCGCACACGCCGCGGCAAATCCTGGAGCTACAACTCGATGTGCGACGTGTGTCATCGAGAAGTCCGAGCGCCCGGTGGCGCGCAACCTTGAATCGCCTTGTGGATGAGGGTTTGCTGGTACTTCCAGCAGACAGCGCGACGTCAGCCTTGCGCTCATGCTGACTGGCTCCCTGACGGCAGTCGCTCCGGGAGCCTTCTGGATCTGCCTAGCGCGGCGCGCAATATAGCTGACGATCGCCGGTGAGCCTAACCGGCGAATCTCACGACCATTGTGGAGTTCTGGCAGTGCGCATACATATCGTAAGGAGGTGTGGAGCGACTGTTGCCGCCTACTGCTACGTCAACGACCGCTCCTTCATGTTCACTGCTGCA
This sequence comes from Streptomyces sp. NPDC000404, assembly GCF_040300365.1. Lineage (NCBI taxonomy): Bacteria > Bacillati > Actinomycetota > Actinomycetes > Kitasatosporales > Streptomycetaceae > Streptomyces > Streptomyces sp. NPDC000404. Next base: position 33,113 of record NZ_JBEPDN010000002.1, on the reverse strand, counting down.
GCTGGCTGCTCGCTGCACGGGGCTTCCTCCCCGGCTGCCTGACTGTATGCCGTGAGAGGAAAATCCACGCTGATTCGATCCGTGATGCCCAGCTGCGCCTTTTCGGCACCCCATGATGGGGTGCCCTGAGCGCCAGTTGTCTCTGCTGCAGATCGATGCGCGCCTAGATTTCCGGCATGAATAATTTAACGCTACGAAGGTGATATTGCATGGCTCGTCCTCCGGCGCTGAAGCTAGTTGAGGTTCTGGCGGAAATCCGTATAAGCTCGTCGGCTTTCTACAGAATGCGTGCTCGCGGGCAAGCGCCCCGCATGATCAAGTTGCCCAATGGTGAACTCCGGTGCCGTCGCGCCGACCTGGATTCTTGGTGGGAAGCCTGCGAGAGGGGCTCTGGCATTTGGCGATGAGCTACAACGTCCGCTTCTGGGACATACGCGAGCGCCCCGATCGGCGCAAGCCTTTTATGGTCCGGTGGACGGTCAATGGGCGTGAAAAATCAGAGTCCTTCATGACCTTCGGGCTCGCCGACAGCAGGCGTTCAAAGCTGATGACGGCGGCGCGTGACGGTGAGCCCTTCGATGAGCACACGGGTCTGCCGGCGTCCGAGTTGCGAGCTATCAAGCAGCGGACGACGTGGTACGACCTTGCCCACGAATACCTCGACCAGCGGTGGGACCGCACCCCAGGAAACACCCGCCGCACCCTGGCCGATGCATTCGCCACCATCACGCCTGCCCTGGTGCACCCTGGCGCGACCTATCCGGAGCCACGGGTACTGCGGCGCGCCCTGTACTCGTGGGCGTTCAACAAGAACGCATGGGGCCAAGAGCCGCAAGAGGAGTGGCGGAAGGCCCTGGACTGGTTGAAGCGGAACTCCTTGCCCGTCGCTGCTCTCGCGGAAGCAGATGTGCTGCGACGGGCACTGGACGCCCTGTGTCGCAAGCTTGATGGCAAGGCAGCTGCAGCCAAGACGGCACGGCGCAAACGAGCTGCGTTCAACGAAGTGCTCAACACCGCAGTGGAGAAAGGTTACTTCGCGGAGAACCCACTCAACGGGCTCAAGTGGAACGCTCCGGCGGTCAACGAGGAGGTGGACCCGGCCGCAGTTCCCAACCCGGCCCAGGCCGCCCGGCTTCTCACGGCGGTCGCTCGGCAGCGCGGGCGCGGCCCTCACCTGGAGGCGTTCTTCGGCTGCATGTACTACGCGGCGATGCGACCGGCGGAGGTCATTCACCTCCAGCTCGAACAGTGCCATCTGCCCGAGACCGGATGGGGGATGCTCAACCTGTCAGGTGGCGTCATCACCGCGGCAAAGAGTGGATGGACAATGGCGCGGTGCACGAGGTGCACTCACTCAAGCGCCGCGCGGCTACCGCGACCCGGCCTGTGCCCATCCCACCGCAGTTCGTGAGCATGCTCCGTGCGCACATCGAACGGTTCGGCGTGACGCCTGACGGACGACTATTCCGGAACCAGGCTGGCAACTATGTGGACGCCGCCGCGTATGGCACGACGTGGGCGCGAGCGCGGAAGGATGCCCTGACTCGCACCGAACTCGCCTCCAGCCTGGCCAAGCGGCCCTACGACCTTCGACACGCCGGGATCTCGTTCTGGCTGTACTCCGGTGTGGACCCGGCCGAATGCGCTCGCCGCGCGGGCCAGAGCATCGAAGTCCTCTTCCGTCACTACGCCAAGTTCCTGGACGGGGTGCGGGAGCGGGCCAACCGCCTCATCGAGCAGTCGATGGAGGAGTGGGATCGCGTCAGCCGGGGCGCGGCGCCTGAGGGGTGAGTGGGGGCTTTGGTCCGTGACTGGTCCGGAACAACTGGTCAGGATCGGGATAGCGGTGGGAGGAACTGGGAGTTACGGCGTGAATCGGGCCTTGCTCTGAGCGGGCCGAGGGAGAGGCGCCTGACGGGCAAAAGCCCAGGTCAGGCGCCTCTTTCCGTAGGTCTAGAAGAACCCCAGCTTCTTCGGTGAGTACGACACGAGGAGGTTCTTCGTCTGCTGGTAGTGATCCAGCATCATCTTGTGGTTCTCGCGGCCGATGCCGGACTGCTTGTAGCCGCCGAAGGCGGCGTGGGCCGGGTAGGCGTGGTAGCAGTTGGTCCATACCCGGCCCGCCTGGATGGCGCGGCCCGCGCGGTAGGCGGTGGAGCCGTCGCGGGTCCAGACGCCGGCGCCGAGGCCGTAGAGGGTGTCGTTGGCGAGGGTGACGGCGTCGTCGAAGTCGGCGAAGGGGGCGACGGCCACGACGGGGCCGAAGATCTCTTCCTGGAAGACGCGCATGGCGTTGTTGCCCTCGAAGACGGTCGGGCGGACGTAGTAGCCGCCCTCCAGTTCGCCGCCGAGTTCGGCGCGGGCGCCGCCGGTGAGGACGCGGGCGCCTTCCTGACGGCCGATGTCCAGGTAGGAGAGGATCTTCTCCAGCTGGTCGTTGGACGCCTGCGCGCCGACCATGGTGTCGGTGTCGAGCGGATGGCCCTGGACGATCTTCTCGGTGCGGGCCACGCCCGCCGCGAGGAAGTCCTGGTAGTGGCCGCGCTGGATCAGGGCGCGGGACGGGCAGGTGCAGACCTCGCCCTGGTTGAGGGCGAACATCGTGAAGCCCTCCAGCGCCTTGTCGAGGAAGTCGTCGGCGGCCGAGGAGACGTCGTCGAAGAAGATGTTGGGGCTCTTGCCGCCCAGTTCGAGGGTGACCGGCCGCAGGTTCTCCGAGGCGTACTGCATGATCAGGCGGCCGGTGGTGGTTTCGCCGGTGAACGCGACCTTCGCCACCCGGGGGCTGGAGGCCAGCGGCTTGCCCGCCTCGGCGCCGAAGCCGTTGACGATGTTGACGACGCCCGGCGGCAGCAGGTCCGCGATCAGGCTCATCAGGAAGTGCACCGAGACGGGCGTCTGCTCGGCGGGCTTCAGGACCACCGCGTTGCCCGCGGCGAGCGCGGGCGCCAGCTTCCACGTCGCCATCAGGATCGGGAAGTTCCACGGGATGATCTGCGCGACGACGCCCAGCGGTTCGTGGAAGTGGTACGCGACGGTGTCCGCGTCGATCTCGGAGAGGGTGCCCTCCTGGGCGCGGATCGCGCCGGCGAAGTAGCGGAAGTGGTCGATGGCCAGCGGGATGTCGGCGGCCAGCGTCTCGCGGACCGGCTTGCCGTTCTCCCAGCTCTCGGCGACGGCCAGCTCCTGGAGGTGGGCCTCCATCCGGTCCGCGATGCGGCTGAGGATCACGGCACGTTCGGCGGGCGAGGTGCGGGCCCAGCCGGGGGCCGCCGCGTGCGCCGCGTCCAGGGCGCGTTCGACGTCCTCGGCGGTGCCGCGCGCCACCTCGGTGAAGGGCTGGCCGTTCACCGGCGTCGGGTTCTCGAAGTACCGGCCCTGTGCGGGCGCGACGTACTCGCCGCCGATCCAGTGGTCGTACCGGCTCCGGTAGGACATCACGGCATCGGCGGAACCGGGGTGGGCAAAGCGGGCCATGGCACGGCCTCCCAATCGCTCGGCGCGGTGCCCTCCGCTTCCCTGCGGAGGACGGTGCGCGCACGGTAGGGCGGGGGAGGTTGCCGCAACGTTGCGCGGTGGGGGAGGACGGACGGCCGGGGGCGTGCGCTCCCGGCCCCGGACACGTATCGCGTCCTACCGCCCCGCCATCCCGTACGCCTCCCGCAGCCGCCGTACCGCGGCCCGGGCCCGTGCGTGTCCCGGGGCGTGCGGCGGGAGTGCGTCGGCCAGCGCCTCCCAGACCTCCAGGTCGTCCTCGCCCCACGGCGCACCGGCCCACTGCCGCAGCGCCTCCGGATCGCCGCAGGTCAGCAGGGTGCGCCGGAGTCGTGCCTCCAGGGTGTCCCGCAGCCGGCGTACGCCGGGGGCGTCGGACAGCGGGAGCAGCGGGCCCGGGTAGCCGTCGAGCGCCGCCGACGGATCGCCGGACGTCAGGGCGGCGCCGACCGCGGCGGCATCGGTGTCGGCGGGGCGCCGCAGCCGGTACGGGCGGGAGGCGAGCAGCGGACCCACGAGGTGCCGCAGCCGGGAGAGTTCGGCCCGGAGCGTCACCGGGCGCACCTCCCGCTCGCCGTACAGCAGCAACGCCAGCTGATCGCCCGTCAGGCCGTCGGGGTGATGGGCGAGCAGCACCATGATCTCGCTGTGCCGCCGCCCCAGCCGCAGCCGCCGGCCGTCCACCACCAGCAGCGCCTCGTCGCGGCCGAGCGCCGTGAGGAACACGCCGGGCTGCGGCGGGCACGCGGCGAGGTGCGCCTCGGCGGCGCGCGCGGTGGCCTGGACGAGGGCGAGGCTGTGCGGGTGGGCGAGATGATCGCCGCCCGTGATGTCGACCGCGCCCAGCAGCCGCCCGGTGCGCCGGTCGTGCAGCGGCGCCGCGGCGCAGGTCCAGCGCTGCACCCGCCGGTTGTAGTGCTCCGCCGCGAAGATCTGGACCGCGTGGTCGGCGGCGAGCGCGGTGCCGGGCGCGTTGGTCCCGGCGTGCCGCTCGTCCCAGCGCGCCCCGACCACGAAGTTCATCCGCTCCGCGCGCCGCCGCACGCCCGGGTGGCCCTCGACCCACAGCATCCGGCCCTGCGCGTCGCAGACGGCCAGCAGATGCGCCCCGTCCTGCGCGGTGGTGCCCAGCAGCTCCCGGAAGACGGGCAGGGCGCGGGCCAGCGGATGGCCCTCGCGGTGGGCGCGCAGCGCCTCGCCGTCCAGCTCCACCGGGACCGTGCCCTCGGGCGCCGCACGGGCGTCGGCCGAGCGCCGCCAGGAGTCGGCGACCACCGGGCGCACCGGCGGCGCCACCGGCCCGCCCGCGAGGAACGTCTCGTGCGCCCGCCGCAGGGAGGCGATCCGTGCCGCGGGATCCGCGCCCGCCTCCAACGCCAGCCAAGGATTGACCACGTACCACCTCTCCGTGCGGCGCCGCCCCGTACGCCGATCGTCCGGGAACGCGGCGGCGCCGTAAACCCCCATGCGGGTGAGGACGGCGCCGGGCGCGGACCGGGGGAGGCGCAGGCCGCCGTGCCCGCGCCCGGCGCACTCCCGCCCCAGAACATGACGCTCTGTCATACTGCCGGGAATTTACGGCAGTTGCAGATGAGAGCGGATTGTGAACAAGACCCAACAGCGTGGACGGAGCGCCTGCACCACCGACCGTTCACAGGCGCGTCGGCGGGACCTCATAGCCGTCGGACGGAAGCTGTTCGCCGACACGTCGTACGACGCCCTCTCCATGGACGACATCGCCCGGCACGCGGGCGTCGCCAAGGGCCTGATCTACTACTACTTCACCAACAAACGCGGCTACTACCTCGCGATCATCGAGGACGCCGTGGCCCAGCTCGCCGAGCGGGCCGGCGCCGCCCAGGAGCTGCCGCCCTACGACCGCGTACGTCACACCGTCGACGGCTACCTCCGCTACGCCCAGCACCACCAGGCCGCCTACCGGGCCATCGTCACCGGCGGCGTCGGCTTCGACGCGGAGGTCCAGGCGATGCGGGACGCGGTCCGCACCCGGATGCTCGCCACCCTCGCGCACTGCGCCTGGGGCCGCGAGGACCTGCCCGAACTCGCCCGTACGCTGCTGATCGGCTGGCTGAGCGGCGTCGAGGGCGTCACCCTGCACTGGATCGGGGAACAGCGGCTGCCGCGCGAAACGGTCTGCGCGCTGCTGGTGCGCGGGCTGGGGGACACCCTGCGCCTGATCGCGGAGCACGAACCGGACTGCCCGGCGCCGCCGGCCGGCTGAGCCCGGACGCGCGCGAAGGGCGGGAGGCCGCAGCCTCCCGCCCTCGTGCACCACCCCGCGAGGTGTTACTTGATCGCCTTGATCAGCTCACCGTTGGCGGTGTCACCGCTCAGCTCCCAGAAGAACGTGCCGCCCATGCCCTGCTCGTTCTTGAAGGCCATCTTCCCGGCGATGGTCTCCGGGGTGTCGTAACTCCACCACTGGTCCCCGCACTTGGCGTACGCGGTGCCGGCGACCTTGCCGGTGGCCGGGCACCGGTCCTTGAGGACCTTGTAGTCGTCGATCCCGGCCTCGTACTTGCCCGGGGCCGCGCCGGTCGCGGTGCCACCCGGCTTGTCGTCGCTCACGCCCTGCCAGCCGCGGCCGTAGAACCCGATGCCCAGCAGCAGCTTGTCCGCCGGAATGCCGGCCTTCTTCAGCTTGGCCGTGGTGTCGGTCGTGTTGAACCCGGCCTTCGGGATGCCGTCGTACGAGGTCAGCGGGGAGTGCGGAGCGGTCGGCCCCTTGGCGTCCCACGCGCCGAAGTAGTCGTACGTCATCGGGTTGTACCAGTCGACGTACTGGGCGGCGCCGGCGTAGTCCGCCTTGTCCAGCTTGCCGCCGTCGGAGGCGTCCGCGCTGATGGCCGCGGTCACCAGCTCGTCCTTGCCGAACTCCTCGCGCAGCGCCTTCAGCACGTTGGTGAGGGCGTCCTTGCCGCTGGTGTCGCAGGTCAGACCGCAGTCGTTGGGGTACTCCCAGTCGATGTCGATGCCGTCGAAGACATCGGCCCAGCGGGGGTCCTCGACCATGTCGTGGCAGGACTTGGCGAACGCCGCCGGGTTCTTGGCCGCCTCGCCGAAGCCGCCGGACCAGGTCCAGCCGCCGAACGACCAGATGACCTTGAGGTTCGGGTGCAGCTTCTTCAGCTTGCGCAGCTGGTTGAAGTTGCCGCGCAGCGCACCGTCGTCCCAGGTGTCGGCCTTGCCGTCGACGCTCTGGTCGGCGGTGTACGCCTTGTCGTAGTCGGCGTAGGCGTCACCGATGGCGCACTTGCCGCCGGTGACGTTGCCGAAGGCGTAGTTGATGTGCGTCAGCTTGTCGGCCGAGCCGGACGTCTCGATGTTCTTGACGTGGTAATTCCGGTCGTAGACACCCCAGTTGGTGAAGTATCCGACGACCTTGTCGCCCGCGGCGGTGGTGGTCTTCGCCGCCGTCGTCGCCGTGGCGGCCGCCGGGTGTGCGGCGGTGGGGGCGCCGGGCGGGGCGGCGAGCGCCTGGCCCGCGAGCAGGGAGCCGGAGAGCGCCACCGTACACAGGGCGGTGGTGACGGCCAGGGCTCGCGATCGTCCACGGTGCGGTCTGAGCATGTCTTCTCCTCGGAGGGGGGACGAGGGGCGGGATGCGACCTGCGTTCCGAACGGTCCAAAACGCGTGGGGCGTTGGGGAGAAGCTAGATGGACTAGACCAGTGCGTCAATGGTTCGGACCAATTTCGCGGCGGGTTCATCTGCCTGCGCAAAGATCATCCCCCTCCGCCAACCCGTGACGCCAGGCCGCCGATCGGGCATACTCCAAGCGCCACAGTCGCAGGTCATCGCGTTCCGAGACCCGGAGGGCAATCATCGGCTGGGCACCCGGAAGACGGCACCGCCGCCCACCCCACGCGTGCGGGGCCGCCAGCGCCCGATACGGAGGAGAGCGCCGCCATGACCGAGTACGGCCCCCGCCCTGTGGACCGCATTCTGCCGACCGAGGAAGCCCATGACCTGCTGACGCTCGTCAGGGACCTCGCCGAGCGGGAGATCGCCCCGAGCGCCGCCGAGGAAGAGGAGGCCGGACGCTTCCCGCGCGCGGTCTTCACCCTGCTCTCCGAATCCGGCCTGCTCTCCCTGCCGTACGCCGAGGAGTTCGGCGGCGGCGAGCAGCCCTACGAGGTCTACCTCCAGGTCCTGGAGGAGCTGGCGGCCGTCCGCCTCACCGTCGGGCTCGGCGTCAGCGTCCACACCCTTGCCTGTCATGCCCTTGCCGGGTTCGGGACCAAGGAGCAGCGCGCCGCGCATCTGCCCGCCATGCTCGGCGGCGGACTCCTCGGCGCCTACTGCCTCTCCGAGCCCTCCTCGGGCTCCGACGCCGCCTCCCTGACCACCCGCGCCGTCCGCGACGGCGACGACTGGATCCTCAGCGGCACCAAGGCGTGGATCACCCACGGCGGCGTGGCCGACTTCTACACCGTCCTCGCCCGCACCGGCGACAACGGCGCCCGCGGCATCACCGCCTTCCTCGTCCCCGGCGACGCCGAGGGCCTCTCCGCCGCCGCGCCCGAGCGCAAGATGGGCATGAAGGGCTCGCCCACCGCCCAGCTGCACTTCGACGGCGTACGCGTCGGCGACGACCGACGCCTGGGCGAGGAGGGCCAGGGCTTCACCATCGCGCTCGCCGCCCTGGACTCCGGCCGCCTCGGCATCGCCGCCTGCGCCATCGGTGTCGCCCAGGCAGCTCTGGACGCCGCGCTCGGATACACCTTGGAGCGGCGGCAGTTCGGCCGCCCGATCGCCGACTTCCAGGGCCTGCGCTTCCTGCTCGCCGACATGGCCACCCAGATCGAGGCGGGCCGTGCGCTCTACCTCGCCGCGGCCCGGCTGCGCGACGCGGGCCGGCCGTTCTCCAAGGAGGCGGCGATGGCCAAGCTCTTCTGCACCGACACCGCGATGCGGGTGACCACCGACGCCGTCCAACTCCTGGGCGGCTACGGCTACACCCAGGACTTCCCCGCCGAGCGCTACATGCGTGAGGCGAAGGTCCTCCAGATCGTCGAGGGCACCAACCAGATCCAGCGGATGGTCATCGCCCGCCACCTGGCCGGACCGGAATCGCGCTGACCCGCCCGGGGCGAACCCGCCCCGCCCTCAAGCCGGTACGGGCCCGCCTCGCGACGAGGGGCGGGCCTTTTCCGTACCCCGCAGGGGCTTTCGCGCCGTGCGGGTGCGGACATGAAAGAACCCGGACCGGTCGTACCGGCCCGGGGACACGTAAGGAGGAGCGGAGGGAGCGTCGGACCCCCTCGCTCCGGGCGCCGTCGGGGCGGGCGCCGATCGCCGTCGTGCCGCGTCGTCAGGCGCGGCGCATCCGCGGCACCCGGGGCGCACCGGATCCGTCGCCGCCGATGTGCGAGAACGGCTGACGGCGCCAGTCCAGGCTCTCCGGCAGCGTCAACAGGACGGCCGCGTCCTGCTCATGGGCGTCCAGCGCGTCCGGCGTCTGCGCGGCGTCGCTCACCGGCCGCCCCGAACCCTGGCAGACCGTCAGGCCGAACGGGTTCCACGGTGAGGGGCACAGCGCGTGCTCGGGCAGGCTGTCCTCCTCGGCGAGCAGCGCGATGGGCTGCCCGCAGTCCGGGCACGCGACCCGGAAGATGTCGTAGGTGTCGAACTCGTCCGGATCGTCGTCCTCGACGAAGCCGGGACTGTCGCCGTCGGTGGTGCCGACTCGGGTCGCAGTGGTGTCCTGTTTGATGCGTCGCAAGGTGTCCATCCCCCTCGGGTGGGCCGCTCGGCCGCCGCTCCTGTGACGGGCGGTCCGGGCCACCACCAGCAATTCCCCTTATGCCGCGCGCATAATCGCCGCCGCCCTCCGGACAGTGGAGCGCGCCTGTGGCGTTCGTCACATGAACGGCGCGCGGGGGTGTCCACAACCCGGCGCGCGGTGCGCGGGGACGCACCGGCACAGTAAGTTGAACGGGTGGAGGAGTTGGACCGACGAATCGTGGATCTGCTCGTCAAGGACGGGCGGATGAGCTACACCGACCTGGGCAAGGCCACCGGCCTGTCCACCTCGGCGGTGCACCAGCGGGTGCGTCGCCTGGAGCAGCGCGGGGTGATCCGCGGCTATGCCGCGATCGTGGACCCGGAGGCGGTGGGGCTGCCGCTGACCGCCTTCATCTCGGTCAAACCCTTCGACCCCAGCGCCCCCGACGACATCGCCGAGCGCCTCGCGGACGTCCCCGAGCTGGAGGCGTGCCACAGCGTCGCCGGCGACGAGAACTACATCCTCAAGGTCCGCGTCGCCACCCCGCTGGAGCTGGAGCACCTGCTCAGCCGCATCCGCAGCCTGGCCGGCGTCTCGACCCGCACCACCGTCGTCCTGTCCACCCCGTACGAGGCCCGGCCGCCCCGTATCTGAGGCCGCGTGCGGGCGGGGCGGTGCGGGCCGGTTCCGCGCCGCCGCCCCGCTCCCGGGCCCGTCCGGCCGGGGCGCCTTCCCCGCCGCGCCGCGCCTTTCCCCACCCCGCGCACCGGCCCCGGCCCGGCAGGGGCGAAACTGTCCGGTATGAGCGAGCGCATCCCCGATCCGGCCCGTCCCCGTACCGTCCTGCTGCGTGGCGGGGAGGTGCACAGCCCCGCCGACCCCTTCGCCACCGCCATGGTGGTGGAGGGCGACAGCATCGCGTGGGTGGGGGAGGAGGGCGCCGCCGACTCCTTCGCCGACGGCGTCGACGAGGTGATCCACCTCGACGGTGCGCTCGTCACCCCGGCGTTCACGGACGCACATGTGCACACCACCGCCACCGGCCTCGCCCTCACCGGCCTCGACCTCGCCCCGGCCACCCACCTCGCCGACGCGCTCACCCGCGTCCGCGCCCACGCCGCGGCCCGCCCGCACGACCGGGTCCTCCTCGGCCACGGCTGGGACGCCACCGCCTGGCCCGAGGGCCGCCCGCCGTCCCGCGTCGAACTCGACGAGGCCACCGGTGGCCGTCCCCTCTACCTCACCCGCGTCGACGTGCACTCCGCCGTCGTCACCACCGCCCTGCTCGACCTCGTCCCCGACCTGCGTGACCTGGCCGGATTCCACCTCGACGCCCCGCTGACCGGCGACGCCCACCACGCCGTGCGCCAAGCCGCGTACGCCACGCTCACCCCCGCGCAGCGCGCCGACGCGCAGCGGGCCGCGCTCGCCCGGGCCGCCTCGCTCGGCATCGGCAGCGTCCACGAGTGCGCGGGCCCGGAGATCTCCGGCGAGGACGACTTCACCGCCCTGCTCGCCCTCGCCGCCGAAGGCAACGGCCCGCGCGTCGTCGGCTACTGGGCCGAACTGGTCGCATCCGCAAAGGAAGCCGACCGCATCCGCGAACTGGGCGCCCTCGGCGCCGCGGGCGACCTCTTCGCCGACGGCTCCCTCGGCTCGCACACCGCCCACCTCCACGTGCCCTACGCCGACGCCGGCCACACCGGCACCGCCCACCTCGACGCCGAGGCCGTCGCCGCCCACGTCGCGCACTGCACCGAGGCCGGGCTCCAGGCGGGCTTCCACGCCATCGGCGACGCGGCCCTGACCACCGTCACCGACGGCGTCCGGGCCGCCGCCGACCGCGTCGGTCTCGCCCGCGTCCGCGCCGCCCGCCACCGCGTCGAACACGCCGAGATGCTCACCGAACGCACCCTCGCCGCCTTCGCCGACCTGGCCCTGACCGCCTCCGTCCAGCCCGCCTTCGACGCGGCCTGGGGCGGCGCCGAGGGCATGTACGCCACCCGCCTCGGCGCCGACCGCGCCCGCACCCTCAACCCGTACGCGGCGCTGCTCAAGGCCGGGGTGCCGCTCGCCCTCGGCTCCGACAGCCCCGTCACGCCCCTCGACCCCTGGGGCACGATCCGCGCCGCGGTCTTCCACCGCACCCGGGCGCACGGCATCTCCGCCCGCGCCGCCTTCACCGCCCACACCCGCGGCGGCTGGCGCGCCATCGGCCGCGACGACGCCGGCGTGCTGGTCCCCGGCGCCCCCGCCGACTACGCCGTCTGGCGCGCCGGGGACCTGGTCGTCCAGACCCCCGACGAGCGCGTCGAGCGCTGGTCGACCGATCCCCGCTCCGGCACCCCGGGCCTGCCCGACCTCAGCCCGGACCGTCCGCTGCCGGTCTGCCTGACCACCGTCGTCGCCGGACGTACCGTCTTCGCGCGGCCGAACGAGTGACTTCCCGCGGCCGCCGCCGTGCGCGGCGGCCGCACCGCATGCCCCTGCCCCGACTGGGATCGGCGGCCACCGGTCCGGCGGGACGGTGAAAAGGCCCCGGATGTGGCGGCTGTTGACAGCAGGCGGTCGGCGGCCGGTAGGTTCGGCCGAGTCCACCACAGGACGTCCGGCCGGGAGATTCCGTACCGTCGTCGGCCGCGGCTGGGCCACGGGCGGTGTGCCGGGACCGGACGCCGTCACTGTGAGCCAGGTCCAGCACCAGCGGCACGAGACGCGGAAACGCTCCGGCCGGAGGGGTCCCTCCCGGCTCCCCGGAGACCGGGAGGACGGTGCGACCCGGGTGGGGCCCGGACGCTCAGTAGACAACGGCTCTCGGTCGACCCGCAGCCAGCGGGCCCCAGGTCGGCCCGAAGGGCGCCGGGCCCCTATCCGCACCGCCCCACCCGGCGCCGTGGACCGCCCGCCGCCCCCGGCACCCCGCACCCGCCGCCCCGGCCTTCCGATGTACGGTCACCTCACCACCCGCTCGACCTGCAGGAAGGCGCGACCGTGCCCCCGGGCTCCTCCGACACCACCGAAGCCGCGGCCGACCGCGACGCGGCCGACGGCTCCGCGCCGCCGTCCGCGCCCGAGGCGGCACCGCCACGCCCCGGCCGGTGGCGCCGCCTCGGCGCCCTCGCCCGCCGCACGGCCCCGCGCACCGCGCTCGCCGCCTGCGCCGGCATCGCCCTCGGCCTCGCCTTCCCGCCCTACGGCCTGTGACCGCTCTCGCTGGTCGCGGTCGCCGCGCTGGCGCTGCTGGTCCGCGGCCGGAGCGCCGCCCAGGGCGCCTGGCTCGGCCTCGTCCTCGGCCTGCCGTTCTTCCTGCTGCTGCTCAAGTGGCTGCATGTCGTCGGCTGGGACGCCGTCGTCGGGCTGTCGCTGGCCGAGGCGCTGTTCCTGGCGCTGCTCGGCGCCGCGCTCGCCCGCGTCTCCCGGCTGCCGTGGTGGCCGTTGTGGGGCGCCTGTCTGTGGGTCGCCGAGGAGTGCGCCCGCGACCGGCTTCCGTTCGGCGGCTTCCCCTGGGGGCGCCTCGCGTTCGCGAACACCGGCTCGCCGTTCACCCCGCTCGCCGCGCTGGGCGGCGCACCGCTGGTGACCTTCGCGGTGGCGCTGACCGGCGGCCTGCTGGCGGCCTGTGCCGCCGGGCTGTGGGGGCTGCGCTCCGGCGGGACGCTGCGCCGCGCGCTGCCCGCCGTGGAGGCGTTCGGCCTCGCCGCGGCGCTCACCGCCGCCGGCACGCTGGTCCCCGTACCGACCGAGGCCGACGACAGCGTCGACATCGCGGTCGTCCAGGGCAACGTCCAGCAGCCCGGTATGGACTTCCTCGGCCGCCCGATGCAGATCCTCGACAACCACGCCCGGGCCACCGAGCAGCTGGCCGCCGACGTCCGGGCCGGCCAGGCGCACAAGCCCGACCTGGTCATCTGGCCGGAGAACGCCTCCGACCTCGACCCCTTCCGCTTCCCGCAGGCCCGCGACCGCATCGACGAGGCGGTCCGCGCCATCGGCGTGCCGGTGCTCGTCGGCGCCCTCGTCGACCACCCCACCAAGCCCGGGTACGTCTTCAACGAGGGCATCGTCTGGGACCCGGCCAAGGGCCCCGGCGCCTCGTACACCAAGCAGCACCCGGTGCCGTTCGGCGAGTACGTGCCGTTCCGCGAACAGCTCAGCAAGATCATCACGCGGTTCCAGCGGGTGCCGCGCGACTTCTACCCCGGCGACCACACCGGCGTCCTGAAGGTCGGGCCCGCCCGGCTCGGCGACGTCATCTGCTTCGAGGTCGCCTACGACGGGATCGTCCACGACACCGTGGGCGCCGGGGCCCGGGCCCTGGTGATCCAGACCAACAACGCGACCTACGGCGGCACCGGGCAGCCCGAGCAGCAGCTGGCGATGTCCAAGCTGCGCGCCGTCGAGCACGGCCGGGCCGTCGTCACCGCCGCCACCAGCGGAATCAGCGCGGTGGTCGCGCCGGACGGAAAGATCGTCCGGAAGATTCCCGAATTCACCCAGGGCGTCGTCTCCGCACGCATCCCGCTGCGGGACGAAACGACGCTCGCCGACCGCGCGGGTGCGGCGCCCGAGTGGACGCTCGCTATCGTGGGCCTCCTGTCCTGCGTCGCGTCCCCTCTGATCGGCCGGCGCGGGCGACCGAAGGACGAGAAGGGGCAGCAGTGACAGACGGCGGTCAGCGGCAGTACGGTCCGCTCGGCACCACCTTGGTGATCATCCCGACGTACAACGAGGCGGAGAACGTCAAGCCGATCGTCGAGCGGGTACGGTCCGCCGTCCCCGAGGCGCATGTGCTCGTCGCGGACGACAACAGCCCGGACGGCACCGGCAAGCTCGCCGACGAACTGGCGGCCGTGGACGACCACGTCCATGTGCTGCACCGCAAGGGCAAGGAAGGGCTCGGCGCCGCCTATCTCGCCGGCTTCCGCTGGGGCGTCGAGCACGACTACGGCGTCCTCGTCGAGATGGACGCCGACGGCTCCCACCAGCCGGAGGAGCTGCCGCGGCTGCTCACCGCGCTCAAGGGCGCCGACCTGGTGCTCGGCTCACGCTGGGTGCCCGGCGGCCGGGTGGTGAACTGGCCGAAGTCCCGCGAATTCCTCTCCCGCGGCGGCTCCACCTACTCCCGGCTGCTGCTCGACGTGCCGATCCGCGACGTGACCGGCGGCTTCCGCGCCTTCCGCGTGGACGCCCTCGACCGGCTGGGACTGGACGAGGTGGCCTCCCAGGGCTACTGCTTCCAGGTCGACCTCGCCCGCCGCGCGGTCAAGGCCGGGCTGCACGTCGTCGAGGTGCCGATCACCTTCGTCGAGCGGGAGCGCGGCGACTCCAAGATGAGCCGGGACATCGTCGTCGAGGCGCTGTGGCGGGTCACCGCCTGGGGCGTCGGCTCCCGCCTGGACAAGATCCGCGGGAAGTGACGCCCGGCCGCCCCGAGGTGATCGCTTCGGCGACCCTCCGGGGCGGTCCGGGCGGGCGGCCAGGCACACTTGAGGCATGACGTTCGGAGCCACGCCCACGCCACCGTCCCGCCCGCCCCGGCGCTCCGCCGCCCGCCGCTTCCTGCCGCTCGCGGTGATCGTCTGGCTGGTCCTGGAGTTCTGGCTGCTCCGGCTGGTGGCCGAGGCGGCCGGCGGCTGGACGGTCTTTCTGCTGCTGGTCGCCGGAGTGGTCGCGGGCAGCTGGGTGATCAAGCGGGCGGGCCGCCGGGCCTGGCGCCGGCTGGCCGACTCGGTGCAGTCCGGTACGCCGCCCGAGCCCGCCAAGGACGGCGGCAACTCCCTGCCGATGCTCGGCGGACTGCTGCTGATCCTCCCCGGCATGGTCTCCGACGTGCTGGGCCTGCTCTGCCTCTTCCCGCCGACCGGCAAGCTGCTCCGCCGCCGCGCCGAAAAGCTGCTGACCCGCCGCGCCGCGCAGCCGGCGCCCGGCTCCCTCGGCGACGCCTTCCAGCAGGCGCGGATGCACCGGCCCGACGGCAAGGTCGTCCAGGGTGAGGTCATCCGCGACGACGAGCCGCCGCGCCCGCCCCGCCAGGACCCGCCGCTGACCCGCTGACCCGCTGACCCGCTGAGCCCGCGCCGCGACGCCGCCGACGGGCCCGGGACGCGGGGGAGCGGGCCCGCCCCGGCGGCGCCGCGGCGGCCAGGACATGCACGAGGGCCGGTGCCACCGAGTGGTGGCACCGGCCCTCGTGGTGCTGCTGTGGTGCGCTACTGCGTCGGGAAGTCCGGTCGTCAGGCGGACTTGCGGTTGCTGTCGCGCGGATGCACGGCGATGTTCATGGTGCCGGAGCGCAGGACGGCCAGCCGTTCGGCCAGCACCTCCTCGAGCTCCTCGCGGGTGCGGCGCTCCATGAGCATGTCCCAGTGCGTACGCGCGGGCTTACCCTTCTTTTCCTCCGGGCCGTCGCCATCCACCAGAAGCGAGGGTGCGCCACATACCTTGCACTCCCACTCCGGCGGAATCTCGGCCTCAACCGAGAACGGCATCTCAAATCGATGTCCGTTCTGGCATGCGTACTCCACCGCCTGGCGCGGGGCCAGGTCGATGCCGCGGTCGGTCTCGTAGCTGGTCACCACGAGTCGCGTGCCGCGGAGAGCTCGCTCACTCATGAATCGTGCCTCCCGGGCTTGTCGCCCACAGGACAGGTGTCGCTGTCGTCGTCATCAGGTCAACGTCCGGTCGGCGGTGAAGATTCCCGAATCCGGGATGGATGCGCCCGCCCGTCACCGACCACCGTTCCTGACGGAGGCGCCGTACGCCGCTGCTCACCTTCACCACTCGCCCGCCTCCGCCGTGACGGAGACGCTGCGCGCCGCTGCCTACCTTCGTGCCGCCCCTTGTTGTACCCACCAGTGCCGGTTTTGTCACATCTGACAGGAGATGTCACCCAGCGCCCACTTTTCTTGAACGCGCAGTAACGGTCCGCCTGGTGAGCCAAAGGCGTATACTACCGCGCCACCTCCGCCGAAACTAAATCCGGTCCGGTACGGGATTCCCCGCCGCCGCCACGGCCCGCCGCATCGGGACCCGCGCCAGCAGCACGAACCCCACCACGAAGAACACCCCCAGCGACGCGATGGCCAGCCGGTAGCTCCCCGACAGCTGGTACGCCACCCCGAACACCAACGGCCCCAGCCAGCTCACGCCCCGGTCGCTGATCTCGTACGCGGAGAAGTACTCCGCCTCCTTGCCGCGCGGCACCACATGCGAGAAGAGCGAGCGCGAAAGCGCCTGACTGCCGCCCAGAACCAGGCCGATGGCCGCGGCCAGCACGTAGAACCACGCCGGCTCGCCCGGCGGCAGCGCGCACCCCGCGGCGATCGTCGCCGTCCACGCCACCAGCGAACCCAAAACCGTGCGCTGCGCCCCGTACCGCCGGGCCAGCCGCCCCATCACCAGCGCCCCGGCCGCCGCCAGCACCTGCACCAGCAGGACCGAGACGATCAGCGTCGTCTGGTCGAGGCCCAGCTCCTGCGAGCCGTAGACGGACGCCTGGGTGATGACCGTCTGCACGCCGTCGTTGTAGACGAGATACGCGAGCAGGAAGGCGAGGGTCAGCGGATGGGCGCGCATGTCGCGGAGCGTGGCGCGCAGCTGCGCCAGGCCCTGGCCGAGCGCCGCGGGCCGCTCCGGCGAGGGGCGGTCCGCCGCCCGGTCCGGCCGGCGGTCCCGCAGTCTGCGCAGCGGAATGACCGAGAACAGCCCCCACCACAGGCCGGATGACGCCAGACAGATGCGGATCGCGGCGCCCTCGGTCAGGCCGAAGGAGGCGTGGGCGCCGTACAGCACCAGATGGGCGACGAGCGCCAGCCCGGCCGCCGCGTAGCCGAACGCCCAGCCGCGGGTGGAGACCGCGTCGCGCTCCTCGGGCCCGGCGATCTGCGGCAGATAGGAGTTGTAGAGCATCATCGAGACCACGAACGCGACGTTCGCGACGATCAGCAGCGCCCCGCCCAGCAGATAGCGCGTGCCCTCCAGCCAGAACATCCCGGCCGTCGCCATCGAGCCGGTCACCGTGCAGAGGCCGAGCAGCGGCTTCTTGCGGCCCGTCCGGTCGGCCACCGCCCCGGCCAGCGGCATCGCCAGCACCGACAGCAGCAGCGACGCCGAGACGGTGTACGCGAAGAACGAGCCGGGGCGCACCGGTATCCCGAGCGGGTGGACGAAACCGTCCGGACCCGCGGCGGACTGCGCGACCGAGGTCAGATACGGGCCCAGGAAGACCGTCAGCACGGTCGTGGAGTAGACGCTGTTGGCCCAGTCGTACCAGTACCAGCCGCGCTGTTCGCGGCGGAGCGCGGCGCGCTGCGTTCCTTGATCGTCCACGGTCGGTGCGTGCACCGCCCACCCCCGTTCCTCCCCCGGCGGCGCGACCGGGCGCCGGGGGTCAGATCCAGGCGTTCCGTCCGGTCAGCACCGCACGCAGTGTGTCGATGTGATCGGTCATGATGCCATCGACACCAAGATCCAACAGTGCCGCCATCCGGCCGGGATCGTTCACCGTCCACACATGCACCTGCAACCCCAGCGCATGCGCCGCGCGGACGAACCGCCGGTCCGCCACCGGGATGCCCGCCTGCCGCTCCGGCACCTGGACGCACACCGCGCTGCGCCGCACCGCCGCGCCCAGCAGCCGGTCCAGCGGCAGCGGCGCCGGGCCCAGCGAGCGCAGCCGCAGCCCGGCCACGCCCCGGGTGCCCAGCGACGTCGCCAGCCGCGCCCCGGCCCGCCGCTGCGCCCGCGCCACCCGCGCCTCGGAGAACGACCCGACGCAGACCCGGTCCCAGGCGTTCGCCCGCCGCACCAGCTCCACCAGCGGCTCCAGCGCCGCCTCCGCCTTCAGGTCGACGTTCCAGCGCGCCTCGGGGAACTCCGCCAGCAGCTCCTCGAAGAGCGGCAGCGGCTCCCGCCCGGCCACCTTGGCGCTGCGCACGGCCCGCCACGGCAGCTCCCCGATCGCGCCCCGCCCGTCGGTGACCCGCTCCAGCGTCGCGTCGTGGAACGCCACCAGCTTCCCGTCCGAGGTGGCGTGCACATCGGTCTCCAGGTAGCGGTAGCCGGCCGCGACCGCGCGCCGGAACGCCGCGGCGGTGTTCTCCAGGCCGCCCGCCGCCCCGCCGCGATGGGCGAACGGCAGCGGCGCGGGGTGGTCGAGGTAGGGGTGGCGGGGGCGTATCGCAGGGGTCACTCGGACATTGTCGCCGGTGCCGCCGGGGCGTCGCCGCCCGCCACCACCCGCGACGGCTCCGCCGGCAGCCCCTTGACCGCGAACCGGCGCAGGAAGAACTGCGCCAGCGGGCCGATCGCCAGCGCGTACAGCACGGTGCCCGCGCCGACCGAGCCGCCGAGCAGGAAGCCCACCGCCAGCACGGTCACCTCGATGCAGGTGCGCACCAGCCGCAGCGGGCGTCCGGTGCGCCGGTGCAGTCCGGTCATCAGGCCGTCGCGCGGTCCGGGGCCGAACCGCGCCGAGATGTACAGACCGGTCGCCGCGCCGTTGACCAGCACCGCGAGGAAGAGCAGCGGGATGCGGGCGGCCAGCGCCTGCGGCGTGGGGACGAGCGACAGCGTCGCGTCCATGACCAGGCCCAGCACGATCACGTTGGAGATCGTGCCGAGCCCCGGACGCTGCCGCAGTGGGATCCACAGCAGCAGGACCAGCGCGCCGGTGAGGATGGTGACCGTCCCCATCGACAGCCCGGTGTGCAGCGAGATGCCTTGGTTGAGCACGCTCCACGGCTCCAGACCGAGCCCGGCGCGCAGCTGGAGCCCCATGCTCACGCCGTAGAGCACCAGACCCGTGTAGAGCTGCACGAGCCGGCGCGGCAGAAAAGTACCCGGCTTCTTGTGCGCCTCGTCGATGGACAAGGACTTTCCTCCTCCTGGCAGGATTGGACCGACGCGTGCCACGATGTGGCAGGCTGGCACAGGTGATCGAGAGCCAATCCCGGAAAGGTGGACTGCAATCATGGCGCAGTGGACTTCGGCGGTGGGTGCTCAGCAACTCGCCCGGCTGCTCCGGTCGCAGGATCCCAGGACCGCCGAACTGACCGCCGCCGGGCGCCGGTTGCCCGCCTACCGCAGCCTCGCCGACGGCGTCCGCCTGCTCGTCCTCGAAGGGCGCATCCCGGTCGCCGCCCGGCTGCCCGCCGAACGCGAACTGGCCGGCGCCCTCGGCGTCAGCCGCACCACCGTCGCCGCCGCCTACGAGGCGCTGCGCGCCGAAGGCTTCCTGGAGTCCCGCCGCGGCTCCGGCAGCTGGACCGCCGTACCGGCCGGGAACCCGCTGCCCACCCGCGGTCTTGAGCCGCTGCCGCCGGAGGCCGGCGGATCCATGATCGACCTGGGCTGCGCGGCGCTCCCGGCCCCGGAGCCCTGGCTGACCCGCGCCGTCCAGGGCGCCATGGCCGACCTGCCGCTCTACGCCCACACCCACGGCGATTACCCCGCGGGCCTGCCCGTCCTGCGCCAGGCGCTCGCCGACCGCTACACCGCCCGCGGCATCCCCACCATGCCCGAGCAGATCATGGTCACCACGGGCGCGATGGGCGCCGTCGCCGCCATCTGCAAGCTCTGCACGAGCCCCGGCGAACGCGTCGCCGTCGACTCCCCGTCGTACGCCAACATCCTCCAGCTGATGCGGGACGCGGGCGCCCGGCTGGTGCCGGTGGCGCTCACCGAGCGGCTGGGCGGCTGGGACATCCCGGCCTGGCGCCAGGTGATGCGGGACGCCGCGCCGCGCATGGCGTACGTCGTCGCCGACTTCCACAACCCCACCGGCACCCTCGCCACCGAGGACCAGCGCCGCCGCATGGTGGACGCGGCCCGCGCGGCCGGCACGCTCCTCGTCGTCGACGAGACCATGACCGAACTGCGGCTGGACGACGACCTTGAGCCGCCGCGCCCGGTCTGCGCGTTCGACCCGGCGGGCAGCTCCGTCATCACCGTCGGCTCGGCGAGCAAGGCGTTCTGGGCCGGGATGCGGATCGGCTGGGTGCGTGCCGCGCCCGATCTGATCCGCAGCCTGGTCGCCGCCCGCGCCTACTCCGACCTGGGCTCACCCGTCCTGGAACAGCTCGCCATCGCCTCGCTGCTGGAGTCCGGCGGCTGGGAGGAGGCGGTCGTCATCCGCCGCGACGAGGCCCGCCGCAACCGCGACGCGATCGTCGGCGCGCTGCGCCGCGCGCTGCCCGACTGGGAGTTCACCGTCCCGCACGGCGGCCTCACGCTCTGGGTCCGCACCGGCGGCCTGTCCGGCTCCCGGATCGCCGAGGCGGGGGAGCGGCTGGGCGTCCGGGTGCCGTCCGGGCCGCGGTTCGGTGTCGACGGCGCCTTCGAGGGGTACGTACGGCTGCCGTTCACGGTCGGCGGCGCGGTCGCCGAGGAGGCCGCCGACCGGCTGGCGCACGCGGCCCGGCTGGTGGCCGGCGGCCACACCACCGGGGTGGAGACGGTGCGGACGCTGGTCGCCTGAGCCGGCGGCCGTCGCCTCGCGCCGTCCGGCGTCCCGTCACCGGTCCCTCACGACCGCCTTTCGAACAGCTCCGCGTACAGCCCGCCACGGGCCAGGAGCTGGGGGTGGGTGCCGGATTCGGTGAGGTGGCCGTCGTTGAGGACGAGGATGTGGTCGGCGGTGACGGCCAGGTCGAGGTCGTGGGTGATGACGAGGGTGGTGCGGCCGGCGGCCAGGTGGTGCAGGGGGCCCAGGATGCGTTGGGCGGCCAGGGTGTCGAGGCCGGTGGTGGGCTCGTCGAGGATGAGGACCGGGGCGTCGCGGAGCATGGCGCGGGCGATGGCGACGCGCTGCAGCTGGCCGCCGGAGAGGGCGGCGGTGGACGGGGCGATGACCGTGTCGTAGCCGTCGGGGAGGGCGGTGACGAAGCCGTGCGCATCGGCGGCCCGGGCGGCCCGGGTCACCTCGTCGTGGCTGGGGGTGGGGTCGTCGCGGCCGCAGGCGATGTTGCGCTCGATGGTGTCGTGGAGGACGAGCGTCTCCTGGGGGAGCAGGGTGATGTTGCGGCGCAGATCGGCGAGGGGAAGGCGGTCGATCGGGATCCCGTCGAGACGGATGGCGCCGGAGTCCGGGTCGTAGAAGCGCAGGAGGAGGGCGGCGAGGGTGGACTTGCCGGCGCCGCTGGGGCCGGTGACGACCACGAACTCGCCCGGGCGTGCGGTGAAGGAGAGGGAGCTGAGGGCGTTGTGGTGGGAGGAGTGGGGATAGCGGAACGTGACGTCGTCGATGCGCAGCTCGCCGTGGGCGCGGTGCGGGAGGGGGATGGCTCGTGCCCGGGGCGGGTCGGCGACGGCCGGGTGGGCGTCGAGGATCTCCAGCAGCCGGTCGGCGGCGGCGGTGGCGGCGGTGGCGGTGAGACCGAGGCGGCCGAGGGAGCGGATCGGCGGGTAGAGGTAGCCGATGAAGGCGGCGAAGGCGAGGAGCTGCCCCAGGGTCAGCCGGCCCGCCGAGATCTCCCAGGCGCCCAGACCGATGATCGACAGCACGCAGAGGGTTTCCAGGATCTCGATGAACTGGTCGTAGAGGGCGCCGAGGCGGGCGCTCGCGACGGAGGCGCGCAGCCAGCGGCGGGCCTCCCTGACCAGGCGTTCCTCCTCGTCGCGCTGGCGGTTGTACGCCTGGGTGAGGACGACGTTGACCAGCGTTTCCTCGACGACGGAGGTGAGGGCGCCGTCGGCTGCCCGCTGGCGGCGGGTGACCTGGCGGATGCGCCCGGTGAAGCGGCGGGTGGCGAAGTAGAAGAGGGGGGCGGCGACGAACGTGGCGAGGGCCAGTTCCCAGCGCAGCCACAGGGCGGCGGAGGCGTAGAAGAGGGTGGAGAAGAGGGCCGCGGAGGCGCCCACCACACCGCTGACGACGAGCCGTTCGATGGCGTCGATGTCGCCCGTCAGCCGTTCCACCAGATCGCCGCGGCGATTGCGCTGGAAGAAGTGCGGCGGCAGCGTCTGGAGATGGGAGAACACCCGGGCGCGCAGGCGCAGCAGGAAGCGTTCCGCGATCCAGGCGGCGAGGGAGTTGCCGAGATAGCCGACGGCGGCGCCGATCACCGCCACCGCGAGCCAGGTGCCGGCGGGGCTCCAGAAGGCGCTGACCGAGCCCTTTGCCAGGGCCTGGTCGGTGAGTTGGGCGAAGAGCAGGATCGCGGCGGTCTCGGCGAGGGCGGAGACGATGGCGCACCCGATCACCATCAGCAGCCAGCGGCGATCGCCCCGGGTCAGCGGCCAGAAGCGGTGGAACGCCTCCACGGGGCCGACGTGCCGCGTCAGAATGGGCGCGTTGCCGGGGAGTTGGGGGTACGGCGAGGAGGGTCGAGGCGCCTCCGGGGGCGAGGTGGGGGGTGCGTCGGTGGAGGCGAGCGGGTCCGCTTCGGGCTGGCGGTCGTTGGCCATTCGGCGCTCCTGGCCGTTGACGGTGTTTCCGGCCTTTGAGGTCTTCGCCGCACGGTCGTCGGCTGTCCTTCGGCCGTGGCCGCGGCGGTCGTCGCGCAGCTCCATGAGTGCGGTGTGCGGTACCGGTTGACGGCAGCTCAGGAGGCCGACCCGCGCGGTGTGCGCGGGCCCGCCTCTGCCCATGCCTCAGATCCGTGGATCCGAAGCACATGTCACATGGTCGTCAACGGATATCGGGAAATCCGCGACAACGGGTCGGATGATTACCTGCGGAAGCCGCCGTAGTCGCCGCGTCCGCCGTAGTCGCCCCAGTCGCGTCCGTCACGTCCGTAGTCGCCGCGTCCGCCGAAGTCGCCTCGGCCGCCGCCGCCGTGGTCACCGTGGCCTCCGCCACCGTGTCCGCCGCGGTCGTTACGGATGCGGGGGAAGAACACCTTGAAGGTCATCACTGCCTCCAGTGATCGGATGCCGCCGCGGCGTTCCCGGACCGTGCTCTGGTGGCGATTCGGCGCGCCCGTCAGGGCGTTCTCTGCGGTTCGTTCGTCCCGACGGAACGTCTCCACCGCGACACTTCCGACACTACGTCGGACCTTCGACCCCAACAAGTGCATTACGTGAAAATTAGACAAAATGCGCATGTTGCTGTGGGTGGGAGGGCGGTTGCCGACGGTTGACGCGCGGGGGCGGCTTTCCCCGCCTCCGCGGAGTGGCCGCATTACCTGTCCTGCGCGTCGGTTGCGCACGCTGGTCGGAGCGGTGCGCCGTCGTCGCGCGAGGGCTTGTCATACCTCCGCCCTACAGTGGATTCGTCGGCATGTCCGGGTGTCATCGCACGGGAAGAACGAGGGCCATGTTGTCGTTCCTGAGCAAACTGAAGCAGCAGCGCGCCGAGTTGTCGGAGCAGCGCCGGATGGCGGCCACGATGGCGGCGGGCGCGCGGGGTGCCGGTCCGGAGGAGGCCAAACGCGCCGGGGACCGGGCGGCGGGGCGCGGCACCGACGCGGCCATCGCGGCGTCGGCCGTTTCCGGCGCCGGCTCGGGCGGCTGCTGAGCGGGGCGCCCCGCAGAGCGGAAGGCGCCCCTGAGCGCAGCCGCCCGTCCGCACCGGTCTTGCCGTGCCGGGCTTCCCGGTGCGGGTGCGCCCGTCAGCCCTCCGCGTTCGCCGCCCGTACCGTGCCGTGGACCGTGACGGCGCCGCCGGTGGGGCCGGCCCCCGGTGCCGGATCGTCGACGGCGGCGCGTCCGGGTGCCTCCTCGCCGTTCGCGGGTCCGGCGCAGGCCTTCGTCATCCGCACCGGCTGACCGGCCGACCGCTCCCCGGCGGGCACGGTGTGCTCCGGCAGCAGCGCCAGCACCGCCCGCCGGTGTGCCTCGGCCGTCGACTCGTCGTACGGGTCCGGGGTCGCCGGCACCTGGAGCCGGAGCACCGGGGCCGCGCCCAGCCGGGCGTAGCCGCGGCCGGGCGGGACCAGCGGCGTCGGAGTGGTGTGCGGTTCGGCGCCGAGGACCGCGCGGACCTCGTCCGGCGTCGCGGGCCCGAGCGCCACCCGGGCGCGGGTGGTGTGCACCCGTACCGGGTCGCTCAGCAGGCCGGCGCTGTCGAACTGCTCGGCCACCACCACCGTCACCTGCGCCGCGCGGCCGTGCCGCAGCGGCACCTGGAGCAGCCGCTGCGGATCGTCCCGGCCCTCGGCGGCCGCCAGATGGGTCAGCGCGGTGGGCCGGTCGGCGAGGATCCACAGCGGGCGGCGGGTGTCGTCCGGGGCCGGCTCGCCCGCCTGGCGTGCCCGGCTGGTGGCCAGGAGGCGCCGCTCGGTCTCCTGCGCCGCCCACGCCAGCGTCGCCAGCGCGCCCGACGGACCGCTCTCCACGCCGAGCACCCCGCGGCGCCCGGTCAGCGCGCCGAACTCGCCGGTGCCACCGCCGTCGATGATCAGTACGTCGCCGTGCTGCAGCGCCTGGAGCGCCAGCGACCGCAGCAGCGAGGTGGTGCCGGAGCCGGGGTGGCCGAGGATCAGCAGATGCGGTTCGGTCGAGCGGGGGCCGGTGCGCCAGAGCACCGGCGGCTCGTCCTGCACCGTCTCGCCGACGGCGACCGGCAGCGTCCGCTGCACCGACTCCGGATCGGTGAAGCCCAGCACCGTCTCGCCCGGCGCGGTCACGAACCGCTGTGCCGCGATGTCGGTGGGCAGCGGGTCCAGGACGGTCAGGGCCAGCGTGTTCGCCTCCTCGTCCCAGTCGAAGCGGTACTCCCGGCCGCGCCCGGACTTCGCGTGCAGCACCTGCTCGATCCGGGCCCGGGCGGCGGGTTCGCCGTCGGTGAAGTACGCCGGGTAGCGCAGGTGCAGCCGCACGATCCGGCCGTCGTCGTCGAACTCGTACGCGTCGAACGCCTCCGCCCAGTCGCCGCCGTGCGCGTACAGCGGCTCGGGGTCGCCGTCCCCGGAGAAGTACGGGACGAGCGCCTCGTACAGCGCCTGGAGCCGGGCCGACTCCGCCTCGCCCGGGCCGGTGGGCGCGGGCGAACGGTCCCGGCCGGCCCAGGCCGAGGCGCCCATCACGGCGAGCATTCCGAGCAGCGGGCCGTACGGGGCCAGCGCCATGACGAGGACGCAGGCGCCGGCCAGGAAGCACATCGGGGCCCGGCGCTCCTGGGGCGTGGCGCGCCAGCGCCGGCCGGCGGCGACGGCGAGGCGGCGCAGTCCGCGGCTGAGGGTGACCAGCGGATGGAAGATGTCGCCGGCGCCGTCGGCTGCGGTGCGCGCCAGCTCACGGCCGCGGAGGAGCGGCGCGCGGTCGGTCAGGATGCGGGGCAGAGGGCGCCGGGCCACATGGGTCTCCTGGGGTGTCGTACGCGGCGGTGGGCGGCCCGGCGGGGGAGCGGGGCCCGGGGAACGGCGGATGCGCGCCGGGCGGGGAGCGCGGCGCCGGGCGGGCGCCGGGGCCGCACCCGGCGGCCGGACGTGACGTTACGGACACCGGGCCGGGCCCGGCGGGGGACACGCCCTGGGAGTGCCGTCCGCCGGGACCCGTCCGGGCGCTGCTGAGGCCGGTCGTCACACTCCTCGCGCGAGGCGGACGGGAGTGTGACGACAGGTCCTAGATCCGGAGACCTCCCAGGAGGCTGGCGAGGCTCGCGCCGCCCGCCTTGATGCTCGGGGCGATGGCGGAGCCCGCCAGGTAGAAGCCGAAGAGCGCGCACACCAGGGCGTGCGAGGCCTTGAGGCCGTCCTTGCGGAAGAAGAGGAAGACGATGACGCCGAGCAGGATCACACCGGAAATGGACAGAATCATGAGGTTCTCTCCTGGGAGGAGGCGGGACGGTCACCATGAGTTCTTCCAACCTCACAGGACGTACCAAGCCAGGAAAAGCCGCAATAGAGTGATTTGTCGTTGAATCCGCCTATATGGCCGCATGGAAAATCGGCCTGGTGTCCGGGTCCGGCGCCGTGGACGCGCACCCGTCCGCGGGTCCGGCGCGGAGCGGCCCCGCCGTCGGCCCCGGGCGCCGGACCTGCACAATCGAAGCGTGTCGAAGAAGCCGAAGAAGCCGAAGAGCGCACCCCGCCGCCCCGCCGCCCGTCCCGCCCTCGCCGCCGCGGACCCGTGTCCCTGCGGCCGGGACGCGGTCTACGGCGACTGCTGTGCACCGTTCCACCGCGGTGACGCCGCCGCCCCGACCGCCGAGCGGCTGATGCGCTCGCGCTACGCCGCCTTCGCCGCCGGGGACCCCGCGTACCTGCTGCGCACCTGGCACTCCTCGACCCGCCCGGCCACGCTCGACCTCGACGCCGAGCGGCGGTGGACCGGCCTGGAAATCCTCGCCACCACCGGCGGCAGCGCCTTCCACGCCGAGGGCACGGTCGAGTTCCGCGCCCACTCCACCTGGCGCGGTCTCGCCGACAGCCAGCACGAGAACAGCCGCTTCGTCCGCGAGGACGGTGCCTGGGTGTACGTGGACGCGCTCGACGGGCCGTGAAGGGCCGGGCCGCCGCTCAGCGGCCGCGCAACTGCTCGATCTCGCGGCGGTCGCGCTTGGTGGGCCGGCCCGTGCCCCGGTCGCGGACCGCGACGACCGGCGCCTGGGCGCGCGGCGGCTCGGGCGGGGTGTTGTCGACGTAGCACTCCACGGCGACGGGCGCGCCCACCCGCTTGCGCACCAGCCGCGAGACCACCACGATCCGCTCCCGCCCGGCGTGCCGCAGCCGCACCTCGTCGCCGGTGCGCACGGCGTGGGCGGGCTTCACCCGCTCGCCGTTGACCCGGACATGGCCCGCCCGGCAGGCGGCCGCGGCCACCGACCGGGTCTTGGTGAGCCGGACCGACCAGATCCAGCTGTCGATACGGGTGTTCCCCTCGTCTGCTGCCATGGTTCGACTCTAGAACGCCGGGGTGACAGCCGGGCGCCGCGGTCCTGGTGGGGGCCGGTGTCCGAGGCCGCGCGGCGCCGGGCCGACGGCCGTTCCGCGCCGGGAGCCCGGGTCTTCGGCCGCTGCCCGGCTCCCTTCCTCGTGCCGGCTCCCTTCCTCGTGCCGGCTCCCTTCCTCGTGCCGGCTCCCTTCCTCGTGCCGGCTCCCTTCCTCGTGCCCGCTCAGGCCGGCGTGCGCTTCGACGTGCCCCGTGCCGCCGTCGATTTCGTACCGCCTGACTTGGCGGCCCCGGTGGCCTTCTTCGCTGAGGTCTTCTTCGCCGAGGTCTCCGTCGCGGTCCGCTTCCCGGCCGTCTGCTTCGCGGTGCTCTTCTTCGCCCCCGAGGCGGTGCTCTTCTTCGCTGCCGAGCCCGAACTGCCGGATCCGGCGGCGGACTTCGTCCGGCTGCCCGCCGTTTTCGCGGCTGTCCGCTTCCGGCCGGAGGCGCTGCCCGAGGACGCGGACTTCGTCGTGGCGGTGCCGCTCTTCGTGCTCTTCCGGCCGCGGATCGGCGTGACGGTCGCGTCTTCCGCCTCCCCGGCCTCCTCGTCGGCTCCGGTCTCCTCGCCGCGGCCCTCCCGCGCCGCCCGGACGCTGCTCTCCAGCGCGGCCATCAGGTCGATCACCTGGCCGCCCGTGGTGCCCGCGGCCTTGGGAGCGGCCGGTTCGCCGCCCTCCAGCTTCGCGGCGACCAGGCTCTCCACCGCCTTGCGGTAGTCGTCGTGCAGCTCGTCCGGGTCCAGGTCCCCCAGGGAGTCCATCAGCGTCTCGGCCAGCGTGAGTTCGCTGTCGCGGATCTCCACGTCGTCCGGCACCACTCCGGCCGTCGAACGGATCTGGTCCGGCCACAGCAGGGCGTGCATCACGATCGCCCCGTCGTGCGCCCGCAGCATCGCCAGCGTCTCCCGGCCGTGCATCGCCACCTTGCCGACGGCGACCTTGCCGTGGTGCTCCAGCGCCTCCCGCAGCAGGGTGTACGGCTTGGTGGCGGTGGGGCCGTTGGGGCCCAGGTAGTACGCCCGGTCCATCTGGAGCGGATCGATCTCGCCGGCGTCCAGGAACGCCAGGATGGTCAGCGTCTTCGTGGTGGGCAGCGGCAGATGGGACAGGTCCTCGTCGGTGATCGGCACGATCGTGTCGTCGGTGGCGCGGTAGCCCCGGCCGATCTCCTCGTTGGGGACCTCCTCGCCGTCCAGCTCGCAGACCTTGCGGTACTGGATGCGCCCGCCGTCCTTCTCGTGGATGCGGACGAAGGACACCGAGGTGCTGCGGTCCGTCGCGCTGTAGGTCTTCACGGGGATGCTGACCAGGCCGAACGAAATGGCGCCATTCCATACAGATCGCATCATTCATCCCTTGTGTGGGATTCTCATCGTATGTCGCCGATAACCGTCGTGGAGGGGCGGCGCCTCCCGCTCACCCGCCTCGACAAGGTCCTCTATCCGGAGACCGGCACCACGAAGGGCGAGGTGCTGCACTACGTCACCACCACGGCGGGCGCCCTCCTCGCGCACCTCCACGACCGGCCGGTCTCCTTCCTGCGCTACCCCGACGGGCCCGGCGGCGAGCGTTTCTTCACCAAGAACGTGCCGCCCGGTACCCCCGCCTGGGTGAAGACCTGCGAGGTCCCGTCCCGCTCCGCGGCCTCCCGCCGGCAGGTGCTGCTCCAGGACCTCGCCTCGCTGGTGTGGGCCGCCAACCTCGTCGTCGAACTGCACGCACCCCAGTGGACCCGCGACACCCCCGGCATCGCCGACCGCCTCGTCCTCGACCTCGACCCGGGCGCCCCCGCCACCCTCGTCGAATGCTGCGCCGTCGCCCTGTGGCTGCGCGACCGGCTGGCCGCCGACGGGCTCCACGCCTGCGTCAAGACCAGCGGCTCCAAGGGGCTGCACCTGCTCGCCCCCGTCGAACCCGTCCCGTCCGACGACGCCACCGCCTACGCCCGCGCCCTGGCCGTCGAGGCCGCCGCGGCCTTCCCGGACCTGGTCACCGCCAGGATGCGCAAGGACCTGCGCCCCGGCAAGGTCTTCCTCGACTACTCGCAGAACGCCGCCGCCAAGACCACCGCCTGCGCCTACACCCTGCGGGCCCGCGCCCTGCCCACCGTCTCCACACCAGTCACCTGGGACGAGGTCGCCACCTGCACCGACCCGGACCAACTCACCTTCCTCTTCGGCGAGATCGCCGGACGCCGCGCCCGCCACGGCGACCTCTTCGCCCCGCTGCTCAACCCCCACCGCGCCCGTCCGCTGCCCCGTACCGCCTGACCCGCCCGCCCTCACCCCAACCGCGTCAGATCCGGCCGCAGCCGCCGCCACACCGGATGCCGCAGCCGCCCGGCCGCCGTCCACGACGACGCCGTGACCTCCGCGATCAGCCGCGGCTCGACCCAGCGGGCATCCGCCACCCCGACCGGCCCCGCGAACGGCGGATCGCTACGGGCGAGCACCTCCAGATACCCGGCCAGCTCCCGCCGCTCCCGCAGCGACAGCCCCGACCCCACCGCCCCGGCGAACCGCAGCCCCTCGGGCGCATCGGTTCCGACCAGCACCGCCCCCGGCAGCCCCCGCAGCCCGCCGAGCCCCGGCGTCCAGCCGCCGATGACCACATCCAGCGTCTCCACCCGCTTCGTCTTGCGCCAGTACGCCGACCGCGCCCCGGGCGCGTACGGGGAATCCAGCCGCTTGGCGACCACGCCCTCCAGCTCCGCCCGCACCACCGCCTCCCACGCCTGAGCCGAGTGCCCGGGCAGCGCCGCCGGCACCGACCAGGCCGGCGCGGACAGCTCCAGGCCGGTCAGCACCCGGCGCCGCTCCCGGTACGGCTGCGCCAGCAGCGACCTGCCGTCGAGGTGCAGCAGATCGAAGAGGACCAGCTGTACGGGCGTCTCGCGCGCCAGCCGGGCCGCCCGCCGCGCATCGCTCACGCCCATCCGGTGCTGCAACCGCCCGAAGTCCGGCCGCCCCGCCGCGTCCGGGGCCACCACCTCACCGTCGAGGACGAGCGTGTGCCCGCGCGCGCCGTCCGCCGGGACCAGCAGTTCGGGGTAGGCCGCCGTCAGATCGTTCCCGGCCCGCGACACCGGCCGTACGGTCCCGTCGGCCCACACCGCCACGATGCACCGCACACCGTCCCACTTGACCTCGAACGCCCAGCCGTCGTCCGGTACGGGCAGCGGCCCCGGCACCGCCAGCATCGGCGCGATCACCGGCGGCGCACCGCCCGAGGAGCCGGGGCCCGTGGAATCCGCCATACCTCGATGGTCGGCCGCCGGGCCCGGGCCCGCAGACCGGCCGGACGGCGACCGCCCCGCCCGGCCACGCAGACCGGACGGACGGCGATGGTGCCCGTACGGGCCGGATCCGCCCCGGCAGGTGGCCGTCCGCCCTAGGTTGACGCCCATGACCCAGGAGAACCCCGACGACACCCTGCCGCTGCGGATACCGCCCGCCGACGGCGCAGCCCCGGCGAAGGCGCCGCCCGCCGCCCGCCGCCGCCACGCCGCGGCGAAACCCGCGATGTGGACGCCGGTCCTCAACAACGTCGTCCTCATCGCGGTGTTCGGCCTCTACATCGCCCTGCTCACCGGCCCCCGCGAGGTCGCCGACATCACCGCGGGCCAGGTGCGGCTGCTCGGCATCGGCACCACCGCGGGCATCGTCGTCCAGGCCGTGGCCCTCATCCCGTTCGTCCGGGCGTCCGGCTTCCGCTTCCGGCCCCGCTTCGACTGGCGCGGCGCCGGACTCCGCAAGAGCCTGACCGCCGCCCGCTGGACCCTGCTGCTGGTACTGGCCAACCTAAGGGTTGCCCCGTAGTCCCTGGCGGGCGCGCGACGCCAGCTACGGCACCTCGCCGCGTTGTCGGAACGCCCGGATACACCCAGTATCCGGACGTCCCTCCGCCTTGCGATGCACCGCATCTGACGCCGCGCGCTGACCCACCAGAGACTACGGGGCAACCCTTAGCCGCCATGACCGTCGTCACCCACCTCGCGGGCGCCGCGGACCGGCAGTTGCCCACCGCCGGGGTCGGGTTCACCGCGTACTCCTACGCCCAGACGATCTGGATGCTGCCGCAGTCCCTCGTCACCGTCTCGCTCGTCACCGCGCTGCTGCCGCGGATGAGCCGCGCGGTGGCCGAACACCGCCTGGACGATCTGCGCGGCGACCTCTCCCGCGCGCTGCGCGCCAGCGGCGTCGTCATCGTCCCGGCCGGATTCTTCTTCCTCGCCTTCGGCCCGCAGACCGCCCAGCTCCTCTTCGCCCACGGCGCGGTCGACGCCGCCTCCGCCGCCCCGGCGGGCCACATGCTCCAGGCGCTGGGCCTCGGCCTGATCCCGTTCTCCGCGCAGTACCTGCTGCTCCGCGGCTTCTACGCGTTCGAGGACACCCGTACGCCGTTCTGGACCGCGGCGCAGATCGCCGCCGTCAACATCGCCCTCGCCGTCGGCTGCCATCTGCTGCTCCCGCCGCGCTGGGCGGTGACCGGCATGGCCGCCGCGTACGCCGTCGCCTACGCCGCCGGACTGCTGCTCACCGCCGTCCGGCTGCGCCGCCGGCTGCACGGCAGGCTCGACGGGCGGCGGCTGTGCCGCAGCTACGGGAAGCTGGCCGCCGCCGCGGCGGCAGCCGCCCTCCTCGGCCACCTCGCCGCCACCGGCATCGTCGGCACCGGGGCGCCCGCCCTGACCCTGCCGGCCGGCGGCCTCACCATGGCGGCGGCCTTCTGGGCGCTGGCCCGGCTGCTGCGCATCGGCGAACTGCGCGCACTGCCGGGGCTGCGGCGCGCCTGACCGGTCGTCGGGCGGCCGCCGGGCCCGGACGGCGGCCGCCCGGTGGCGCGGAACCTGCGGCGCGGCCGTCCGACAATCGGGGCCGTCCGGCATGAATGGCCCGGGCTTCACGGTCTGCGCACACAACTCCCCCCTGGTGTTCACACTGTGGGATTTGTTGCGGTGGAAGGCTGCCCACCGGCCGTACACCCAACGGCCGGTATCGGCCGCACCCCCACAACTGGCGGCCCGGTACCACCATTCGGGGAGAGGACACCTTCGTGGACATCACCCGCGCGACCCGTAGAGGTCGCCGCCGTACCGCGCTCGCCGTGGCCGCCGTGGCCGCGTCCGCCGCCCTGGCCACCCAGCTCCCGGCCACCGCGACGGCGACCCCCGCCGCCCCCCACCAGGCGGCCGCCGCCCGAATATCCGGCGGCCCGGCATCCGCGGCGACGCACACCGCCTACGACGACACCTACTACAAGGACGCCATCGGCAAGACCGGGCAGGAGCTGAAGTCCAGCCTGCACCAGATCATCAAGTCCACCCAGACCGGCAAGCTCAGCTACAGCCAGGTCTGGGACGCCCTCAAGGACACCGACGAGGATCCGGACAACAAGTCCAACGTCATCCTCCTCTACTCCGGCCGCTCCCAGAGCAAGGACGCCAACGGCGGGAACCCGGACGACTGGAACCGCGAGCACGTCTGGGCCAAGTCCCACGGTGACTTCGGTACCTCCACCGGCCCCGGCACCGACCTGCACCACCTGCGGCCCGAGGACGTCTCGGTCAACAGCGACCGCGGCAACAAGGACTTCGACAACGGCGGCTCCCCGGTCCCCGAGGCGCCCGGCAGCTTCACCGACAACGACTCCTTCGAGCCCCGCGACGCGGTCAAGGGCGACGTCGCCCGCATGATCCTCTACATGGCCGTGCGCTACGACGGCGACGACGGCTTCCCCGACCTGGAGCCCAACGACAAGGTCGACAACGGATCGGCGCCCAACATCGGGAAGATCTCCGTCCTCAAGGCGTGGAGCAAGGCCGACCCGCCCGACGCCTTCGAGCAGCACCGCAATCAGGTGATCTTCGACAAGTACCAGCACAACAGGAACCCGTTCATCGACCACCCCGAGTGGGTCAACGAGATCTGGTGACCTGATCCGGGCCGGGGGGGCGCGCGGCGGCCCCGCCCGGTGCCGGTGGGGGGCCCCACACGCCCGGCCGGGCCCGGGCGCCGAACCCGATGGTGCACTCCCGACCGCGTCGCGCCCGGGCCC